>JAAYYU010000350.1 GCA_012515235.1 Candidatus Anammoximicrobium sp.
GTCTGGTTGAAGGTCTTTTCCAACGTCATGTCCTGTTCGTGTTCCGCGCGGCCGCGGCCGGAGTAATCGTCGAAAAGGGTTTCCGGCTCGGGGAATTCCCGGTCGCCGTTCCAGCCCAGGTGCCGCAGCGCCGGCGACCACTCGCGGTGCGGCGCCTTGTGCTGGCTCATCAGCAGAAACGGCTTGCTCTTGTCGCGGTTCTTCAGCCACTCGATGGAAAAGTCGGCGATCAGGTCGGTCGTGTAGCCGGTATGCTCGACCCGCTGACCGTCGCGGATCATGGGCGGGTTGTAGTACCTGCCTTGGCCGGGCAAGATGTGCCAATGATCGAAACCGGTCGGGTCGCTCTCCAGATGCCACTTGCCGATCACCGCGGTCTGGTAGCCGGCCCGTTGCAGCAGCTTGGGCATCGTCTGCTGCGAGCCGTCAAAGCGGTTGCCGTTGCGGAAGAAGCCGTTGATGTGGCTGTACTTGCCCGTCTGGATCACGGCCCGGCTGGGGCCGCACAGCGAGTTGGGAACGACGCAGCGGTCGAACCGCATGCCTTCGCGGGCGATGCGGTCGATGTGGGGCGTGTCGAGCAGCTTCAGCGGATGCCCGTACGCGCTGACGGCCTGATTGGTCAGGTCGTCGCAGAAGATGAACAGGATGTTCGGATGCGGCGCCGGGTCGGCGGCCATCGCCGTCGCGCAAGAGCCCAACAACGACAGGGTGACGAAGGCGACGTGTTTCATGGTGGGGACTCCAGTGAACCGTGGGCCCATCGTAGACCGCTCCGCGAGCGGAATTCCGTCTCGCGGAGCGAGACGTCTACGATAGAACCTTGGAATAGTGCCGATACTCGCCCGGCTTCAGCCGGGCCCGTTGGGGATTGTCGCGGATGTATTTCCGCAGGTACTCGAACTGTGCCTCCGTACGCACCAGATGATCGAATCCATCCGCTTGCCAGAAGTGGCCTCGCTGGTGAAGACGCCGATTGATCTGTACCGCTGTATAATGCTTCCAGGATTCGCACTGCACCAGCATGGCCTGCTCGTCCGGAAACACCGCCAGCAGATGGCAGTGGTTGGGCATGACTACGTAGTCCAGCATCTCATGTCGGTCGCCGTCAAAGTGCTGCAAGCTGTCCGCGACAATCGCCGACAACTCCGGTTGGCGCAGCGCGCCCGCTCCGTGACCGGCGTCCAGCGAATCGTGCCAGCGGTTCCATAGCTTGTCCAGGAAATCGCGGACCAGCTTGAAATCCAGACGCTGCAGTTGGTCTCGCCACTGCGGATCATCCGGCTGGATTCCGTGGCTTGCAAGCCACCGCGCGCGATCGCCGAACCAGCGGTCGAGAACGTCCTTCGGCAACGAGTCGATCGTGCGCCAAGTGAGGAAGCAGACGGCGCCGGCCTGGGACCAGTGCGGCAACCGGCGTTCCACGATTTGGACATCTGCTTCGGCGTCGAACAGATGGAACGCGAGCAACGGTTGTTGGTCGGCGCGGGTTGACATCTGGGGTGACTCCTATCGTAGGCTTCTCGCTCCGCGAGAAGGTTCCGCTCGCGGAGCGAGCGGTCTACGATTTGCGGAACGGTGTTTCCACTTCGATCGGGGCCACGTCGATCATCGCGCTGTCGATGACGTAGCCCAGATGCGTGATGGCCGGCAGCGGGGACTTCAGCGGTGCTTCTAGTTTGACGCCGTTGGCGACGTACGTCACCTTTTGGGCGGCCAGGTCCACGGTCACGACCGCTTCCAGGCCCTTGTCCTCGGGCGCGTCGACCTTGGCCGACTTGCCGGACTTCTCCGCACCCTTGAACGGCCCCTGGACGATCGAGGCCGATTGCGTCTGCAGGCGGACGCCGCACTTGACCAGTTCCGCTTCCTCGGCGCTGCCGCCGAAGGCCAGGTACCCGTTCCGCAGCAGGCCTTCTGCCTCCTTGACGGCGCGGATTCGCGTGCGGAACGTGACCGTGCCGGTGATGGGTTTGTCGAGCTTTTTCAGCGCGACGCCCAAGGTGTCTCGATCGTTGGCCCGCAGGCGGTAACCCAATTTCGAGGCGAACACCTTGCAGCCGGAGACTTTTTGGAAGTCGGCGTCTTTGGGTTCCGGGAGCGGCAGCAGGTAGCTGGCGTCCTCGGGCTGGTCCCAAAGGGTTTGCCACCGTAATCCGCTCGCTCCGCGAGCGGGGTCCTTCTCGCGGAGCGAGAAGTCTACGATGGACATCACGCGGCCGTCGATCGTGCTCAGATACAGGCGGCCGTTGGCGGATGCCAGGCCGTCGAATACCGGGATCGTGTCCAGGTCGTGCCGAGCCACCGGCCGGCCGTCGGCCTTGTTCATCGCCCACAACTGGCCGCCTTTTCGGCCGGCGTAGGCTTCTTCCTGCGCTGCCAGCAAGGCCTGGATGTCCGGATCGTCCGGGTTGCGATACGCGAACCGCTCGTCCACCACGTCGGGCGGCCCGGCCAAGAACAACTGGTCGCCCGCGACGCACATCGCCCGCGTCATGATCGATGGCTGGTCCAACAGCCACTGGACGCGGATCGCCGACAACTCCTCCCGTGGAAAGAACCACCGCAAACGCCAATCCGACGAGGACGCGTTCCGCTCCGGCCGCCGCTGACTCATGGTCCGTTCCGCTTGGCTGACACGACTAATGTCGTCCGGGCTGACCGCCTTGTTCGCGGCGAACAGGTGGTACTCGACCACGGACGCATTCGTCATGTACTCCGGTTTGCGGCCGTACCCGTAGACCGCCTGATCGTCAAAGCACAAGATGCGTCCCGAGGGCACATAGCGCCCAGCCTGGTACCAACCGCCGTACCCGCCCGTCATGCGGCGGCCGTAGGTCCAGTACGAGCGGAAGAAATACGAGTCGTCGACAAACCCGATCTGGCAGAACAAATGGGCGTCCTCCGGCGGCTGGTCCGTGGCGGGCAGGACGGTCAGTTCCGTGCGTTGGCCTTCGAAGTCGATCTTTTGCGAACGCATCCACAGGTTTCGTCCGTCGCAGGACAAGACGTCAGACAGGCCGACGGGCATCGTGTTGCCGGGCGTCTTTTTCAGGTACGCCTCGTGGATGTTCTGGCCGCTCTCCGGGTCCTTGTCGTCCCAGACGACTTCGCCCAGCAGTCTCCCGGTCGCCACGTCGAGCCGCAGGAAGCGGATGCCGCCGTCCAGGAAGATGCTGCGGCCGGCGGTGCAGTACGCGATCGCTTTGCCGTCCGCATCTTCGCGCACCAAGACACTGCCATGCACGGGCCAAGCCGATTCGATCCGTTCCCAGGCCATCATGCGCTGGTCCAGCGGCGCCGCGCGGAACCGCCAGGCCAGCGCGCCGTCGTCGGCTCGCAGGGCATAAACGTACCCGTCCGCCGACCCGAAAACGACCAGCCCCTTCCAGTACGTGGGCGGAGTATCGGTCTGTCCACCGGTGGTGTAGGACCAGACGGATTTGCCCGTGCCGGCGTCCAGCGCGTGCACGGTGTGCGTATCGCGGCAGGCGACGAACACACGCCCGGCCGCGATGATCGGCTGAGTCAGTTGACCGCCGAGTCGCGTTTCCCAGTTGCTGCCGGCATCCGTCATCCCCGTCGGCGCGGCACCGCTGCGCGCCGCGTCGTGCCGGAACGTCGGCCAGTCGCCCGGATTGGCCGCCGGACCCGTTGTTTGACCGTAGGCCGGGCCGCGCTCCAAACGGGCCTCGGTCGTGAGTTCTTCCGGAGTCGGCTGCGGCACGCGGGCCGACGACAACGCCTTGAAGCCGCTCAGCTTGGCCTCCAACTGGCAGCCGCAGGCGTCCATCGAGGCGTAGGTCATGCCGTTGCAGGGCATGATGCCGTAGATGCAGCCGCCGCGGAACCAATGGTTCGGCGTCCAATGCTCCTTTTTCACGTCCACGTACTCGGTGCCGTTGCGGCCCGTGATCAGGAACCTGCCGCAGGCCTTGGACGGATAGCAACGGTGGTGAAACCAGTGCAGGTCCACATCCGGAGCAAACTCGCGTTTCGCCTCGCCCGTCTTCGGGTCATACCCGGTCCAGATCCCGTCGTCGTTGTTGCCCGCGATCGCGGCGGTCCACGACAGGCCGTCGACCACGAACAGATCGCGCAGCGACATGTGGCCGCTCGGTTTCTGACGCTGCTCCCAGACTTTCTTTCCGTCGCGGAGCGTCCAGCCCGAGACTTTGCCGTTGTTGGTGGCCAGCAGCACCATCTCCTGGTAGATCAGCACGCGTGGGCCGGTGCTGCTGGGCACCGGCATGATTAAGGGCGTTTCCTCGGCTTGCCACCGCGTCTGGCCGCTGGCCCGCTCCAGGCACACCAGCTTTTGCCCGTCGTGGAACGCGATCGAGTCCGCGTCGGCTGCCAGCGAACACGGCGCCACGGGCGATTCGACTCGCCAACGGAGTTTGCCGGTTGCCGCGTCGCAAGCCACGATGCTGCGGGGCGTGCCGGGCCAGCCCCAGCCGGTGTTCGAGGCGTTGGTATTGGACCAGACATAGGTGCCCGTGCGGCGGAAGTTTGGCAAGTTGGATTTCTCATGGTCGGCAACCAGCAGCGCCGTGTCCTCAGCCACTACGATTTCGCGGGCAAACTCGGTGCCTTCGCACTCGGTCAACGTCTGGCCCGTGGCCGCGTCCAGAATCGCGACTGGCGAGTCGATGCCCAGCGTCACATACACGTGGTCGCCCACCGCCACCAACCGCCTCAGCAGATGCGCCGGGCCGCTCTTCAGGCCAAAATCCTTGCTGGCCCACTGGGGGATCTCACGCTTCCACAAGACCGTGCCGTTGAACGCGTCGCGAGCGATCAGACTCCAATGCGCCGGCAGCTGGATCGAGGCCCGTGAGCCCTCGTCCAAGATGTAAAACAAGCGGCCGTTGGCGGACACCAGCGCACTCATGCTGGCCATGTGGTCGTGATGCCGCGCCCAGCCCGGACCGCCCAGCCACTGCAGTCGCGTGGGCGGCGCGACCAGCGTGTCGTTTCCCGCGGGATTGCCGTCCGGTCCGTGCAGGTAATGCGTCCACTGGTCCATCTCCGCGGGCCAGGGTTTGACGGTTTTGTCCGTGGTCCGTGGTCCGTGGTCTGTGGTGAAGAGCACCTCGCCGCCGGGACAGAGGACGCGGAGAAGTTCTTCCTTGGCAACGGACGCCGTACGGCCGACCACGATCAGGTTCACGAAATTGTCCACCAGCGGCAGTTTCCGTCCGTCCCAGCGATCGATGGTCACCCGGCCGTAACGTCCTTCGGCCAGCAACCGTTTGCGGGCCGCCGCGACGTTGGCGCCGTCGGTATCCAGACCTAACACGACGAACTGCGGGCCGGCCGCCAACTGCGCCGTAAGGCTTCCGTCGCCGCAGCCCACATGGACCACGACGCCGCCTGGGATGCCCGATTCTTCGATCAGTTTCGCTCCGTCCTGCCCCGCCGCCGTGGAGGACAGGACGCTCAACAACGTGGCGCTGAAGAGAAACGCTGACTTGTGCATCGTTCACCTCGTGGTTGGTTAGTGTGGTCGTTATCGTAGGCCGCTCGCTCTGCGAGCGGAACCCCGCTCGCGGAGCGAGCGGCCTACGGTTCCCTCACCGTTTTCGCTTCGGGTGCGGCACGTCTTTCGGCAGCGGGCCGGCCAGCGGCGGGGTCTCGAAGTACCGGCCGTCGTTCACCAGACGCGGGTCGTCGGTCCGCTGCAATTCGTCCATCAGCCGCCGTTCGAGTTCCGTGCGGACCGCCGCGTAGGCCGGGTCCGCCGCCACGTTGTGGACTTGATACGGGTCCTTCTTCAGGTCGTACAGTTCCTCGCGCGGCCGTTTGCCATAGGCCAGATCGAACAGGGGCTTCCATTGCGGATCGTCGCGCTGGCCCACCAGCCAGGCCTTGGTCGGGCCGGCGTCTTCGTCGGGAAAGGTGACGAACGTGACCTCGGTCAGTTCCTCGGCCGTGGGCGGAGTCGGGCCGTTCAGATTGTACGGCTCGCCTTGAGGATAGCGGTCGGGTTTGAAGTTGATGATCAGCCGATAGTCCGCCGTGCGGATGGACCGCTGGGGATAGGGCAAGTGGCCGACGCGGGCCATCTCGACGTGCCGTTCCCGGCCGGTCACCACGAAAGTCCGCTGCGGATCCACCAGGCCCTGCCGATCCGCTTTTAAAACGGGCCAGAGACTGCGTCCGGTCATTACCGCTGGCACCGCCACGCTGCCCGTCTCCAGGAACGTCGGCGCCAGATCGGTCAGGTTGACGAAATCGTCCACCACGCGTCCGCCCCGCACGCCCGGCCCGGCGATCGCCAGGCACACGCCCGTGCCGGTGTCGTAGAGGTTGCACTTGCCGTGCGGAAAACCGGGAATGCCGTGATCACCGCTGATCACAATCAGCGTGTTGTCCAACTCGCCGAGCTTGCGGACTTCGTCGACCAGCAGGCCGATCGCCGCATCGACGGCCTGGGCTTCGCCGAGGTAGTCGGCCAGGTCTTCCCGCACCTCATGCACGTCCGGCCAGAACGGAGGCATCTTGCCCTGGAGGGCGTCGGGATCGATTCCCCACAACGCCTTGCCGGAGCCCTTGATCCACTTGCGGTGCGTGTTGGTCGGGCCGAACCAGTAGCAGAACGGCTGCCCCGGCCGGCGATCGGCAAGAAAGGCCTGAAAGTTTCCCCGCGCTTCGTCGTACAGCACCTGCTTGGCCGCCTCAACCGGCATCCCGTCCGCCGCCAGCTTGGTCACTGTTTGGGAAAACTGATTGAACCGCCGGCCCGCTTTCTCGTAAGCGTGTTGCTGTCCGCCATAGGGTGCGTCCACCGGCGTGCCGGGACTCCACACCTTGTACGACTTGCCGATGTGATAGCCGGCTTCCTTCAACAGCAGCGGATACGCCGGGATCGACGAGTCCCAGACCGCGCCTTGCAGAATGGCTCCGCGCCGGGTGCGCCAGAAGTACTGGCCGGACAGCAGCGAGCTGCGGCACGGCGTACACGACGGCGCGTTCACGTGGGCGTTGCGGAACAGCACGCCGGAGCGGGCGATCCGGTCGAAGTTCGGCGTGCGCACCACGTCGTTGATCCCGCCCCGCCCGTCAGCCTCGGCCATAACGCTCGCATAGCGGCCCCAGTCGTCGGCGAACAGAAACAGAATGTTCGGACGCGACTCGGCCCCGAAGGACGAAGGCAGGACCAAGGACGAAGGCAGAAGGACGAAGGACGAAAAAAGAAAACAGAGCACTTGCGGGCAGGTTTTCATGGCGTTAGCTCTTTCTTGTTGCGATAAATGAAATGGGCAGAATCATGGGGGCAGAATGATGCGGAGTCTTTTCCTTTTTCTGCCCGCCGTCATTCTGCCAACTTCTACTTGAGTTGCGGTTCGCCGGGCACCACTCCGGCCTGATGGATTTTCACGGCTTCCTGGATCTCGGCGATCACTTTCGGATGGTCGCCAGCCACATCGCGTTTCTCGGACGGATCGCGGCCCAGGTGGAACAGCAGCGGCGGCTCATGGACCTCCGCCTTCGGCTGGCCGTAGCCGGTTTGTGTCTTGAAATGCGCCTTCCATTGGCCCAGGCGAGCCGCGAACAATTGGTCGCCGCGATAGTAGAAAAACGGCCGCTGCGGCAACGGTCTGCCCTCGAACAGCAGCGGCCCAAGATCGGTGCCATCCAGGGTCACGCGATCGGGCGCCGGCGCGCCGGCCAGCGCCAGCGCGGTCGGCAACAAGTCCATCGCGTGCGCCAGTTCGGCCGTCACCCCCGGCCGGATGCGGCTCGGCATCCAGGCGATGCCCGGCTCACGCATGCCGCCCTCCCACGTACTGCCTTTGCCGTCCCGCAACAGGCCCGCGCTGCCGCCCTGGTTGCCCATGATCAGCCAGGGGCCGTTGTCGCTGGTGAAGAAGACGAGCGTCCGCTGCGCGAGCCCTTCCTTGGTCAACGTGTCCAGAATTTGGCCCACGCTCCAATCGAGTTCCTCAACCGCGTCGCCGTAGATGCCGGCGCGGCTCTGGCCCTTGAATGCCGTCGAGGCGAACAGCGGCACGTGGGGGAAGGTGTGGGCGAAATAGAGGAAAAACGGTCCGGCCTTGTTCTCGCGGATGAACTGCTTCGCGTACTCCGTGTAACGCCGCGTGAGCGTCGTCTGGTCGGCGGGTTGCTCGACCACTTGGCCGTCGCGCAGCAAGGGCACGTTCCAGCCATCGTGCGGCGGATCGGGCGAGCCGGACGCGCCGCGAGGCAGGCCGGGGCGGGCGTCCATGTCGTTGGAGTACGGCAGGCCGAAGCTGTGCTCGAAGCCCTGATCCAGCGGCCGCCCGCCGGGGTGGATGCCCAAGTGCCACTTGCCGATGTGCGCCGTGGCGTAGCCATGCGGCTTCAGCGCCTCCGCAATCGTGATTTCCGATGGCGGCAGACCGCCGGCCGAGTTGGGAAACAGCACCCGCCGATTCCCGCACATGCCGCTGCGGATCGGATACCGCCCGGTCAGGATCGCCGCCCGGCTGGGCGTGCAGACCTCCGCCGCCGAGTAGAAATCCGTGAACCGCAACCCCTCCGCCGCCATCCGGTCCAAATGCGGTGTGCGAATCGTGGGGGAGCCATAACAGCCCAAGTCGCCATAACCCAAATCGTCCGCGAAAATGATCACGAGATTGGCCCGGTCGGCGGCGTGGGCCGTTACGCAGAGGGCGAGCGACGCCGAAATCAGGCTGGCACGAAGCAGGATTGATGTCTTCATGGCGTTGTTCCCAAAGGAAGGTTGGATGGGGGGCCGGCGCGCAGCAACGCGGTCACGGGAAAGTGGTCGGACGGCGTGCGGCCGTCGCGGGCGGTGCGGTCGATGCCGGCCTGGACGATCTGCCAATCCCGCGAGACGCCGATCCAGTCGATCCGGGCTCCGCTGACCGAGTCGGCCTTGAAGCCCGTGAACGTGCCTTCGTTCGGCCCGGACTCAGGATGCGCGGTGCGGAACGCGTCGACCAGCGGCGACGGCTGATCTTCGATCGGTCCGAACAGCGCGCGATACGGTTCGCTGCTCTCGGCGGCGTTGAAGTCTCCGGTAACAATCACACGGCAGCCCTGGCCGAACGCCGGAATCTGACGGCGGAGCAAGCGAGCGGATTCGACGCGGGCCTGTTTGCCGAGGTGGTCGAAGTGGGTGTTCAAGAAGAGGATCGGCGGCGTCTGGGCTGCGCGGCGGTCGCGCAACTTGACCCACGTCACCATCCGCGGCAGCGAGCTGTCCCAGCTCTTGCTGCCCGGCTGGTCCGGCGTGTCGCTGAGCCAGAAGTGGCCGCCGGCGAGCTTTTCGAATCGTGCCTTTCGGAAATACAGCGCCATCATCTCGCCGCTCTCCCGGCCGTCGTTGCGACCCACGCCCAGACAATCGTAGTCCGGCAAATTCTGAGCCAGGTAATCCCGCTGAAAGCCGACCGTCTCCTGCGTGCCGAGCAAATCCGGATCAAACGCCTTGATCGTCTGGACCAGGAACTCCTTCCGACGGTCCCAGTGATTTTCGCCGTCATTGGCCGTGCCGTAACGGAGGTTGAAACTCATCACCCGCGCGTCGCCGGCTTGCTCGTCCGCGGGAAAGGCGGCGGGAAGGCACAGCATGACGGTCCACGTCGTGATCATGCCCGCCACGAGGGACAGGCGGAGATCAAATCGCGTTCTGGTCGTTGGCATTGGTAGTCCTGTCGTCTGCTGGCGAGAAATGTCCTGAGCCCTTGGTCGTTGGTTTACTCCGGAATGGGGTCGTTGCGTCGGACGGTTTTGCCCTCCCAGACGGCTTCGTCGGTCGTCCGGTCGTACGTGAGCACGCGATGGGCACTGCCGGGCGCGGGCGGCTGGTCGATCTTCGGCAGCCAGCGGCGGTGCTCCTCGATCACGGCGGCGTACTCGGCGCGGCCGGCCAGGTTGGTCCATTCCCGCGGGTCGCTCTGCATATCGTACAACTCTTCGCTGCCGTCGGCATAGCGGATGTACCGCCAGCGCTCGCTGCGGATGCCGTGATTGCCCTGGTTGTGGCTGGTGATGGCGGGACGCTCCCGTGGGGCCGCGGCGTCCCGGAGTTGCGGCAGCAGGCTGATGCCCTCCAGATCGGTCCGCGGCGGCAGGCCGCACAGTTCGACGAGCGTGGGATAGATGTCCAGCAACTCGGCGGGCCGGGTGCAACGCTGGCCCGCTTGGACGCCCGGCCCGGCGAAGACCAGCGGCACGCGGGTGCTGCGGTCCCACAGCGTGTTCTTGCCCGTGATGCCCTTCTCACCCAAGTGCCAGCCGTGATCGCCCCAGACGACGACCACCGTGTTGTCGGCCAGACCGCATTCGTCGAGCGCGTCCAGAATCCGGCCGATTTGTGAATCGACGAACGTCGTGCAGGCGAGGTAGCTGCGGACCAGGTTCTTCCATTGATGGTTCTCCTTGACCCATTTCAGCCGCGGTTCGGGCAGTTCCCAGTGCAGGTACCAGGAGAACCGCGGCGTGTCGTTCCGGTCGTCTTCGCGGATGACCGGCAACACGCTGTCGTCGTCGGGGTACAGGTCGTACCATTTCTGTGTCACGTAGCAGGGCACGTGCGGCAGGAAGAAGCCCGCGGCCAGGAAGAACGGCTGGTCGCGCGGCACGCTGCGGATCTGCGCGACGGTCCAACTGGCCACCTGATAGTCGCCCTTGTCCTCGTCGCGGTGCGGGAACACGCCCCAGTCCATCAGCGGGTGGTCGCCCATAGGCGTAGGCGGGATGAGTTTCTTCTCCGGCCTGGCGCCGATCCCGCCGGCCGTGCCGCGAACCTGGAATTCCGGCGGCGGCTCGGCGGCCGGCACGCCCGGCTTTCTCTTGGCTTTCGACTTTGCTCCGCCGCCGCCCGTGCCGCCGTGATAGATCTTGCCGGTGGCCAGCGTGCGGTAGCCGTGGGCGGCGAAGTGCTGAGGGAGCGCCACGCGATCCTTCCACGCCGGGACGTTGCGGAACCACGGGGCCAGGCCGTAGATGCCGGTGGTCGTGGGCCGCAGGCCGAGCAGCAGACTGGTGCGGCAGGGATTGCACAGCGGCGATTGGATATGGGCGTTCAAAAACGCCGTGCCGCGCGCCGCCAGAGCGTCGATGTGCGGTGTCTTGGCCAGCGGATGGCCGCCCAAGTGGCCGATCCAATCGTTCTGGTCGTCGATGGCAATGAACAGCACGTTCGGCCGCGGCGCGGCGGCCCAAGCCGGCCGCGGCGCGGCCAGCAAGCTCGCCAATGCCAAGGTAAGGAAAAGGCAGCGATTCATGGGTTGGTGCCTGGGGGGTTAAGGTTTGTGGTGACCATTGTGGACCGGCACTGTAGACCGCTCGCTCCGCGAGCGGATTTCCTCTCGCGGAGCGAGAGGCCTACGGTTTCCGCTTCCTCTTCTTGGGCTTGGGTGCCGGCTTGTCCTTCACGGACTGCTGAAACTGCCGATCGAGTTCCGCCGGGCGGGCGTCCTGGAACTGATCGAGCACTGTTTGCAGCTTCTTCGCCGCCGCCGCAGCCTCGCCCTCCAACCGGGCGACCTCCTGCGGTGTCGCCTCATCGGCATCGGCCGTCAGGTCGAAGAACCGGCCATCGCGATACAGCTTGTACTGGTGGTCCGCGGCGAATTCGCGCACGGTCAAGTCCGCTCGCTGGCGCGGCGAGTACCAGCAGTACAGCCACTGGCGCGGTGTCCCCCGCTCGCCCCGCAGTTGCGGCAGGAAACTCACGCCGTCGATGCCCGCCGGCACGCTCGCGCCCGCCGCCTCGCAGATCGTGGGCAGAAAGTCGGCGCTGCTGATCAGGTCGCCGCAGACCCGGCCGGCTTGGATCGCGGCAGGCCAACTCACGATCAGCGGCACGTGCGTGCCGCGGCGCGTGGTGCGGCCCTTGCCGCCCCGATAGTCGCTGCCCTGGAAACGGCTGGTCACGCTGCCGTGCGTGCCGTTGTCGCCCAGGAACATCAGCAGCGTCTTGTCGCGGATGCCCAGTTCGCCGAGCTTGGCATTCACGCGGCCGATCATCTTGTCCGTCCACGCGGTCATGTCGGCGAAATGTTTGACGTCGCGGTTCACCTGTTCGCCGATCGCTTTCGGGTCCCAGTCCGGACTGTCCGGCGTGGGCTGAAAGGGATCGTGCGTCAGGATCATCGGATAATAGAGGAAGAAGGGCCGGTCTTTGTGGCGGGTAATGAAGTCGAGCGCGAAATCGTTGACTAACTCCGGCCCGTACTGGCCGTCGTTAAAGTCCTTTTCCACGCCGTCGTATTCCAGCCCGCAATTGGCGTAGCGCGGCGGGCGGCGTGTGTGCTGCCACAAACACGCTTCGTCAAAGCCAAAGTGCTGCGGCGAATCCTCCTCCCGCCCCAACTGCCACTTGCCGCAGATGCCCGTGGCGTACCCGGCCTGCTTGACCAGCTGCGCGAATGTGGTTTCCGACCGCATCAGCGTGCCGAACTGGAGGTAGTTCCGCGCGTTGTACCGCCCCGTCATCAGCTGTACGCGCGTCGGCGTACACAGCGGCTGGACATGGCAGTGCTCGAAGCGCACGCCCGCGGCGGCCAGCCGGTCCAGGTTGGGCGTCTGGTAACTCTGCCCGCCGTTGGCCGTCACGCACTCGTATCCGAAATCGTCGGCCATGATCAGGATCACGTTTGGCTTCGCGGCAAGCGATCCCGCAGGACTCAGCAGAACGACCGCCGACCAAAGCCAAGCGGCCGGCCTTGCGAAAGAGACGCCTTTGTGCAACAGCGAAGCAAACGCGGCACCGGATGAGACGAACATCAAAACGCCTTTCATGAACCGCACCTGATCACGCGCAGCGAAGCTGACCACGAAGCCCAACAACTCCGCCTCGCCGATATCGGAGGCTCGGCAGTCAACGGCAACTACAACGGAGTTTTAACTGCCGCCGACAACGATTGCAAGCTTTTCACGGGCGACGTTTCCCAATGGAACATCGTCTGGTAGACTAAGCTCATTCAAGCTGCTCACCGGCCGAGCGCGTCGGCAGCTGAAAACTCGCGTTTACGATCGCCCACGCCCACTTGTTCGGGCCATACTACTGGACGAATTGGGAACGGTCGTTTGACCTAGGAAGGAAGATGCCATGTCCGACGATTACCCTAAGCCTGTGGCTCGGCCGGAAGAAACCAGTCGGCGGGAATTCCTGGAGCGGAGCGCACGCATTGCGGCTGCCGCAGCCCTGGCGGGCGCGCCGGCGGCGGGACTGGCGGCGGAGGAGAACAAGGAAAACGCTGGAGACAACTGGGCCGGTCCGCCCGTCTGGCCGCCGTTCGAGAAGGTCGAGGCCGTGCTAAAGCACTGGGCCGAAGCGCATGCCGACCGCCTGCGACTGGACGTCCTGGGACACTCGGCCCAGGGGCGAGCCCTGTACGCGGTGCGACTGACCGACCCCACAGTCGGCGATGCCGACAAGGAACATGCGCTGATTACGGCCCTGCACGCCGGCCTGGAGCGGTCGGGCTCGAACACGGTGTTGAGCATCATCGAGTGGCTATTGTCCGACGAACCGGTGGCCTGCGAGATCCTTCGCCGCCAGATCGTCGTGGCGCTGCCCATTCCCGCCCCCGACCAATACGAAGCGGGTCAGTGGACTTCGGTCTACAACGCCTGGACCCTCGACGGCCCGCGCGATCCCGAACGTTCGCCCGAGGCCGTGGCCGTCCAGCGCGTGATGGACCAGTACCAGCCCGAAGTACATGCCGACATCCACGGCACCAACCTGAATTTCGCCCGTTACATCATGTTTGAAAACTCCGGCGCCTCGTACTCAAACGTGGCGCTGCGCCCCTATCACCGTGACATCATCCGGCAGATGGACGAAGCCGCACTGGCCGAAGGCTACGGGTCCGATACGGCGGAATGCGACGCCGAACGCGTGTTCTGGGGACCCGATGTGGACTCGATGCGGTCCAAGGCGTGGCTCGGCCGGGCGCGGATCTATGCGGCCATCTACTGTTACTATCGTTACCACACCCTGGTCTCCGCCTCCGAGGTGGGCTGGGAGCGAAGCGGCGTGTTGCGCCATCGGCGCTTGCTCCAAATTGGCAACGAGACCTGGCCCGGCGAATACGCGGCCGGCTATCCCACGCGCGTGCTCATGTCGAATACCCATGCCCAATTGACGGCCTACGGCGTGACGGCCGCGGCGCGGCGAGCCAGTCGCGTGGAGTTGTGGAACAAGCTTCCGCAGCTGACGCTGGGAATCGTCGATCCGGTGGTCGAAGGCCGAGCGACGTGCGCGTGCGCCACGTCGCCTGCCGCCGCGCGCCGGTGGCTGTCCGGCCGCTCGCTGGCGGCAGTGGTCGAGTCACTGCGGAGTCATCCGCGGATGAATGCCGCGGCGATCGCCGAGTTCGCAGCCGGTTGGCCCGCCGGCCAGAACCATCCGGAGGCGTACCTCGGTCTGCAAAGCGGGGCTGCAGATCAAGGCACTTCGCCCATCGGCGGCCCTGGCGCGGTCGTGCCGGCAACCGACTCCAGCCTCATCAAGAACGGACTGTGCCTGCGCTTGCGTTTGCCGTACAGCAAGGCGCGGATCTTGGACCTGCGCCTCAACGGCTACCCGGTGCATGCGTCGGCGGCGGACGGCTTCGTCGAGTGGTCCGCGCGCGGTTGCCGATTCATCCAGCTCAACCTCTCCCCTGCCCGGCTGCAGACCGACGACTTGTTCCTGGTCACCTGCCGCTACGACCCCGGCGAGCAACGCGAACACTGGGACACTTGGCGGCGGCTGGGAAAGTGACGGGGCATCGGACAAAACGAAGTCCCGTCAAAACGCTGGACGGCGGCCCTGCCGCCCTCCGGGGGGCAGGGCCGAGCATCTGACGCGGCGACGGGTGTCGCCGCAGACTCAGCTCACTGTTGCTGAGACGGCGATTTCGGCTTCCAGACCTTCCACACATTGCCTGTCAGATCGGCGTTGGGTTTGAGCGTCGGGTCGCCCGGCTGCCAACCAGCCGGCACAACTTCTCCGGTTGCCCGATTGTGTTGGAACGCTTTAATCTGGCGAATGAGTTCCGAAACACTGCGTCCGACAGGGGGACTGAGCACTTCCATGGCCTGGACGACGCCATCCGGATCGATCAGGAAACGGCCGCGGATGTTGACGCCGCCCGCTTCGTCGTAGACGCCGTAGACGCGACCGATACGTCCCCCGGCATCGGATAGCATGGGGAAGCGGACCCCTCCGACGACCATTTTCGAAAGCTCGGTTTCCTGCCAGATCTTATGCGAGAAGCGACTGTCGACGCTGCACGCGAGAACCTCGACATCCAATGACTGCAACTCGGGGTAATGGACGGCAACTGCCGTCAATTCGGTCGGTCAGACAAAGGTGAAATCGCCGGGGTAGAAACAGAGGACGACCCATTTGCCACGGAAGTCCGAGAGCTTGAGATTCTTGAATCCGCCGTCAACAAAAGCGGCAGCCTCGAAATCCGGGGCGGGGCGTCCGACGCCCGCGATCTGGGACACTTGGCCGACAGAGTTGGCCGCGGTGTCCTGACGCGGCGTCTGCGCCGCAGCCGCGCTCACCGGCCCCTTGGCAGGCGCGACGCATTCCTCGCCGGACTTGCCGGCACTGT
This sequence comes from Candidatus Anammoximicrobium sp., assembly GCA_012515235.1. GTDB lineage: Bacteria > Planctomycetota > Planctomycetia > Pirellulales > Pirellulaceae > Anammoximicrobium. The sequence continues at coordinate 15,573 of JAAYYU010000350.1, forward strand.
TCTCGGCGGCGAGCGGAGCGTACTTCTGCGCGAGCGTCGCACAGACAAACACGCCCACCGCCAATCCTGCGGTGAAACCAACGATTCTCTTCACAACGGCACCTCCTTCTACTGCATTCCAGCGGACTTCGGCTTGAACCCCGGCGGCGTCACGCAACGACCGCCAGGGCAGACCTTGACAGCACCGGCCGGTTCCGCCGGTCCCGGCGTCCCAAAGGTGGTTCTGCCAGGATCCACCATCGAGTTGTACACGATACGAAGTGTGATGCCAAGACAACGGCCCCATTCCTGCCAGCGTATCCCAGATTCAAAGCTGGAGAGAATTCCCAAAAGCGGCTGCTGTCTGTGCCCAATCCCGCCGTCTCGCCCGGCGGATCGTTCGGCTTCCCACTACAGCGGACGCTTCCCACTCAAGTCGTTCAGCTTGCTGAGAAGTACCCGGTTGCGCGTCCAGTGCGGCGCGTCGGGGAAGCGGTGCTCAGCCAGCCTGCTCCGTGCGCACTTCCGCCGCCTCCGCTTCCAGCGTGTGCCGGTTCAGGCGGGAAGGGAGCAGTTGTCGCACGTTTTGGGCCGCAGCAGCGATGCCCAGGCGGACCGCTTCCGGCAGGGGGCGTCCGGCGCCGGTGGCCCAAGCGAGGGTCCCCGCCATCGTGTCACCGGAGGCAATCGGGTTGACCGGGCGGGCAATGGCCGGCGGTTGGAAGCGATAAATCGCGTCGGACGACGTGGCCCAGACGGCGGAGGCGCCTTGGGTGATCACCACCCATTGAGCGCCGCGGGCGTTCAGTGTCCGCATCGCCGCCAGTAAATCCTCGTCGCTGTCCAACGGCTGGCCGAACGTCTTGGCCAACTCCTCGCGGTTCGGCTTGACGATGTAAGGCTGCAGATCCAGGACGGACAGCAGTCCGTCGCCGCGGAAGTCGAGTACGGCGGGGCAAGGCGTCCGTTCGAGCAATTCCCGGTAGTAGCTGTCCGGCGTGCCCTGCGGCAACGAACCGATCAGCACGACGGCGTCGGCGCGTGCGGCCTCTTCCGCGTACACTTGCCGGAATGCGTGCAGCTCGTCGGAAGTCAGGGGACGGCCGTTTTCGACCAACTCCGTGATGCTGCCGGTCGCCCGGTCCAGCAGCGTCGTGCAGATCCGCGTCGCGGCGTTGGTTCTGACCCAGCGATAGGGCGCGCCCAAGGCGGCGAACTCGGCTTCGATCTGAGCCACGGCAGGCCCTCCCACCGTGGCCAGTGTCCGACTTGGGCCGCCCAGATGATGCACCGCGATGCCCGCGTTGAACACTTTGCCGGAAGCGCACCAGATCGCTTCCGCCGCCCGATTTACCTCGCCGTACCGGAACGAATCGAAGACGAGAATTTGTTGCCAGGCAGGGGTCAGTCCGGCGGAGAGAATCACACGTAGGCTCCTGAAGCGACCGGCTGCTGGCCCGCCGGGAAAGCCGGCCGGAACATCCAACTCTTGGGCCGGCGTCCACGTCGATGGTCACCGCTGTTCCGAGCGAATGTTCGTCCTTGGCAGCCTGCTGAAAAACGGAGACAGGCACTTCCCGGTGGTCGTGCTTCCTGGGCCTCTTCCGTGCAGCTCAAAGCCCGTCCCCTGTGTTCAACAGGCTGTTAAGTTAGTGTCCCGCCGCGGTCTCGTCAACGGCCGGTGAACCGCTTGCGAAGACCTGGCGAAGCGTGGTTCGTCCGCCCAGATGCGCAGGCCGTTGCCGGGCTGATTGACGGATCTGGCCGTTGTCTTAGAATCGTTGGGGCCGGCAGCAGGGCGACGGCTTGCCGCCCCGCTGGCGGTAGCCTGACCGCCTGTTTCCGAGTCACGTGAGGAGAATTCCGCTCATGAAGATCGCCCTCGTCGCCGGCAGTCATCGCCGCGAAGCCGAATCGGCGCGCGTGGCCCAGTACATCCAACGAGAGTTGAACACGCTGGGGATCAGCGACACGTACTTGTTTTCCCTGTCGGCTAATCCGCTGCCGCTGTGGGACGAAGAAGTCTGGGAAGGCGGCGAGAAGTGGAAGACGCTTTGGGGCCCCGTTTCCCAGCAGTTGAAAAGCGCCGCCGCGGTGGTCGTCGTCGCGCCGGAATGGTCGGGCATGGCGCCGGCGGGGCTGAAGAACTTCTTCCTGCTGTGCAGCGGCGACGTGCTGGCGCACAAGCCGGGCTTGATCGTCACGGTCTCTGCCAGTCTGGGCGGCTCGTACCCGGTGGACGAACTGCGGACCAGCAGCTACAAGAACACCCGCCTGTGTTATATCCCCGACCACGTGATCGTCCGGAACGTCGGCCAGATGCTTCGGGGCGACCAGGCGGCCGACGAACACGACGCGGCGCTCCGCAAACGGATCACGTACTCGTTGCGCGTCCTGATCGAATACGCCAAGGCGCTGCAGGCGGTCCGGGACAGCGGCGTGGTGGACCTGAAGACGTTCCCCTACGGCATGTGAAAAGAAAACGGCGGGCTTGCGCCCGCCGTTGGCCGCCGGCAACGAACCGGTTAGCGGCTGCTCCTCAGGAACACGAACCGCCGGTTGCCGTCGCGCATGACTTGCAGTCGCACGCCTTGGGCCGTGTCGGCCTGGGCCATCGCCTCTCGAAAGTCGCGGATGTGGCGGATCGCTTTGCCGTTCACGTCCACGACCACATCCCGCGGCCGCAACCCGGTTCGGGCAGCGATGCTGGTCGGATCGACGTCCGTGATCACCACGCCCTGCTGGTTCTGTTCGTAGCCCAGTTGGTCTGCCAGTTCCGGCGAGAGCGTCTGGACGGTCAGGCCGAAATCCGCGGACGATTCCTCTGCCGCTCCGGCCGGGCCGGTTGTCGCCATCTCGTCGGTTAATTCGTCGGTCGTGATCTTGATCGTCTGCCGCTTGCCGCTGCGAACGATCGTCAGCTCGGAACTCGTCCCCGGCGGCGTGCCGGCCACCGACATGCGGAACTGATTGGCGTTCTCCATCGGCTTGCCGTTGAACTCGACGACGATGTCGCCGGCCTGCAAGCCGGCCTTCTTCGCCGGGCTGTCATCCAGGACGTCGCCGATCAGCACACCCTTGGTCGAAGCAAAGTTGAACGACTTCGCCAAGTCCTCGTTCAGGTCCTGGATCAGGGCCCCCAGGCGGCCGCGCTGGACCCGTCCGTGCTTGACGATCGCGTCCATGATCGTACTGGCCAGATTGCTGGGAATCGCGAACCCGACGCCGTTGTTGCCGCCGGTCCGGGAGGCGATCGCCGTGTTGATTCCAATCACCTGGCCCTTCAGGTTCACCAGCGGGCCGCCGCTGTTGCCCGGGTTGATCGCCGCATCGGTCTGGATGAAATCTTCGTAATCGGTGATCGCCATCTGCCGGCTCTTGGCGCTGATGATGCCGGCCGTGACGGTCTGATCCAGACCGAACGGGCTTCCCACGGCCAGCACCCATTCGCCGACTTCGGCGGCGTCCGAGTTGCCCAGCGATGCGGGAACCAGGTCCGGTGCGTCGACCTTTAGAACCGCCACGTCGGTCTTGGGATCTGTGCCCACGAGCTTGGCCGCGATCGTCCGCCGGTCGGACAGCGTCACATTCACTTCGTCGGCGCCGCGCACGACGTGGTTATTCGTCAGGATATAGCCGTCGGCGCTGACGATCACGCCCGATCCCAGACCCTGCTGGTCGAAACCTTCCGGCGGGTTGGGCATGTCAAAGAACCGCTCGAACGGGAAGTCGTCGCCAAAGAACTCGCGGAACTGGCCGGGAACCTGGGGACGGGCCCGCTGGCGGCCAAGCTCCCCTTGCCTGGGACGAATGTGTTTCACCGTGCTCACGCTGACCACCGACGGGCGCATGGCTTTGGCCACGGTCCGGAACGCCGTCGTCAAATCGTCGGCCCGGTAGTCGGCACGAGCCAACTCGCTACGGGCCGCTGCCGCCTCTCGGCCCTCGGCAGCATACGACCAACTGGTCCTCGACTCGGATCGCAGCATCACGATCCCGGCCCCGACCGCGCCGCCCATCACTGCCGTCATGACCCACAACAGCCCCTTGGGAATTCGCCTCATTTGTCCATCTCCTTTCTCGCATCGACCGTGTGTCTTTGTTTGTACGTCCGTTAAGTTGCCGTCGTCCGTTTTGTCTTGCACGACGAATTGCGTCGGCAGAGGCGGATTGCAGCAAGAGCCGTGCCGTAGAGTCTTAAGTTGTTCGGTGTAAAGGCGTTGCGACGGAAATCGCGGCTGGGGGACAAAGAGACAGACGGGCCGAGTTTGACAAAATGGCAGGAGGCGACGCGGGCGGTGCCGACGCTGCCCGTTCCGCGTGAAAACACAGAAGCCCGGCTTGGGAAAAGCCGGGCTTCTGGTTACAGGCACACCGCGAAAGAAATACGAAACGATTCCGGCGCGTTCTTACGGCGGAAGCGGCACGCTGCCATCGGAGCTGCCAATGGCCCCGAAATTGGTCGATTCAGCGTCCGTGGAATACAACAGGGCGTTCAGGCTTGAATTCAGAAAGTCGAAGTTGTATTCGGTCGGCGTAAGGATGTTGTAACTCTTGTTTCCGAGCAACTCGACCGTGAACGGACCCGCGCCGGGTGCCAAGCGGGCGACGAACTCACGATGATGATAGGTATCGTCTTCCAGGTTGTTCAGTTCGAGGATGTTGTACTGGACGGTCAGCGTCGAGGGCCCCGCTCCGGTCGCCAGGACGGCGATGCCTTCCCATTCGCTCGTCTCGACCACGTTTGCTGCGACAAGACCGCCGACGGCGAATTGTCCGGCTTCCAAGGAAATGCCGTAGGCGCGACTGTCGATCAGTGTGTTGCCGCTGATTTGCCCCTGGAACGTCCCCGTCAACGCCGCGTTGATGCCCGTCTGTGCCTCGGTGATGGAGTTCCCTGTCAGGCTACCGGCGAAATCGCCCCCGCGGATGTCGATGCCGTTTCCGACGGCCCGCTCGATCACATTGTCGGCGACCAACAGATTGGTTCCATCGATCAGCAGGAGGCCGTTGCGCCCGGCGAATTCGATGGTATTGCCGATGATCTGTCCAGCGGGGCTGTCCACGACGACGATCCCGTTCAGGTCGATCCGGCCCAGTTCGTTTCCGCTGATGTCGACGGACGAAGCGGACGTCACCCGGATGCCGTCGCCATTGGAAGAGAGGATACGATTGCCGGTGATCAGGCCGTTGCCGGTTCCAGCGAGTTCGAACGCGGCCTCGCCTGCGTGCTGGACTTCGTTCTGCAAGAGGGTCACATAGACTCCGTCCAGAATCGCAATTCCTCTGCCTCCAGCCGCCGCAATCACGTTCCCTGCCAGCGTGGCGTTGGTGGCATCGGCCACTCGGATTCCATCGCCGCTGACAGAGCCGATTTGATTGTAGGAGATGTCGGCGCTGGTACCGTCCTGAACCATGATCCCATGGCCGCTGTCCGGATCGTTCGCGCTGCCGCTGACCGAGTTCACCTGATTGTAGACAATGGTCGCGTTGGCTCCGCGGATCACGGCGATACCGTTTCTTTGTGCCGAGCCGATGACGTTTTCGCCCACGACGATAGCCCCGGCGTCGATGATTTCGATGCCGTTTCCGCCCGCCGCAGCGATGTGGTTCCAGCCGATGACGCTGTTGTGCCCCCGCACCAGGCTGATTCCGCTGCGCTGCACCTGGCCGATGTCGTTTTCGAACACCGTGGCGTTTGCGCCTTCGACAAGTTCGATGCCGTACCCTTCGGCGGTGTCGATCTGGTTGCGGACGATGGTGGCGTTGGCGCCGTAATTCAGCGTGATGCCGTTGCCGAGCACTTCGCCGATGTGGTTCTCGGCGATCAGGGCGTCAGCCCCTTCGGTGACCTGGATGCCGTCCAGGCCCGCCCACTGGATGGAGTTACCCCAGATTTCCGCGCCGGTCGCATCGGTCGTCGTGATGCCGTGCCAGGCGACCTCCCCGATCTGGTTTCCCACGATGGAAGCAAGCGGGCCGTCGACCAGTTCGATCCCATTCTCCCAGGCGGTACCAATCGCATTGTCGGCGACCCAGGCATGAGCCGCGTCGGTGAGTGTGATCCCGTCGCCCCAGGCCATCGCGATCGCGTTGCCGACGACGTTCGCATGGTCGCCCTGGAGAACTTGAATCCCGTTTTCTCCAGCCAGGCCGATGACGTTGCCGAGAATGCTGGCGTGATCTCCTTGGACAAGCGAGATTCCATTGCCGGCGGCCTCCACGATGACGTTTTCCACGATCTCGGCGGAATCGCAGCTCAGGACTTCGATCCCGTCGCGGTTTGCTTGGATGACCGTGTTTCCGGCCAGCGTCACCCCGCTGCCGCTCATCAGGAAAACACCGCTGCCGAGGGCCTGGGCGACCGTGTTGTCCATCACGGTGACGTTCATCGCGTCTTCGATCCAGATGCCGTCCTGGCGGGACCAGATGACGTTGTTGCGGACGCTGACGTCCGCCACGTCCACCATTCGCACGCTGCCCGTCTCGCCGAGCGCATCGCCGTAGCCCACGATCCAGAAACCGTTCAAGGTCGAACCGCGGCTCATTTCCACGCTGCCCCAAATCTGCGGGGCTTCGGACAGATCGGGCGAGGCCCCGGACAGTGGTATTTGCATCCAGCCCACGTCGGTCTCCACCCATTGGACCGGCGCGTTGGACAGCAGGGCGACCTCTTCCGGAACGACGAACGTCGGTATCGGCTGGTAATTGCCGCCATAGGGCGTGTACACGATCGTGCCGGGGCCGGCCACGGCCATGGCCTCGTCCAGCGTCCCAAACGGACGCGCGAAGGAGCCGTTGCCGCCCGTGGCACCCTCCACGACGTGGATGAACTGCAACGGGTTCCCGTCCTGGGTCGCCCGATACGTGTTTTCGCGGACGGCAATGTTCGGCTGGCGATACGTGGGCTCCGCGATGCGGTCGGCCGCCATGTGGGTAATGTGCCGCATCGGCCCGCGGCGGAAGGACTGGATGTGCGGACTCCAAGGACTGAAGGACTCCGTCTGGATATTGAGGGCAATGCCGACCATGACGGTGGTGCCGAAGACGTCGTCGTCGTACAAGGCCACGTCGGTCGAGATGTTGGCGGTCCAATCGGTCTCGATGCGGGCCTTCCAGCCCGTCACGTCCGTTTCCCCGTTTCCGTCGAAATGATAGACTCCGGCCAGCAACCGGGATTGCGTGCCGGCGATCTCCGGCACGCGCACTCCGACTTCAAAATCGCCGCCCAGCATCGCCGTCTGATAGCCCCCGTAGCGGAGGCTGTTGCCCTGGAAATGCGGCGCCTCGACCGCCTCCGCCGGCAGTGCCATTTGGTCCTGGTCGGGCAGATAGACGTTAACTCGCGTATCGATCCAATTGCCCAGGCTATCGACACCGAACGTGCCCTGTTGAAAACGGTGGTAGTCGGTCTCGCGGTAGTCAAAATATCCGTACGCCCCGAACACACGGTCGAAGGTCGGGCTGTACCAGCGGAAGCCGAGGCCCAGGTTGGAGCCCCAATTGCCGTCGTTGTCGATCAGGGGCTGCAAATCGCAGAAGAGCAGGCTGGAGCCGTCCACTTCCATCAGGGGAATGAACAACTCGAACCGCGTGAGGCCGGTATCGTAGCCGGGAGCCTGGCCCGCAAAGTGCCGAAGCGTGTAGCGGATCGGGTAGCCCGCCTGGCCGGCGTCAGCCGTCAGCGCCGGATCGTTCAACGCGAACGGTTGGGCTGCAGCGCGATCTGGGACGCACGCGGCGAACCAGACAGAGCAGCAGAACACGATCCCAAGAATTCGTTGCCGCATCGTTCGGCGTGTCAGCTGAAGGTAGGTGGGAAGTGGATGGCACACCATGCCGCCGGTGTGCAGCGAGGTCGAGGTCTCTGATACTGCTTTTCGGCAGTAGCCTCGAACGTTGCTTGGGCGATTTGCGCCCAATGCCGCGTTTTCCGCCAAGCGAGTCGGATTTCCAAGGCTGGTCGCTCTTTTTCGTATCGGTGCCGAAATCGGTGCGATCCCTACGTGCCTCAAACCGCGCAGACGGCTTATAATCGCCAGCGTCCGGATGATTGTCGAACCGACTGTAACCCGAATCGGAGGTGCCTGATGCGAGGACGATGCGTACAATACGTTCTGGCGGCGCTGGTCTGCCTGGGCGGACTGTGGTTGAGGGGCGATCTCTGCCGTGCCGCGGACGATGGGCTCGCCGCCGCGGACGGTCCCGTTTCGTCCGCCGGCCAGGTCGATGCCGGGGTCTTGGATCAGATCACCCGGCGGATGCAGGAATTCGTGGACCGGAAACAGATCTCCGGCGCCGTGACGCTGGTGGCTTGCCGCGGCCGCGTCATTCACCTGGAAGCGGTCGGGGCGGCCGATTTGGAGAACGGCCGGCCGATGCGCCCGGAGACGATGTTCTGCATCGCCTCGATGACCAAGCCCGTCACGGCGACCGCGGTGATGATCTTGCAGGACGAAGGCAAGCTGTCGATCAACGACCCGGTCTCGAAATACATCCCGGAGTTCAGCGGCGTTGCGTTGCGGGACGGGAAGCCCCGCCAAGCGATCACCCTTCGCCACTGCTTGACGCACACGGCTGGCCTGAGCGGCAGCCAGCAGAACGAGGGCTCGCTGCGCGAGACGGTCGAAAAACTGGCACGCCGCCCGTTGGATTTTGAGCCGGGGACGAAATGGCAATACAGTCCGGGCCTGAGCGTCTGCGGCCGGGTGGTGGAGATCGTGTCCGGCAAACCGTTCGACCAATTCCTGGCCGAGCGGATCTTCCAGCCGTTGGGGATGCCCGACACGACGTTTCATCCGTCGCCCGCGCAACAACAGCGACTGGCTCGTCTTTACCAACCCGGCGAGGGCGGCAAATCGCTGGCGCCGGCAACGCACTGGCTGGTCGACGTCTCGCCGGACAAAAGTCCCAATCCGTCCGGCGGCCTGTTCGCGACCGTCGGCGACATGGCTCGGTTCTACCAGATGATTCTCAACGGCGGCGAGTTGGACGGGCGGCGGATCGTGTCGGCGGCGGCCGTCCGGGAGATGACCAAGATCCAAACGGACGACCTCAAGACCGGGTTCACGGACGGCAACGCTTGGGGTTTGGGCTGGGGACTGGTGCGCCAGCCGCAAGGCGTCACGGCCGTGCTCTCGCCCGGCTCGTTCGGCCACGGCGGCGCGTTCGGCACGCAGGGCTGGGTGGACCCGCAACGGCAGATGATCTTCGTGCTGATGATCCAGCGCACGGGGTTTGGCAACGGCGACGCTTCCGACATCCGCCGGACCCTGCAGCAGTTGGGCGTGCAGGCTGTGGGCGGGTAGCGCCCGCAGGACAACGGAAGAGTCCGGAAGAACGCCGCGATGGCCAGCCCGGCAGAAACGGCGGGCTTTGCGGCACGCGCCGGAGTCTTCGCTGGGTCTGCAGGGTCGCGATCCAGCTGCCTTTCGGGCCCCCGCCGCGTCATTGCTGCAGGGCGAACATCACGAGATTGACCACCAACCGCGCCGCGTCCGCGGGAATGTACCCCTTGCACTCCAGCGACGCGGCGTTCTCCAGGGCACAGCTGATATCGTACGGCGAGAAGACCACGGCCAGGCGGCCCTCCAGCTGGACCCCTTCCAGCTGTGGGCTGATCTGCACCTGCCGCGTGCTGAGCGGATCGCCGGCCGCGCGGATCTGCGGATCGCGTAACGTGACCCGGGACAGATCGTAACCGCGAAACTGCTGCGAGAAGAGCGGGTGATTCTCCGGCAGCCGGACGAATTCGGCTTCCGGCAAGGCCGCTTTGATCTCCCGCCGCAGCGCGGCGGCAAACTGGGGATTCGCACAGATCGCGTCACCGAACAAGAACCCGCCGCGCCGCAGGTAGGTGGCCAGCGCCCGTCGCTGCGAGTCGCTGAACCGGAAATCCCGCCGGCCGTGGATAAAGGCGACGGCGTGGTCCAGCAGCTGCGGATCGTCCGGCGAGACCAGCAGCGGTTCCGTGCTCACGCGCAAGCCGACCTCGGAACGGAGCACGCCCAGCAGCCGGGGCAGCGTGTTGGCCGCCTCGTCGGCGCCGCCGCCGTGCAGCAGCTTGGGGATCACCAGAACGCCGCGCGTCAATCGCTCGTTCGGATCGCGCGGCGCCGTAATCCGCGGCCGTTCGAGTTTGTCTTTCAACTGCCGGTTGGTGGCATAGGCCAGCACGTTGGCGCCGATCGCCAGGCCGGCCTGGATCTGGTCTTGGGCCGCCGGCGGATAGCCCGTCTGGCGCTCCCCGCGGCTCAACTCCCACAGGCAAGAGAGGTCCTGCGGACAGTACACGACGCTGGTCCGGCAGCAGGCGTCGATGCCGTACAGTGGCCGCACGTGCTCCGGGGCCACCCGCTGCTGGGCGAACCAGATCGCGTGTTCGGGCGGCAGCAACCGCAGCGGACTTTCCGGAAACAGCTCTTTCATCAGCCGCCGGAACGACTGATCGAACGGCTCGCCGCCGCAACAAGCCTCGGCCAGGATGAAACCGCCTTGGCCGACGTATTGCTTCAGGCCCTGCTTCTGCTCGACGGTCAGCTGTAACGCTTCCCGGCCGCTGATCATCAGCACCGGAGTCTCCAGCAAGTCCTCGACCTTCGCCGCGCGGGCGTCGATCGTCTGCCAGGTCAGCTTCTGCCGCCACAGCGGTTCGACGTGCCGAATCAGGTTGTGGACGCCGCTGCGGTGCAAGTCCCAATCCTCGCCGTCGCCGTGTTGCAGCTTGGCCATCGCCACCGGCCGGCGGCCCTTGGCCAGAAACAGCAGCGCGAAGGACGTGGCGACCAGTTCGTTCTCCTCGCCGCTGCCGGCGCCGCGCCAGAACCCGGACAGCTGGTCCTGCTGCCGGACCAGCATCTCTGCGCCTTCCCGGTACCAATCGTGCGAGCCGATGAAACGCCGCCCGGTCAGCCGGCCGACGCGCTCGACGCCGTACAAGTAGTAATACAGCCCGGCTCGTCCCAGGCTCAATCCGCCGATCCCGGACGGGCTGGGGTTGGCGTTGACCGTGAACTTGGCGCCCAGCCATTCCAACGCGCGCTGCAGTTCGTCGTCGTCCGCCCGTTCACAGCAGCAGTGGATCGCGTCGCCAGCCACCCGCGCATCGCCGGCGCTGAGCCGTCCCTGCGAGATCACCAAGGCCCCGATCCCGGCGCACGTCATGCTTCCCGTCGGCGGCGCTTCGGGCTGGTCCTTCAGCGGTTTGTAGTAGCTCCACGCGCCGTCCGGACGCTGGCAGCTGAGCCAGTAGTCCAGCGCCAGTTGCCAAGTCGCGTCGCCGACGCGGGCGCCTACCTGCTCCGCCTCGTGCAAACCCAGCAGGGCGAATTGCGAGTTCGAGTTGTCGCCCCGCGCCTGTTCGCCGGCCACCGAGAAATAAGTCCACGCCCCGGCCCGCTCGCCTTCCCGAATCTGGGCCCGCGCCAGCCATTCGGCATTGCGCTGGATCAACAGCATGTCCTTCCTCGGTTCCGCCGTGCAGAAGACCATCGTCTGCAGCGCCGTCACGTACACCGCTTGCGGCGCGCCCAATTGCCGCAAGTACGACATGGCCCGGCTCATCGCCGGCGAATCGAGCGGCTCGCCGGATTCCAACAGGGCCAGCGTACACAGCGCCGTCACGCCCCCCGGATACCCCACCCGGTCCGGCCAACTACCGCGGTCCTTCAACTGCTGGCTCTTCAAGTAACGCGTGCCCGCAGAAATCGCATCCCGCACTTCGTCCGGCGTCACTTCACCCGCAGCCGTTCCGGCAGCGACGAACGAGCAAACCAGGATGGTCAGGCACGAAACGAGTAATTGGATCATCCAGATTCCCGCCAAAGCGTCACGACCTGCAAGGCAAGGCGGAAGACGGCGATTGCCATCGCTTCGGTCCACCCGCTAGTCCGCTGCTGAGACACACGTCGTCAAAACTCCAGAAACTCGACACCATGCCATTATCAGAATAGGCGTCTGATCCAATCGCGTCAACGGTCGGATGTCGCGCTGTCGCGCGGGCTGTTGAGCCTTGGTTGGCGCGAACAGTGCCGACCAAGAACAGCGGCCTACCCCGATCCTCAAAGCGACGATCGGCCCATCGCACACTTTCACGACAGGGGGTCAGGCTTACAGAATTCAATTTTGGCCGATAGTGGAGCCAGCGATACGGAACGACATTGCTCGGCCAAAATTGAATTCTGTAAGCCTGACCCCAGCCCCGAGACCGTGATTTCATCAACAACGCGAAACGAGCAACTCCGCGGGATGAAAATCGGGTCCTGACCGCGGGACAGTAGACCAAACATGAACCGACCAGGCAAAAACACCAGGCGACGGCAACCGCGGAAAGGCTAACCAACCGTGGGGTGGAAGCCTGCGGAAGTGCTGGTTAAGCGGCCAATCATTCCTGGTCGCCACACCCAAGCCAAAGCCGCCTGGCGACGGACCGAAAAACGCCCTGCGAGGCCGAGAGGAATGACAGAGACCTGAAAAATGCGTGTTTTTTCCCTTTCCCGTGTCCTCGCCTTTCTTTCCTTTTCCCCTTTTTTCCAGTGGCGACGCGTTGCGGTGCGTAACAGGATCACTTCACTTGTCGTAGGTGCGGGCTTACTTCTGGCCGTGGGATCTCGCTGGGGCGTCACACGTACTCGCGCCGGCAGAACGTCCACAGGCCGGCCAGGAACAGCGAGACGGACGCGCCCAACAAGACGGTCTGCGCCAGGTCGCCGGAGATGGGCAGGAACAGGGCCGGGTCCCGACCGCCGGCTGGCCCCAGGCCCAGGCTTTGGCCGGCGTCGAATACGAGACATTGCGTGTAGTAGGAAATCGCCAGCCTCTTGACAATGCCGGGCATGTTGCCCAGGAACGCCTCCAGGATCAGGGCGTAACCAAGACTGACGATCGTGGCGCGGTGCAGCAGTACGCTGAACAGGTGAAACAGGCTCGTGTAGGCCAGACTGGACAACGCGACCGCCGGCCAGAACCGCTGGAAGCTCTCCCAGCCCGCGGTTCCGCCCAGCCACCCCAGGGCTGCGAAACCTGCCAGATTCCAGCCGCCGACGAGCGTCAGCGCCGCCAAGTACTTGGCGACGTAGATGACCGGCCGCGGCAGAGGCGTCGCCAGCACGTAGCCCAAGGTCTGATCCTGCCGCTCGCCCGCAATACCCGCCGAGGCGTAGCACAAGGAAAAGATTGGGAGGAAGAACGAAACGTACAACGGCAAAAAGATCTCCCGGACGAACTGCACCGGCGTCCGCTCGTGCCGCACGGACCAGGCCATGACGGCCAACAGAGCAAAGGCCAGCAGTAGGGCGTTGACCAGCGTCTGCCGCGAAAGCAGCATCCGCCTGGCAGAAAACGCCGCCAAGTGGCATCCGCCGCGAAGGGCCGTCAACAAGCCGGATCGAGGGCCGTACTGCACCATCGGTTTGCCGTTCCTCACAGATGCTGAGCCGTCTGCATCACGTAGTCGAAAATCGCCTCGGCCGAAGTGTCCGTGGCCTGGACCCGGTCGACCTGGAAGCCGGCCTCCGCCACGGTTTCGGCCAAGACGCGAAAGAACTCGTTCGGCCGCTGGACCTGAAACAACAGTTCCCGCTCGTTCTCCAGTTGCACGGACCGGACGCAGGCGGCGCGGAACAGTCGCACGGCCAGTTCCCGCGGCCGGTCCGTCGAAACGCGCACGTGCAGCGGATGGTCCGCCAACATTTCGCGAATCTCCGGCAGACTGCCGGCGGCCAACATGCGGCCCCGGCACAGGAACACGACGCGTCGGGCCAACTGGTCCATCTCGTCCAAAATGTGACTGGACACAACGATCGCCTTGCCTTGCTCCGCCAAGGCGACGAACAGGTTCACCAATTCAGTCCGCCCCAGCGGATCGACGCCGTTGAGCGGTTCGTCCAGCACGAGCAGGTCCGGGTCGTGAACCAACGCTTGCGCGAGCTTGATCCGTTGCCGCATGCCTTTCGAGTAAGAGCCCAGCGGGCGTTCCGCTCGGTCCGCCATGCCGACTTGCTCCAACACCTCTTCCACGCGCCGAGACAAGTCTCCTCCGGCAAACCCGTGCAGCCGGGCGATGGTCCGGACAAACGTCCGTCCGGACATGTCCTCGTAAAACGCATCTACGTCGGGGCAGTAGCCGATATGCGCCTTGGCCGCCGCCGACCAGGCGTGGCGGCCGCAAACCCGCACGCGGCCGAGACTGGGCCGCAGTTGCCCCGTCATCAACTTGATCAACGTGCTTTTGCCAGCGCCGTTGGGTCCCACCAGGCCCGTGATTCCCGGCTCAAGACGAAGTGACAGATCGTTGACGGCGATCACCGGACCATACCATTTGGATACGGCCGTGAATTCCAGCAACGCAGCGCCGCCAAGCCGTTCTTGGGCCGCCACCGATTCAAGTCCCAACACGCTGCAGGTCTCCCGCGACAAAACTGTATACGCGGCCCCGGGGGCCAGGACACGAGAACCGATCTGCAAAGCCGACTTACCGCTCCCCCGCCTTACGCCACCACCTTCACGGCTCGGACGCGAGGAATGATCGCCAGCAAACAGACCACCCACACGATCGCGACAATCCAGAAAGCGCCCGGAAGCACCTGCAGATCGCTGTCTGAAAGCGAGTCAAAACACCAACTGCCCAGCAAACGCAGGTCCCGCCAGAACATCAACAGCCGCCAACGGCGATCGTCATACGCTTGCCGCAAGATCTCGCCGAGTGCGGGCAGCAGCACGAAGATGCACGCCCAGGACAGGACCAGCGGAACGTTCTTGTGCAGCCAGGACGCCAAGGCAAACAACAGCAGGCTGAGCGAGACGGCCATGATCGCGCCGTAGCCCAGGATGCCCAGCACGATCCGCCCATTCTCCCGGAAATAGGCCAGCGAGTTGGTGAGCACGCCGTATTCGACGAACAGAATCAGGGCCGGGATGGCGGTGGTCAGGGCCACCAGCAGCCCAATTGCCAGCAGTTTGCCGGCGACATAGTGCCGGCGGCCGACCGCTCGCGACAGGTAAAATGTCAACCCGCCTTGCTCGTAATCTCCGCCCACCAGCAGTTCGCCGGCAAAGGCCAGGACCAACATGGTGACCGTCCCCTGGGCGAACATGAACTCGCGGTACGTCTTGCCCGCCCCTGTCACCGAACTTAACACCTGATCCACGAATGCCGCCACGGCCGGATTCTGAACGCTGACCTGCGCTTTCAAATAGATCGTCGCGAAGAAGAACAGAAAATCCAACAGCGCCAATCCCAACAGCAGCCAGAACAATTTGCGGCGCAGCACCAACCGCACGCCCGTCCAGGCGATGGGCCAGCAAGCCCACCACGCCGGCCGCAGGCTTCCTGTCCAGTCGCGATATCCGAAGTCCAGGGGTTCTGCCTTGGGCATCTCTCTTCGATCCATCGTGCAGTGTGCAGTCCTGCGACATGTGACTAGCCCGCTTTCACCGCAAGCCAACCTGCAGACCCTTCCGGCCAGAAGGGCTTTCCTGACCGCCCGGTCCAGCAACTCTTCGAGGCACAAGAAAGCAAACGGGCCATCCAGCCTCCGTATCGTACACAACCCCCCGCGTACATCAAGGGAGTCGCGAAAAGGTGCCAGACACGAAGGGCACTGTCGAAATACGGAACGCGTCGGTTATTCAGAAATTCAGCCCGAAGCGTGGCTCGGGAGTCTTGCCTGAGTTCATCGCGATGGCGGCGACGTTTGAGAACACGTGGGTCGATGCGGCCCGGTCGATGAGCGACTTCGCCTTGAGCGATCTGCCAGAGCAGCGTTTTGGCATGACCTTGGCAACGTCGAAGGTCATGCTGACCGTCCGCCTTTGTCACCGAACGACAGTCGGCAGCGCGGCGGCGACGGACACGCCTGCCAGTGTCGAGGACGAGACCCCCGCTCGTGTTTCCCCCGCGGTGCGGCAATTTCATCTATTGCTTCTTCCCGGCCGAAAATCTCGTGAGCTGCGTGACACGTTTGGTCACTGGCGGCGAAAAAAGTTTTGGAACCGATGCCCGGATGACGGGCAAGGGCACGATCTCAATCGGGTATCCGACCCAAAATCGCGGGCGAAAAGCCCGGCTGCGAAGATCCTCGTTCCTCGTTCCCAGGCTCTGCCTGGGAACGAGGGGGGGCGAGGGGGAACCTCGGGCCACGCTGGCAAGCGGTGTGGTGGCCGGAGACCGTGTTACAGCACCTTGGTGACGCCGGGCACGGGCACCGGGTACTTGCCCTCCGCGTCAGGCAGGATGGGCGGGGTGGCGTCCCAAGCGTAGCTTTCCGGGGCCAGCTTGACGTTCGACGCCAGTGCGTCGTCCCACCGAATTCGTTGGCCGCTGTGGGTGGCCATTCGGCCCAGGATGGACAGCATCGTGCTGTGGGCGATCTGCACGCCTTCGTTCACCGGTTTTCCCTCGCGAATGCCCGCGAACATCTCGCGAAACGTGATCAGTTCCGGATGCTCCTTGTCCGGCTCACCTTCGTAATGGGTTCCGCCTGACAGCGTGAACCGGTCCAAACCGCGGGTGCTCAAGCGGCCCTTCGAGCCGTAGGCGACCAGCGACACATCGTTCCAGCAGTTGGCTTGTTGGCGGCAGATGCCGTAGCACCGCGCTCCGGAAGCGTACTCGTACACGACCGCGTGATGGTCGAAGATATCGCCCCATTTCGGTTCGACACGCACTTGGCGGCCGCCCACGCCCCAGGCGTCCAGCGGCGTTTCGTCGCGCATGATCCAGGCCGCCACGTCCATCAGGTGGCAGTGTTGCTCGACGTTGTGATCGCCGGACAGCCAAGTGAAATAGTACCAGTTGCGCAGCTGGTACTGCATCTCGGTCCACTCCGGCAGGCGCCCGCGGTGCCACAGAAAGCCGGTGTTGTAGTTGCACTGGATCGCCTGGATCTCGCCGATCGCGCCGTCGTGGATGCGGCGCATGACGTCGCGCGCGCCGGGCCGGTAGCGGGTCTCAAAGCCGCCGACAAAACTGAGTTTCTTTTCCTTGGCCTTTTCGGCGGCGGCCAACAGGCGGCGCGCGCCTGGCGCGTCCACGCCCATCGGTTTCTCGGCAAACACGTGGACTCCCGCCTCGATGCAGGCATCGACGTGAATCGGCCGGAAGTGGGGCGGCTCGACCAGCAGGGCCACGTCCACCACGCCGCTGGCCAGCAGTCTGCGGTACGCGTCCAGGCCCGAAAAGCAATGCTCGTCGTCGACAACCACTTGCTTGTCTGCTTTCTTCGTCAGCGTTCTGCGGGCGAATTCCGTACGTTCGGCAAACGCGTCGGCCACGGCAGTCAACTGGGCCGACGGATCAACGGTCAGCGCGCTGGCCGCGGCCCCACAGCCCCGACCGCCACAGCCGATCAGTCCGATCCGCAGTCGATCGCTCCCGGCGGCGTGAACGTTGGGCGGGACGGTCATCGCGGTCGCTGCGGGGACGGCGGCCAGGACGGCAGCTTGGGTCAGGAATCCGCGGCGAGTGGTCTGCGAAACTGCTGGTTGCCGTTGCTGGTAAGACATCTTGGGGACCTTTCGATGATCTTGGGGGGTGAAGGCCGTAGGGGCGTCGACTGGGCCCGTTGTTCGCCGAGCGCCCGACGCCTCGGATTGTAGCCGAACCTGGCGGCGTAGCAACCTT
Organism: Candidatus Anammoximicrobium sp.; assembly: GCA_012515235.1. Lineage (GTDB taxonomy): Bacteria > Planctomycetota > Planctomycetia > Pirellulales > Pirellulaceae > Anammoximicrobium. Next base: position 33,172 of record JAAYYU010000350.1, read on the forward strand.
GCGCGTCGCGCTGTGAAGGGGGGCGGCCACAAGACCATTTGGCTTCTGTTGCTTTCCCGCCAGCGTCTGCTGGAGCCAGCGAAGATGATGAACGGTCCGCATCTTGGCGAGTATCGGGGTAAGTGGGCCGACCCTGGTCGTTGTCGCACGCCAGCCGATTGATGCGGTCTGTGACGAATAACCGGATTGAAATATCCTGAGTGTTCACCAGATGGCAGGCTTGGTTTCCGCAAACTCAGCTCGGAACCATGCCAAGGCGGGTTGTATCTGGTCGCGTCACAAGTAACAATAAAGCCAACGGCAAGTTGCCACGTTGGTTTCGCAGCCCGTCGAACCGGGTGGACGGCCAGCAGAATGCGGGCAGAGGCATTGGCGACTGACACGCAAAAACTTATCCAATCTCCGGTGAAAACGCGGATTATGCCCACGGTATTGGTGGTTGACGATTCACGCATGGATCAGCGGTTCGTTGGTGCTCTGCTCAAAGAGACTCCAAAGCTACAGATCGAGTATGCGGACAACGGTGTTGAAGCCCTGGACCGGATCCGTGCCGAGCCGCCGGATCTTGTGATCACTGACTATTTGATGCCGGAGATGGATGGATTGGAGTTGCTGCTGAAGGTCGGTCGCGACCATCCGCTGATTCCGGTCATCCTGATGACCGGCTACGGCACGGAAGAAGTGGCGTTCAAGGCGGCACGTTCCGGGGCGCGGGCCTACGTTCCCAAACCGGCGCTGGCCAGGCAGTTGCCGGGCATGGTGAATCAGTTGCTGACATTGTGCAACGAGAAACGTGAACTCAATCGCTTTCTGAAGACCATCACGGACACGGACAGCACGTTCGTCCTGGAGAACAACGATACGACCGTGATCCCGCATCTGCTGGAGTACTCCGCAGCATGTCTGCGGAACTCGGAGATCTGCGAAGAAGGTGGCGAAGAACTTGCCTGTCTCGCCTTGGAGGAGGCCCTGCGGAACGCCGTGCATCACGGCAATTTGGAATTAAGTTCGAAATTGCGAGAAGAATTCGACGACGACAAGTACAGTGAACTCTTCGAGGCCCGCCGAAAGCAGGAACCCTACTGCCATCGCAAAGTGTATATCAAAGTGCGGATTTCCCGTGAAGGAGCGACCTTTACGATCCGCGACGAGGGTCCTGGTTTTGATCCGAACAGGGTCCCGGATCCGACCGCTCCCGAAAACCTGGAGGCCGTCTGTGGTCGTGGCATCTGGTTGATGCGATCGCTGATGGACGAGGTTTCCTACAACGAGACCGGTAACGAAGTCACGCTGATCAAACGCCGCCGCGCGTCGTAGGCACCCGCGCGACGGTGCTGGGAACGGCCTGGTGACTGCTTGCCGAGGGTCCCCGGTGGCGTGGGCTCCCTCAAATCGCCTCCGCCGGAAGGATGTCTTCTTGTGCCAGCAGCATATCGACGGCAGACGCGTATTCACTTGTGTACCCTGACGAGGCGACTGTGACGACAGGGGCCGCAGCCAACTCGGCGGCGAAATCCGCCTGGGCCAGCACGGCGTCAATGGCCGCCGTCTGATCCAGGCCCGTCCGCGCGCCGTCCTCCGCCACCGACTCGCCGCCGGTTTGACTTCCTGCGATGCTGGGGTTCTCGACCGGCGGCACGAACCAAGCGACATCGGTTGCGATGGCGGCCGGCGCGATTGGGTCCGGCGCGATGGTGAATGACGCCGTCGCCGTCTGAGCGGTTGGGAGTTCCCAGTCCAGAATCACGGGGTCTTCGCCCTCGCCGGCCGGCCGGACTGGGGACGCGGCAGTTGTCACGGACGTCTCGGAGGCCACCGGCGACGCCGCGACAAATGGCACGGTCGCCTCAAACGCCGCTGCCGCAGGCGGCGCGTCGAGAACGCTGGCAGTGACGGCCGCCGCGACCTGTTCGCCTTCGCCCCCGGAGGTCGAAGAGTCGTTGCTGGTGGTGACCAGCTGCAGATTGAACTCCGCCGGTCCGGCGTCCATCCGTAACAAGTACGCGGTGCCTTCGCTGCCCAGCCACTTGACCAGGTTCGTGTTGTTGGCATTCAGCGTACCCGACCACTCCTGATTCTGGCTGTCCGTGGCGCTCAGCGTGATTTGATCCTTGGCCTCGGACAATTGGACACTCAGGCTCTTGTATCCCGCCCAGCCTGCTTCAATCGAATACCACTCCTGCGTCTTGCCGGGTTCGACGGCAGCCAGCAGGGAATGGGCGGGCGACCGCGAGGACTGGCGAGGCGCGGTAACCAGCAAGTCGGCGATCGTCAGAAACTTCGCCTGCCGGCCCGGAACGCTGATGATATTTTCCGTGCTGTTGCCGTCGTCCGATTCCGATTCGACCACGATCGGGTCGGCAGCGTCGATAAGGAACCTGGGTGCTCCGTTCTGGACCGCATAGACGGAGTATTGCCCCGGAGCGAGGTCCTTGAACGAGAACGAGCCATCCGCCCAGGTGCTCAGGTTCTTGGTCACGGCCGTGCCGGACTCGTCCGTGCCGATCAAATCCACCTTCAGACCTCCCAAACGGGAGTCGTAGTACTCCAAGTGTCCAGAGATGCTTCGCGGCGTGTAGGCCAACACCTGCACGGTGACGGTGGCCTGATCCGTCGCGCCATCTCCAGCTTGAACCGTATAGGTGAAGGTGTCATCGCCCGTGAAGTCCGTGGCCGGCTGATAGCTGACGCTGAGTCCATCGGTGGCCAGGGTCACTGTTCCGCCTTGGCTGCCTTGCGTGACGCCGGTGATGGTCAGCGTCTGGCCGGCGGCGGGAGTCAGATCGTTGGCCAGCACCGTCAGCGTTTGGGCGTCCGAATTCTTAGCCACGCTGAAGGTGTCGGCTTTGGCAAACGGCAGGACGTGAACGGTCACCGTGGCCTGATCCGTGCCCCCCGAACCGGCGCTGATGGTGTAGGTAAACGTCTCGTCGCCCTTGAAGCCCGCGGCGGGCTTGTACGTCACGCTGCCCCCGCCCGCGGCAATCGTCACGATTCCGCCTTGGCCGCCCTGCGTCACCTCGGTAATCGTCAGCGTCTGGCCGGCGACGGGTGTCGAATCGTTGGCCAGCACTGTCAGCGTCTGGGCCGCGGAGTCCTTGAGCACGTCAAAGGAGTCGGCGACCGCAAAGGGCAACACGTGGACGGTGACCGTGGCCTGATCGGTGCCGCCGTTGCCGTCGCTGATCGTATAGGTGAACGTCTCGTCGCCTTTGAATCCGGTTGCGGGCGTGTAAGTCACGCTGAGGCTGTCGGCCGCGATCTGGACCGTTCCGCCTTGGCTGCCTTGGGTCACGGCGGTGACGGTCAGTGTCTCCCCCGTGTCAGGAGCGAACGAATCGTTGGCCAGCACGGTCAACGTGTTGGCGGAGGAGTTTTTGAGCACATCCAACGTATCGTCGTTGGCCGTCGGCGGATCGTTGACGCTGGTCACGGTCACGGTCACGGTAGCGGTCGCCGAGCGACCGCCCTCTTCTTTGACCGTATAGGTGAACTTTTCAGTCCCGTGGAAGTCGGCCGCCGGCTTGTAGACGACGTTCGCGCCGTTGGAGCCGATCGCGACGGTGCCGCCCTGGTCCGTCGCGCCGACTGCCGTCACGCTGAGAACCGCTCCCGCCTCGCCCGGCGTGTCGTTGGCCAGCACGTCGATCGTGATTTGATTGCTGTCTTCGCTGACCGTGGCCGTGTCGCCGTTGGCCGTCGGCTGAGACCCCGACTCGACGGTCACCGTCACGGTCGCCGTGGCGGTCAAGCCCCCCGTGCCCGTGCGGTCGTTGATGGTGTAGGTAAAGGTCTCCTGGCCGCTGAATCCGGCTTGGGGCGCATACAGCAGATGCGTTCCGTTCGGGGCGATCGTGACCGTGCCGCCCTGGCTGGTCGTGCCGACGGCGGTGACACGCAGTGTTTCCTCCTGATCCGGGGCGAAGGAATCGTTCAGCAGGACATTGAAGAAGTTGTCGGCGCTATCCGCGGCCACGGTGTACGTGTCGTTCACGGCTGTCGGAGGATCGTTGATGGGATGCACCTGGACCGTCACCGTGCCCATGTCGGTGACCGTTCCATTGCTGATGGTATAGGTGAAATGCTCCTCGCCAGAATAATTCGCCGCCGGCCGATAGGTCAGGCTGCCGCCGCCCGTCGCGATCGTGACCGTGCCGCCGTGGCTCGCGCTGCCGACTTGAGTGATCGTCAAGCTTCCGTCCAGGTTGTTCGTGTCGTTGCTCAACACGTTCAACGTGGTTCCGGTGCTGTCCTCATCGACGTTGTAAAGGTCGTCTACGGCGTCGATCCCGGCGGTGATGCTGAGACTGGCCGGAGTGATCGTGATCGCATCCCAGTCGACCGGCAGATCGCTTCCAAACACCAGGACGTCGCGTCCCAAGTCGTCGGCCGGGTTGCCGGCGAATTGCACTTGGCCCACGTCGTCCGCTTTCATTTGGACGGAAAACAAGAGATACTCGGCGGAGCCCAATTTGGTGAAGCCGGCAAAAGCACCGGCCTCGTCGATCAGCCCCGGCTGTGTGGCGTCGCCGGATTTGCCGTTCTGGTACTCGTCGCCATAGATCAGATTGGGATCCGTGACAGACACCGCGTTCGAATCGTACGTCACATCGACGTAGGCCGCAAAAACGCCCTCGGCGCCGGGGCGGATATCCGTCACGTACACGCTCAACAGGAACTCGCTGCCGGTGGCGATCGTGCTGACGGGGGTGCCATCGAGCGCGGTGGTTCCCAACCGCAGCTTGACCTCCTGAGTCACCGCCGCAACTTGTACGGCCAAGTCCTGCGTGACCGAGTTGCCCGCCACGTCCATCGCGCGGATTTGGAACAAATTGGCGCCGGCCTGATCCGCCGTGGGGGTCCAAGTCAACACGCCGGTTGCCGGATTGACGCTTGCGCCCGCGGGAGCGCCGACCAGCGAGTAGCCGAACCCGGCACTGCCTTCGCCGGGGTTCTGCGCGTCGTAACTCAACAAATGCCCCACAATCGCCGACGTCGGAGGAGTCGAGGTGAAGGCCGGCGGCGGCGTCGTGTCCAGCGTAACGACCACGGGATCCGACAACTCGCCGGCCACGCTGTCGACGATCTGCACCGCGGTCAACGGATATACGCCGTCGCCCAGCGTGGCCAGATTGTTCGTCGTGATGTCGATCGTGGTTCCGTTGGCCGTGCCTTGGCCGATGACCGTGTTGCCGTGCAGGATCTGCACGGTCGCTCCCGTGGTGACGTTCGTCACGCGGAACTGGAGGTTGGTCACGTTGGTGACATTGTCGGTAGGAAGATTCGAGTCCGACGAGTCCAGCAGGTCCAACGTGGGCTTGCTCGCCAGTACGGTCAAGGGAACCGCCTGGGAATCCCAAGTGTCCGACGTGTTCGAACCGTTGGCGGCGCGGACGGCCACGCGGACGGTGGTTTGGCCCGTGAAGCCGGATTTTGGAGTCACCGTGACCAGGCCCGTCTCGTGGTTCACGCTGACCGTGTAATTGTCACCGTCCGTCGCTGCGGCATCGTAGTAGACCGCGTCGCCCTCGACGTCGATCGCGGACAACTGGATGTTCACCGGGGTGTTGGCCGGCGTCGTGACAGGAGCGATGTCCTCCAGGAACGGGCCACCGTTGGCCCCGCCATTGGCCGTCGTATCCGGCTGGACCGTGACCTGGAACGTGTCCTGCACGCTGTGGCCCTGGGCGTCCGTCACCGTGACGGTGATATTCGCTTGGCCGCTGGCGCCCTCGGCCGCCTTCAGCATGACCACGGCGTTCTCTTGATCGGCAAAGATGTTCACCGACTGCATGACGATGTCGACCGTCGGGCGGTCGCTGGAGTTAGTGGCCGTGCTGCCGATGGCTTCCAGGACGCCATCGCCCTCCGTCAGGACGCCGAAAATCGAGTGGTTGAAGTCCAGATGCCGAGTCGCCGCCAGCGTCACGAAGAACTGCGAGTCGTTCGTGTCGTCGGAACTCTTGGCGTACGACAAGAGCCCTGCTCGATTGTGCTGCAAATCGACGTGAAATTGATCGTCGAAAACACCCAAATCCGAGCCGTCGGTACCGGTGCCTGTCGGATCGCCGCCCTGGATGACAAATCCCTCAATCACGCGGTGAAAAATGACGTCCTCATAAAACCCGCTTTGCGCCAGTTCGATCACGCGCGAGGTCGGCCGAGGCGCTTTGTCCTCGAACAACTGAAACACCATGCTCCCCCACGAGGCTACGGAAACCTCCATGCTCCGGTTGCCTTGCTGCAGCGTCGGGGTGACCAGCGACGGGTTGTCGCTGGTGACGGTGTACGTCAGTGGACCGCCGTTGGGGTCGTAGCCGTCCAGGGGCAACATCAGCGGCGAGCCGCCCAACAACGTGAGATCGTCGTTAGGCTTGATGAAGGGCGCCTCGGCGCTCGGAATCGCAACTCCCGACCGCTGAGAAATCGTCTCCAACGTTTGCAGCCCGACGAGTCGCGTGCCGTCCGGGAAATCCCAGGCCGGAAAGTTGCTGATGTTGGCGTCGATCCCGGCTTGATTGAGCGTGCGGTCCGGATTGGCCACGTTGATGTAGGGCAGGAAATTGGCGCCGTCCTCGAACAACTCCTTCTGCGCGTTGCAGTACCCACACCAGGCCGTTCCGTAGAACTTCGCCCCTGCTTGCGTCAAAGCCTTGGCAAAGGCCACCAAATCCGGCGCTGCCTCGCCCTCCGCACTCTGGGCGACGCCAGCGGACGCCTGCCAACTCGCTACCTCGACAGGCTCGGTCAACGAAGTCTCGCTGGCAGTCGCCAAAACGACCGAGTCGGAATCGGTATCGTCTAGCCCCAGTCCGTCGAGCAGATCCCCCGCCAACAAGTTGCGGTTTTCCAGCGGCTCAAACCTGAACGCCCGCCTGCAACTGGCAATACGCCTGCGAGACACACCCCGACGGGAACCTAGACGCCTGCCGACAGACCGACACAAGTTTCGTTCTTGCCTCTTCATAGTCCTGACCATCACAAAAGCTGAGTTCGAGCTAAACGTTCCAGTTTTTCCAGCTAACGCACTTTTACCAAATCGAATATCTGTCCTGTCTCAAGTTAGCCATTCTTGCCAACCTGGCCACGCGGGAACCTTTGCTCTGCCCCTCCAGTCGTCGTAAGCCGCACAAGTTGACAAGAGCGTTCACCATCGCCACTTGGCCAACGGCGTAGACCAAGCGCCCGACTCGCCGCGCGTAGTCCGTCCGCTCGTCCCAGATCGGCATTGCCAATTCCGACAGAAGGCCGAGGTTGGCCGGCAGCTTTGTGCGCTGGGGACGACCCGGCTGGCTATCGCAGGAAGACGCCAAAACAGCATGGCCGCAATGCCGGATGGCCGATCGTCCATTGGACGTCGGCAAAACAAGAAAGTTCCGGCCCTGGCAAGCCCGCGGACACCAGGGACCAGCGTTCTCGCCCCAGATGTCCAAAAAACGTCGTCAAGAGAGGACGAGCGGCTGACAATCAGGTCGGGAACAGCACGCGACCTCCCCGCGAAGCTCACGACCAAGCCAAGCTAAAGGTACCGCCGCTGCGAGCGGACGAATCCGCACTGTTCAAGCGTCACCACAGTGAAGCAGTACATGGCGCAATCTGCGTCAGTAGAGGGCGGCCAGACGAGCAAAGTCCCCGCCCGTTTCGTGTAGGTGATATGTATCCAAGCGTGACTCGCACGCCGAGTGTCGCCGATGCCAGACCGACCTTCACGCACCCGGAACGTGCGGTGCGATTCGCTGGTTCAGCCGTGTGCGGCGTTGCCAGGAAGTGACACTGTCACACGCGCTGAGTGGAATGAAGGGCTGCCTTCTGCGGGTTCCCGCAGATTACGTTCGCGTCCTGTCTCAGAACCCCGGCCCCGTTGTGGACAGCGGCATGAACGTGGACTGAGGGGCCTGGGCCGGGGGAGTGTATCCAGTGGCGGACGCCAGCGGCACCGGAGTCGTGGGCCGCGGTGCCGGGATGTGCTCGACCGGCGTTTGGGGACGTGTCAAGCGAGCCTGCATCGGCTCTTCGTCGTCGCCACGTTCAAAATCGGACGGCACCAACTCGTCGGCGATCACCTGCAGGAGCTTCGAGATGCACAGCTTGTTCATGCTGGTCTTGTGGTCGTGTGCCTCGTGCCGCAACGCTTCATGAAGGCTTTTCGGAAGGCGAACCGTAATCACACGGGTCGGTTCGTCCGGTTGCTTCTGGCCGCGGTTCTTCTCTCGCAGCTTCGCCAGCATCTGCTGAATCTCGGCGTACTCGCTCGTCTCCTGGAACTTCTTCCGCTGTTCGAGGCCGGGGAACAACTGGTCGATCACGCCATCGACCCCTAGCACTTCGCGGTAAAAGGTCACCCAGTCGGGCTCGTGACGAAACTTGTCGTTTGCCATCTCGCGGGCACGTTGAATGCGATCTTCCTGCGTCCGTTGCTGAGCAACTTCCATCATCGTTTCGGCTCCTTCCATCGTTTCGCGGGTTTGGGTCGGAAAGGGGTCCAAGTCAAGTGGCCTCGGATTACAACCGAAAGGCTTCTTTGGAGTCAAGGCCAGCATCGATGTGCTTGCACCGCTTGCACTTACGGAGAGTATTCAACGGCTGCTTGTTTTCATGCACCACTGCCCTTTTTCTGTGCATTTCGGGAACTGCCTAATTCTTGTGCAGGCGACTTTGGGCCGATCTTTGGGCCTTCGCAAAATTTTTCTGAAAATCTTTCTGCATCCAGTCCCCGCCCAACCTGCGCCGTCCCAGCCCAACCGAATCCACGTCATCGCGGATCTTTGAAGTGGTACTAGCGGGCCGCGCCAGAATTGGCTAATATCTTTTCATCCGGGCGTTTAGCTCAGTTGGTTAGAGCGCTATCCTCACACGGTAGA
>JAAYYU010000351.1 GCA_012515235.1 Candidatus Anammoximicrobium sp.
ATGTTGGTCAGCAGTCCCGGCTCGGTACAGAGGAAGTCGTCGGCCAACGTACCAAACCTGTCCTCCGTGCTGTCCAGACGGATGTCGATCCCGTTCGGCGTCAAATCGGGTTCTTGTAGCGACTTGACCTCTGTCGCGTCCGGGTCCAGGACCCAGGGATCGTTTTCGCCATAGTAAGTCGTGAAGAACAGCTTGCCCAGCGCGGCGGTCAACTGGGAGGGATACGAACTATATGGGTAGTAGTAGTAATTGTCTTTGCCAATCGCAAGGTCCGCGACCAGCGTGGTGCCGGACTGGCTCCCATTGGACCGCCACAACTCGATTCCATGCGCGCCATCGTTGGCCGGAAAGTAGACGTAACCTCCCACGACGGGAAAATCATCGAAGCCAACTTCCTCCAGCCCGACTCCCCAGGCCTCCCCTGGCGCAATGTCCTTGATCATGAAGGTTCCATCCGGATTCGCCGAGTTTCCGTCCGACAGCCACGGCTCGCGTCCGTGCGTGCCGTCGTCGGCCGCGAACCCAAGCAGGCCAAAGGCCGGAGACAGATTGGCCACCCAATCGTTCCCGCCCGGATTCAAATCCCAATGGTGCATATTGGTTCCGTCCCAGCACACCAGATCTTGGCTACGCTCCGCGTCATCGGCAAACTCGACAACGCCAAACAGCTTGCCGGTCTCGGGGACGTACGTGAGTTCCGGGTCGCCCACGTAACCATAGTAGCCGTATCCGAAATAGGCGCGTGGCGGCGACGTGCCGGCCTCAAACGTGTAGACGACGCCTGTCGTCGTCCCATCGCTTTGCCACAATTCCGCGTGGTTGTCTTCGATGGTCTCAAAATCGTTGTCCGGACCGGGATCCAGGACGCCGAAGTAGAACACGTCGTCAGCCGCCGTGAGGCCGGTGGGATACGAGCCGAAATCGGTCTCCAGCCCGGCGCCCTTGATGTTCGCCACCATCTGGGTACCCTCCGGCGTGCCGTCGCTGACCCACAATTCCCGGCCGTGGAGCCCATCGTTGGCGGCGAAGTACAGCTTGCCGTCAAAGGCGAGCAGATCGCCGGGATAGGAGCCGTCCGGCCCCGGATTGATGTCTTTGACCAGGTAGGTTCCGAGACTGTTCGTTTCATCTAAATCGCTGTAGAACAACTCGTACCCCGTGTCCGCCTCTGCGTCACCGGTGCCGGTGCGCAGCATTCCGAACACGGACCCGCCGACGGCCGTCAGGTAGGCCCCATGCGAATAAGGCTGGCTTGAACCCGGACCGAAATCCCAAACCAGTTGGGTGCCGGCCGACGTGCCGTCGCTCTTCCACAGCTGGACGTGATCGTCGTCAAACACGCCGAACGCCAACACGCCGTCCGCGTTGATCAGGTCGCCCATGTAGGCGTACGGACCCAAACTCTCGTGCGTCACCGTCGTGACCTTGACCGTGCCCGCCTGGGTGCCGTCCGTTTTCCAAAGGTCGGTCCGGCTGTTCTCGGAGTCGGCAACAAAAAACACCACGTCGCCGACCTCGGTGAACTCGCTCGCCCACGACCAATCCCCACCGGGGTTCAGTTCCACCAACGGCTGCGGAACGGGATCGCCCAAGTTGCCATAGTTGCCATCCTCGATCGTGAGCAGATAGTCCTCGACCTCGCCGTCGGCGGCCGCGCCCGTGGGCGCTAAACCTCCCGTGGAGCTGAGTCGGAATCGGAACGCCGTGGGGCCCGCAGTTGCCTGCAGCGGCAACGGGACACTCAACTCGTTGACCCCGTCGAAGACCGGCTCGCTGGCCAGGAAGTGCTCCGAAGGCAAGTCCTCGAAGACGCCGTCGCGGTCCAGGTCGATCCAGGCATCCAGAAAACCGCCGTTGTCCGCGGCGTCGGTCACCGTCATCTCGAAGGTTGCCAACTGGCCGAGCCGGAACGGACTGGCCAGCACCAACCCATCCTCATCGGCCCCGTCGCC
>JAAYYU010000352.1 GCA_012515235.1 Candidatus Anammoximicrobium sp.
ATTTTCGGAAAGAAAAAGCGTTTGCGGCGGGTGTCGAGGCGATTCTGGAGGTGCTCCTTCAAATCGAAGCGGTTCAGCGGCAGTGCGACGACAAGGACGGCGCGTTCCGGACATTGCTGCTGGCCGTTAAGTCCGCCGACCTGCTTCCCCGTAGTACCGGGTCGTTGCGCGAGGCGACGCCGGGTTCGGTGCAGATTTGGTACGCCGTTCTAGCTGGTCGGTTGCGTTCGCTACGGCAGACCGAAGCTGCCACGCACATGTTCGACGCGGCGAATCTCGCGTTGGGGACAGACTACGGGCGGGGAAACCTGCTGCTGACTGCCCTGGAAGCAGCGGAAAACGGAGAACTCGACGAGGTCGAGACGCTCGCGGCCACGATCCGCAAGGAAGGGGACAAGGAATACGGCATTCGCATTTACGGGAGACTGGCACGTTTGGCGGCAGCGCAGGAGAACAAAGAGAAGTTCCGCTCGGCCGTGTTTGTCGTGACCGGTTTGCTCCGCGACAACCCCCATCCGGCACGCATCGACATCGCACACGGTGCCATACTCCTTGGGGATACGGCGTTCGCGCAGGAGACATTGGACGCCTGCGGAAACCAAAATGCTGAGGCGGCCATGGCGCGAGCGGCCCTGGTGCGCAGACTCGTCGAGGAGGACCAGCTAGAGGACGGCCGTCAGGTCGCATCCGCGATCAACGACCCGGCCGCGAAGGCCCTCGCGTACCTGTGGCTAACGAAGGGCGAGGGGCAAAAGGCGGCCAATGACCTCTATTCGTTCTGGTCGCGAACGCAATCGGACGCGGACGAATCGAAGAAAGCAGCGATCCTGGCAGGCGTAGCGGCGATGCAGATTGAGCGGAGACAAGAGTAGAATTCGTTATCGGAGCCTTCCACGGCGTTGACGTAGAGGGCCTCGATTCGCTGCAGGTCCTAGTCGAAATTCACGATGGCGAAGTAGAACCGGTCCTTGTCACTCGCAACGGCCAGTCGCTTGAACTCGCCGCGGAGCCTGGAAGTGGCACTCGTGTCGACGGGGAAGGTGTGAAGATTACGAGAGTTTCCACGGCGCCCGCATGGGACGCTGCAACATGCGGTTGACGTCCTCATCCGTGCTTCGCTCGGCCGCCGGGTCCCAGGTGAACTTGCGCTTCAACAGCTGAGCGATGTTGCCCAGGATGCAGAGGCTGGCCGTGCTGTGGCCGACTTCCACCGGATCGATCGGGTCCTTGCGGGACTTGACCGCGTCGAGGAAGCTGCGGACATGATCGGCGTCGATGTCGTTGCGGCGGTTGGTTTCGCGAGTCGGATGGCTCCTGGGCAAATGAATCTCGTTCGGGCCGATCACCGAGTCCTTGATGTTGGTGGGGAAGGTTTTCGGCACGCCGCCGAGGCTGATTTCCAGCCGCCCCTCCGTGCCTTCGAACTTCGCGTACGAGGCGAGGTTTGTCTCGCAAGTCAGCTCGATCCCGTTGGCATAGCGGGCCCGGAAGGCCGTCTTGACCGCGGTGTCGAACAAGCTCCCCTTCGGCAGGAATTCCGACCCGTTGTCCTCGAATTCGACCGGCGTCGTGCCGTCCATCCCCAAGGCCCACTGGGCCATGTCGTTGGTGTGCGCGCCGAAATTGGCCGTCTGCCCGTTGGAATAGTCGAGGATATAGCGCCAGCGGTGGAAGCAGCGTTCGATGTGATACGGGGCCTCGGGCGCCGGGCCGAGCCAGAAGTCGTAGTCAAAACCCTCCGGAACAGGCTGCGGCTGCCAGCCCGGCCCTGGGCTCGGAAAACTGTTGGGTGCCGTGGTCGTCCACACGCAGCGGACCTCGCCGATCCGCCCGTTGCGCACCAACTCGCACGCCCGGCGCACACCGGGACAGGAGCGGAACTGGGCGCCGGTCTGGAACACGCGGTTGTACTTGCGGACCGCCTTGACCATCTCGCGTCCCTGGTGGATGGTCAGCGACAGGGGTTTCTCGCAGTACACATCTTTGCCGGCCTGCATGGCCGCGATGGCAATCAGGGCGTGCCAGTGATCGGGGACGACGATCACCACGGCGTCAATGTCCGTCCGCGCGAGCAATTCGAGGAAGTCCTTGTAGGCGTCGCAGCCTTTGCCCCGGCTGACGGAAATCTTGGGCGGGGCGGGCGCAACAGCCTCGGGCTTGGCCGTCCCCGGCCCCAAAATCCGATCGTAGACGGTCGCTTGCGGGTCGCCGCCGGAAGCCTTCTCGGCGTAGTACCCGTCGATCCACCGCTTGGCCGTTTCGCGGCCCAGGACGCGTTCGGGATAATAGTAGCCCCGGCCGGCCCGGTTCACGTCGCAAACGGCCACGATCTGGACGTCGTCGTGAACCAGGAACGAGGGGACGATGCGCTGGGCTTGGTGCCCACAACCGATCTGCCCGACGGTAATCCGGTTGCTGGGTGCCGTGGCACCGAAGACCGAAGCGGGTACGATCTGCGGCAGGGCCACCGCGGAGGCGAGGGCCGCCGCGCTTTGAACGAAGCTCCGTCGAGTGCATCGGACCGATGGACGATGACGTTGGTTCATCGTGACTCCTTTGATGTTCACACGGGACTCCATCAGGATAGCGATTCCCGAGTTGCCGGGCACCCTCCCGGCCGTCAGCGCTGCGAAGCATTTTTCGGCGTGGATTTGCCACAATTCCCATCTGCAGGCATGTTCCGCGAATGCCGCCGGCTTGCCCGGGGGGACCGTACGCTCCAGAGAAAAGAGCCGGCCTATTGAATCCCGACTCGCGGAGCGCAAAATACCGTGCAGCCGACGAGTTTTCAGCGATTTGATTTCCGGGACCAGTTTTCGGCACTTCGACGCTCAGGCCCGGACCGCGCCGGGCGCCGCGATGCTGGCACTGCCGAGAAAGGAACGATAATCTACATGTGCTGGCCCGTCCCGTTGACATGCCGTCAGTTGGAACTCCGCCAGCCTTGACCCCATCGTGCTGATTCTGCAATGCCTACCACGCCAAGAAGTCGATTACAGATCTCGTTGCGAACGTTGCTTCTCGGGGTTGCCGTCGTGGCGGCCGTTCTTGGCGTTTTTCGTTGGCGTTTCTACGAGGTCTGGGGAGCAAGTCAGTCTTACGAAGAGGCTAGCCGAGTCCATCTGATTGCGTCATGGGTCCCGGAAACGGCGAGTGATTTCAACTACTGGGCAGCGCCTGGCAGGGGGCTCCTCAGGGTGAACTTCAAGATCGACGAGGCGGGATTTCTCGCGTGGGCGAAGGAACACGGATGGCGACTTGACAAGATCGATGCAGCCAGCGGCGGCCGGTGTGTCCCACACATCCACCAGGAAGTCCCAGGAAGACCGCGACCGACGCGCAGCGCGATGCTTCATGCAGGATACGTGTATCGAAAGGAAACTGAAGAACAGACGGGAAGACTATTGGTTGTCGCCTACGATTGTGACGATCAGCGAGGCTATTTCAGTCAGCTGGAGCAGTAGTCCGTGGCAACATTCGACCGCGGGCCATCTGCGCAGCTTCTTGCCGACCTCATCGCGGCAGACCTCGTCAGGTCTCGATTCTACACAGGTCCCTTGCTCCCGCAGCGTGGCCGCGCTATCATGTGTTTTGGAGTTGCGCATGTTTTGTCACATCGCCGCCGCTGAGCTTGCTCAGTGAAGCGGTGATTCTGCACTACGTCGGAGTTTCCGGGGATTTCCGCTCCTCGTTGAATCACGGGACGTTCAGCAGCAGCCACGTGCCGGTCTTGCCGGCCGCGACGATGTCCGGCTGGCCGTCAGCATTCAGATCGGCGACGCAAATCTGCATCCCCATGCCGACCCCCTGGCCGGGAGCGGAAATCGTGTGGCGGGTGAACCTGCGGGCGGCCTTGTCCCAATTGTAGTAGTAGAGGCATTCGGGCTCCAGGCTGCCTGGATCCTTGTCAACATGCGCACGCATCCGCTTGCCGGTGATCAGCTCGGATTGACCGTCGCCATCGATGTCGGCCCAGGTCAGGCCGTGCGGTTGCGACCACGATTTGTCGATGAGTTGTTCCGTCCAGGTGGTTGTTCCATCGGGCTGGGGCGGTCCCTGCTCCCACCAGTACAGGCCGTAGTCGTGCGCCTTGCCCCAAATCAGATCGGTGCGCCCGCTGTCGGTCAGCTTCGCCAGGACGCAGGGGATGGACGGATGCGGCAGGGCGGTTTCCGGATGGAACTTCCAGGGTTGTTGGAAGACATCACCTTCAGGCCGCTCGTACCAGCCGCTCTCGCACTGAATATCTTCCCGTCCGTCGCCGTTGACGTCGCCAAAGGCGTAGCCGTGGCCGCCCTGCGGGCCGATCACGACCGGTTGCAGCGCCGGCTGGCCGTGGACGTCCTGGGTGAAGCGGTGGATGACCTGGGGCTTCTTCTTGTTCCAGGCGCTGACATAGATCTCCGGGCGGCCGTCGCCGTCGAAATCGTGCAGCGCGATGGCCTCGTTCTCTCCGGCAATCGCGCCCAGCACGTGCCGTTTCCAGGGGTGTTCGTCGTAGCGTCCCGCGGGGTTCTGATACCAACAGATTTCCTTGTCCGTCCAGC
>JAAYYU010000353.1 GCA_012515235.1 Candidatus Anammoximicrobium sp.
CACCGTGGGCAGCAACGCGAACGAATGCCGTATGTTCCGCCCCCTCGAAAATGGCCTGCCCCTCGATCACGTTCAACGCATCCTGCAGGGCTTGGCCACCGGGGGCCTTGCCGTACCGCTGAAAGAATTGACGGGCCAGCCACCGCCGAAACGTCAGGCTGCGGATAGGCCAGTGTTCCCGATGGTCCCCAACGGGCAGCGTCGCGTAGGCCGTACCCTGCCCCGATGCGTGCCACAACTCGGCCACCCCCGCCAACTCGACAAGCAGCGTCGCGATACTCTTGGGCCGGTCGTCTTGATCACCGTCGCCGTCGTCATCATCGACACCCGCCGCCTTGGCGATTTCTTCCGCCGCCAGCTCGGCAGACTGCCCCGCGTACACTTCCGGCGTGCCACCGGCCGCAAGCAGATCATCTATCCCCTTGCCCGCGTCCGCTGGCCAGTGTTCCAACTCGACCGCGTAGCCGTGTTGCCGCAGTTCCTTGACGCATTCCCGCAACGGCCGGGCCACGTGCGCGTTCTTGGATGCGTCCGCATCGAATGCTACGCGAACCGTCTTGGCACCGAGGGCCGCCAACACGGGCAACACAACCCGCCAGGATGCAACGCCAGGAAAAGACACCGTGGGGACACCGGACAACCGCGTGGCCACGTCAGCTTTCAACTCGCCTTCCGTGATGCGCGCCACTTCCACCGGACCGCAGACACCGGCCGGAACATGGGCCGGGCTTCCCGAACCGGGGCCGCCGTACTTCGTCGATGACACGTAATGGTATCTGTCGCCGTCATCGGCCGGATCGTCTGCCCGCAGCTTCAACGCCACGATTCGCCCCGCCAGGTCACGAACCGGAATCAGCAGTCCCGCTGCCGCCGCGATGCGTGGGCGTCCGTCACTCACAACGAACCCGGGCACCGCTGCGAAGTCCTGCCCCAACTCGGCCGCCACCTGCTTGACGATTCCCCCGCGTCCGTTCGTGGGCAACGTCCGGTATCCGCCAGCGTCGATGTCCGCGTCACTCAGTCCGCGTTGTCTCAGGTTGCCGCGATCGTCGGGCGATAGCGGCAACTTGGCTAGCAGACAACGATACCCCGCGTCGCGTTTCGCCACTGCGTCTTGGTCGTCACCCGATGCCGTGGGCGAGTCCCGCAGAATCGGGGCACCTGCAGCCGTGGGCGTCGCTTTGCTGGCCTGTCGCCGTCGCTTGGCCTTGGGCCGGCCGTTCTCGCCCTGGGGCTGCAGGTCGTGGATGTACGCTTCGCTGCCGTCCTTGTACCGCTTGACGGTCACCGCGCCGCGCGCCTCTCGCCTGCAGGCTATCTTCGTCCCGCCGGGGGAACGTCGGCACCAATCAGGCTTCTCGCATATCGGGCACGGTTCGGCCGCCGTCACTTCCTGCCAGGGCCTGCCTTTCGTGTTCGTCATCATCGGTGCCCCCCATCGGTTCGAGGGCATCCGGCCGCAATCCAAGCCGTGATGTCGGCTCGCCGGAAACGGACCATCGGCCGCAGACCGTAGCCGATTTTGACAGGGGCCGGCGCAAGCCCACTTCTCGACCATGCCCAAAGCGTCCGCTCGCCGATGCCGCAAAGCTCGGCCGCCTGCGCCGTCGTTAGCAGCAGTTGCTCCTGCAGATTTCCCGCCGCGTTGGAATTGCCTTGTCTGTCCATTGAAGGTATCCTTGATGAAGTGACTAGCCTGCCTTGGCAGACGGCCCAGCGCCCGCCGCTGGGCTTTTTTAATGGAGCTGTCGGGAATCGAACCCGCAAAAGCAAGGTGACTAGCCTGCCTCGACGCACCCAGCGCCACAGCCCCACCGCGCTAGCGCGCAGGGATAGGCTGATGACGCTCTCGAATGGTTCGCACAACTTCCGCCAGGTCGTAGCGCACAACCTTGGCCGTCACTCGAACCGCTGGAATTCGCCCCTCCCGGGCCCATCGTCGGATTGTGCTGGGGCGCAAGCGTAGACGGTCCGCCAACGCTTCGGCCGTCAGTAACTCAGTCCCGTTCATCGTCGTGTTCTCCAGGGTTGAAGGTTCGGAGGGGTCCGCCCTTCTTTCCTGGGGAATATTCAAAACGGGTCGCGCATACCGCGTGCATAGTGCCGCCACACTTGCACTTAGGGAGTGAATACTCGCGCTGAGATGAAAAGGTTATTCGTCAGAATCGGCGTCGGGATCTCGCCGCAGTCGTTGGCGGGGCGTACGTCCGTCCTGCCGTGGCCCCATGTCAATGACATCCGGATCAACCGTGTCGATGCTATCCAATTCGTCCACTGCTGGTAAGATGCCGCCTGCCGCCAAGTATTTCTTCACCGCCTTCAACCACTTCGACACCTGACCTTGCTGTGCCCTGAGTCCTTGAGTTCTCATCGTCTCGGCAATTTGCTCTTGCTTCGGCTCCCCTTGCGTGATTGCCAGCAAGTCACGGGTGTACCAAGCGCGAAACGCAATCGCGGGTGGACGGGCGGAAATTGGCGGCCGGCCTGAATCACCGTCAGTCGGGGCCAGGGTCGTCGCGTCGCCGCCACCGGCCGCGCCGTGGTCGTCATCATCGCCACCGGCCGCCGCGTGCCGGGGCTTGGCCACCGCGTGGGTCTGCAGCTCGGGGCCCCTGCCACCAGCCGCGTTCTGGGGCTGCGTCTCCAACTGCCCTTGCCTAGTCGCTCTTGTCCCGGATGTCTGTCTAACCAGCGTCTGCTCCAAGAGAACAATCTCTCCTCTCAGTCCGCGGTCGATTTCGTCAGGCTCCTGAAACTGACATTTTCGGAGCATGTCAGCAATTGCCGCGTGATGTCCAACAATTGCCGCGTGGTGTTCTGCCGTTATCTTCCCTTCGAAGTGGAATGCATCGAGATCCAGTTCCGAACCGGACGCTTTCCGGTATTCACTGCCCAACTTGCCCAAGACCCAGGTCAAGAACCGCTGACTGAGCGTGGGCGAGATCAGGGCGGGATAACCGGCAGAATCTGCGCAAGTTGCCTGATGGGCGCGAAAAAATTCCCTCGCGAAGGCTGATCACTGGATCAAGGTCCGCGAGGGATGTACTCCGTA
>JAAYYU010000354.1 GCA_012515235.1 Candidatus Anammoximicrobium sp.
AGCACGCGGGGGCGGACCGTTCCGTTCCCTGTTTTTCCTTAAGGGGGAACGGGAACGGTCCTCAGGGCGTCAAGCCTTCCGGCGTCAGTCGGCCCGTTGCCAGCCTGCCGGCGTGTGGCGGAGTTGGCCGGCCCTGGAACCTCGGTCGAGCGATACTCGAATACCACCTCCGCTTGCGCGAGGAACTGGCCCAGAGCCGACTGCTTGCCAAGCAGGATGAGAGCGGCATAGGTGACGCCGTCCGGAGCGATCAGCCCGGCATCGCGGAGCAACTGCTCGTCCGAGAGCGTGCGAAGCTGCGGATTCTTCGAGTGCCCCTGCCAGCGGCGGCGGAACTGCTTAATCGCGGCGCGGTCGAGATCGGATTGCGTTGCCCGTTGGCAGACTTCCGCCGAAAAATCGGGAGCCGCCTCGTCGAAGATCCGTTTCAGCATGTCGGGCGTCATCGGGGCGAGGTCTTCGCCGCTTCGCATCCAGTACGCGCCCTCCACGGGCACAGGCATGCCCAGCGGCCGTGAAGGCACGCTGAAGATCAGCACGCGACCATCGGGGTGGGCCAGTTCTTCGGCCTCGATCCGCAGATGAAGACGTTCGATCAGACCGGCCTTGGTGCGGGCGAGGTCCATGAAGGCGGTGCTGCCGACGACCCGACGGGGCCGCTTGTCGGTCACGCCGAGGACGATACGGCCGCCGCCTTCGTTGGCCAGAGCGGCGCAGTACTTGAGGAGCTTCTCGAAATGGAAGTTCTGCTTGGCTTCCTTGAATTCCAAGTGCTCGCCCTCAGGCGCCTGCATCCACTCCTGTAGTTCGTTCAGTTCCGTGTTCATGACGGTTGGCTGGGTAGTCCGTGGTTGGAATTCATGCCCCCGGAGACGAGGCAGATCCCCCAATCGCATTCCGAGGGATGCGAGTGGGGCGATGGCAAGTCATTGTAGCATCAACACTTGTGCGTCATAGGCCAAGTTCGGACATCCTCTGAAACGTCCGCGGAACGGTGCTGGAATCCGTTCGATCTCAATTGCGCGTGTGGTGCGGCCGCGCTACGCTCCTGCCGCTGCTCCTGTTCTTTTCCAACACATTGGAGGTATAGCATGTCACTGATTACGCATTGCGGCGCGCGTCAGGTGACCTGGGGCGACTTGGACCAAATCCCTACCCCGCCAGCCACGGAGACGTGGTTTCCGCTATCGCACAGCCAAGTTCTCGGCTCGGTTGTGCAGACGCTGGATGCGGCGGGGTTCGGGGTGAAGGCCATGGCGCTCGCGGTCACTCCGGACGATGCGCGGTTCTTCGGCACGCTTCAGCTGCAGGCTGAAATCTTGCCGGGCGTCGGGCTGGCCATCGGGGTTCGCAACAGCACGGACAAATCCATGCCCATCGGCTTTTGCTGCGGGCAGTCGGTGCTGGTTTGCGACAACCTTGGATTCAGCTCGGAAGTGGTCATCACGAGGAAGCACACTCGCTTCGGCGAGTCGCGCTTCAATGAAGCGATTGCGTCGACCGTCTCGGGACTGGGACAGTACCGGGAGGCGGAGGCCAAAAGGATTGAATGGCTCAGGAACACGGAAGTGTCGCCGGACAGGGCGAACTCGTTGATCTTGCAGGCCTACGAAGGCGGGATCATCGGGGCACGCCTGCTGCCCGACGTCATTCGAGAATGGCGGCAGCCTAAGCATCCTGAGTTCAAGGAGAAGACGGCATGGAGCCTCTTGAACGCGTTCACGGAAGTGATCAAGGATCGTCAGCACCGGCAGCCCTCGCGGGCCGCCCACGAGACGATCACCCTGCAGAAGTTGATCGGCGGCGGGTACGGGATCCCCGTGCAAGCCACCTGACCGATGACACAGGTTTTCATGGGAGCAGCACGCCCCTTCCACTGGTTGGAGGGGGCTTTTCGGAGGCGAGCATTATTGTCATTTGTAGCCGGAGGGTGAGATCAGAGGATCAAATTCACCCCAACGACGACCGATGGCTCAATCGTTGGGGGGGAGAGCAGCCTGGGCCAGTTGGTGCCGGGTAGCAGGACACGGGCAGTCGCATCGAGGTGCATGGGACAAAACGGTGGTTTCAGTCACTTTGCCTCGTGCATCCGGCTTCGAGTGCATGCGGACATGTCGGGTGTTTGGAGAAAGGCTTCTCCCACTTCCAGTTGTTCGACGGCGGCCGGCAAGTCCATCCCCTTGGGTCCGCGGAGGAAGCCGGCGACGCGTTTGGACATTGGGTAATTCGTACGAAACACGATTTTGGTCCCGGCATTGCCGACGACGTCCGGGTGGAAGTCATCGAGTCCCTGGCTGGCGACGACAACAACAATTCCGTACTTGCGGCCCTCCTTCATGATCTTTGGCAGTGTGACATCCCTGGCGAGGCGGTGCGCCTCGTCCAGCACGATCGCGAGGCGCAACCGCTTAGTGTCGCCCCAGAGGAACATATCCTTGTAGACCTTTCGCAGCAAGAAAGCGCCGGCCGCCAACTGCAGGGCTTCGACACCAAGGTGGCTCACATCGACCACGAGGCCACGTTCAAGCAACCCCTTGAGCGCGTCGGGTGAAGCTGACTCGGGAAAGAGCCCGAATTCCAGCAGGGGTCGGCAGCGAGCGATGACATTCGAGACTTTGCGCTCCTGTTCCTGTTCCTCCAGACGTTTGGCGAATTCGGCTATGGTTGGAAGCCGTTCTGGGACGCCCGCCTCGAAGCCAAGATCAACGTAACAGTCGCCGAGTGCCTGATAGATTACGTCACGCTGCATGTCCCCTAATCCGCAGACGTACTGAAATATCTCCGCTACCGCGAAGCAGTTGCTCTTCCACCAGTTCGTGCCCGCCGATTGGTTCACCTCCGCCTCGAACGGCGAAAACGGCAGTCCATGAACAGCGTCCAGTACAGCGGGGTGAGCAACTTGGTTGTAGAGCGACTCTGGCTTGGTGAATTGGCCGTGGAAGTCGATAACGAGCGCAGGAAGACCCTGCCGTCCCAATTCGCAGAGAATCCGTGTGGTGGTAACCGACTTCCCCTGGCCGGGTATGCCGACTATAAAGAGGTGGGGACTACCCTTGACTCCTGATCGCCAGAGGACTGGTTCGCCGTCGAGGGTCTGCCCCAAGTCGACCAAGGTCGTTGTTTCCGGCGCGGCTTCCATTGGAGCGACGGACGAAGGGTCGTTGGCTGGCATGGGCAACAGTGAGTCCGGCGAAAGGCTTGCCCTCGGCAAGGCCCCCTCGCCGGGTCCAGACGTTTTAGCCGCTGCGTCCGGTACCGACCCCTCTGCCGCCAACATAGGTTGCGCTGGGCTCTGATTAGGTTGATAGCGCGAGTCAACCGTGGTAGGCGGAGCGTCACCCGAGGACGTCAAGAAACCCGCGTCAAGCACGTCATTGGCGGTGAGGAATCGAATCTCCGCGTCACGCAAGTGCAGCGTGCGCTGCGGCTTACCTTGGAGATTGACAATAAAGCCCCAACGCAGGACACGAAGCTGGGAGATGCCAGATTCAAGTCGCTCGATCGCTTCCGACAATCTCGCGCGGGTTTCCTCGTCGTGGATCAAGCCGTACCGCACAGCTCGCCGCAGGTAAAAGTGCAGTATCGTCGCCAGCCGCGCGCGTTGGAGTAGCTGATCAACACGCGCCGGGGTATCCTGGAAGAACAGCTCTCGGAACACACGTTCAGTAGCTTCAATCTGATCAACCATCCGCTCGGCGAGTTCAGCCGATGCAGCCGGCGCAACACGTGACTTGACTTCGATGAACGTCGCCACCAAGCGGTTTTGTCGCAGTTGCACGCGCAGCAAGTCACAGCGTGACGCAGACGCTTGGGATGTGCGTTTTCGGGCGACTGGACCGAACAGCTCAGGGTGGGCGTCAATAGGGACAAGAATGGAGTCATTCAACTCGCCTGATTTCTCAAGGTAAGCCGCCACCACGCCAAGGCTGACAGCCTCACGTGCACGCCCGTCGTCGCCTAGGACTCGGAGAGCCAACCGCCCTGAAATCGTCTTCAGGTATCGAAGCACTCTGCCAACGCTATCCTCGATGTGTTGAAAGCCGAGTTCCGTCATCGCCCGGGCGAGAATTTCCTCCACTTCCTCACGGTGCGTCGTGGTCACCAGCATACGGTGCCCCAGCCCGTCGAGGAATTCCGGGGCATAATCCAACAGGTATTTCTGTGCAACCTCGGCCAAGCGTGGGTCGGAAGGTGCGTCGTAGAACTCGACACCGAAGAAGCGATCGAGGGTTATTACCCAGTCCGATAGGTCATGCACCGCATCAAGATGTCTTCTTTCGTCGCTCGCGACCGCGACCACCACCGCCGGTACGTAACCGGAAGTGCCGGCATTCAGTATTCGACCCAAGCCCCTCAGCACGCTTTGGTGGCAATTTACCAGAGCGGGCGTGAATGCCTTGTTGGTAGGATGCCGCGCGGTGTGGGCGTCGACAGCTAGCCGGAAACGATGCTGCCAACGAACGCCATCTGGGCCGGCCTCGAAGCTGGGTAGCATCCGAACAAGGAGTCCACCTAACGAACAACTGTTGCCAGTCGCGTCATCCGGGACCGCCACCACTTCTGGTTGAAGGCGGTCCATAATCAGTGAAACGTTCACGTCCCCACCTGGGATGTTGACCGTCTGATCCTCTGGCCGAATCGAGATCGAAAAGAACGGCGCGAGGTGGTGATGTCGACCTCGGGGACGAGTCTCGTACAGTTCCTGTTGCAGCCGCGTCAACGGCGGCATGCTGCTTGGCAGAGGAGGGTGGATGTGAGCGAATAGCTCCAGTCGTGGTGGCGCATCCTGAGGTTCATCCGACGAGTCGTCGTCTCCGTCCCCTTTGGCGACGGCGTAAAAACCGCGCAGTGCTTCCGCCGCAAAGGCGCCAACACCTGGGTTCACCAAGTTCACGCGTAGGGTTTCCAGATACCGGTGAACTTCGTGATAGGCACGCAATTCCTGAGTGACACGCTCCGGCGGCAAATCGGCGAGCGATGCCGCTGCTCGACACCGCCGAACTCGCTAAAGCTGTGCAGGAAATCTACCGCTACCCGCTTCGCCAGACTGCGGTCGATGTCCTCAATCGGCAGCTTCGCAGCGGCATCTCCGACGAGGAGTTGGCCGAAATGGTCCAGTCTCTGCGTCAAGACAACGCCCTGTGCGTAATCCACGAACAAGAACAAACAGAAGAACCGCAGATCATCTGCTCGATGGGACTTGCCCAGTGCCAGTAGGTGTCCGAGCCGAGCGGCACGGAAGTCCTGCACGGCTCGACGGACCCACAGAATAAGGGATCGCACATGCCAGTCGATTTTCCCCGCGTCCGCCAGTGCCTGAATGACTTCGATTTTCGCCGGCTATTCACCCAGGAACTGGGGTGGGATCACCACCGCAGTACCGTCGAGGTGACGGTCGAAGGCCAGTCGTTCACGCTGGCTGCCGTGGCGGAGAAACGCGGGATGGTTGGTCGTGACGAAGGTTGTCGGCATCGATTCGCCGAAGGCGATCCTCGGCTGTTTCTTGCTCGGCCAACACCTGGCGGGCGAACAGGGCGAGGCGTTGACGCTCGCGGGCCAGGGTGCTTTCTGCCGCGGCAAGCCGACGCGGCGTGACGCCTCTGGGCTCAACACGTTCAAGGACGCGGCGTCGGATTTTCATGGTCGCTGGGATGGCGCTCCCGCCGCCGACGGATGGGGGCAGGGGCAAGGGGCCTTGAAGCGGCGTCACTGGCGAGCAATTGCTGGCTGCGGGAGTAGTACTTGTGGAGGGTATCGCGGGACGTGGCAAAAAAGATGACTTCCAGCACAATGAACGCCAAGTCCAGCCAGCCAAGGGGCCAGAAGCCGCCGAGTTTGACCCGGTAGCAGGCGTAAGCGATGGCGGTGGCAACGAATTCATTGCTGTAAAATTGGTAGTGGCGGTAGTGGATCTCGATCAGCAGGCCGTAGGCAGCCACGTTCTTGCCAAGCCGGGAGAAGTTCAGCGCAGGAAGCGGCAGGCCGGTGTAGCTGTGGAGGGTGTCCACGAAAGCCCAGCGGATGGCGCTGACCGTCATGCCCACGGCGATAGACGCCACCGTCAGGTACAAAAACCCACCGATTGTCGGGGTGTCGGCCGGACTGGCGCCGAACCAGCTCCGCAGCACCGGCGAAAACTGACTGAAGCCGACCAGAACCGTTGCTCCCGGCACGAGATACGCTATCAGGGGGCCGAAGTTGGCGTTGGTAACGCTTTCCATCCGAGTGGACTCGTCCAGAGTACCACGGTCGAATGCTACAGCGCGAGTTGCGTCGACTCGATTTGGGCCTCTGAGGGCGCAAAACGTCTTCGGGCAGAAAGACACGTTGCGGCGTGTTGCTGATTGCCTGGGGAGTGGACGGCCTGCGTCCGGCATCGCGTTTGCACCCCAAGGCTGCCGTTTGAATGTCGCCTGCAACATCTGGCAAACAGCCGATGACATGGAAACTTGCGACGCGACTGACGATTCGGGCGAAGTGCGATCCACTCGGCAGATCAGCGAACCGATAATGACCACGTCGTAACTGCGAGCTTTGCCAGTCTAGCCTGTCGCTCTCCTATTTCTTTCGGTCCCCAGTTCGCAGGCTTAGCCGCTTCCGCTGTGAGATTATAGGCCGAAGCCTTCAGCACTGGTCTCTTCGCAGAAAATGGGCTATTCCCGATCAACGAGTTTTTCGTTGCCTGGAGCAAGACCATATTTCCAATTCGCTTGTACAATGCCAATGCTGTCTCAGGTTCAACGTGCGGCCAGTTGCCATTCGGGTTTTCTGGGAGGATGTGCTCCAGGTTGATTACAGATGTCTCGTTTGGAACCCATTCAGGTTCAGGGTTGTTCGTGAGTCTTAGTTCCAATGCACGAAGGTAGTATCTAGCTAAATAATTCTGAGACACCTTGGCGGTGCAGAACTCTGCCTCGAATTCGGCGTCGGTCGGAACAAACGCCTTCATTTCGTCGGCGAGTTCTTTCGTGTTTGTAATGCGTCCACTGGTGACTGCTTCGGCTGCCTTAGCATATGCCTCCTCAATGCTTCCACTACGGCCACCACCGACTATGAGGAACCTGACGCACCAGCTAATCAGGACCCGAAATGCCTTCTCGACCTCCCTGACAGTGAACTCCTTAACAATCGATAGCATTAGCGGCCTTGGAAGAATCACTCGAAGCGTGTCAATCGTCCTTAAACTGTTCCTTACGCCATCACCGTAGCTATTCCACTTGGAATGATTCGGATTAAGAAGAGCGGCGTAATCATTGGCGCGGTGAGCGTGGGCGAGATCAGGGCGGGATAACCGGCAGAATCTGCGCAAGTTGCCTGATGGGCGCGAAAAAATTCCCTCGCGAAGGCTGATCACTGGATCAAGGTCCGCGAGGGATGTACTCCGTA
>JAAYYU010000355.1 GCA_012515235.1 Candidatus Anammoximicrobium sp.
CGCTGGAACGGCGCAACCTGCTGTGCTTCGTAGCGGAGCGGACGCATCTCTGCAGCATCGCGCCCGAAGATCGTTATCGAGCGGTCCTGCTCATCGACCAACACGACCGGGCCGACGTCCGGGTCGGCCAGCGTGTCGATTTGAAGGCCGAGCATCTGGCCGGAGTCACACTGCACGGCGCAGTCGCCGAGATCGCACACCAGAACGTCGACTTTGCGCCGCGGATGCTCTCGAACAAGTTCGGTGGCCAATTGCCCACGGTGACAGATTCATTGGGAAGGGAACGCCTGACCTCCGAAGCTTACGAAGTGGCGGTCCGGTTCGACGGGCGACCCGAACTCTTTCGCTCAGCCCTCCGAGGAGAGGCTCGCTTTCTCGTCACCAACCGCTCGGCGGCCGGTTGGGCTTGGCGATACATTCAAACGAACATTCGCTTCCGACTCTAATGGGGTTGGCCGCCGACTTGGAGCGGTTCATTCTCCCATCCGCAGCCGTTTGCGTTTTGTGAGTAAGCGCTCGACACGACCGTAGCGAGTCGGGGTGAGGGCCGGCGGTGGCCGCGACGAGATGAGGAGCGCCGAAGGGCGCGCAAGGATGGCGGCGGGGAGGAGGATGCGCGCGTGACTCGCGGCGATATGCAGCAGGGTTCCTGGACGAGCGATCAGAGGCCGCGAAGCGGATCGGCGGCGGTGTCCCTGGTGCCGACGGAGACACGCCTATCCAGGTCACGACAGGACGACCCGAGTCGCGGACGGGCATCGATCGGGAGCCATCGAGATGCGCGACGTGCTCGTCCCCGGCGGCCAGGAAGCGGGGTGAGATTGGGAACGGATGCGCGGTTGACCCGACGAACTCGTTGCGCGTCTGGTTTGGGGGCACTCGGTTCGGCGAATCAGTCGGCAGGTGTCGCCGAAGTTCGCGCCGCCTGTCGTCGTGCAGCTCGACGGTAGCGGCGCTCGGCAGCGCGGTTCTCCTTCTCCTGTTCGCGGAACGTGCGCACGTGTTCGGGATGCGCCGCCTTCCAGACGTCGGGAAGTAGGCTCGCCAGGTCACGCGTGCCGCGGGCCAACTGTTCCAACGCGTCATGCAAGTAGGCCCACACGTCTAGGTCGTGACGATGCGCGCTGCTGACCACGCTGAGGATGGTCGCCGTGCGATCCCCGGCGTCCTCGCTCCCGACGAACAGCCAGTTCTTCCGCGCCAGGGCGACGCGGCGCATTTCCCGCTCGACTTCGTTGTTGTCGATCGGCAGACGCCCATCCTGCAGGTAGAGTTGAAACGCGTCCCAATGGTTGCGTAGGTACGCCAACGCCTCGGCGAAGCGATTCTTGGGCAGCACCTGGAGCGCCGTCGGGCTCTCCAGCACGGCCCACAGCCGAGCCATCGTCGGCACGCTTTCCCGTTGACGCAGCGCGAGACGACGGGCGTCATCCAGCGCGGCAGCGCGATCTTCGATGTCGTACAACTCACCGATCACCGCCAGCAGTTGACTGCTCAGGAGCGGTTGCAGCTCGCGGGCATCGAACACCTTCCGACGCGCATGCGCCAAACAGGCCGCGAAGCGAATCCGGCCCCGCGTGACTTTTTCGATGTTGACGTAGCCGCTGTAACAATCCCCGGTCAGCGTCCCGGTGAAGTTCTCTAAGAACTGGTCCGGCCCGGCGCGTTCCCGGCTGTCGGTGAACGCGAACACATTGTACGGCGCCGTCTCCCGACCGCGGTACAACCAGAACCGCGCTTGGCGGCTGCCCGCGCCGACTCCCGGCGTCAGCAGCGTGATCGGGCTGTCATCCGTGCCCAGGACCGGGCTGGACAGGACGCGCTGCCGGAACAACTCCGCCAGCGGTACGAATAACTCGGCCGAAGTCGCCACGATCTGCCCCAAGGTCGCGCGACTGGGCGACCATCCCGACTGCGCCCACATGTCTTGCTGGCGGTACAGCGGGACGTGCAGCACGAATTTGCTAAACAGCACTTCGGCCGCCACGCCAAAACCATACCGTCCGCCGGGGCACAACGCCGGTTCCCGCGGCGCTTGGATGATCCCGTGCCGTTCCACGATCGGCGGCGAGGCGGCGCCCGGGGCGTGGGGGGAGACTGGCGGAGTGTTCGCGGAAGGCTGGGGCTTCACTTCGGGTTGCTCCTGACGGACCGCTGACCGATCCAGGACCACGTCCGGCTCGGTGGTGACGGTGAGTTCGGCGGGCACGTCGGCAACCGCAGGAGCCGTGTGGGCGTCCGGGCTTCCCGCATCAACGTCCACCGGCGCGCCGCCCACGAGCGGTTCTCCCGCGGCGTCTGGCTCGACGTGTCCGGACAATGCCGCCAAGGGAAGTTTATACTTGGGATACTCGATCCGCCGCACCCACACTTGGGCGCGATCGAACTGCAGCGTCTCGACGATATCCACGCCCAGCGGTTCGCAGTCTTCCCGTTTCACCCCCGCGGGCAACTGGGGCTCGATGCGCTCCGTGCGCCGTTCCAGATGCTCTGGCAACTGCTCGCTCCGCGGCTGCGCCCGGCGTCTTCGACGCCGCACCAGGTACTCGGCAATGATCTCCTCGTCCGTCGCGGCAGAGATGACCGTCAGGTCCGCCGGAAGGGCTTCCTCTTCGCCGAAGCACAGACGTTGCTGCCCGGCTGCATCCTTCCGTCGTTCGCTCCGACGACCGTACAACTGATGCAGCAAACGCTGCACGGTCAACTGCAATTCATCTCGTTCCTGACGCAATTTCTCTTGTCCTGCCTGGAGGCCCATGCACGTCTCGACCAGTTCCTGATACACCCGCTGTAACTGCCCGTGGGTCGCCAAACAGCCACGCAGCTGTTGTTGACAAGCCTCCAAGTCGTCGGGAATGAGCGTCGCGTCCTGCATGTCATAGGTATAACAAGGTACACGCAAGGCGCAAGGGGGCAGGAGCCGAAAAAGTGGAAGTTTCTGCAACTTTTTTCACGCCGCCAATCGTGCCGCTGCGCTACCAGCGCGGCGCGCCTGACGAACTCCGTTCCTCCGCCACGATTCCTGGCCAACGCTCCCCCTGTCTCCATCGGCGGCGCGCAAAAAAAGGAGTCCTGTTTTCGCGCCCCTCGGGCGACGGAAAACCAGGACTCCCAGGTCGTCCAACGCGTGCCGCGGACGTCACCGCAGGCGTGCGGGGCGTTCACCCGGCGCGCGCGTAACGTTTGCGACGCTGCGCGGAATGCACATCGATTCCGCCCAACAGCATCGCCAACTGCGTGGCATCCAATTCCAGGCCTCGTTCCGCGCCATCCTTGGAGGGCAACTGGAAGGTACCGACTTCCAGACGTTTGTACCACAACGCCAAGCCATCCCGGTCCCAGTACAGAATCTTGAGCCGGTCACGTCGGCGATTGAGAAACAAAAACAAGTGCCCATCCAGCGGCTCGCGCCCGAACACTTGCTGCACCAGCGCGGACAAGCCATCAAAGCTCTTCCGCAGGTCGGCCGGGGCCGTGCAGAGGTAGACCCGGACACTCGCCGGAAGACTCAACATGCGGCGGCCTCCCGGCGGGGCGTGGCCCCGCAGTTCACCAACTCACTGGCGGCTCGAATGGCCACGACCAGGGCCGCCTCACGGTCGGCAGGCACACGCACCCGCACGCCGTTCGGCAGTTCCAACTCCACGACGCCCGGACAGGCCAAGGCCAATTCCACGAAGGCGGCCTGGCCTCCCGACGCATCCATCCCGGGCCGCGCCGATACACCGGCCTCTTGAGCTCCGACCGGCCCGGCCTGGCCACGTTCTCGCCGGAGCCGCTTTCGCCACTGATAGAAGTTGGGCTGCGATACGCCTTCGCGCCGACAAAATTCCGCCACCGTCAGCGACGAGCTCTCAAACCGCTCCCATCGCTTCCGCCACACCGCGTACGCCGCGGCATCGATCCTGCGTCCCATAGGGGTACTCCGTTGTCAGAGGTTCAAGAAACACAACCTCTGAGCCTACCCCTCGCGCCAAGAGCGGTTCTGTTTGGCGCTTAC
>JAAYYU010000356.1 GCA_012515235.1 Candidatus Anammoximicrobium sp.
AACCCTTCAGATCGAAGTTAGCCGGAACAATGGCTGGCTGGTCCAGCATTCGGAGCGTCTTGAATCGGGCTACCCGGTAGGTCCTGACTTCCGTCGAGTCGCTGGTTCGGCCGATGATGTACCAGGCGTTCTTGATCAGGCAAAGCCTGAACGGGTGTATCCTTCCGCAGCCAGCCACGAAAGTCAGTGATGTCCCTGACGGTGACACGACCCACCGCGAACGGTTCCTTGTTTGCGGTCGTGAACCAGGATGCGAATTTCCGCAGGTCGTTGGTGAACGCACGGCGAGTGTTGGGACTGAAATCGTGACCGTTGAGAAACCCCTCGACAAGGGCTGCTTGCCCGTCCGCGACAGGGATATTCTGAAAAACATTATCGCCCGAATTCTTCATGGCTTATCTCCAACAATTGGACACGAAGTAGACACCGAAACCCGCTAACTGGGCGGATAATGGTTACTATCACCGCACGTTATCAGCCGCATTCTGACGCCTGATTTGAAGGAAAACCGACCGCAAGACATCACCTTGAGCCACGTCATCCAACCCGTTGGGGTATAGCGTGCTGACGGCTGATTCCACCTGTGCGGCGGATACATCTAAACCCAAAGCAGCGATACCAGCGATCAGGCTCGCGTGGTTGTTGTTGGGCTTGGATGGTGAACGCTTGGTCACGTTGCGTTGTGGCTTCGTGGTCGTCGTCGAAACACGCCGTGAATAGAACAACAACGGCTTGCCGTCGATGCCACAGTTGCGTTTCCGCACGTCCAGGCAGACGGCCTGCAACTCGTCATCGTAAAACGGGCGGCGTGTGGCAACGTCATAAATCGGCCACGGGAAGGTTGTCCCCAAAAGCTGATAGAAACGCGCCCTGGAGAGCGAACACATAGCGGCCATTTGCGTGATGCTCACATTCATGGACACCAACTCCTCACGATTTGGACATCAACTGAACATGTTCGCGACCCTGCTGGGTCAATTGCCGCCGACCTTGATCGTCCTTGGCGACGAGACCCGCACGAATCAAAAACGCTTCGGTCACTTGGCTCACCGTCCGCGTGGGCAGACCCAACGTCGAAGCAATCACGTTTAATCGCGTCGGGCCAGCGGCCAGGATCGCCAGATACTTTTGCTCGGTCGGTCCCAAGCCCGCGCCGTCGATGCCTTCCAGATCGCAAGCGGTCTCCAGGTGCTTCAGCTTTATCGTCTGACCACCCTGGCTGCGGCAGACGCGACGTGCAGCCTGGAGCAAACGCAGGGCGAGGCGTGGCGTGCCGCGAGCGCGTTGGGCGATCATTGGGAACGCCGTTTCTTCGACATCCCAACCCAGACCCTTCGCACGTTGCACAACCACCGTGGTCAATTCTTCGACGCTGTAAAAGTCGAACCTCAAAAGCAACTTCATGCGGTCACGCAGCGGCTGCAAAAGGCAGTATTCATCCGTGGTGGACAGCAGCAAAGTAAAGTCGGCCAGCGGCAAACTGATCGGTGGCGCACCAGCGGCGCTGAGGACCACGAGTGTCTGTTTGTCCATCGCGAGGTATAAGCTCGTTTGGTATTCCTTCTTTAGCTCGTGGCACTCGTCGATGTGAATCACGTCCTTGGGCTTGGCCGCGAGCAGCAAAGCATTCAAATCGGCAGGCGACTTGATGCTCTGGCCCAGGACTTCGTGAAAATCGCTGGCCATCTCGGCGGCGATGACTGCGGCTAAGGCCGACTTGCCCACCCCTGGAGGTCCGACAAGCAGGGCCGAATCGAAACGGCGGGCGTCAGCGAACGCTGCGTCGAGTGCGACACTGACTTGTTTGACAACGGACGACTGGCCAACAATGTGGCGGATCGAGCTTGGCCGAATGTCATTGACTTCGTGGCAAGTATCCACGGCGGTACTCCTTCAGTTGTTAGCTGGCCTTGCTCCATTGGGCGGCGAGCCAGTGCCTGCGTTCGTGCATCACACTTGTCGCCCGTTGCTGTACGTTCAGGTGATAGCCCCGCCGCTCCAACTCCACGAAAAGGTCACGGTACTCATCGGGCTTGGCAGGGCGGCTGTGGGCGATGCAATGCTGGTAATCACCGCTGCCGTGACCGCCGACGTGGACGAAGGACGTGCAGTAGTAGCCCAGGTTGTCGGCGGGCAGTTCGGGAAACAAGGCGAAGACGGTGCTTTCGTCATCCACGCGGAAGATTACGGTCGTCGTGTCCATCGTCGGGCCTTTCAGGTTTTGCGGCGGCGTTGTTTCCGCAGCAGCTTGCGGCGTTCGGCTTGAGCCAAGTGAACGTCGTAGTACATGACCGCATCACGGCTTCGCTCACTCCAACTTAAACGGGTCCAATACCTTCCCTGGTCGTCGATAAGCACAAAGCGGGCGAACTTTTTGCCGAAGATGGTCACGTTGATTTCTTTTGGTCGTGGCATGGGTGTGGCTCCGTGCCGAAGAACTTCTTCCTGACGGTCGACGAGTTCCAGAACTACCGCACCGGCAGCTTTGCCTCGATCCTGAGCGAGGCTCGCAAGTACCGTTTGTGCCTGACGGTGGCGCACCAGTACCTGAAGCAACTCGACGAAGAAACATCCAATGCCGTGTTCGGCAACGTCGGGTCGCTGGTCAGCTTCCAAGTGACCGGGGACGACGCGGAGATCCTGGCCCGCAGCCTCAGCCAGTTCCCCGGCCAGGTACGGCCGGCGGATCTGGCCAACCTGCCGAAGTACACCGCCTACGCCCGTGTGCTGATCGACGGCATGCCCAGCCGGCCGTTTTCGCTACAGACTCTTCCGCCACCGACCCTGCAAACGCCGGAGGACCGCCGGCGAATCGTACGTGAAGCGTCTGGACGCCGGCATGCGGCCCCAGCAGAGCGGGTCCATGCGGAAATCCGCAAGGCTTTCGAGAATCTGTGATCAATTGCGGCGGGCGTGGAACCGCGTCTCCGAGAGGCGCGGCTGCGTGGACTGCTCGCCGCACTTGCGCGTCGGACTTGGGTTTCGCTACGCTGGGCAGCAATGCGCGACGTGACGGGCCAGAATTTTGGGTTGTTAATCGCCTACGTGCTGCCGGGGCTGACCGCTCTGTGGGGCCTCAGCTTTTTTTCAGACACGGTTCGCGGTTGGTTGAGTGGTCCCGGCTCGGAGCAGCCCACGGTGGGCGGGTTCCTGTACGTGACGATCGCCTCCATCGCGGCCGGCCTGACCGTCAGCACCGTGCGGTGGATGACGCTGGACCAACTGCACGAGGCCACCGGCCTTCGCCGTCCGCCGTTTGACTACACCCGCCTACAGGCGAACCTGGAAGGGTTTGACCTGCTGGTCAGGCATCACTACGACTACTACAAGTTCCATGCGAACATGCTGGTCGCGGTGGCGTTCACAGTGATCGCCAGGCACTTTGCCCCACAGTCAGCGGTGCCGCCGTTCGACGGCCTGGACCTGCTCGGTTTGTTCCTGCTGGCCGTGCTTTTCGTCGGCTCGCGAGACAATTTGCGATTATGTGTTCGAACACATAAGCCAAATTATGTGGCCAAGTTGCTTATGTGGCCTTCAGCCCAGATTTTCGGACGGTGGCCTGCTGGTGACTGATCGAGTTGTGTCCAGTCGTGGACCGAAATTGCTTCGCCGTCTGTGGGGTGGT
>JAAYYU010000357.1 GCA_012515235.1 Candidatus Anammoximicrobium sp.
CCAAGGGAAGGGGCAGGAGCCGAAGCAGTCGGCCCCGAAGTGAAAGACCGATGGAAAGTGGCTCGGCGTTTTCGGCATTCGCACGGCCACTGACCACCGGTCGAAGTCGTTCTGGACGCGAGGGGACGCCTTGAAAGCGTCCCCTTGCCGTTTCTTGCGACCATCCGGGATACCGATTCCTTCGCGCCGGGCAACCGCCTCATTCCCGAATCCCGTCGGTCTTCTGCAGCGTCGCAGCTGAAATCGGCACACGGCTCGTGCATTTGCAATGTGCTACGTCGTATTGCTTCCAGTCGATCATTACTAAATTGTACACCAGCAAGCTGACGGATTAGACCAGGGCGTCCTTCGGCCACGGATGCACATCGGACGACCGGGCGACGCTTGCCTTGTCACTCCAATCTCCGGATCGTATGCTGTCGGCAACCGACGCCGACCGATCTTGCGGAGACATTCAATGAGCCCCCGGAAAATGCTGGAACAAGACAGAAAGCGTTTCACGCTTTGGCTGCCGACCGCCACGGCGGATGAACTCGAACGCCTACAAACCGTGCTGGGCAAGGCATCGATTGCCGAGGTCGTTCGGGACGCAATCGACGTCTATACCTCCCTCCTCAAAGCCCGCGACCGGGGCGTCCGCTTGTACTTCGAAGACGACGAGACGGGGGAAGAAGGCCGAATTTGGCTTCTCCCCGGTCCGCCGCCTGCCTAAAGGGTAAATCCCCTTCGTCTCTTCGCGGGCACTTGACGTAAGACTTAGTTACCATATAATCATACGTGGCGTGCCGAGTGTTTCCCGGTCACCTGGGCATCGACGTCTTGTAACTGGCGTCAAAATCCGTGGTGTTCCGGCGAAACACCGGCTTCGCCGTTGTGTCGGTTGTTTTGTTTCTGGGGTCACCCGAAGCCTTGGGAAACCATCACAGCAGGGTCGGTGACCTATTCACACCCAACCAATAGGAGGTGGGGCATGGCGAACGGCGGAAAGCCGCAAGAGACGAAGGGAACCTCTCCGAAGGACCAAGGGAAGGGTCAGGGCCCGAAGCAATCGGCCCCGAAGTGAAAGACCGATGGAAAGTGGCTCGGCGTTTTCGGCATTCGCACGGCCACTGACCACCGGTCGAAGTCGTCGTTCAGGCGAGGGGACGCCGAGAAAGCGTCCCCTTGCCGTTTCTTGCGACCATCCAGGATACAGCTTCCACTCGGCTCAGCAACCACCTCTTTCCCGAATCCCGACGTTCCGCCCCCGCGACCGGTCGGCAAATCGGCGCACGACGGGGGCAGGCCCAGCGTGGTAAGCTTTCCCGGTCCGTCGGCATGCAAAGCGTTACGAACGCCAACTTCGGCCCGCTGATCGCCTACCTCGTCCCCGGTGCAACCGTGTTGCTTGGCTTCAGTCAGTTCTCGCCGGTCTTGCGAGGTTGGTTTGGGGCCGGTTCCGCTGACGTCCCGACGATCGGCGGGTTTCTGTACTTGACCACAGCATCCATCGCCGTGGGCATGACGGTCAGCGCCATCCGCTGGGCAGTGGTCGACACCCTGCACAGCATCACCGGCCTGCCGCTGCCTCCGCTCGATTTCTCGCGACTGGGCAAGAACGTCGAAGCATACGCGCTGCTGATCGACATCCATTACCGGCACTACCTTTTCTACGCCAACATGTTCGTCGCCACCGCGATCGCCTACGCCTGCTACCGAACAAAACTCGGCGGACTGTGGCCTCTGGGTTGGCTGGACCTCGGATTCCCGTTGCTGGAAGCCGTCTTTCTTCTCACGTCTCGAGACACGCTAGCGAAGTACTACGTTCGCGGCCAGCAGTTGCTGGCCGCCAATCCTCGCTCCGTCCAGCGTAGCTCCGTTGCTCAGCGACGGCAGGCGAACCCCGCGATGACGGACGAGGCAGCACCGCATCCACTGCCCGGTGACCAGCGGAGCGTGTACGATGAATGCGCTGACGAGCCGATTTCCAGCCAGCGGCAGGATCCACGCCATGAACGTAACCCCTTGGCGAACTGACCCAGATGCTGCCCTGGCCCTCTCCGTCGATCAGATTCGGCACTTGTTGAAGGAACTGCGTCAGGAGCAGCAGATCACGCTTCAGGGGAAAGGACCCGCCAGCCGCTGGTATCCACGAAACGACCCCGCGGCATCCCGGCCGACATGAACACGGGCTTCGCCGCCCCAATCGCTTTGCCGCATTCCGCCGCATTTGCGCGAGCCACGCTGGATGTGAACTGGGCGTAAACCATTGCCGGGACTGGTGATACATGAATGGTACAGACGCCGCCATTGCCGCATTTTGTTCAGGTATTTACTGGCTGTCGTCGGAAACGACGCCACCGCGGCTGTCTTGAGACTCCAGAGGCACCCCATCGTGCAATGCAATGTGCGTGAAATCGTTGGCGATTACGACCCGGTACGAAAGCAGCGTCACGCTTCTTCGCAACCGAAATCCAGTTCGCCTTGAACCAGCCGGGGTGGAAAGTTATGGAACGTGGTGCCCTTACACGCCCGCCAGAACGCGCCCGGCTCCATGTTCAGGATGCGGCGGATCGCGTCTGCTTCTTCCCTGGTAAGCAGATCGAGGAACAGCGTTTTCGTCCGTCGCTTCGCGGTTTCGACCAGCGGACGGAGCCGCTTTCCCAGCAGTTCTTTGAGCCGGCGGCGTTGCTCGAAGCGACGGTTGTACAGGCTGTTCGCCCGGTAGACGTAGGCCACCCGATCCGGGAAGAACTCGTCGTCCGGCTCCAGCGGCATCACCCACGGGCCGTCGCCCCACCGTTTCGATGCCGTCGCCGACAAGCAGCTTCCCAGATCGCCAATCGCGATCGCTTCCTCGTACTCGACCCGGACGGTTGGGCTGACTCGAACACTGTCTTCCGTGTACGGCAGTGACGGATCGGCGATGTACCGCAGCATGCAGCGATTGGCCAGGCACGCACTCACCAGCACCTTGGCCACCCGCACGGCTCGCTCCGCCCGGACCCGGAACTCGTCGTCCGATTCGCCATCGAAGCGGAGCGTCAGCACCGGCCCAGCGTAGCACCAGTTGCACTGCCCCCCCAGTTCACACTTGCGCCGCTTCCCGTCCGTTGCTACTTTCTCCGATGTCCATCGTCGTAGCCTCGAAGAAGCTGTAGCCGGACGTACGGCCACGCCGGTGCCAACGAATCACGCCCGCCTACCACGCCACGGGCCGCGGACCGCGTTTCGTCGCCGGTAGGCCATGTCCGTCGCGTACCCCAATGCCCCCTGAAAACCCGTCACTCCGTCGTTGAACGGCCCGAGTTCAGAGGCGTCACCCCGCGTCGGCTCGCCGCGGCAGAACGTGTCCTGGCCCGCGAACGTCAACGCCTCGCCCTGTTCGCCAGGCAGGTGTTGGCCGAGCAGGAAACCGCGGAGGAACGCATCCGACGACACGACGCCGACAACCGTCGTCACGACCAGGGGTTGCGTGATTTGGCAGCCAAACACTGGCGAGAAGGGCGTCGGATGATTCGGTTGCTCCCGCTCGATCTGCAGACGGGCGTCCTCGAAGCCTGGAACCGCAGCAGCATCCCTCCCGACGCCGCCTACTTCGTCGACTTCGTCCGAACACGGCTCCGGCGATTGAACATGCTCAGCGTTGGCCCCGCAACCTCTTGTGGCCACGCTCCGAGTGAAGGCGAAACCGGTCACCATCTAGTCCAGTCAGACTCCGATCATGAGCACCCGATACCGATTCCGAGCACAACGAGAGCCCAGCGGCATGACAGGTGACGCGTTCATGTTAGGCATCCACCCTGCGAGAATGAATTCTGGCAGCGTGTCGCAACATCTTTCTGAAAAACACTTTACAAACGAAAGCAGCAGCCCTGAGAAAAAGTTGTTCTAAGTTGTTCCAGAAACCACTTGACCGACCGGTGAGACGTGATACCATTACGCATGGGAACAACATTGAACAACATTTTTCGGAGGTGCCGCGATGAGTGAGCGAAAGTACCGTGCGACGTTGAGTAAGGGTCGGTCGGGATGGTGTGTCATTTTCCGGCACCCGATGTGTCAAGGGCCGGATGGAAAGCAGAAGCTTCGGGTCCGCCGGGGGCTGGGAACCCGAGACGAAGCAGAGGCCAATCGCCTTGTTGGCCAACTGAACGAAATCCTCGCCGATCAATCCTTGTGGAACCCGGCGGCGGAGGCGAATGCTGCCTCGAAGTACGAGGAACAAATCGTCGCGGCCTTCTACGACCACATTGAAGCTGAAACGCGTGACGGCTGGCTCGAACGTGAGCGCATTCTCCCCCTGCCGGGCGCAGAGCAGGGCTACGCTAAGGCCCAATTCGTCGGGACCACCGGTGCGGGGAAGACAACCATCGTGCGTCAGTTAATCGGCACCGACCCCAAAACCGAGCGGTTTCCATCAACCTCGGCGGCGAAAACCACCATTTGCGATCTTGAGGTCATTCTGGCCGACGGCAGCTTCCGAGCCGTCGTCTCCTTCGTGCCACGCGACCAAGTGCGTCAGAACATCATGGAGTGCGTTATCGCTGCGGCTGCCGGCCACCTGGAAGCGAGCACGCCGTCTGAGATCGCTCGCCGGTTCATGGAGCATAGCGAGATGCGATTTCGGCTGAGTTACATTCTCGGCTCTCTCAGGCCGCATAAACCTTCGGACGAGCAAGAACTCAGCGACGAAGAAGATGAAGATGCAGACCTCACCGAGGATGCAGAAGTGACCCAAGAGGAGCAACGGGAGTTCGCGTCGCGGCTGCAGCGCTACCTGGACGAGATTGAGCGACTGGCATTTGAAGCCAAGGCGGGTGCAACACGTGAACTGGACTTCGACGAAGCGACGGCGAGCCAACAAGATCGAGATGCCTTGCAGGAGTTGGTGGAAGAGCAACTTCTGCAGAGCGACGACTTCCATACGCTTGTGGATGAAATACTTGACGACGTTCAGGCCCGCTTCGACTTCATCCAAGTTGGATCGCTCGTGAGCAAACGCGATGGCTGGCCGAGCACATGGGCCTATGAAACGGACAATCGCAAGGAATTCCTGCGAGCGGTGAACCGCTTCTCCAGTAATTACGCCCCAAATTTTGGTAGACTACTGACTCCACTTGTAGATGGTATTCGTGTTGCTGGCCCGTTCAAGCCCGATTGGACACCGGACCAAATTCCCAGTCTGGTGCTCCTGGATGGCCAGGGGATCGGCCACACCGCCGATTCAGCATCCAGCATCTCCACTGGAATCACCCGTCGCTTTCAACTGGCCGACGCGATCGTGCTGGTCGACAATGCTGCCCAGCCGATGCAGGCCGCTCCGGTTGCAGTGCTACGAACCTTAGCGGCAAGCGGCCATGAGTCGAAATTGGCGATCTGCTTCACGCACTTCGACGAGGTCAAAGGCGACAACCTGCGTGGCTCCGAAGCCAAGAAAGATCATGTTACCGGCTCGTTCTACAACGCCATGCAGGCGATTGGCAAGTCGGTCGGCCGCGAAGCTGAAAACTCCCTCAAACGTCTGATCCCGAACCGCCTCATCTTCTTGTCAAACATCCAGGCCCCGCTGACCGAAAGGGCGCGGTTCACTCGAGACCAATTCGGCCAGTTGATGGAGATTTTCCGCTCATCGATTCTGCCGCTGCCGCCAGTCCATTATCGACCGGTCTATGACGTGGCGAACCTGGTCCTCGCCGTGCAAAAGGCAACCCAGGAGTTCCACGACCGATGGAATGGCATCCTGGGGATGGGCACCAGGGCGCCAGTGATGCCAGAGCACTGGACGAGGGTCAAGGCTTTGACTCGTCACGTCGGGCTTCTGAGACGGGACGAGTACGATACCCTGCGTCCCATCGCAGATCTCATTCGCCTGATCCAGACGCAAGCAAGCGTTTTTCTTTCGGAGCCGCTCAAATGGGACCCAAGTCCCCCTACCGAAGACAGGGAAGATGAGAAGATACAGGCGTTGGACAACATCAAGAAGAATGTTTTCCAACGACTCCACGATCTGTCCCATCGCCGCCTGATCGACGAGCGGCTTAGCGGCTGGGTGGAGGCATATAACCATCGAGGCACAGGTTCCACCAGGGTTCGTGCGAGGGATGTCGTCGGGCTTTACGAGTCCGCGGCCCCCGTTCCGAACGAGATGCCGGGCCCCGACGCCAACGAGTTTTTGTTTGAGTTGCGGGAGCTTGTTGCCGAGTCCGTGATCGAGGGCGGTGGCGAACTGCGAGGGTGGACACGGGACACTTGAGTCATGTAGTCGCGGAAACCGATCCGCGGAAGCTGGTCAGTGGTCGTCGCTAGTCCGAAAGGAACGCGAACAGTTCCGTTCTTCAGGGCACGACCACTGCCGGACTTGCCGGCGCGCTGTGCCACCCCCAAGGTCACGGCAGCGGGCTATTGTATCGCTTTGGGAAAAAAGAACTTGCGGCTCGGCGTCGATGGCTACTTTTATCCACTTGTCCGCTTTGGTAATCTTGACCATCACGCTCGAAGGGGGAATCACGCAGCGGAGTTACGGCCATGATCAAACTCGATGAATTCGTCACGATCAAGGAAGCGGCCAAAATCCTGGGCGTGTCGCTAAACACGCTTCGCAACTGGCACAGAGACGGCAAGATGACGGTGTACCGGAATCCGATCAGCGGTTACCGACTGTTCAAGAAGACCGATCTGGAGCAACTCCTGCGACAGATCGAGGAATCGGGCAAGCATCCCACCGGGTGGAAGCGACCGGCAAAGCCCAAGTAGGAAGCACCGAGAAACTCAAACGCCGAGGCTGGTCATGCCACGCATTTTTGACAACATTGACCTACAGCTACTGCCGGCGCTCTGCCAGACGCTCCAGGTCGCCGACCGTTCGGACTTCTGCGTCGGCTACTTCAATCTTCGCGGCTGGCGAGCCCTCGATTCGTACATCGAAAGTTGGTCAGGCGGCGATGGCCACTGCTGCCGGCTGCTCGTCGGGATGCAGCGACTGCCCCAGGAGGACCTGCGAGACGCGCTACGTCTCGTCAAGGTGAACGGTTTGGACAATCAGACGGCCCTGCGAATGAAGCGTCAGTTGGCCGAGGAATTCCGCAACCAATTGATGGCGGGTTGCCCTACGAATGCAGACGAGGCTGGGTTGCGCCGCCTAGCGGCACAGATCAAGGCGGACAAGGTACGCGTGAAGCTGTTCCTCCGCCACCCACTGCACGCCAAGCTCTACCTGCTTTTCCGTCCCGATCCGATCAACCCCATCGTCGGCTACCTCGGCAGCAGCAATCTGACGATGGCAGGATTGGCGGCCCAAGGCGAGTTGAACGTGGATGTCTTGGATCACGACGCGGCGCAAAAGCTGGCGGATTGGTTCAACGACCGTTGGACGGATCGCTGGTGTATCGACATCTCGGCTGACCTCTTGGCGACAATCGAGGAAAGCTGGGCTCGCGAGCAATTACCGGCACCGTACCATATTTATCTCAAGATGGCGTACCATCTGTCGCAGGACGCGCGAGCCGGCCTGACCGAATTCCGGATCCCTTCGGACTTTGAAAGAAAACTATTTGAGTACCAGACGGCGGCCGTCAAGATCGCGGCCCATCACCTGAACAAGTACGGCGGCGTGCTGATCGGCGATGTGGTCGGCCTGGGTAAGACCCTCATGGCGACCGCATTAGCTCGGATTTTCGAGGACGACCACGGCCTCAGCACGCTGATCATCTGTCCCAAGAACTTGGTCAAGATGTGGCAGTACCACGTGGACAACTACCGGCTGCATGCCAAGGTCCTGTCGATCAGCCGGGCGATTCGCGAATTACCCGATGTCCCGGCCCGTTTTCGCTTGGTTTTGATCGACGAAAGCCATAATTTGCGGAATCGCGAGGGAAAGACGTATCGCGCAATCCACGAATACATCCAGACGAGCGCCAGCCGCTGCATCCTGCTGACTGCGACGCCCTATAACAAGACTTACCTTGACCTTTCCAGCCAATTGCGGCTGTTCGTCGGCGACGACAAGGACATCGGCATCCGCCCGGAACGGTTCCTACGGGAGATTAGCGAAACGGAGTTTATCCGCCGATATCAATGTCCCGTCCGCTCGCTCGCTGCCTTCGAGAAGAGCGAACATCCGGAGGATTGGCAGGAACTGATGCGGCTTTATCTGGTCCGACGCACCCGCAGTTTCATTCAGGACAATTACGCGGAAGTCGAGTGCAACTGCGGTCGCGGAATCAAGGCGATGGAGAAAGCGTGCAGCCATTGCGGGAAGAGGAAGCCCGAGGACGGACGCAAGTTCCTCACGTTCCAGGACGGAAGTCGCTCCTACTTTCCGGTTCGGCTTCCGAAGACTGTGCGGTTTGAGATCGACGACAACAATCCCGACGACCAGTATGCCCGCCTGTATTCGGACAACGCAGTTCGGGTAATCAACAGTCTCGGACTTCCCCGCTATGGGCTCGGCAACTACGTTTCTCCCAGCCCCCACGAACCGCCCACCCAAGGCGAAGCTCGTCAGATTCAGGGGCTGTCCCGTGCGGGGAAGCGGCTGATGGGATTCTGCCGCACGAACTTGTTCAAGCGGCTGGAAAGCAGCGGTCAGGCGTTCATCCAATCCGTCAGCCGCCACATTCTTCGGAATTTCATTTTCTTGCACGCGATCGAAAACGGCGAACCGATTCCGATCGGCACTCAGGACGCCGAACTGCTCGACCCGCGCTACTTTGATGAGGACGTGGCCGCCGGCGACCTGTTCGGCGAGGAGGGCACGGAAAACGGCCAAACCGAAGCCGTTGGCTCGCTGACCACGGAAGATGACTACCGGTCCCGCGCAGCCGAAGTCTACGCCCTTTACGCGGGCCCGCACAAGAATCGCTTCAAATGGCTCCGGCCGGGCCTGTTCGTCGAGACACTGACCAAGGACCTGCAGAAAGACGCCCGGTCGCTGATGCGATTCCTGAAGACGTGTGGCCCCTGGGACGCGTCGCAAGATACGAAGCTGGCAGCCCTCCGAGAGCTGTTGACGGCCACGTACCCGAACCAAAAGGTGCTCGTTTTCACGCAGTTTGCCGACACGGTACGTTATCTCGAACAGCAGTTGATTGCCCTGGGCGTCGACCGAATGGCGGGCGTCACGGGGGACACGGCCGATCCGACGGCGATGGCCTGGCGGTTTAGTCCCGTCAGCAACCAGCGGCGGCAGGCCGTTTCGCCCGCGGAGGAACTGCGCGTCCTCGTGGCGACGGATGTCCTGAGCGAAGGACAGAACCTGCAGGATTGCTGTATCGTCGTGAATTACGACCTACCTTGGGCGATCATCCGGCTGATTCAGCGCGCCGGCCGTGTCGACCGCATTGGGCAGCAATCTGAAACGATCTACTGCCACTCGTTTCTGCCGGCCGACGGCGTCGAGCGAATCATCCGGCTGCGATCCCGCGTGAAGCATCGCTTGAAAGAGAATCGAGAGGTGGTCGGCACGGACGAAGCGTTCTTTGAAGACGACGACAGCGAAGGCACGATTCTCGATCTTTACAACGAGCGGGCCGGCATCCTCGATGGCGAAGATGAAACCGAGGTCGACCTGTCGTCCTTTGCTTACCAGATCTGGAAGAACGCCATTGAGGCAGATCCCAGTCTGCAGAAGACCATCCCTGCGCTTCCTTCGGTCGTTTACTCCACCAAGCCGCACCAGCCAACGCCGACGGAACCCGAGGGTGTCTTGGCCTACGTTCGCACGGTTCAGGGCAACGATGCCCTCGCTTGGATCGACTACAGCGGGAAGAGCGTTACCGAGTCCCAATACGCGATTCTCAGGGCAGCCGCCTGCGAAGCGAACACCCCCGCCTTGCCGCGTCACGACAAACACCACGAACGAGTCGCCGATGCCGTAAGACTCATTGCGACCGAGGAACGGTCCACGGGCGGACAACTCGGGCGGCCTTCGGGCGCCCGGTTTCGCACGTACGAGCGGCTCAAGCGGTTCATCGACGAAATCGAAGAACGGATGCCGCTGTTCGATTCGGCCACGCTGCGGCGGGCGGTGGATCAGATTTACCGGTATCCGTTGCGCCAGTCCGCCACCGATACGCTCAACCGGCAGTTGCGGAGCGGCGTGACGGACGATGAACTCGGTTCGATCGTCGTGGCTCTGTACGAAGCGGACCATCTCTGCCTGGTCGAAGAGGAACAGCAGTCGGGGGAGCCCGAGATCATTTGTTCTCTGGGCTTACGGAAGGGACCTCAAGGGGATTAGGCCATGCCGCTGAACCAGGCACGGGTTAGAAGGTGTCTCAAAGATTGCGATCTCGTCGGGCTCTTTACGCAGGAGCTTGGTTGGGACCACCACTCCGGTGAACTGCGTGTCACGGTCGAGGGCAGGGAATATGCCCTGACCGCAATTGC
The DNA here is from genome assembly GCA_012515235.1 of Candidatus Anammoximicrobium sp. GTDB lineage: Bacteria > Planctomycetota > Planctomycetia > Pirellulales > Pirellulaceae > Anammoximicrobium. Next base: position 10,369 of record JAAYYU010000357.1, read on the forward strand.
CACCAAGCGAGGGATGGTGGCCTACGATTGCCCCGCCGCCGATTCCGCGATGCTGCCCGACCACGCCACGCGGCGGAAGATCGAACGGCAGGTCACGCGCACGGTTCACGAACACATTTTGGTCTTCACCGACGCGGGACGGAACACTCAGGTGTGGCAGTGGGTGAAACGCGAAGTGGGCCGGCCCACCGCCTGCCGTGAACACACCTACCACCGCTCGCAGCCCGGTGAATCGTTGATCCAAAAGCTGGCCGCCATCGAATTCACGCTGGAAGAAGAGGAGAATCTGACGGTTGTCGACGTGGCTGGCCGAGCACGAGCGGCGTTCGACGTGGACCGTGTCACCAAACGATTCTACGACCGGTTCAAGACCGAACACACGGCGTTTCTCAAGTTCATCAAGGGCATTCCCTTCGAGGACGACCAAGAGTGGTACGCCTCGCTCATGCTGAACCGGCTGATGTTCGTCTATTTTGTCCAGAAGAAAGGATTCCTGGACAACGATCCCGACTACCTGCGTCACCGGCTGCTGGCCATGCAGCAGGAACACGGCCAGGACAAATTCTACTCGTTTTACCGACATTTCCTGCTGCGGCTGTTCCACGAAGGACTCGGCCAACCGCCCGCCCAACGGAACAAAGACCTCGACGACTTGCTGGGCGTCGTACCGTATTTGAACGGCGGCTTGTTCGACGTTCACAAGTTGGAAGAACGAAACCGCGAGATTACGATCCCCGACAAGGCGTTCGAGAGGCTGTTCGATTTCTTCGACGCCTACCAATGGCATCTGGACGAACGTCCGCTACGGGCGGACAACGAGATCAATCCGGACGTCCTGGGCTACATCTTCGAGAAGTACATCAACCAGAAGCAGATGGGGGCCTACTATACCAAGGAGGACATCACAGGCTACATCGCACAGAACACGGTCATCCCGTTCTTGTTTGACGCCGCGAAAAAGAAATGCCCGGCAGCCTTCCAACCCCATTCGCCAATGTGGGGATTGCTCCGCGAGGATCCCGACCGGTACATCTACGCTGCGGTACGGCACGGCGTAGACGTGCCACTGCCGAAGGCGGTCGCCGCCGGGCTGAACAACGTGTCAAAACGGGATGGTTGGAACCAGGCCGCGCCGGGCGAATTCGCGTTGCCCACCGAGACCTGGCGGGAACATGTCACGCGGCGAAACCGTTGCCTGGAACTCCGCCGCAAGCTGGCCGCGAGCGAAATCCACTCGATCAACGATCTGATCACATTGAACCTAGACATCCGCCAGTTTGCACAGGACGCCGTGGAGAACTGTGAAAGCCCCGAACTGCTGCGGGCCTACTATCGGGCGATCTCTTCGGTCAGCGTTCTCGACCCAACCTGCGGCTCGGGCGCGTTCTTGTTTGCCGCGTTGAACATCCTGGAACCTTTGTACGAAGCCTGCCTGGAGCGAATGCAAGCATTCCTGGACGAACTCCCCTCGCGATCTCGGGGAGGGGCCGGGATTGAGGGGGACGCTCCAACTCGTCCGCCGACGGCACAACCGTCGACAGGGACCTCGCCTGAGTGGCTCGCGGCAGAAGATGCGACAATCGAGGCATCTGAACCGAAGGCAGAATCCAGACCCGCCGCAAGAACAGCCAAGCCCAAGCAGTTCTCCGATTTTCGCAGTACCCTGGCGGAGGTTGCGAAGCACCCCAGCCCACGCTACTTCATCCTCAAGTCGATCATCATCGGCAATCTGTACGGTGTGGATATCATGGAAGAGGCCGTCGAGATTTGCAAGCTGCGGCTGTTTCTGAAGCTGGTGGCACAAGTCAATCGCTTGGAACAGATCGAACCGCTGCCCGACGTCGATTTCAACATCCGGGCCGGCAACACGTTGGTCGGTTATGTCTCGCTGGATCAAATCCGTCAAGCTGTCGAACGAGAACGGGGCGGGCAGAAGAAGCTGGCCTTCTCCGACGCCCAGGAAGAAGTCGCGGCCATCGAGGAAAAAGCGTTGATAGCCGACCGCGCCTATCAGCGGTTCCGAGAAATGCAAACCGAACAGGGCATGGATGCCAGTCAGTTTACGGAAGCCAAACGCGAACTGCGACGGCGTTTGGACACCCTGGGCGAAGAACTCGACCGCTATTTGGCGGCCGAGTACGGCGTTGTTCCACGAAAGCGCGAAGCCTTCGCTGCGTGGCTCAAGAGCTACCAGCCGTTCCATTGGTTTGCCGAGTTCTACGGCATCATGCACCGTGGCGGTTTCGATGTGATTATCGGGAACCCGCCATACGTGGAAATCCGAGAAGTAGTGCTCTATGAGACGCAGGGTTTCTCGTGCGCCAACGCGGGTAATTTGTATGCGTTGGTGCTGGAGAGGTGCTCGCACTTGTGTGAGGCTTTGGGCCAACAAGGATTCATCGTTCCCGTCTCATCTGTTTCAACGGATCGTTATACAAGTCTTCAGTCATTACTGTGCAACCGACGCCTGTGCTACAGTTCCTTCGATGACCGGCCATCGCGTCTTTTCGACGGATTGGAGCATATTCGCCTCACAGTCCATCTGATCGGCAGCGAATCGGCTGTCCCCACGCTGCATTCGACGCGGTACAACAAATGGAACACCAACGAGCGGGCTTCACTCTTCGAACGACTACGTTTCAGTTCGACCATGCCAGCAATCGTGGACGGCTCACTTCCGAAATTGTGCTGTGAACTTGAACTCCGAATCATTGAAAAGCTCACCAAAGAGCAGGCGAAGCTTGCGGACTTCTACGTGCCGTCCGGGAATGGAAAGGCATACTACTCACGAAAGGTTGGCTACTTTCTTCAGGTTCTGAACTTCGAGCCCCGTGTGCTGGACGGCCGTGGGCAAAGGCGACCGCCTTCGGAGTTCAAGGAATTGACGTTTGCAGATCGACCTACAGCAAATCTCATCCTCTGCTGTCTGAATTCAAATCTGTTCTACTGGTTCGTTACGGTGTTCTCGGACTGTCGTCACGTGAATAAACGTGAGGTGGATGCCTTTCCGATTAACATCGCTCGCTTGGCAGCGGGCCGGTGCGCCGCTGAGCTTTCCACACTGGCCGATGAGTTGATGGCAGACATCAAGGCAAATTCCGAGGAACGCACGATGCGTTTCAGACATGATACGTTAACCGTCCAATGCATCGTCCCTAAGGCGAGCAAGCCGTTTATAGATGCGATCGACCGATCACTGGCGGCGCACTACGGATTCACTGACGAGGAACTCGATTTCATCATCAACTACGACGTCAAATACCGCATGGGCCAAGACGACGGCGATGACGAAGAATAGGGGCGTGCCCGATGATCGGAAACAATCCGACGAACCTGGTGGCGGCGTTCGGGATGTTGCGGCAGGAACTCGAGGCGGAGATTGAGTTCAGCAATTAGATCGCGGCGCGGGCCTTGGCCCAATGCCCGGGGAGGCGGCGATGACGCCCCAGGAAATCCAGGAACTGGTCGCCGACGTGCAACGCCGGCGCGGCGAGTCGGACAGTATCGAGGTCAAGGCGGCCCACGGCGGGACGCCCAAGCGGCTGTATGAATCCTTGTCGGCCTTTGCGAACCGGCCGGGCGGCGGCGTGGTCTTGTTCGGGTTGGACGAGTCCGGTGATTTTGCCGTATCCGGGGTGGGAAATGCGCAGCGGCTGCAGGAGGAAATCGCGCACTTGGCCTCCAGCGAGATGGAACCGCCGCTGCGCCCTAACTTCGCCGTGGACGAAATCGGCGGCGAGACGGTGATCGCCGTGGAAATCGATGAATTGTCGGCGACTCACAAACCGTGCTTCTACAAACCCGCGGGGCTGCCCAAAGGGGCCTACTTGCGGGTCGGCAACACCAATCGCCAGATGACCGACTACGAGGTCTTCGGCTACCTGAGCGGCCGGGGCCAGCCGACGCACGACGAGGAACTCGTGGCGGACGCCACGCTTGACGATCTCGATCGGTCGCTGGTCGACGGCTACTTGGACCGCTTGCGGCGCACCCGGCCGCGCACCGGCTACCTGGACGCCCCGATCGAAGACGCGCTGATCCGCCTGCACGTCTGCCGGCGCGACGGCACCGCGTGTCGGCCAACGCTCGCTGGACTGCTGACGTTCGGCAAGTTCCCGCAGGAATTCTTCCCGCAACTGATGATCACGTTCGTCCAGTACTACGGCACGACCGAGGAAGAAAAGACACCTCGTGGCGAGCGGTTCTTGGACAACCAGCGATTCGAGGGCCCGATCCCCGAAATGATCACCCGAGCGGAAGATTATGTGATGGCTGCGATGCGGAAAGCGTCGCTGATCGAAGGCGTGTTCCGGCGCGACGTGCCCGAGTATCCGCGGGAAGCGTTCCGCGAGGCGCTAGCCAATGCCGCGGCACACCGGGACTACAGCTCGTACGTTCGGGGCAGCTACATTCGCGTCCGGATGTTCGCCGACCGGCTGGAAGTTCAAAGCCCCGGCGGACTGCACGGCAACGTGACCGTGGACAACCTCGAAGACGAGCACTCGACTCGCAACGCCCGGCTGATGCGGATGATGGAGGACATGCACGTCGTCGAAAACCGAGGCAGCGGGATCAAGTCGATGCTGCAAGCACTGCGCGACGCCAACCTGGAGCCGCCCAAGTTCGACGATCGGCGGTCTTCCTTCCTGGTCACGTTCCGCAACCACACGCTGCTAAATCCCCAGGCGATCGCCTGGCTTAACCAATTCGCGAATCACCCGCTGAACGACCGCCAGCGTCTGGCACTGGTTTACGTCCGGCAGCACGGGCAGATCACCAATCCCGATTATCGGCGGCTGAACCGGGTGGACCCGCTGGCGGCCGGCCGTGAGCTGCGGAGCTTGGTCGAGTCTGCATTGGTCGAGCAAGAGGGGACTGGCCGGTGGACATCGTACCACTTGACTGAATGGCTGACGCGAACCGAGGAACCGGGACATCCGACCGATGAAGAACGGGTGCTCACGTACGTTCAAGAACGTGGGGCGATAACCAACGCCAGTTGCCGCAAGATCCTGGGTGTCAACGACGATCGCGCCTACTACGTGCTCAAGCGGTTATGCGACGCGGGCCAGCTGAGACCCGACGGCAAAGGCCGATATCGAAAGTACGTTCTTTCGTGACCACAAGGCTTGATGTCCATGCAAAACCAATCCGGAATCTATCCGGAATCTATCCGGAAACGATTCCGGATAAACTTTGGATATTCGCGAAAGACTATGCCTCGCAACGACTTGCACCCACAGTGAAACCCGAGATTTACGACACTGACTGAAGGGAGAGCCACGTATGAACGCCGCGCGCAGCTTTTCAACGCCGAATCGGACTCGGCAGATTCTCGAAGATCTTGAAGCGGTTCGGGAGAATTTGCTCGCGTTATCGGACGACATCTGGGACTCGATCGATCGCCAGGATCTCGCGGCCTTCGACGATGGCGTGCAGTTCATGCGGACGTACTTGCAGAAGATGACTGCCTTCGACCAATTGGCGACCGAGATCTCGGCCATGGTCCAAGAGTACACAAGCGTCCGGCTCGAGGCCCAGGAGGAGACCGGCCTGGATGACCGCGAAAGCAACGAGCGGATCATCCAGGAATTGAACCGGGAGGAGCCCCACTCGGTCGACGAAGACTTCACCTACAAGCGGCCACATGGATTGATCCTGTGCGGGCAGGGCGCAAGCGGCCTCACGACGTGGCAGCGAGTCTACGAACTGGTCTGTCAGCAACTGCTCCGTCGCGACCCGCAGCGGCTGCGGTCGCTGGTTGATCACCCAGACTTCGTTTCGAACCGCGGCCACCATTCGTTTACCCACGACCCTGCTCCGCTGCGGAAGGCATTGGAGGTCGAAACCGGACTGTACGCCGAAAGTAATCTGTCCGCCAACGGCATCCGTGACATGGTCCGCCAACTGCTAGACGTATTCGAGATCCCCAAGGATGAAATGAAGTTCTTTCTCCGAGAAGACCGGGATGCAGGAAGAATCGAGCAGCCATAATGTGGGCCCCGGAATCGCATTCGGGTGGCCCTTGATCACCGACGCTGCCCGCGGGTGGCGGCGGAAGGGATGCAACGGATGACCGACATCGCCCATTACCTAGCCGAGCACCGCTTTCAAGAGCTCTTCTTGGAGGAACTTGGATGGGACCGCGCTGCGGGTAGGATCGAGCTGACGCTGGACGGACGCGTGTGGGATCTTCAAAAAGTCGCGCAGAAACGCGGAATCCAGGTCCTGCACGGGCAGACCGATCGTCCCACACTGCGAAACCGGGCACGCTTACGCCGCCTGCAACAGAAGCTCGCCGGTTTGATCCATGAACACGTAGTGATCTACTCATGTGACGGCCCTCGAAGGCAGGTTTGGCAGTGGGCCGTACGCCGTGACGATGGCCGTCGTCTCCGCCACCGCGAACACCCATTTTTCTCACACTCGCCGCCTTCGCGTCTATTGCACCGCCTCAACGGCCTTCGATTCACGTTGGACGAAGAAGAGGAAGTTACACTGATCGACGCGTTGCGTCGAGTCCGGCAAGTGCTCGACCATGACGCCGAATTTGACTTTTTTGCGAGGCACCCATGGTACGCGGAACAGAGCGATCGTCTGGCGCAAGCGATGGAGGAGGGAGGCGAGGCGGCGTTGCACGCGTTTGTGCTTTTTCACCGACCACTGGTGAACTGGGTAGCCCAACGATTTGTTTTCTTCTTCGACGGTGATATCGAGGACGCGGCCCAATCCGGTTTTTTGGGCTTGTTGCATGCCGCACGGCGATACGATCGGAGCCGTGGCGCAGAGTTCTCGACGTACGCGGTCCATTGCATCGAAGGGCTATGCAAGAGGGACGGGGCACTTTGGTTCCAATCCATCCGTGTTCCTATTCACCTGCTGTGGCCGTGCCTGAACTTGCAACGGGAGCTGGAGCGAGTGTACGCGGTCGGAGGTCAAGTCGCCATCAATGAATACCTGATCGAGCTGGCTGCACGCGACCCAGCGTTGGCCCGAGAGTGGCCCCACTTCCATCAGACGAGAAGCCTGAAGTCCTTGTCTCAGCCAAGCGAACCAGAGTATCGCGAGGCGCGCCAACTTCCCGCTCGGGCGAACCCACTTGCCCTAGGTGTGGAACACGCCGAGCGACGGGAGATCGTTCGCGACGCCATCGCGACTCTGAAGTCACGCGACGCCGCATTCGTCCGGTTGAAGTACGGGTTCGACGGGGAAGAGCAAACCTTGGAGCAAATCGGCCAGCAGTACGGCGTTACGCGAGAGCGAGTTCGGCAGCGTCTGGTGAAGATACTCCCGCGACTTCAACGTTTGCTCGCCCCGGTGTTGAAGTTGCCCATGCCCACGAGTTACGACGAGATCCGCGAACCCTCCGAAGCGGAGGCCGTGCCAACCGCTTCGGAGTCAGCTGAGCTGGCCATCGCCGAGTAACGGAGAGTCACATGCCTGCCGAGGTAACCATCTTCGAACTCCGCAGCCGCAGCCCAGATACCCTACGCCAGCGGTTCGCAGCAAGCCGGCTAAAGCGAGTCACCGCCATCGGGAACCCTTCGCTCCTTGACGGACGGCTTCTGGCGTTTATTTGTTCCTCGAAGTGTCCTGGCAACGTCATCTTGGACGTGTACGATCTCGCCAGGGAGTTGCGTAACGCCCCTGTCACGGTAATTGGCGGCTTCCATTCACCGATGGAACGGGAATGCCTGGAGTTGCTGCTGCGCGGCACGCAGCCGATCATCATTTGTCCCGCCCGCAGTCTCCAAACGATGCGGATCGCGAAGGCGTGGAACGAAGCGTTGGAATCCGACCGGCTGCTGCTGCTGTCCCCATTTCCGCCGTCGCAACGGACTGTCACCGCGGACTCGGCGACACGCCGCAACCGGTTCGTCGCCCAAATCGCCGACGAGATCCTGGTGGCCCATGCAGCTGCCGGGGGCAAGACGGAGGCGTTCTGCCGGGAACTTCTGGGAACAAGAAAGCCATTGCTGACCATCGACCGCCCCGAAAACCGCTTTCTGCTGGACTTGGGCGCGGAACCATTGTCCGTCACGAATATCGGCCAGCGTTGGCCCAACGCCAGCGGGGCCGGAAGGCACAGAAAGGGAAATCCATGACGACCTATCCACTGCGACATATCTCGATCCGCGTCCCCTGGCACGACACCGGCTGGGACGGCCGCGTCTGCACTTTTCCCCGCCTGAACGGTGCCCCATTCCGTCACTCCCAATTGGAGTCGGCTGCTGCTTCATCCTCATCCGCCGTTAGAAAGACGAGCATCTGCCTTGTGCTTGGAACAACGACGTAATTTTCATGCACTTCCAGATTGTGACGTTCAAGCTCGAGCCAGCGTTCTGCCACACTCCACCCATCCCCCTCGCGATAGACTGCGGCACTTCGATCTGCAGCCAAGAATGAACACGCCTGGCGCGATGACACACGTTCGCCACGTCTTACGACATAAGCCCCGATTCGCTTAAATCCCGGAGACGTGAACCCCCATTCAATCTTGTCCCCCACCACGGACGTCACCGCACACGGAAAGTCGCACAACTGGACCCAGCGGATCATCATGCTCGTCAGCGACACACGGAAATCGGATCGGGCACGCCGAACATCACTCAACGTCGGAGGCTGTGTATTGACCCGTTTACGAAGCAGGTACTGTGGCATGAGAAGGCCTGTTGCGAAGAAGTCTGCCTCGCGTTCCGCCAGATTCGATGATTCAAAATCCGTCTGCGACCAATGTGGCCCGCCGCCACCCATCAGATAATGGCGATGGTCCTCGAGGAAGTAATGACCCAGCTCGTGGGCCACCGTAAATGTTACTTTCGGGTGATGGCTCCCTTCGTGGTCCCATCCGTCGTATTTTGTGTTGTAAAGCAGCAGGAAGTAGGCCCCGTGATATTCAAGCCTTCCATCGAACGCATCGCGAAAGTTGTCCCCTAGCGCCTGCAGACGGCGGCCCTCAGAATGGACGACGGCGAAGGGGTCCACTGGAGCGAGGTCGAACCCAACTGCTTTGGCCACCGCCTCGCCCAATTCGGCGGCTTTCCGAAGCTTCGCTTGCTCAAGTTTCCAGTTCATCAGGTGCCTTGTCGTCGTCTTGTTCCGCGTGCTCTTTCGCTCTTCGTCGCAGTTCGTCGAGCTTGTGCTGAACGTCCCCAGGCATGTCGTCAGCCGCGGATCGATGCATGGCTAGTAAGGACTCCGATTCTTCGCAATCCGGCGAACCCAAATACTCAACCCCGTCATCTCGCCTGCCTAGCGGCAAACGTCCCGCTGCCTTTGCGAGTATTCGTTCGACCACGTCGTCGGTATACTCCTCGCCACCAAGGACGTCCAACATTGTCTCGATCTCGTCGGCGGTCTCCGGCCGGAAGCCGCGCGGGATAGTCGCTTCCGATATCAGCTTCCGAAGGCCGCGATCGTTCTGGTCCTCACGCTCGATCATTGTCTTGCGCCTTCTCAACTACGGCACGTCGTGCCCGCGTTCTCGCATCTGCCGACGGATTGTTTCCATCGCCCGTCCTCGGTACACGCGAACCGATGCCACCGCTATCCCGAGTTCGTCGGCAAGCCAACTTGAACACGCAACATCGTCTCTTGCGCAGCTGTCGCGTCGAATGATGTGCTGCTGGGCGGGCGGAAGCCCGTCGATGATCTCCGCCAGATCCTTCAACTTCTTGCTCGGCTGTCGCTGCTTTGGCGAGCCAGCGTTGGTGCATCCACATTGCTCGGGACCATTGTCGACGCTCGCGATGGTATCCACGTCGTTCTCCGCGCCCACGTCAACGCACAGGGCACGCGCCTTCTGCCAGCCGTGCTTGAAAGCGTCACGCGCGGCGTTGACCGCGATACGATAGAAGTACGTCCGAAGCGTGGCTACCCCGTCGTCGTACCGGTGCCGAGCCTCCCACAGGCGGTGAGAGGCAATCGACAGCACATCCTCCGCATCTTGCTCATTCAGCCCAAATCTCCGAGATATTGCGATCGCGATCGCCGGGCCATAACGCTTGATGATCGTCGCGAGCGCTGACTCGTCGTCGTCCATCAGCCGAAGTGCCAAGTCGAGTTGCTCGTCAAGTTGCGGGGTCGATTGTTCCATGACTCACACCGGCATCGCTCGTCTCCCTCGTTAGAAACATACGAGGACACGTTACATCGGTTCGGGCTGACGCCTGTAACGCCCGCTCGTAAGTATGGGTAACGAAAGATCCCGCCCGTCCGCGTGGGGGTGAAGATCTGGCGTTGATCCAGCATAGCGTCGTAATAGCACAACACAACAGGGGTTACGCAACGACACCGCAATCCTTTTAGACGGTCTGCCATGGCCGTCATCCACCCGAACGGAGTCACCGACATGCACAAACTGACATTTTTCCCGCTTGGCAACGCCGACTGCTGCCGAATCGACCTGCAGACCGGGCAGAAGGTGCTATTTGACTACGCCAACACTCGCGACCCCGCGGACAAAAAGGATCTCCGTTGCGACCTCGAGCAAGAGCTGCGCGACGATCTGACTGCGGCAAGTCGTGACTATTTTGACGTAGTCGCCTTCAGCCATCTTGACGAGGATCACTACAAAGGGGCTTCAGAGTTCTTCTGGCTGTGCCACGCCAAGAAGTATCAGGGCGATGGGCGCATCAAAATCAACGTGATGTGGGTGCCCGCAGCGGCCATAACCGAAACCGGTCTGGACAACCCCGAAGGCCGCATCATCCAGGCGGAGGCCCGACATCGTTTCAAGCAGGGACACGGCATCCGTGTCTTTTCCCGCCCCGAAAAACTGCGCGACTGGTGCAAGAGCAACGGCGTTGATTTTGACAAACGTAAACACTTGATCACTGACGCCGGCAACTTGACCCCGGAGTTCACCAAATCATCCGACGGCGTCGAGTTCTTCGTCCATTCACCATTCGCGAAGCGTTTGAACGAAGATGACGTCGAGGACCGAAATCAGGACTCGATTGTGATGCACGCCACATTTGTCGCAGACGGAATCGAAACTCGGATCTTGCTGATGGCCGATTGTCCGCACGAGATCATTGCCGACATCGTAGACATTACAAAGGCGAAAAAACGTCTTGAACGACTGAACTGGGATGTGGTTAAGCTGCCTCACCATTGTAGCTATTGTTCCCTTGGCCCTGAGAAGGGCGTTGACAAGACAGCACCTATCGACCAAGTGAAGGAGTTGTTCGAGGACTACCGCGCGGAAGGCGGCATAATCGTGTCCACCAGCAAGCCCATTCCGGTTAAGGGTTCGGAGGAGGACAAGGACAAGAACCCGCCTCACCGACAAGCCGCGAATTACTACAAGGAGGATGCAGTCGAAAGCCCCGCCGATGAGTTCAAGGTAACAATGGAGCACCCCAAGGTATCTGCGCCCAAGGCGTTGATTATCGAGATCGACAGATCCAAAGCGACCGTCGTCAAGCGTGCGGCGATACTCGGGGCACCAGCTGTTGCAGCTAGCGCGCCACGTGCGGGGTGATCATGACCGTTACCTACTTCGATACCCCCGGCGAAGTCGCCCCCGTTGAGCGTCTGACAACACGCAAGGCCAGCGACTTGGCTCGATTGCTCGACGAAGGGCATGTCCCCTTTGCGAAGCTCATCGAGTGTCGCGTCTCCGATGACGGCGACATCGTGGTTTTCGACGTGGAGGTCGAAGTTGGCCAGTTGCGTCGACATCCGATTAGTCCCTGTGAGCGGATCGCGGCAGTGTTTCCCCCAGGCGACGAGCGGATGCCGAAGGCTTTAGCCCTCCGCCGCGAATTCCCGAAAGTACCCCATCTTAACCTGAGGGTGGACGATGACGGGCCCGAAAGTCTCTGCCTATATGATCAGCCCTACCACGACGTCAAGCCACAGTGGACCAGCCCTCGGTTCGTCGAGCGAATCCGTAGTTGGTTGGCCCTGACTTCCAAAGGGCAGTTGCATGCGGATGACCAACCTCTCGAACCGCTCCTTTGGGGATACGCGGGACACATTGTACTCCCGTTCGACCTGCTTGGTGTCGATGACAATGTCAGTGATCAGCTCAGTGTTACCGCCCTGAGCCTAGACCCTGGCGATTGCTTCTTTGTGGCCAAGCACCGGCAAGGCATCAAACTGAGCGAAGTCAAAGCCCAATACGTCCTTTGCGCCCTCAGTACGGCACCACAGCCGCACGGTCTCATTCGCTACCGTCCACGCAATCTCCAGGAGCTAGCTCGGTTCACTGCGGATGCCGGCCTGGATTTGTTAGGGTCCCTTCGCCAGAGCGTTGAATCGGCTAAGGAAGGCGTGGACAAACGGTCCCAGCGAGAGTTCCTGGAGGCATTCCCGATTCTCCTTCTTCGCCTTCCGAAGAGTCGCACGGCCGGTACGGCGGTTGAATCGACGGACGTCTGGGCGTTCTTGATGAACAAGACGATCCGCCAGCTTGGGATTGCCATCGGACTGTGGACGGAAATTGACGGTCAACTTGGCCGCGAACCAATCCCGCCGCCGGATCGAAACGGACAGAACGTGCTCCTCGATTTGCTCAATCCGATGTTCTGCCTATCACGCCGGACGGCAGCAGTCCTAAACGGGCTCGACGTTAACTCCATTGATACCCCGATCGTGTGCGTCGGTGTTGGAGCTCTGGGATCACAGCTCGTCCTGAATCTGGCCCGGGCCGGTTTTGGCCGCTGGACATTAGTCGACAACGATCGTTTGTTTCCTCATAATTGAGCGTGGGCGAGATCAGGGCGGGATAACCGGCAGAATCTGCGCAAGTTGCCTGATGGGCGCGAAAAAATTCCCTCGCGAAGGCTGATCACTGGATCAAGGTCCGCGAGGGATGTACTCCGTA
>JAAYYU010000358.1 GCA_012515235.1 Candidatus Anammoximicrobium sp.
CCCCGGCCCATGCCCCGTCCCGTGCCCATGCCGCCACCGCCACCCCGGCCCATGCCGCGTCCCATGCCCATGCCGCCACCGCCACGTGCCATGCCTCTACCCATACCTCCACCCCGCCCCATTTCTTGTGCTGCTCCCAAACCGCCCCCGGCCCGGCCCGGCCCCTGGCTTGCGGCGGGCACAAAGCCGGACTTGGCCGAAGGGCTCACGTAGGAGTCGGCAGCGGAATCGACCGCTGCCCCAACGCCAAAGTGACTTGCGACATTGGGTTGTCCAGCGGCCATGTAGCGATCCGCTTTGAACTGTTCGACCACGTCACGAACGGTCCCAGAGCAACCCACGATGACGCCAACCCCGGCCGCCGAGAGCGTCTGGTAGGCGTTGGGACCGCAGTTGCCCGTGACGACGAACCGCACGCCCTTGTCGGCCACCAATTGTGCTGCCTGAATCCCGGCCCCGCTGTCTCGCGACACGTTGGGGTTCGCTACCGCCTCGAACTGCAAATCATCGGTCTCAACGAGCAGAAAATACGGGCAGCGTCCAAAACGCGGGTCCAGGGGCGACTCGAGCGTCGCCCCCGTAGCAGTTACCGCAATTCTCATTTCTCGACCTCGCCTCCCGTCTTTGCACCGTGCCGTCCCTGCGGACGTCAAGCCTTCTCTGCTTTCGACTCCAACTCTTCGATCCGCCGCCGCAGACCGTCCAGGATGTCCTCGAAGTACTCGGCTTGCCCCTTCAACGCCTCGACTTCCTGCTCACGCGTTCCTGCGGGAACATAGGGCTGTGCGTAGGCCCCAGCAGTCCAGGGCGCAGCGGAAACCACGGGTCCCCGGACGGCGCCTAAGGGCCAGCCGGCGTAGGCGGGCGCGGACGACCATCCCCGCCGACCTCGACCGCCGCCACGTCCTCGTCCCCATCCCCAAAAACCGCCCCCATAGCCTCTACCCAGTACAGGGTTCGCGGTTCCCGGCACACCAAAACCGGCACAGTAACCAGCAGCACGCCCCGTCATTGGGCCCAATCCCATCGGACCCGTCCTGTCTCCACCTGGCATCGTCTAGCTCCTTTTGAAAAAAGGTGTTTAACCTCGAATCATCGCTGCCCCGCATTTGGGGCAGGTTCTCTCGTTGCAGGGTTGGCCGGCAACATGAGGCTCCTTGTAACCACACTTCGGACATACGCAAACGCCGCCCGGACCGGCCGCAGACGGCCCACCCATTCTGCCTTGTCCAGAACCCGACTGCGGGCCCGTTCCATCGCCTCGTGGCATCGTCGTGCTCCCTTCTTCCAAACTTTCGGCAACAAAGACCCAGCCGAAGACTTCAGCCTTTTGGCACCCTGTCATCGGCAACAAAATGGATTGCACAGCGCGTACCATTTGCTTGTTTTGCCATAAATTCGGATGTAAGTTATTTTGTAAATTCGATTTATGGTTCATCGACGGGGTTCGTCTTTCGACTTATAGTCGTGCAAAATAAGGTTTTGTAGTGTGAAGCGAAATTGCAAAACGATCTATTACGAGTGCCGCGGCCGCGTGAATCCGTTTCTGGAACAGCGGTGGGCTGACGTCCACCGTTCGCCAAACTGTAGGGTGAGTCCAAGGAGATTGGACCAGCCAACCGGGCGAAAAAACTCGGAGACCATCGGCGCTGGAACGTCCCGCCGGATAGAATTGGCGTTCTTTGGCAAGTGTCTTCCTGCGGCCAGCAGCCTGTGGAACGAAGCTGGCTCAAGCCGCTCAGGAGAAATGCAACGGAAAGCGACCACCGCGAGGTGCCCGTTCCCTTGCTTCCACAGGTTGCTAAACCAGGCGGTCTCCGCCGCTGCGCAAAGTTGACTGACGATGAACGATGGATTTCCGATCGTCTTGACCGCCGATCGAACGTTGACCGCGGATTATCGGCTGTTGTTCGACGGGATGCTGGCGGCCAGCCAGACGACCAGCGCGCCGCCAGCGCTGTTGGAATGGCTGCTGATGCCGCGCGGCAGGCGTGCGGGCGGGCGGACGAAGGTGGCCCCTCTGGGGCTGCGCCGCATCGAAGCTGCGCTGCTCGCAGGCGGGTTTTCGCCCGAGGAGGTGGCGGTCGTCAGCGAGGAACAACTTGCTGCGGCGATTGGACGCAGGACGCGGGTCATTGGCGTGTCTTCCGGCGAGCCGGCTGGATTGGGCATGAACAGTTCCACGATGACGACCATCGGTGGTGGACGGAGCTATCCGGAGGCGATGTTCGGCCGCTTAATGAGATGCATCCACCGTCTCAATCGCGATGTTTCGGCCAAGGTTGTCTTGGGCGGTCCGGGCGCTTGGCAGATTGCCGACGATCCCCGAAAGTGCCAAGAGTTGGGGATCGACCACGTCGTCAGCGGCTATGCGGAGGAGAACGCGGCTGCCGTCTTTCGCAGCTTGTTGCGGGAAGAGCCGGTGCCGCGGGTGGTGACCGGCGGATGGAACCCCGCGGTCACGATTCCGCCGATCCGTGGAGCCAGCACCATGGGCGTGGTGGAGATCAGTCGCGGATGCGGTTTGGGGTGCTCGTTCTGTACCATCGGTCGCGTGCCGATGACCCACCTGCCGCTGCAGACCATTGCGGCGGACGTCGAGACCAATCTGGCCTCCGGCATCTCGCATGTTGCCCTGTTGAGCGAGGATTTTTTCCGCTATGGGGGAATTGGCGGGAAGGCCAACCCGGACAGCCTGCTTGCGCTGGTGCGTCAGATTCGCCAGATTCCGCAGGTCGGTTTCATCCAGATCGATCACGCCAGCATGGCCAGTGTTGCGCAGTACGAGGATTCCCAGCTCCTGGCGATTCACGACCTGTTGGCGGGCGAGAACACTCAGCGTTACGTGTGGGTGAACATCGGCGTAGAAACGGCCTCCGACCGACTGCTCGAACAGATCGGGGCTGCGGCAAAGTGCAAGCGGTCCGGTTCGGAACCCTGGGGCGATTTCTGCCGGCGACAACTCAGACGGCTCTGTCAGGCACGATACTTTCCGCTGGCCAGTCTCATCGTCGGCGTGCCTGGCGAGCGCGACGAGGACTTGCAGGAGACCCTGAGGTGGGTCGAGTCGTTGGCCGACCAGCGGCTTGCCGTGTTTCCCGTTTTGTACGCGCCGGTGGACGGTGGCCCGCCGCTTGATGCAAGCCGCCTGCGGCCGTTGCATTGGGCGTTGATTCGCGCTTGCTATCGCCTGAACTTCCGCTGGGTGCCCTGGTTGTATCGCGACCAGCAGACGGCAGCGGGCGTGCCCCGGCTCCGGCGTCTGACGCTGCAACTGCTGGGTTACGGTCAGGTGCTTCAATGGAAGAGCCTTTTGGCTTGGCACCACTGGAGGGCGCGCCGCCGACCGTAGGTCCCGGTTTCGGTGTTGGGGTCAGGCTTACAGAATTCAATTCTGGCCGATCGTGGCGCCAGCCATCGGGTAGGACTCTGCTCGGCCAGAATTGAATTCTGTAAGCCTGACCCCATTTTCGCTCGACCTTCCCATCCTGGACGGCGTTTCTCCGTTTCTGTTTTCCGTTTGGTGTTAGCGTCGTCGCCCCCGGCCGTCGCGTTCCGGCGATTCAATCTGAAGATCCTTGATCTTCCGGTACAGCGTGCTGACATTGATGCCAAGGTCCGCGGCGGCGTCCTTCCGGTTTCCTTTACGGCGGCGGAGCGTTTCGGAGATCAAAAACTTTTCCATCGCCTGCAGGCTCATCGGCCGCGATTCGTCGCGACTGGCCGCGAGGGACGGGCGCAGTTCCGGCGGCAGATGATTTAATTCGATGAAGCCGCCTCGGCACAGGACAAATGCCTGTTCGATGATGTTCTCCAGTTCGCGGATGTTTCCCGGGTAGTCGTGTTCCATCAGCCGGGCCAGGACTTCATCGGAAACGCCCGCGATGTCCTTGCCCTGCAGGTGGTTGAACTTCGTGATCAAGTGGTTGACCAGAAGCGGGATGTCTTCGCGCCGCTGCTGAAGACTCGGTAGCTTCAAATGGATCACGCGGATGCGATAATACAGATCCTCACGGAACTTGCCGGCCTGGACCAGGCTGGCCAGATCCTTGTTCGTCGCGGCAAGGATGCGGACGTCGACGGGCACCGCCTGCACGCTCCCCAAAGGCTCGATCACGCGTTCTTGAAGCACCCTTAACAGCCGCACCTGCATGGCGGGTGAGACATCCCCGATTTCATCCAGGAACAGCGTGCCGCCGTCCGCCAGCGAAAACCGGCCGGGCTGGTCGCGTTTGGCGTCGGTAAACGCGCCGGCTTTGTGTCCAAACAGTTCGCTCTCCAGCAGCGTATCCGGCAGGGCCGCACAGTTGACGGCCACGAACCGTTTCCGCTTCCGCGGCGAGAGGTTGTGAATGGCGCGGGCGACGAGTTCCTTGCCGGTGCCGCTGGGCCCCTCGATCAACACCGTGCTGGTGCTGCCGGCGATTTGCGGCAGGATCTCGAACAGCCGCATCATCGCGGGACTGCGGCCGATCATGTCTTCAAACGCGTACCTGGCCTGCAGTTCCTTTTGAAGCTGCTCGACCTGGCTCAGATCCTGAAAGGTCTCCACTCCGCCAACCACGGCGCCTTGATCGTCCAACAGCAAGGCCGTGGAGATCCGGATCGGCACGTGCTGGCCTTGCTGGTTGACGATATGAGCCGTGCCGTTGACGATCGGCCGGCCAGTGTTCATCGTCCGGCGCAGCGCACAGTTGGTCTCGCAGATATCCGTCCGGAAGACATCGCAGCAAGGCTTGCCGATCGCCTGTTCCCGCGTCACGCCGATGATCCGTTCGGCAGCCTTGTTGAAGGCCGTGATCCGCCAGTCCAGGTCTACGGTGAAGACGCCTTCGTTGATCGAATCCAGAATGGTGACTTCGCGCTGCCTCAATGCCTGCGGACCACTCATGGCCGTCGCCTCCTCTTGGATCTGCCTTCGGCCGAAGGGCTGTCCCTTGGTTTTCACCGCGCTCAAACTGCGTGCGATTGCTGGTCCGTCAAGCCTGCCCGGCGGTGGAAGGACACGTTGACTGCCGTGGGGGTCGTAAGCCGCTTGCTTCCGGCGCGGATTCGCTTCACGGAGTGAGCCGTCTACGGTCTGACGCAAATCAACGCCGCGTCGTCCCGGTCCTCGGGAGGCTTGAAGTCGACCGTCGAACCGGCGGCATGCTCTGCCGGCAATTGGCAATCCACGACGCTCAGATGCTTCGCGTCGCCCTGCACGGCCAAACGTTCCAGAATCCTCGTCTGCCGCAGGGCCAGCGTTGGCTGGTACCTCTCCCGGCCGTCGTGGCCGGGCTTCAGGTTGACGCTCAATTCCGCGATCTCGGCTCCCGCGATCGTCCCGTTCCTGGGAGGCCCGCTAAGGCCGGCGCCCGCCGCGTTCAGGCTGACCAGGCCGCTGAACTTGCCGCCGCTGATCTCCAGGTCGCGGAGGGGTCCGCGCAGCGACAGGCCGGCATCCATCTGGCAATCGACCAGCTTGATGCGGCTGACACTGTTCTCGTGGGACAGACTCGAGACATAGCCCGGACCGGCGTTCGTGCTTCGGAAGCGGAGCAAGCTGACGTTCCGAGTGTGGCGGCCGGGCGGGGCATGGTTGCGGACGCCGAAGCACTTGCCGCCGGCGTTGGCCGCCAGGCAGTCAAGCAACTCGATGTCGGTGGCGCCGTCTTCGATCTCCCAGGCGTCGTCCCGATTCCCCGGCAGGCCTCCGGCGGACTCGTTGGGACTGTCTACGGCCCGGCAGCGGACGAAACGGATGTGATGCGTGGCTCCCGTCACGCCGTCGCCGCTGGCATCGAAGCCGTCGTTGTGCCACTGGGTCACCGTGCAATCGCGGGCCTCGCTACAGGTGCTCCCCCGCGAGAAGGCCAGGGACACCCATGCCCGCCGGACCGTCACCTTGTCGAACAACACGTGGGCAGCCCATTGGCACTCGATGCCCCGCGGCTGTTTGGCTTCCTGCTGCTGCCAGTAATTCGCGTCCACGGTCAAGCCGCGCACGACGACTCCCTGAACCGGCTTGGGCTCCGTGCCGGCCACGGTCAGACAGTTGACCTTCTTGCCTGAGCCTGCCCCGTCGGCCAGGCGAACGGTGGCCCCGGTCCCCTCCAACTCGACGTTGTCGGCGGCGATGACCAGCGAGCGGCCGATCACGTAGGGGTGCTCCGCCGGCGGCAACAGGACGCGCCCGCCGGTGCGAGCCACGCGGTCGATGGCCGCCTGGATCGCCGGCGCACTGTCCGTCTGGCCGTCGGCACGAGCGCCTAACGCACCTGCGTTGACGACCACGGCGGGCGACAGCACGACGCCGTCCGCAGCATCCAGTCCGACAGACGCGAACGCCGCGAGCAGGAAGGCCGGCGCGCCGGACAGAATCTCGCCGGGGCCGCCACGCAACAGGAACGGAATCCAGCGCAGGACGCTTCTCATGGTACGATTCCTCCGAGTTTGCATTTGCAGCGTGATCGCCGCGGATACCCAATTAGCACTGCGATACCCGGCCCGTTGACTACTGCAGCTTCAAAGTCGCCCGCCGAACACTGAAGCAGTCCTCGCCGGAGAACACCAGGTACAGTGTACAGCCGTCGGGGCTGATCCACCGGGTCGGAAAGCTGGCGGTTTCTCCCGGCCCCACGTCCCAGGCGTCGCTGGCAAAGACGGTAGTCCAAGGCCCCCACGGTTCCGGCGCATCGTAGACGGCCAGGCCGCCGGAAAACCGCGTGTCCTCGCCCAGACCCGTTTGGACCCACAGGTAACGCCGCACGCCCGCATTGTAGCTGACGCTGGACCGATAACAGCGGCCGGGACTGGTCAGCACCGCGCCGCGCCGCGTCACGTCTTTGGTCCAGACGGGCTGCCTTGGCCCGTCAAGCCGCTGGAAGAACTCCCAGGCCGCCTGTTCCCGCAGGCGATCCTGCGGCGCACGGGCCAGGACCATCCGGTCGGCCCGCTGGTAGGCGCTGTCCGCATCCTGCGAGTACACGTAGACGAATTCGTCCCGCGCCCCTTCGTAGTTGCGGCCAAAGTTCAGGAACGTGGGGCAACCGAAGCTGGTCGTCAGCTTCCAATCGGCCCAGGTCCACCTTGCGCCGCGATCGGCGGACCAAGCCAATTGCGCGTTGCCCGCGTTGCGAGCCCAAAGGTACAGCACCCCGTCGACCATCAGCAACCCGCTGGCCTTCTTGCCGCGGGCTCCGTCCCCCTTCTGCTCCAGCGACGGGGCGCGCACATTCTCCGCGACCACCTCCGGCGGATCGCCGCGGACGCGGGCCAGGCCCAGGCTGAGTTTCTCCTTCAGTCGCGGCTCAAATCCGTTGCCGTCGCCGTAGGCCGTGTACAGCCAGTCGTCGTCGGCCCAGGTCAGGGGCCAGTTGTCGCTGCCCTGAGCCCGCCGGACGATGGTTTCGGACGGGGCCCAGACGATCTCCTTGATGACAGGACTGGGCAGACCATGGACGGATTGGACAAGCGGTGTGAGAAACGGCTTCAGGACGGCGTAATGATCCGCACCTTGGTCACGTTTCCACGACTTGCCCGCCCGAGCCACAACGACGTCCAGCGAGGGAATCACGACGATCAAGCTGTCGTACAGGCCCCACGACCAATAGGCGTCCGCCGGCACGTCCCGCAGGGTCCGGTCGGCGTTGTTCCACCACAACAGGCCGTAGTGCGGCGCAGCGTGGTTGTGGTTCTCGGCAACTCGGACCGGCAGTTTCTCGTGCCCGGACGGCGTTTGCGGCGCTAACCGGGCGTACTGGCGCGTCAAAATCTCCCGGCCGTTCCATTGCCCTTCGCGCAGCATCAGGTAACCGATGCGGGCCATCGCGTCGACGTTGGCGTGAATCCCCGCGCCGAACTCCCGCCGCGCCACGCCTTCGATCGTCGCCGGCCGGTACGAGTTCTTCCGCCAGGTCAAGTCGCTGCGCTGGATGCCCAGCGGCGTGAAGACCCGCTCGTACATCCACTCGTCCAAGTCGCGGCGATAGGCCAGCGTGATGCACTCCGCCAGCCAGTTCGGCCCGGAATCGCTGTAGTCCCACTGCGTGCCCGGCCGGAACAACAGCTTCGTGTACCCGCCCGGCTTCTCAAACCCGGCCGTCTGCGACGCCAAGTGCAGGATCGTGATCTCGTCCAGCCAGCCGCTCTGCGCGTTCTCCTCCGGCGGAACGCCCAACGTTGAGTGATGCCGCCGGGCCTTGTCCTCCAGCCGCAACTTGCCGTCTTTGATCGCCAGCCCCAACGCGATCGACCCGAATGATTTTGTGGTCGATTTCAGATCGTACCGCGCCCGCGGATCGCCCCACGCCATCACCAACCGCCCGTGCCGCGTGATGTATCCGGAACCGCCCCCCGTCAAGGCGTACTCGCGCGCCCGAGCCAGTTTGGCCTCGTCCATCGCCACCTCCGCCGCTTCGGCCCGTGACCATTGCGGCATCGGCCAGACGCCTTCGCTCGCCCCGGATCTGTCCCCCACCAACAGCAAGAGGCCAAGTACAGCCGACGTTCGAAGTCCCCAAGTAATCGCAGTCATCAAGATCAACCTCCAACGATCAAATGCAAAACCCAAGGTACAGCATGTTCAGGCTGTCGGCTACTGCGCAGCAAGGCTCCGCGGTGGCCGTTTTGGACGGACCCAGGATGACACCTGCAAGAAGGGCCGATCGGTGCTCTCACGCCGGATTCTCTTCTGTCCGGGATTCGCTCACCACGGCACGAGGCGACAGAATCGCGTGGCTGTCGAGGCAGAATTGTCCGCCGGGAAGACGCCGCGTCCGCACAAGCGGCGAGCGTCGTTGCCAGCAGCCAGGAGGGCAGGGTAGGGGGTAGGGGGGGTCAGGCTTACAGAATTCAATTTTGGCCGAGCAAGGTTGCACCAGATGGCTGACGTCACGATCGGCCAAAATTGAATTCTGTAAGCCTGACCCCTGTCCGCTCAGCTACCTTGCTGCGGCGAGGCGTCGTTGTCGTTCTTTTTGCACTTGGCGGACCCAGCAACTCAGGCAGCGGCACGTTTCATCGCGGCCGCAGGTGCCGGCGATGTCATGATAGGGCAAGGGCTGGATGGCGGCTTGCACCAGTTCGGACATCTTTCGGTACGCCGGATCGTCGGTGCTCTTCCAGCCGCCGCGTTCGATCTGTTCCCAGCCGCCGGCAGCCAGGGCCAGCGGCGCTTTCAAAATGCGGCTCTCCTCCGGCAGGGCTACGTTGACCAGCGCAGCAAACGGCTGGCCGGCCAACTCGTCGCCAAACCGCTGGCCGATGTGCGCCCGCAGCGCCTGTTCGCCATCCGGCTTCGGCCGCCGCCACTCGTCCTTGTTCCAGGAGTACGTGCCGTACAGCGGCGCGTTCAAATCCAGCCAGTCGATGATCCGCTGGCGGCTCGGGCGATCGCGGCTCAGATCGACGCCCTCGTGGGCCTTCAACAGCAGCGAGGCCAACGTGCCGCCGTGGGCGAAATAGTCCTTCGGCCGGCTGTACCACGTCTCGCCGCCGTACTGCGCGATCTTCACCAGGCGGCCGGCGCCGGTCAACGAGGCGTACGCGGTGCTGGGGAGCAGCCGCCGGAAGGTCGCCGCGACGTTCTCCTCCGTGGCGTCGATCGTCCCCAGCAGATCGATCTTGCCGGCGGTTTCCTTGAGGCCGTGGCAGTCGATGCAGTAGCGATCAAGCACCGGCTGGACTGTCTTGGCAAAGCTGAGGCCGCCGGGATACCGCGGGCCCGACGGCGGCTCCAACGGCAAGACTTCCCGTCCGGCGGGCGGCACGTATTGAGTCACGGGGCTGGACGTGCGCGGTTCGTGGCAGCCGACACAGCCGGCCACCTCGCCCGGCTGCAGGTGGGTGAACGTCCGCATGGTCATCACCGCCAGGCCGTCTTGATCCAGGGCCTGGAATTGCAGCGGCACGCCGGCCGGGGCCTCAAACGCCACCGAACCGCTGTCGTCGACGGGTACGGTCCCAAGGACCCGCTTGAGCACCTCAAATCTCACGGCGCTGGAATACGGGACGCGCTGAGTGGGTTGCGGGATCAGCTCGTTGACGCGAAGCCGCCGAATCGTGCCGCGGGGGATGCCTTGCGTGCTGCGATAGACGTCTTGCAGGTAGAAGACGCCCGTCGTTTGGCGATCGCTGCCGGCCACCAGCGAGGGCAGCGCGGGCGGCGTCGGACGCGGCCGGACGGGCAGCGGCTCGAAACAGGAGATCTCGGGATCGCGGTAAATCAATTCCCGCCCGCCCAGCGTGTCGACCAGATAGATTCCGTACGCATTGTGCCGCGGCACCCTGGCCATGGAACCGGGGTACGGATCCGGGCAGAACTCGGCCAGGAACAGGTCCGCGCTCAAGGGATACGGGCTGCCGAAGCTGACCGGCGAATCGCCTTCCGACTCCGGAAACTTGGCCTCCGGCGTCAACCGCGTGACGGCTTCCAGGCCGTCCTCGGCAATCAGGCGGTCGATCAGGATCAGCCCCCCGGCGTGAATCGTGTGGTGCCCGGCCGTGGTCGCGACGACCTGGTGCGAACCGGGAATGGGCCGCGTCTGGCAGATCCGGCAGGGGTTGGGGGTGTAGTTCCCAAAGTAGTGACCGGCCGCCGTGCCGTCGGGCCGGATGGTCCACAGGCCGAGCGTCGGGATCACCGGCCGGTTGATATAGTCCCATCGGGTCCAGACAATCTGCCCGTCGGGCATCACCACCGGGTCCCATTCGTTGGCTTCGCCGAACGAGAGCTGGCGGACGTTCGACCCGTCCGCGTCGCAACGATAGAGGAGATACGTGGGGCAGTAGCGGTCGCCGTTGTGGCAGCGCACGCCGCCCTGGTTGCGCGTCGAGATGAAGGCGATTCCGCCGTCGGGCAAGTAACACGGATCGTAGTCCTCGCACAGCACGGTCATGCGGCCGCCGGACCCGGCCAGCGGATCGTCGTTTCGGCCGGTGAACTGCCGCAGTCCCGTGCCGTCGACGTGGATCTCGTACAGGAAAAACTGCCATTGGTCGCGAGGCGGCGTGTGATCGGCATACGCAAACACGATCCGCCGGCCGTCGAACGACACATCCGCATGCATCGCGCAGCCGCGCGGCAGTTTGCCTGCCAGCAACACCGTTTCTTTGGGCCGATCCGTCTTCCATTGGTCCAGGATGACCAGCCCTGGCCCGGTCCCGTTGTGCATTCCGTAGTAATTGTCCCCCGGAGCGCTCAGGACCGGCGGTGGCCGCTTGCTGAGCAGGAGCCGGTCGAAATCCAGTGCGGGATGCGAGAAGATGATCCGCCGTCGCAGGTCGACGGCCTGGGCGAACAGTTTCCGTTCGGCTGCGGCACTGCCCGCTCGCCGCGACCCTTGTTCCAGCACATCGAGTTCCGCGGCCAGTTCCGGGCGGGCCGCCGTCCGCTGCACAAACTCCAACGTCCGGCGAGCCAAATCCAGCCGCTGTTGGGCCTGTTGTTGATAGTAACCAGGGGGCGTCTCGTTCCCCGCCGGCGCATACGCGGCCCAAATCCCGTCGCGCCGCTCCAGCTCCATTTCGATCTGCGATTGCCGGTCGCGGAAGTCGCGGGCCACGCGTTCCCACAACGCGTCGCGAACCTGCGGATAGTCCGCCGCGGGGGCGATGGTGCCGGCTGCATCCGCCGATCCGAATGCGGCCGCGAGCGATGCGCGCATCGTTTCCTGCCAAGTGTCCTTCTTGACGTAACCGGGTACGGTTCCCGGTGACGGGACGGCCTGGAGAGGCGTTTTGTATCCGGACAGGTACAACTGCCTGGGCGGCTCGGCGCCGATCGCCGGCGGGCAGCAGGCAGCACACGCGAGCAGTGGAACCAACAACGTTGTGACGGTGTTCGCTCTCATGGTTGCCTGTCTCCTTTCAAGGGCAGGTTGCTGTTCCAAACGCAGAGAGTTGAGCAAAAAAACGGTTGCTGTCTTATCGATCGATTCGGACGCCGACCTTCTTGGTTTCATCATACACGATGCGGCACTTGACGATCCGCCGATTCACGACATCGACGACAAACAGCCGGTCCCGCCAGACAGACAGGGCGGCGATCGTTCCGAAGGGCAGTTCGGGATGCGGGAACTGGCTGCCCTTGCCCTGACAGTCCAGGTTGCCGTAGCTGCCGAATTCGCCCACCAGCTCGCCCGTCGCGGCGTCGATCACCTGAACGCTGTACTTGCCGGCAGCGTACAGATAGCCTTTGTCGTCCAGGCTCTGATGAAGGCGAAACGCGGTGCAATGACAAGGAGGATTCGACACCTGGGCAAATCCGTAGTAGCTGTCCCAACGGCGACTCCACAGCGGCTCGCCCCCGGAAGGCGAAAACTTCGCCAACGCCAGATAGTCCTCCCACGGGCGCTCGGCCGGCCGATGAAGAACATATAGGCGCCCCTCGTCGTCCACCTGGATGCCGCGCACGGCATCCAGACGCAGCAGGCCGCGCGTCTTCACCTCGCCCCGGGCATCGTAAACGTTTACCTGCCGCCGCACGGCGTCGTAGGCGCTCACCGGGCGCGCCGAGGCATCGACGTCCGCCTTGGCCACATAGTAGATATTGCCGTGCCGGTCCACCTCCAGGCCGTGATACACGTCGTGCCAGAATCCGACCTGCATCGGGTGATCGACGAACAAGGCGTTCGTCCCCGTAGCGGCAAAGGGAGCCGGGTTCCCGTCCCGATCGAAACGCAGGATCTCCACGCCGCCCTTGCCCAGTTTCCAGCGGTACACCCGGCCGTCTTTGCCGAAGATCGAGTCGATGAACAGCGGCTCGTCCGGACAGCGGAAATGGCGCGCGTAGTCCAGCGTCCACCAGGGCGAAGTGGCCGCCAAAGCCAGATCGTTGAAGAAGGCCGAGGGCCACGTCTTCAGCACGTTCCCTTCCTGGTCGATGCGGTACACCGTCCCGTGCCGCTTCAGGCGATAGTCGGAATCGTCTTCGACGTACAGATGGCCCGTCTGGGGATCGATGTTCAAGATCGGCTGCCCGCCGCTCTGCCGGGGACATCGTAACGGTGCGACGTCGGTCCCCCATTGCCCGCCCATCGCGAGGTCGTCACCCGCCAGTTGCAGCAAGCTGCCAAGTCCCGCCCCATTGGCGATCCACACCAGCGGCGGAGTGACTCCGGAGTCGACGGCCATTTGCAGAACGTCCTGGTGCAGCGGTTCGGAAGCGGCCAGCAGCCGAGGTTCCCGCCAACTCTTGAGCTTGATCAGTCGCGTGAAATCCTCGGTGGGTGCCCGCGCCTCGCGCAAGTACTCTTGCTGGATCAACGGCAGCGTCCGTTCGACGAGGGGCCGATCGGCCGCTTTCGCCCGCGACGCGACCAGCACATACAGGCAGCGTTCGCGGTCCATGGCCAACGCCGTGGGCCCGTGAAGGGGATGCTGCTGGCCGTCGTGTTCGTAATGCGTGATGGTCGCGGCTAACCGGCCGTCTGCCTCGAAGACGCGCAGCCGGTTGTGCCCACTGTCCGCCACGATCAGATGCTGGCCGTCGTGGACCAGTCCGCTCGGGTCGGCAAAGCCTTCCAGCGCAGCCTGCTCGTGGACCGTGGGGCCCGGTTGCGGTTGACACTTCCAAACATACGTCCCGCGCCCTTCCTGTCCGGGCAAATCGCGATAATGGCTCACCTCGCGATGGCTGACTTCAAAGTGGTAAGCGTACTGCCTGGTCGGCCGGCAGCTTTGGCCCGCCGAGATATACAGCGCCCCGTCTGGATCGAAGCAGAAGTAAGGGTAGTGCAGTGCATGAAACGGCAGGTAGTTCTTCAGATCCGGGACCATCCACAGATCCTGGGTCCAGGCGGTGCTCTCGAACGGTTCGTTTCGCCCGGCATGGTACGCGCTGGTCCAGCCGCGGGGCGGCAGACTGCCATCCGGCCGAATCCGCCACAAGATCCCCTTGTAGATGTTGGCCATGACGAGATCGCCGTCGGACGCCAACACCATTTTCTGCGGATGGTGCCACCAGTCGCCATAGAAAGAAGGTTCGCCCCAGGGCTCGAACAGCTTCGGGACCACCAGCGGGGTTCCCATCTCCCGGGCCGTTGTCCGACAAAGATCGCGGACCGCGGAGGCTGGAAGTGTCGGACGCAACGGCATCACCGTCCGCAGATACTCGCCCCGCCGGTCGAACACCCGCACCTCCGCGACGCCTCGAACCGGCCGGGTATCGGACAGCACGTACAACTCGCCTTTCGCTTCATCGACGGCCAAGTCCCAGATGATGCCTCGGGCGTGGGGACTCCCCGCCAGCAGGAACCCCTCCAATTCCAGTCGCACCGCGCCCGCGGTGCCGGGATGAGCCGAACCGGGACCGAGTTCGATCGTCCGCCCGGCTTGTTCGGCCAGAAACGCTCGGCCGGCCTTGTTAGGAGGCCGATAGAACCGATTCAGCCCGCGTGTATCATATTCCGGCTCGGGCATCCGATCGCGTGGCGGAATCCCCGTCAGAACGCCCCAACAAGGCGCGTCGCCGGGCCCCGGCGGCGTTGTCGGCGAGGACGCGACCCCATCCCCCGTCCCCGGCCAGCAATGCAGATCCTGCCCCGGCACGTGATACCGCCGGACGTGGAAACCGATCTCGGCCGCCAGCGTCTTGTTCTTGGAAAAGATGTCGAAGGGCAACGCCAATTCGGCCGTCCAGCCGCCGGTCCCCTCGTCGAAAGCCACCGCGAACTCGAACTGCGGCTGCCACGTCCGGTCGTGCCAGGGAGGCGCCTGTTCGTTGTACGCACAGAAGACTCGTCCGCCTTGCCCGGGCGTGATCCGAATCAGGTACCACGAGTTTCCGTCGGCAGTCGAATCAATCAACAGGTCGACGAACTCGGAGGAGGCCGCCGAGCCGACGACGCGCCCGTGGCGGCCGTGCGCGGAACGATCGGCCACTCGATTCCCCGGCTTCTCGACCGTCGGCCAGCAGGCCAACACCGTGTCGCCCGCGGCCGGCGTGCGGCCCTGATCGCGAACCCGGGCTTGGATCTCGTCGGCCGACAGCGCCCGGCTGTAGATCACCGGCATGGCCAAATCGCCTTGCAGATGGTTCACCGCCGGTCCATTGTGCCCGCACGCACCCAGCCACAAGGGCGCGGCGCCCGGCAAGACCGGACCCGCGAACGACGCCTCAGCGACCATCCGGCCGTTGATCCACAGCGACTTCGTCTTGCCGTCCCACGTGCCCACCACGTGCTGCCACTCGCCCAGCGCCAGAACCGGGCCGTGTAGCACCCGCTCGGCCCGATAGTCCTTCCCATCGCTCAGATACAGTTGCAGCCGCCCCTGGTTGTCAACAAACAGCCCGTAGCCACAGGCGATGGGATAATTGTGTTGCGCAATCAGCGTCTGCCAGGCGTCCAGACGTCGAGGCCGCACCCAGCACTCGAGCGTCAACGCGGGAAGAGCTGGCTCGGCCGGCAAGCCTTTGGCGACCTGGATGAACGAGCCCGCAGGCATGGCCAGTCCGACCGGCAACGCTCCAGGACGCGCCGTTTCGCCAGCCGGTCGGGCCGTTTCGGACATGGCGAGACTCCCGGCACAGCGGAGGCCGACAACCAGATGGCCGTCGTCACGCAAGATGAACACCTCCGTACTGCACGCACTCGCGTCGCCCTGGGAGCCGGCTCCCGAAAGGATCTGAAGCGGGCCCGTGCGGGCCGAGTCCTTCCAGGACGGCTCGTCCAGCCTGCCGTCAATCGCCGGTCGGGACTCGATCCAAGGCACACACAGGACCGGCCGTTCGGCGGGCCTACGTTCCGCAGCCGGCGCTTGGCCGCCGCACAACATGGAAGCCAGCAGGCCCGTCACAATCGAAAACTGGACCGGATTCCGCATTCGTCAACTCCTTTTCAGCTCGTCCAGCGTGAGTATCCGTGAAGTCGTCGCGATGCAGTTGACGCAAGGTCCGCGCACGGCACTGTTGCCGCAGGCCCCAGGACGCTTCACGCGATTGGGAGAGTTTACTACCAGCCCGGCCGGCAAGTCTTGTGGTTGTCGAACTGTTTTTGGCATTTTTCGATCATGCACGACAGGGGGTCAGGCTTACAGAATTCAGTTTTGGCCGAGCAATGTCGTTCCCTCTAAGCGGAGTTTCGCGAAACATGGCATCGCTGGACCCACCATCGGCCAAAATTGAATTCTATAAGCCTGACCCCAGCGCCCTCATCCCGCGCGGCAAGGGAGACCGGCTGTTGTTCGGCGCAGCGTTTCGCTAGAATCCGAGCAACATCGGTCGCCTGCGACGCCGCGGAGACAGACTGATCCCCGCGCGACGGGCGCCCGCTGGCCGCAAGTTCCGCGGTCCCAGCGAGGATTTTCTGCGTGTTCTTGAGAGGAGAGGACCTAAGGGGTGGTGCCCATGAGAAAAGAGTCTGCTGCCCGGCAACCAACGAGACGCAACTGGAATTGGGGAACCGTCCTCCTGGTATCGCTCCTGGCCATCGTCCTGACGGTGTCAGGCAGCGGATGCGGCAAATCGGCACAGGACAAGGCCATCGACAAGCCCGGCGACAAGCCCGGCGAGAACGCCGGCGAGAACGCAGTGGACACGGCGGCCGGCAAGGCGATGGAGGAAGTCACCATCCTGTGCGGGAGTTCTTTCCTCGGTCCCAGCGAAGAACTGACCAAAGCGTTCACTGCCGAAACGGGCATTGCCGTGGCCATCACGGCCGCGGGCAGCGAGGACTTTCTGCCGCTGATCAAAGCCGGCCAGAAAGGCGACATCCTGATCACCCACGATCCGTATCTGGATTTTGTCCGCGACGCCAACGCCCTGGCGGACTCCGTCCAAGTGGGCGTCGTTGCCCCGGTTGTCGCAGTTCAGAAGGGCAACCCGAAAGGGCTGGCGAAGTTCGACGACTTGGCCCGTCCCGGACTGCGCGTCGCCTTGAGCAACCCCGAGTACTCCACGTGCGGC
>JAAYYU010000359.1 GCA_012515235.1 Candidatus Anammoximicrobium sp.
ACCGCCGCCACCGTCACGGTCACGGTGGCCGTTTCGGTCGAACCGGCGGAGCTTGCCGTATAGCTGAAGCTGTCCGTGCCATGCCAATCCGCCGCGGGTGTGTAGGTGACCGTGTTGTCTGGGTTGATTACCACCGTGCCATGGGCACCTTGTGCCACCCCGGTCACCGACGGCGCGCCTTCGAACGTGTCATTGGTCAACACGTTGACCGTCACCGCCGTGTCTTCATCCGTCGTGGCGGCGTCGTCCACGATGTCCGCCACTGCGCTCACCGTTACCGTCACGGTCGCCGTGTCTGTGACACCTCCTGAGGCGGCCGTGTAGGTAAAACTGTCCGTCCCGTGCCAGTCGGCCGCGGGCGTGTACGTCACCGTGTTGTCCCCGTTTATCACCACGGTCCCATGCCCGCCCTGCGTCACCCCACTGACCGAGGGCGTACCGGCGAACACGTCATTAGCCAGCACCGCCACGCTGACCGGAGTGTCCTCGCCGGTGCTCGCCGTGTCCGCCACGGCCGACGTGACCGTCACGCTCACCGTGGCCACTTCCGTGACTCCGCCGGAACTGGCCGTGTACGTAAAACTGTCCGAGCCGTAATAGCCCGACACCGGCGTGTACGTCACCGTGCTGTCCGCATTGATCACCACCGCGCCGTGCGCGCCTTGCGTCACCGCCGTCACGGAGGGCATGCCCTCGAACGTGTCGTTGCCCAGCACGGCCATCGTCACCGCCGTGTCCTTCTTGGTCGCGGCCGTGTCCGCCACGATATCGGCCACCGCTGCCACGGTCACGGTGATCACGGCCGTCTCCATGAGCCCGCCGGAAGTGGCCGTGTAGCTGAAGCTGTCCGCCCCGTTCCAGTCCGCCACCGGTGTGTAGGTGACCGTGTTGTCCGCGTTGATCACGACCGTCCCGTGCGCGCCTTGCGTCACGCTGCTGACGGACGCCGCGGCCTCGAACGTGTCGTTGGTCAATACGGCGATGGTCGCCGCGCCGTCCTCCGTCGTCTCCGCCGCATCCTCCACAATGTCGGCTACCGCCGAGACCGTTACGCTCACCGTAGCCGTCTCAGTGCGCCCGCCGGAAGTGGCCGTGTAGCTGAAGCTGTCCGAGCCGTTCCAGTCCGCCGCCGGTGTATAGGTGACCGTGCCGTCCCCGTTGATCACCACCGCGCCGTGCGCGCCTGGCGTGACCCCGGTCACCGAGGGCGTGCCCTCGAACGTGTCGTTGCCCAGCACGGCAATCGTCACCGCCGTGTCCTCGTTCGTCGTGGCCGTGTCGCCCAGAATGTCCGCCACCGGCGCGACCGTCACGCTCACCGTGGCCGTCTCCGGAACTCCGCCGGAACTGGCCGTGTAGGTGAAGGTGTCCGTCCCATGCCAGTCCGCCGCTGGCGTGTAGGTGACCGTGTGGTCCGGGTTGATCGCGACCGTGCCGTGCGCGCCTTGCGTCACGCTGGTCACGGACGCTGCGGCCTCGAACGTGTCGTTGGTCAACACGCCGATCGTCACGGGTGTGTCTTCGTCCGTGCCGTCCGCGTCGTCCACGATATCCACCACGGGTGCCACGCTCACCGTCACGGTCGCCGTTTCCGTCAGCCCCGCCGAGGTGGCCGTGTAGCTGAAGCTGTCCGTCCCGTACCAGTCCGGCGCGGGCGTGTAGGTGAGGGTGCTGTCCCCGTTGATCACCACCGTGCCGTGGACGCCTTGCGTCACCGCCGTGACCGACGGCGTGCCCGCGAACGTGTCGTTGGCCAACACCGCAATCGTGACCGGCGAGTGTTCCTCCGTGCTGTCCGTGTCGTTCACCACATCCGCCACGGGTGTGACCGTCATCGTGACCGTGGCCGTTTCGGTCAATCCGGCCGAGGTCACCGCATACTGAAAACTGTCCGCGCCATTCCAATCGGCCGCCGGTGTGTACGTGACGGTGTTGTCCGGGTTGACCACCACCGTGCCGTGGGCGCCTTGCGTCACCGCGGTCACCGAAGGCGTGCCCTCGAACGTGTCATTGGCCAGCACGCCGATCGTGACCGCCGTGTCTTCCGGCGTTGCGGCAGCATCACTTACGATGTCCGCCACCGCCGCCACCGTCACGGTCACGGTGGCCGTTTCGGTCGAACCGGCGGAACTCGCCGTATAGCTGAAGCTGTCCGTCCCGTGCCAGTCCGCCGCGGGCGTGTACGTGACCGTGTTGTCCGGGTTGATCACCACCGCGCCGTGGACACCCTGCGTCACCCCGGTCACCGAGGCCGTGCCCGCGAACGCGTCGTTGGCCAACACGCCGATCGTTACCGCCGTGTCCTCGTCCGTGCTGCCCGTGTCATCCACGACGTCCGCTATCGCCGCGACCGTCACCGTGACGGTCGCCGTTTCGGTCGAACCGGCAGAGGTCACCGTATATTGAAAACTGTCCGTGCCATGCCAATCCGCCGCGGGGGCATAGGTGACCGTGTTGTCTGCGTTGATCACCACCGTGCCGTGGGCACCTGGCGTCACCCCGGTCACCGAAGGCGCGCCCTCGAACGTGTCATTGGTCAACACGCTGATCGTCACCGCCGTGTCTTCGTCCGTCGTGGCAGCGTCGTCCACGATGTCTGCCACCGCGGTCACCGTTACCGTCACGGTCGCCGTGTCCGTGACACCTCCGGAGGTGGCCGTGTAGGCAAAACTGTCCGTCCCGTGCCAGTCGGCCGCGGGCGTGTAGGTCACCGTGCTGTCCCCGTTGATCACCACGGTCCCATGCCCGCCCTGCGTCACCCCGCTGACCGAGGGCGTACCGGCGAACACGTCATTGGCCAGCACCGCCACGCTGACCGGCATGTCTTCGCCGGTGCTCGCCGTGTCCGCCACGGCCGACGTGATCGTCACATTCACCGTGGCCACTTCCGTCACTCCGCCGGAACTGGCCGTGTACGTGAAACTGTCCGGGCCGTAATAGCCCGACACCGGCGTGTACGTCACCGTGCTGTCCGCATTGATCACCACCGCGCCGTGCGCGCCTTGCGTCACCGCTGTGACCGAGGGCGTGCCCTCGAACGTGTCATTGGCCAGCACGGCCACCGTCACCGCCGTATCCTTCTTGGTCGCGGCCGTGTCCGCCACGATATCGGCCACCGCCGCCACGGTCACGGTAATCACGGCCGTTTCCGTCACCCCGCCGGAAGCCGCCGCGTAGCTGAAGCTGTCCGCCCCGTTCCAGTCCGCCACCGGCGTGTAGGTGACCGTGTTGTCCGCGTTGATCACCACCGCGCCGTGCGCGCCTTGCGTCACGCTGGTCACGGACGCGGTGGCCTCGAACATGTCGTTGGTCAATACGGCGATGGTCGCCGCGCTGTCCTCTGTCGTCTCCGCCGTGTCCTCCACAATGTCGGCCACCGCCGAGACCGTTACGCTCACCGTAGCCGTCTCGGTGCGCCCGCCGGAAGTGGCCGTGTAGCTGAAGCTGTCCGAGCCGTTCCAATCCGCCGCCGGTGTATAGGTGACCGTGCCGTCCTCGTTGATGACCACCGCCCCGTGCGCGCCTGGCGTCACCCCGGTCACAGAGGGCGTGCCCTCGAACGTGTCGTTGCCCAGCACGGCAATCGTCATCGCCGTGTCCTCGTCCGTCGTGGCCGTGTCGCCCAGAATGTCCGCCACCGGCGCGACCGTCACGCTCACCGTGGCTGTTTCCGGGACTCCGCCGGAACTGGCCGTGTAGCTGAAGCTGTCCGTCCCGTACCAGTCCGGCGCCGGCGTGTAGGTGACCGTGTGGTCCGGATTGATCGCGACCATGCCGTGCGCGCCTTGCGTCACGCTGGTCACGGACGCCGCGGCCTCGAACGTGTCGTTGGCCAACACGGCAATCGTCACCGCGGTGTCTTCGTCCGTGCCGTCCGTGTCGTCCACGATATCCACCACCGGTGCCACGCTTACCGTCACCGTCGCCGTTTCCGTCAGCCCCGCCGAGGTGGCCGTGTAGCTGAAGCTGTCCGTCCCGTACCAGTCCGGCGCGGGCGTGTAGGTGAGGGTGCTGCCCCCGTTGATCACCACCGTGCCGTGGACGCCCTGCGTCACCGCCGTGACCGAGGCCGTGCCCGCGAACGTGTCGTTGGCCAATACCGCAATCGTGACCGGCGCGTCTTCGTCCGTACTCTCCGCATTATGTACCACGTCCGCCACCGGCCCGACGCTCACCGTCACGGTCGCCGTCTGCGTCAGCCCCGCCGCGGTGGCCGTGTAGCTGAAGCTGTCCGTCCCGTGCCAATCCGCGGCCGGCGTGTACGTCACGGTGTTATCCGCATTCATGACGACGGTGCCGTGCGTGCCCTGGGTCACGGCGGTCACCGAGGCCTGGCCCGCGAACGTATCGTTGCTCAACACGGCAATCGTGACCGCCGCGTCCTCGTCCGTACCGGCCGCGTCATCCACGACGTCCGCCACCGGTGCGACCGTCACGGTCACGGTTGCTGTTTCCGGCACGCCGCCGGAAGTGACCGTGTAGCCGAAACTGTCGCTGCCGTGCCAGTCCGCCGCGGGCGTGTACATGACGGTGTTGTCCGGGTTGATCACCACCGCGCCGTGGGCGGCTGGCGTCACCCCGGTCACCGCAGGCGTGCCCTCGAACGTGTCGTTGGCCAGCACGGCGATGATCACCGCCGTATCCTCGGCCGTGCTGTCCGTGTCATCCACGATGTCCGCCACCGGCCCGACCGTCACCGTCACGGTGGCGGTTTCCGTGACGCCGGCCGACATGGTCGTATAGGTAAACGTGTCGCTCCCGTTCCAATCGGCCGTCGGGGTGTAGGTGACCGTGTTGTCCGGGTTGACTACGACCGCGCCATGCGCGCCTTGCGTCACGGCCGCCACCGAGGGCGTGCCCTCAAAGGTGTCGTTGGACAACACCGCGATCACAACCGCCGCGTCCTCATCCGTCGTAGCCGCGTCATTGGCGATGTCCACTCCCGGCGCCACGGTCACCGTCACCACGGCCGTCCCTGTAACGCCGCCGCCCGACGTGGCCGCGTAGGTGAAGCTGTCCGTCCCATACCAGTCCGCATCCGGCGTGTAGGTGACGGTACTGTCCGGATTGATCACCACCGCGCCGTGCGCGCCGGGCGTGACGCTGGTGACCGACGCTGAGCCAGCGATCGTGTCGTTACCCAACACGGCGACCGTCACGGCCGCATCCTCGGCAGTGGTGGCGGAGTCTGGCTGCGTCTCATGCACCGTGATCGTGATGGTTTCCCGGTCGGTCAGCCAGGGTGACCCGTTGTCTGTCACGGTGAAGCTCAGCGTGTACGTGCCCGGTCCTTGCGTCGCCGCGGGCGTCCAGCGGAACAGACCGCTCTGCGCGTTCAGGGTCGCCCCGGCCGGCAATTCGGTCGTGGCTCCGTCAAGCCTCGTCGCGCTGAAACGGAGCGTATTGGCCGGCACGTCCGGATCGCTCGCTGTCGCCGTAAACGATAGCTCGTTGCCCTCAAAAATCTCCTTGTTCCCGATCGCATTCAGCACGGGCGGCAGGTTGACTTCATACACCGTGATGCTGATCGTTTCCGAATCGGTCAGTTGCGGATCGCCGTTGTCCGCGACCCAGAACCGGATGCCCTCGTAGGCGCCCCAGCCCTGCTCCTCGCTGGGCGTCCAGGTGAACAGGCCGCTACTCGGGCCGGTCTGCTCGAAGTTCGCGCCGTCGGGCAGAGCCTCGTGTCCGATCCACTCTGCCCCCAGCGTCAGCGTGTTACCGGGCAGATCCGGATCGCTGGCCGACACCGTGAAGGAAAGCAGTTGGCCCTCGTCCGTCTGCCGATTGCCGATGAACTCAAGCACCGGCGGGTAGTTGGGAGTGACCGCCAGCGTCACCGTCGCCCCCTCGGAGTCGAGCCATTCATCATTCGCCTTGTAGGTAAACGTGTCCGTCCCCTCGAAGCCCGCGTCGGGGGTGTACGTAAAGCCGCCGTCCGTTCGTAGCGTCAGGCTCCCGTGCTGCGGCCCCTGAACCAGCAGCGCCAGCAGCGAATCCCGGTCAGGATCCTTGTCGTTCACCAGAATCCCCTTCTCGGACGAAACGGTGAGCGGGACGTTTTTCTTGACCGAGTACTGGTCGCCGTAGGCCAGCGGAGCCACATTCGTGTCGATGATGACCTCCGACCCGGTGTCGCCGTCCTCGTTGATCAGCCGGAACACCAAGCGCGCGGTGCTGCCCGCTTCGAGGCCGGAGAGATTAACGCTCAGTTCCTGGCCCGAGTACTCAACGGCCGGCTGGACGTACAGGCCGTCTTCGCCTTCGGTCCAGTTGAAATAGGCGTCTCGCCCCTGCCGGAACGGGGGCACAAGCGGTTGCCCGGCTTCATCCAGCAAGGCCACCTCAAAGGCATCCTTGATGAAGCCTTGGCTGGTTTCGTCGAACTCCGTATAAAACTCGAATCTCAGCCACGTCGGGTCCGCCGGGATCTCGATCTCTGTTTCCAGCGTCACCAGGTACGAGTCCCCCTCGCTCATCACCAGGAACGAGTTGCCCTGCAGCGTCTCCGGATCGCTGTTCTCGAAAGACACGTTTCCCCGGAAGCTCTCGCTGCCGCCGAACTCTTGGATGGTCCATCCGTCCAAGCCCGACGCGCCCTTGGAGATCAACTGCATCTCCCCGCCTTTCACGATCCCCGGATCGACGATGATCCCGTTGGCCACGCCGTCCGCATCGCCCCGCCCGCCGTCGCGCAAAAAGAGCGTCAGCATGTTGCCGCTGACCACGGCGCCCGTATCGCCGTCGAAGACGAAGGGCACGAGCCTTTGCGTTTCCGGCTCCAACTTGTAGTAGCCGGCCGCAACATCACCTTCCGGTAGTAGTACGTCGATGCGCGTCACCTCGCCGACCGGCACGTCCTCCATCACAAACTCGAACTGGCCGAACGGAAACTCCTTTTGTCGCCCCGCCCACCGGTCCGGCAGCGCGGAGACGTAGACTTCGCTTAACCGGTGTCCCTTCCCGTCCAAGGTCACGAACTTTCCCTTGGCCCTGGACGGGAGGCTGACCACATCGGATTGTCGGCTGTCGGGAACACCATCCCGGTTCGCGTCGCCGCCGCGGGGACCGCGGGTTTCAATCTGGTCGTCGATGCCGTCGCGGTCCCGGTCCGTGCCCTGCTCGATTTGCACGGCGAGCGAAACGCCACCGCTGCCTGCGTAATCGCCGCTGGCCCGAGCCACGACCTGCTCGTTGGGATTCAGTTTTGTGTCCAGTACGGCCTGGAAGGGGACGGGGCCCGCGGCGTCCTTGCGCACCTCGATTTGGCCCAGCCGCTGTGCCGACTTCCCGTGTACCGAAAAGAACTCGATCCGAATGACCTGACCGACCCGCGCGGGAACGTCGACTTCGCCTTCCACGTACACCTGGCCCGACCCGCGCTGGCTGACCGGATGCACGACGTGCAGCACGGGCGCGCCTGGGCCGCCCTTGGGGGCCGTGACGACGTCCGCATTCTCGGCGGACGATGGACCCACCGGCGCATTGGGTGAGCCTCCTGCAGAGGGTCCATTTCCCGCCGGGGAAGCCGT
Organism: Candidatus Anammoximicrobium sp.; assembly: GCA_012515235.1. GTDB lineage: Bacteria > Planctomycetota > Planctomycetia > Pirellulales > Pirellulaceae > Anammoximicrobium. The sequence goes on from JAAYYU010000359.1 coordinate 7,533, forward strand.
GCCGGAAGCGCTGCTGGCTCCGCCATTCGCGCCGGGCGCCGCCCCCGATCCGCCGCCGGACGAGTGGGTCGCACTGTCTGCACGAGCAGAGGTATTCGCCGCTTCCGCGGACGGAGCGGAACTCGCGGGCGAAGGCGAACCGCCCCACGTGAAGGAGCCACTCGAACCTCCCCCTTGCGTTTCCGCGCCGGACGGCCCTGTGGTGCCGCCTGAACCGACTGCCTCGCCGCTGCCGCCACCACCACCGCCGCCACCGCCACCGCCGCCGCCACCCGATGATTCGCCCGATCCGCTCGGCGGGGATTGGGGATGACGATTCAGCGCCTCGCCCGCATCGGTTGCTCCCAGCGCGTCGTCAAACGGCGAAGGCAACACATCAAATTGGAATCCCCCCTGCTCAGATCGCGGCGGAGACGCGTCCACCGTGAAAGCAGAATCCGCACCAGAATCTCTTTGGGTTCGCGCAGCGTCACTGGCGCCGCCGTCTGCAGTATTCGATAAGCCGTCTTGCGTCACGTCCATGCTCGATCCAGCGGATCCGTCGCCGATCACAAGCTCCGGCGAGTGATCGGTGGCGGTTCCCGGTTGGTCGATCAACGGATCGCGGAAGATTGGCTCAAAGAGCGGCGCAGACGCACCGTCATCAAACATCCCCGGCAAGGCCAGCAACATGCTGCCCGCCGCAGCACGGTCCTCGAACTTTTCCAGCAGCGGTCGCCGATCGAGCCTGCGATTCTTCAGAGCTTTTCTCGCCCGACGCCTGTTGCGCCGATCCTTAAGTGTCTTGAGCCAGATTCCGACCGAAGTGGACATTGGTTATCTCCTGCACGTCACACAAGAAAGACGGCGTCAACACGAGTGCTTCGGTGCGGCGGACAAGCCGACGCGCGTGGAGTGGGATCGGGGTACTCTGTCGGGGCGTTAGGCCAGAAGTGTTGAGCGGATGGGGACGCCCAACAAAAACGAGCTGAGAGCGCAGAAAACGGCGTCACAAAAACAGCCTGCCGAATGCGGAATATCGGTTGTCCTGTGTAATTTTGGACGCACATAACGGCCGCCTCAAAAAGGCCAGAGAGGAATTGCAGGAAACACAGCCGCGAGATCCCAGGTTAAGACCCCAGAATGGCAAAATATTCGTTTCCGGATTTGTCTGTCAATCCCCCTTGATCTAATTTTGGGGGCTTATCTTCTTTTTCTCTCGCGCTTTGGGCGAAATGTGCGATGGTTGACGGAGTCTGAGGGAAAGCTGACTACGGCATTTCGCTTCCATCGCCAACTCCGCCGACTTATGACGATCCGGCCGCACCTGGCGCCGTGTTCCAGCGTGTTCCAGCGGCTTGACAGCTTTGCATCGGTGGCCCAAATTGTTCGGTGAGCCATCGTCACTGCGCCGTGGTCGCAAGTTTCGGAACGAAATGGCCGCGAGACGGCCTCGGACCAAGGTAACGCGGCATTTCCCCGGTGAACATGGACGAGGCTGTTCTTCTATTGGACGCGTTCTTGCTGGGAAGTCGCTCCCTCGATTCGGGCGACCACGCGATGGATCGTCCGGGCAATTCAATGGGTGGGGGGATTCGTGGAGGACAGTTTTCGTGCGGCGATCCAACTGCACCAGGCCGGCACCGTCGAGCAAGCGGCCGAAATCTACCGGGAACTGCTTCGCCAACAACCCAACCATGCCGGCGCGTGGCATCTGCTGGGGGTGGCCCACCAGCAACAGGGCAACCTCGAATTGGCGCTGGAGCACATCCGCAAGGCCATCGCCCTGGATGCCACGAAGGCCATCTACTACAACAACCTCGGTGTGACCCTGCGTAGCCTGATGCAGCACCAGGAAGCTCTGGCCGCGTTCCGGCAGGCTGTGGCGATCAATCCCGGTTATGCCGACGCGCACTCGAACCTAGCGCTCTCCCTCCACGAGACCGGAAAACCCGCGGAGGCCCTTCGCTCGTTTCACGTCGCGCTTCGTCTGAATCCCAAGCACCCGGACGCGCTATTCAATCTTGGTAATTTATATCAAGAACTGGGCCGGTATGCCGAGGCCAGTGACGTCTACCAGTTGGCGATTCAACAACAACCCCGGCGGCCCGGAATTCACAACAATCTCGCCAATGCGCTGTTGGCCCAACGCCGCGTGGCTGAAGCGGAGGGCAGCTACCGGCGCGCCATCGATCTGGATCCGGACTATGCCGAGGCTCATCTGAACCTCGGGGCTGCCTTCGCCCAGCAGGACCGCGTCGAAGATGCGGCCCGCTGTTATGAAACCGCCAGCCGGCTAAAACCCGAAAAGATGCTCTGGAAGATGCGTTCCGCGGGCCTCTGTCCGGCCGTCTTTCAGAGCGCTCAGCAGCTCGATCAATTCCGCGCCGATCTGGCTGCGCGACTCGACACGTACCGGCAATGGCCGCTGGAGGTGGACTGGCGGGACCTGCCCCGCGACGCCTTTGCGCCGTCGTTCTATCTTTCCCACCACGGTCGCAATAACCGCCCGCTCAAAGAGAAGTACAGCGTCCTTTTCGAAGGACACTTCCCTCAGAAGAAGCCGTCGCTCGGTAGAGGGAAGCCGCGGATCGGTATGCTCGTGACGCGGCATCACGAGGGCGGATTCCTGCGCGGCACCAGCGGGATTATCGAACACTTGGACGGCTCGCGTTTTGAGCCTGTAATCCTCTGCTCCCAAAGCATTCTGGAGACTTGCCGCCGCGCGATCCGACGCGCCGATGTGGACTGGGTGCCGTTTTCCGATCATTTCCCACAAGCGGTGGAGCGGATCGCCGCCGCCCGCTGCGACATCCTTTACCACTGGCAGATCGGCACCGATCCGCTTGACTACTTCCTGCCTTTCGCTCGCCTCGCCCCAATCCAATGCACGGGCTGGGGCACGCACGCAACCACGGGAATCGCCGCCGTCGATTACTATCTGTCCAGCCGTCTGATCGAGGCAGACGGCGCGGACGGACACTATACGGAGACGCTCTATCGCTTCGACACCTTTCCCACTTATCAGCCCCGCATTCCCCAGCCGCCGCCGACCCAACGAAGTTTCTTCGGCCTGCCCGACCGCGGAAATATCTACCTGTGCCCGCCCCGCCTGCCCAAGTTCCATCCAGACTTAGACCGGTTGCTGTTGGGCGTGCTCGCGTCCGATCCGGAAGGATTTCTTGTGATCATCGAAGGGAAACACCCGCATGGCTACGAACTCCTGCGCCGCCGATTTGAGGAGACGCTCGCGGGTGTACTGAACCGTGTTCTCTTCCTGCCCACCCAATCGCCAGTGGATTTTGTCCGGCTGTTGTCGGTGAGCGATGTGGTCCTGGACACGGTACACTACAGTGTGGGGCTGATGGGGCACGACGCCTTTTCGCTCGGCGTCCCGGTGGTCACGCTGCCCGGCGAATTCAACGTCGGACGGTACACCCTGGGCTATTACCGGCGCATGGGCATCGAGGAACTCATCGCTCATTCGCCGGACGAGTACATCGGGTTGGCGGTTCGGGTGGGGACAGATCGCGATTATCGGGAAGCAGTCTGTCGAAAAATCGCGGAGCGCAGCGACGTGCTTTTCGGGGATCAAGACGCGGTACGCGGCTACGAGCGGTTTTTCGAGTACGCGCTGGAACAGGCAAGAAAGCAGGGCCACTAGGCAGGTATCCAATAGCGATGTCGAACAAGGTATCCGTCCCGACGAGCCAAAGAGAAGTTGAAGATCACAATTTGGCCGTCCGCCGACGGGGCACGGATCGTGTTTGGTATCGGAGTTCTTGTCCTCGGTGCCGGGAGCCGGGACCATTTGCGCCCTACGAACTGCGGCGTCGAGGTCTGCGGCTCGTGGACAAAGACGCCGTCCTGAACGCGCCTTGTGTGACCTGTACGACGATCTGGCTCGCCCGCTGGCAATGCCGCAAGTGCGACTGCGTCTTCACCGATTACCCGGCTTTCGTACTTCCCTATAAACGCTACGCTGGTTTTACGCTGTTGCACAAGGCCGCCCTGTATCTGGAGGATGCCCAGCAAACTTATCGCAAGACCACTGGTCCGCAGGGTTGGACAACGGGCTACGTGACACCGCCGGGTGCTCCTGCCATCGTCGAGCGGAAGCTGGACCATAGCACGATTTGGCGAATGCTGGGCTGGTTGGGCTCCGAAGTCGCTGCGTTACTCGCAGGCATCCCGGTCATCCAGGATGGCAGCCCACGCTCGACCTGCCATCCCCTACTGGGCACCCTCGCGCCGCATAAGTTCCGTAGTCCGGAACGAGAGCGGGTGCTGTGCCAGGCCCGCCAGCTGCTAGATCTGATCGCGAATCGCGAGAATCCGTTCCCGGAAAAGTTTCTCCCCCGTAACGCCACAAGATCCGGCTTCGGCTGAGGTAGCTTGGGGCTTCGTCAGAGGTTACCAACGCCCGACACGGAGTCAAACAGGATGGGTTGTGACGATCGAGACGGGGCGGTTTTCTGGTGCTCGCTGCTGAATCCGGTGCGGCCGCGAGAGATCCCGAAGCCGCAGCGCGGGCGGTATTTCCGCTCCGGAAGCGAGCCGATCCGCCGCATGCACTTCCTCGGTCCCCGATTCTTCTAGGAGCGCCCACGATGGCCCTCGTGCCACAAGAGCAGATCGACGCATTGAAGCGGAAGGTGGACCTATTGGAACTGGTCCGCAGCTCGAACATCGACCTGCAGCGGCATGGCCAGGATTGGACTGCCCCTTGCCCGTTTCACGAGGATCAAGGCCTGTCGCTGGTCCTCACGCCATCCACGCAAGTGTGGAGTTGTTCAAGCTGCAAGGCGGGCGGTGATGTGTTTCAGTGGGTCATGCGGTCGGACAAGGTTGGATTCCGCCGAGCATACGAAATCCTTAACGAGCGGTATGGCGGCCACAACGGCAAACCGGTCGTGGCCACCCAACTGGAGAGCCCCGTGGCTCTCGACGCAGACGGGCAGAGTCTCCTTCGGCAGGTTGTCGATTACTACCACGCTCGGTTATCCGAGAATCCCACGGCCCTGCAATACCTGAAGGAACGCGGTATCGACCACGCGGACGCCATCGAGCGATTCAGAATCGGCTTCTCGGACCGGACGCTGGGATTTCGGCTGCCCGTCAAGAAGCTGCAAGCGGGCGCCGAAATCCGTGCTCGGTTGCAGCAGATCGGCATCCTTCGTCAGACCGGCCACGAACAATTCAACGGTTGCGTGGTGTTCCCGGTGTTTGACGGCCCGGGAAACGTCTGCGAGATCTACGGACGAAAAATCAATGACAACCTCCGCAGCGGCACACAGTACCGCTTGTACCTGGACGCCGGGTGTCGTGCGACGGACACTCGCGGCGTGTGGAACCAGTGCCAGGACGCCGCCTGCCAAGAAACCATCCTTTGCGAATCGATCATCAACGCCCTGACGTTCTGGTGCGCTGGCTACCGTAACGTCACGGCCAGTTACGGGCTGGACGGCTTTACGGACGAGCACCGGGTGGCGTTGGAACGGTGGGGCGTGCGCCGGGTGCTGATCGCCTATCGCCGCGACGAATCGGGGGACCGAGCGGCCGAGCAGCTGGCGGCCGAAGCTCTGCTCCCGGCCGGCTTTGAGTGTTTTCGCATCCAGTTTCCGTACGGCATGGACGCGAACGAGTACGCCCGAAAAATCACGCCTGCAACGCAGAGTTTGGATTTGGCGATTCGGCGGGCGGAATGGATGGGACGCGGTCCCAACCCGGTCACGCTCAGGGCGGGGAAGTCCAGGCGAGAAGAGGCAAATCGTGATACAGGCGAGCCGCATCAAGGACCAGATCAAATGCCAGACATGGAACAATTCGGCACCGCAGAGACTTGCGATGGGACGTCACGGACGCCGGGACACGAAGGTGCGTCTTTGATGAATTCCGGCCCCTTGCCTCCGCGAGACATCGACGCCGAAATCCACGACGGTCAAGTCGACATGACGCTAGGGAATCGCCGTTACCGCGTCCGTGGTTTGGGTAAAAACATGAGTTACGATCAGTTGAAGGTCAATATCCTCGTGTCCAAAGGCGATGCCGTGCATGTGGATACGTTCGACCTGTACAACGCCCGCTGCCGTGCATCGTTCGTGAAATTGGCCGCTGCCGAGGTCGCCGTCGATGCCGAAGTCATCAAAAAAGACGTGGGCCGGGTGCTCCTGAAGCTCGAAGAGTTGCAGGACCAGCAGATCGCCGATGCGCTGACGCCCCGAGACCGGGCACGCAAGCTGTCTGACAGGGATCACGACGCGGCGCTGGAACTGCTGAAGGATCCGAATTTGCTGCAGCGGATCACGGCCGACTTCGAGGCTTGCGGCGTGGTGGGCGAAGAAACCAACCGACTGGCGGGGTACTTGGCTGCCACGAGCCGCAAACTGGATAAGCCCCTGGCGGTACTCATCCAATCGTCCTCGTCGGCAGGCAAGACGTCGCTAATGGACTCGGTACTGCGGTTCATGCCGCCGGAGGAGCAGGTCAAGTATTCAGCCATGACGGGCCAGTCGCTGTTCTATATGGGCCGCACGAACCTGAAACACAAGATCCTGGCGATCTCGGAGGAAGAGGGTGTCGAGCAGGCGGCCTACGCGCTCAAACTGCTGCAAAGTGAAGGCGAATTGCGAATCGCCAGCGCGGGCAAGAATGTCGACACGGGCCGATTGGGAACCGAAGACTACCACGTGGAAGGACCAGTGATGATCTTCCTGACGACCACGTCAGACGAACCGGAATTCGAGTTGGCCAACCGCTGCCTGGTGCTGGCGGTCAACGAAGATCGGGACCAGACGCGGGCCATTCATCGGCAACAACGGGAAAGCCAAACGCTCCAGGGGCTGCTGGCGACGCGGCAGAGCCAACGCGTCGCCAAGTTGCACCAAGACGCCCAGCGTTTGCTTCGGCCGCTGGAAGTCATCAATCCGTACGGAGAACAGCTGACGTTTCTGGACAATAAAACGCGCCTGCGCCGCGATCACCTCAAGTATCTCACCTTGATCCGTTCGATCACCCTTTTGCACCAGTACCAACGACCGATTCGCACGGCCACCTGCGGCGACGAAACCATCCAATACATCGAAGTCACGCCGCAAGACATCGCGGTTGCGAACGGCTTGGCCGCTGAGGTCCTGGGGCGGACGCTGGACGAATTGTCGCCTCAGGCCCGCCGCCTGTTGATCCTGCTGCACGACGTGGTGTCGCAGAAATGCCGCGAGCTGGCTATCGATCGGTCAGCGTACCGATTCACGCGTCGGGATGTTCGTGAAGCGATCGGATGGTCGGACTACCAGGTGCGCGTGCATTTGCACAGGCTTGTGCAATTGGAGTACGTGCTGCCCCACCGCGGAAGCCGCGGACAACAGTTCGTCTACGAGTTGCTGTACGACGGTCAGGGCCGTGAGGGCCAGCCATTTTTGATGGGCCTGATCGATCCGGCCAGACTCAGCCCGGACGGGAATTTGAAATCGGCAGCCAAGGTGGACAACAAGTACGATGCGAAGTTGGAGGGGGCGGGGACCAGCTTCGGGCCTCTCGGAGAAAAGGACGAGGCCCCAACGAGCATCCAAAGTGGGCCGAAAGAGGCGTCATTGCGGCCGTCGAATCGGCTCGCAACTCCTTCGACACCAGCGACTAACGGCGAAAACCAGACGCAACCTGGGTGAAACGGGACAAAGGGACGGATGAAGAGCCCAGGTCCGTCCGCTCGATTTTCGTTTTCCGCTCTGGGCTCCATACCATTGCGAGGAGAATGAAAAAGATGGCTCCGAAAAAACGACAAGGCGAGGCCCCGCCGCGTCCGGTGGTGGGCGATCCGACCGATCCCCAAGGGATGGTCGTGTTGCTGAATCAGTTCCTGGACTGGCTGCGAGCGCGGAACTACGCGGAACGTACGGTGGAATGCCGTCAAGCGTATCTGGCCGAATTCATCAAATGGGCGGCGGTCCGGGGCGTGGCGTGTCCCAGCGAAGTGACCCGCGCCGTGCTGGAACGCTACCAGCGTCACCTGTACCACTACCGCAAGAAAGACGACCAGCCGTTGTCGTTCCGCAGTCAACACAACCGCTTGTTGCCCTTGCGGAGTTGGTTCAAATGGCTGACTCGTAATCGTCACGTGACCTACAACGTGGCGGCCGACTTGGAACTGCCGCGATTGGAGCACCGCCTGCCGAAACACGTGCTGACGCAAAGCGAAGCGGAAACGGTCATCAATCAGCCCAACGTCACCGAGCCTTTGGGCGTTCGCGACCGCTCCATTCTCGAAGTCCTGTACTCGACCGGCATGCGCCGAGTGGAACTGACCGGTCTGCAGTTGTACGACGTGGACGCCGATCGCGGCACGGTCATGATTCGCCAGGGCAAAGGCAAGAAGGACCGCATGGTGCCCATCGGGCAGCGGGCCTTGTCGTGGATCGGCAAGTACACGCGCGACGCCCGACCGACGCTACTGGTCAATCCCAGCGAAACGACGCTGTTCTTGACGGCCGACGGCGTACCCTTGGCGAAGAGCTACCTGTCGCAGTTGGTCAGCGGCTACGTCACCGCGGCCAACCTCGGCAAAACCGGCTCCTGCCACCTGTTTCGCCACACGATGGCCACTTTGATGTTGGAGGGAGGAGCCGACATCCGCTTCATCCAGGCCATGCTGGGCCACGCCAACATCAGCACCACGCAGATCTACACCCAGGTCTCGATTCGGCAGCTAAAGCAAATCCACGAGGCCACCCACCCGGCCAAAGCGACCCGGCAGGCACCAGCGGAACAGCCTCCGGACACCGCTGGCCCGTCCGGCAATCTTCCGGATGCCACTAGCGAAGATGGTCCATCCACAGGCGACTCCGTCGTCGAACCGAGACCCGACGCCCGGATCGATCACGACGACACGCACGCCTAGCCCTGTCCCTCCGGCAGCTCGTTCCTTTTCCCTTCCCAAATGCCTGGGCGACCCGTTATGGTGGTTCCTGGCGTCGCCCGGGCAACCAAGGAAAATAGGGCAAAAATGCTGGTGGTTGCTCTCGCATCGTTCTCGCACGGTGTGTTACAATTCCAGCTGCAGTGCAAAAAGGCATTTGCCCGATCTTTAACAATTTGGTAACCAAAGCGGGGCGGGCGGCCAGTCCCCCGCCGCCTCTGCTGGGTACGCAGGCAGGCGCCCAGCCGGAAAGAAAATCGCGGCCGTAGCCCACGCCCTGGAAACGAGGGGCTTGCCGCGCCGTGGTCCAAGAATCTGCTGGACGCCTGTTCCCTGTGTCGCCGCGTAAGTCCTTGCAGCCCTAAGCCGACCACCGCTCTGAACTACGGCGAAGCTCTTGGCGGGCGCGAAGGTTCAATCGCAGCGACCCGTTCTTCGGGAACCAGCGGGAGCCGCTGAGCCTGCACAAGTATCTCTACAGCCACGCGGAACCAATTCTCGGAAGCGATCCATCTGGCGAAATGACGCTGGGACACGCACTGGGCGTCGCCTTCGCCGCGACAATAATCGCCGCACTCGCCACTCACCTTGTCATTAACCTACCCAACGCTCTGCAGGATCACGTTGCAATGGCTCAACGTTCGATGGAATCTGGCCTCGGCGGTTATGATGGAACCCTACCTCTCTACAGTCTTCGCGACGACTTAGCACAGGCATGGACGGCCATCCCCGACCCAGCAACCAAGGAACAAATCATCCTCACCATAAATGGAAAAAATGGAGTCTGGCAGGCAATGGGATCCTGGGACATCGATCCGCTGTATGGGGATCGGAAGTATGAGTGGACGGATGCGGGTAGCGGAGCCACGGCACAGGCGACGTTGACCTTCAAGGAACGGGTCTACCCGATTGCCGAGGTCAACTACGTTCTGTTCGGTTTGGTGAATCGACTCGCTTATGATGAGGGGATTCTTCCGAACCTAACAAGCAAATACGCGATGGCTGACACCGTCCATCTGTACCGGTCATTCGGCGGCGGACTGACAAGCATGGCCATGTGGAAGGCTGGAAAGAGCACGAAATACGAAACGATCATTGGCAAGGTCGCATGGGCGAGGTTCGGATGGGAGTGGGCTGGTGACGCAAATGCCAATCCGCCCATCGACATGCCAAATGCCAAGGCGAATGGACTGCCCTATCCGCACGGGCCTCTCAATTACAACATCTCTTTTGGACAATTGGTGGGCGATGGTAACCCGGATAACTGATTTCATGTGGCAAACACTGCCCATGTATGGGATCCTGCTAATACTTTACCTCTTGGTCTTGCCCGGTGCCTCGATGGTAACGCTCTACTCGGGCATCAAGTTACTAACGAGATCCATTCAGCAACCGGCAGGCGATGAACGAAGTCGACGCCGGTATCGCCTAGTTGGAATTCTGGTGACGTGTTTGGGGTGCGCAATGTGCTTTCGTTTTATCGTTCTGAACCTTTGGTACGCCATTGAGACCGCTCCCGCAAAGTAGTCCCCAGAGAAGAACAGAGTACTAAGCCACCAGAGAAGAACCGAGCACCAAGCCACGATCAGACGGACGAGCCGGAATCGCCAACGGGAAACGGGAAGTGAGTGAGAACGACGATCGGGAGAAAGCGGCTGCCACGGAGCTCACTCTATATCTATGCGTATAATGAACGGCGGAGGCGAGAGGTTCGGAACCCTGTCAGATGAGCAGAATAGCGCGAGAGCCCCGCTTCTGGGACAGGAAAATGGGTCAGGACTCTTTTCACGCCGTAGAGACTTGGCCGGTGAGGGGAAGCCGCAAGCGGAACGACGTGCGCAGCGCGAATTGCGCCGCAGATTGATCTTTAACAATTCGGTAATCAACGCCGATTCTTCGTGAGCGCGGCCCAGCGAACTGCCGCGCTGGGAAGGCGGTCTGTGCCCGGCCGGAGGGTGAACTGGGGCCGTGGTCTGCGCATTAGAAAACCGGTCTACCGGGTCCTGCTGCCAAAATCGACTGGACGGCCGTTCCGTACCACGCCGCGCAAGTCCATGCTGCTCAAGGCGGATCGTCGCTCTGAAGTACGGCGGTGCTTCCGGCCGGCGCGAAGGTTCAATCGCGGTGATCCGTTCGTCGGGAACCTCAACGACCCCGTGAGCCTACACAAGTATCTCTACGTCCATGGTGACCCCGCCAACTACCTCGATCCGACCGGGATGTTTGAAGGGTCGTTGATAGGAGCAACAATAGGCGCCTCCATCCGCGCCGGCTTGAGTTCGATGACGGTCTCGGCCGTTTTCCGCGGGTTCGGCGCCGGCGTTGACCTAGCGGCGGGGGCCAGCCTTCGTGATGTTGCCCTTGACTTTGCCCAAGGTGTTCTCTTCGACACGGCCCTCGGCGCTTTCCTCGGTGGCGGCGGCTACGCGCTGACTCGCGCCTTTGCCTCGAACGCCTTCAAGATTAGAGCCATTGGACAAGCAATTGGCAACTTTCCGGGATGGCGAATACCCGGCTCACCGTGGTTGATGACGAATGTGTTCCAGCGCGGATTGGCGATTGAGAAGGCCATCCTAAGCCGCTCGGCGAGTTTCCTCGGAAGGGTAATCCAGAACTTCCCGGTGATTGATGACTACGTACGAATCGGCGGGCAAGGGATCGCAACCTCGATCAAGAGCCTGGACATGACCAGGAAATCCTACCAGTCGGCATCTGGTTTACTTAGCAGACTCAGAGGCTACGCCAAGGTCCTCGATAACTTCACTGGCGTGCCCGGGGGTACATTCCCCGTCGGGATCGGAACTCCGAATCCGATGAACCAGAAGGTGCTATGTCTTGTGTTCGAGCAAGGGTCTGCCACGTCAACACAGGTCAATGCGCTCCTTAGCTTCCTGCGCGAGGTTCCGGCTCGCTATCCGTCTATCAAGGTCGTCGTGCAATTCATTCCGTAACGCAAGTGAGTCACCATGGCGTGGTCTTGGTTGTTCCGAAAACCCGTTCAGCCGGTGCCTTCCCCAATGCCGCAAGTCTGCTATATCTACTACTGTGAGAGGAGTCTTCTCGTTGTTGCATCCCACAGACAAGTGGACGGCGCGTGCCCTTCCGGCGGGCCGGCGGCATTGCTTCCCCGCCATGCTTCAGCGGATCAGATCGGAGAGGCGGTCCTGCGTTCGCTCCGAGGCGGTCGGGAGCGGTTGACGGAAGACGAGGGCAAAGCGGAGCAGGAGCAGATCTTGAAGCTCTCGGGCGAACTCGATCTGCGATCTCTGGAGAAGAACCGACAACTCATACATGTGTGGTTAGAGGGTTCCGAGACCTCGCTTCACATACGTCCTGCAAGACAATATCAAACAGGCGGATACGTACATTTGCAGGGATCGCCCGAGTACACCGCTCCGCTCGAAGCACACGCCATTGGAGTGACGATCATTAGGCTCATGTCGGAGCCTCCATTGGAACCAATGTGTCACATACCAAGCCACACTTGATGCCCCGCGCTGGCATATGAACCTCGTGGGGGGGGCACGAGGGAAGGCGATTGCGTGAATTGATACGCGGGGACGCGGCACGCTTCGTAGCCGGATGGTGTTCCGCGAGGAGTAGTTCTTTGACAATTCGATAACCCAGGCGGGCCGCCTGGCCAGCGGCATGGGTGCGCTCCGACGAGGGCGCCAGACTCGTCGGATACTCGCCCCGACCGAGCTGGACGGCGAACCGGGTGCCTGCCGCTGCATGTGAAAAGCGGTTTACCGCGATCCGTGCCCAAAGTCTGCTGTACGCCCGTTCCCTGCGACTTTGCGCAAGTCCTTGTTGCTATGAGGGAACCGAGGCCCTGAAGTGCCGCGGGGCCCTTGGGCGGGCGCGAAGGTTCAGTCGTGGCGACCCGTTCTTCGGGAAGCTCCTCGATCCGTCCAGCTTGCACAGGTTCCTGTACGGAGAAAGCGATCCGGTAAATAGATCGGATCCGAGTGGCAACTTTGCTCTGTCTATCGGATCGCTAGTCAGCGTCGGTTCGCGCATGCTCTCCGGCCTTAACACCGTGTCGCTAAGTATCATCACGTTCCGGCTGAGCTACCGAACAGGTACTTTGCTCTACGATCTGCTCTTGGCCGAGGAAAAGATCAGTTTGGAAGAGGCCGCAGCCGAGGCTTTGGACATTGGCAAGGAAGCCGCGACCGAGATCGCGATGAATTACCTCCTTAATATTGGCTCCCTGAAGGGACTCGCATCCGTGGCTAGGAAGCTGGGACAGCGAGGTATTTTGCGCACATTCGAGGTGGCTCAGATCAATGGTCGTCTCGCGGAGCACCTAATTGGGAACAAGTACCTGATGTGGAGGAATACGGCTCGGTTCTTCGGCAAGGTGCCAGACTTCATCGACACGTCCGTGATAAGGGAAATCAAGAACGTTGCTGTGCTTCGATGGTCCGGCCGCATCAAAGAGCAACTTTCAGCGCTGGCTACTGGCGCGAAGGCGACAGGACGCCAGTTCTTCATACATGTGCGTCCAGGTACGGACATTCACCCTAGCGTGGCGCAGAACCTAGAGCAAATCTTTGGTCCAGGTCAACAGGGAATCCTCTGGGACATAATTGAAGACTTGTCGGACACGATGCGAGTCGTGGGTTAGAACTATGGATCTGTCGTTCTCCATTCTTTGTACGAAGCCTCTCGGTAGAATTCTGGGGGACATCCTGACGGGAGTGTCCGACAGTGAGGTGTTTTCCGTTTCTGAAGTCAGTATCTGCGGTCAACTGTCGGACTACGACATTGTCCCGGAGAAAGCCAGCAGTCTACCTCGGGGTGGTGTGACCCTGAAGGCCCCACAGGGCACGATTGAACTTGACTGGAACTACGGCCCGCAGGCATTCGGACAAATGATAACTGGCGATTTGCACGTAAAGAAATCCGCCGTTCCGAAAGTGCCATCCATGCTTGATAGTCTTTCGGTTCTCGGCGGAGCCGCTTACGCTTATGCCGATGCTCGCCATCTAGTCTTTGCTGACAGCCGCGTGGTATTCAAGAAGAAGAGGACGCTGCTCCCCAGTCACAGCTTCTACGCAGTCTATTGGCATAACTACTTCGGTGAGATCTTCGCGAGAGAGATGTGTTCGTCGCTTCAAGAGGGCGTTTTTCGCTATCGTGTGTTGCCCAGCGGCGGTGTCAGCCTGCAGGTGCAGGAGTTTCCACCGAGCGACGATGATGTGTGTGCTCGTATTGCGGGCTATTGGCCAGTATTCGAAAAGTACAATCCAAACGCAAAGTTTATTCCGCCAATCGATATCGACTACTCGGAAGTTCGGTCACTTGCCGGCATGGTTGCCGAAGAAGGGAAGTCTGTGGGCACGGTTGTGGGTGATCCTAACGACTTCTTGCGTCGGATTCCCGAACTTCGAAGCGTCTTTGTTACATGGGCTAAATCGAAGGGGCTGATTCCGGGTAACGAGAGCGAATTTCTCGAATTCGTCCATCGTCACCGCGGAGAGATAGAAGCGAGTCCGAGACTGCTCACGGCGTGTGTGGCAGGGTACGGGGAACTTATTAGAGCTTCGCAGACCGGATACTGGTCTATGGGGAGATTGTTTGCGCGCGGCGAGCCGGTTGTTGCGTTTCGTGGAAGGCCGTGGGCATCACGGCGCGTTGTACTGGAGGTCATCGAGGCGCTGGATCTCGAACTGGATTGATGTTCGCAGATCCAGTCCAGCGACCTTGTTCGCGGCTACAGGAAGGAATCGCGCCGCAAGATACGACGGATTGGCACGAGTTGTGCGGGTCACGGCTTTCGTTACATTCACACGAGTTGGTGGAGTCGTGTCAAGGGATAGGTTCAACGTCCGACGCAAACTGTGTACGACAGAAGCGGGCAGGGAATCTGACTTCCCTGCGGCGACATGCTGCCGCGGATTGGTCTTTGACAATTGAGCAAACGACGCTGAGCGTCACGCCAGTGAGCCCCGGGCGCTCACCAGTCTGGTCGCGTGGGTCAAGGTGACGCGTGTCAGCCGGGGCGGCGGATCGCGCCCGTGGCCTGCGCCATTTGCAAACCGGTTTACCGCGGCCTGCTCCCCGAGGTTGCTGGACGCTTGTTCCGTAGCTCGCCGCGTAAGTCCGTGCTGCTCTAAGCCGATCGTCGGCCTGAAGTGCGGCGGTTCCTTCTGACGGGCGCGAAGGTTCAATCGTGTCGACCCGTTCTTCGGGAACATCCAAAATCCCCTGAGCCTGCACAAGTATGCGTACACGCATGCAGATCCCGTGGGTCAGGTCGATCCGACCGGCAAGTGGACGTTGGGGAGTTCGATGATGACCGGTGCGATCATCGGCGGGCTGGCCGGGATGACCTTCGGTGCCGTGTACGGGGCGCGCAAGACGGGAACGGTCATGGGAACGCTGGGATATGCGTCCCTCGGTCTAGTACTGGGTGCCACCGCAGGTGCCGCCATTGGAGGAGGCGTCTATCTGGGTGCAGGGGCCGGTCTCGGCCATCTCGGACGGGTGCTATTCCGGGGAGCGATAGAATTCTGGACAAAGGTGCGACCGGCCGCGAACTCAGGTTACTTCTTGTTACATCAACATAGCCGATCGTTTATGGCTTTTGCGTTAGGCTTCGGCGCAGGAGCGTTCGCAGGAGTCCTGCATCCCGAATGGGATGCACTGGCCAGCGCTGGTGGCATCACGACGTTTACGTTGGCGAACGAATTCCTCGTCGGGGGAGCAATCCACAATAGGGCGCTGCTTGGGGATGCCTTGTTTGGAGCATCTGGGTACATGGCGTTTGTCCGACACGCCCACTTCCTGTTTCGGTGGATTCAGCCTGCCACATTCATTGGATCGTACTTTACCGCGGGATTCACAGTTGGTTACGCCTACGGCTACGGTGTCCGGTCTATCTACGATCATCTGACGGAACAGTCGTGATGAGTGCAAATGTGACGAAGCCATTGATGCGTGGAAAGGAACGAATCTCATGTGGTTGTGGCGTTCCGTTAGGTCGCAGCGGGAGCGGTTCATCCAAGGGAAAGAAAAGATGTCGAGTGAGGCATTCGCGCTTCAGATCAATTGCCGTCGGCAAGGGGCAGAGCTCGCCATCGCCGCTCGCAACGTAATCGCTAGGATCTGTCGAATTGAGGCAGTATTCATCCATCCGAACGACCGCGTCACTCAACTTGAGACGATGATGTACTACAGCTGGCTTCATGACCAGAACGGGACGTTCTCTGAATTGGGCGTGACACTGGAACTTGAGTTGGAATTGAACAGGCACCTCACAGGTTTGAAGTTACCTCCTTACGGTGAGGGGGACGTCTTGGCAGAGGAGAGGCGATCTCTTACGTTCGGGGAATGGACGGCCGAGGCCGCGCGCCGTCTGGAGGAGTTCATACGGAGAGGGGAATGAAAAGCACGGGAGTCTTTTCTCTGCCAACGAAAAGGGACGGGAGTCGATTCAACGGATCGGGCCAACTGCTGACGCGTGACATACGGCAGTTGGACAGGGGACGGGAGTCGTTTCTCTTGACCGGGAGCGTTCCGGTGGCATAGGAGCCGGAAAAGGAGTCGGGTGTCTTTGTATCGTCAAGGATTTCGCGTATCGTCCTTCTTGTGGGGGAGGTGCCAACGAAAAGGGGACGGGAGTCGATTCAACGGATCGGGTCAACTGCTGACGCGTGACATACGGCAGTCGAAAGCAGGCGATTAGTTGCAGACGGCACGCATAGCGCCGCAGATTGTTCTTTGACAAATCGGTATACGCCCGCGGGCGCCACGCCTCCTGAACGGGTGCGCGCGGCAGACTTTCCCTGCTGGACAAGCGGGCATGCACTCGACCGCAAGGTGAATCTCGGCTTTCCCGCGCGCACACCGAAAAACTGATTTACCGGGTCCTGCTCGAAGAACCTGCTGGACGCCTGTTTCCTTTCTCGCGTCGCAAGTCCTTGCCGCTCTAGGCCGACCATCGCTCTGAAGTACGGCGGTGCCCATGGCGGGCGCGAAGGTTCAATCGCCTCGATCCGTTCTTCGGAAACCTCAACAACCCGCTGAGCCTGCACAAATACCTGTACGTACATGGAGATCCGGTACAGGGGGTCGATCCTACGGGAGAGTTCCTCGTGGGCGTGGCAGTTGGCCTGTTCGTAGTCAGTTATATTACCCTATTTGCGCTGGCGACCAGGGATGTTTACTGGGCCAAGTTTGCAGCCAGGGGCCGCGTGATGCGCGTTCCGGTGGATGTGGTGCTTGTGAAACACAGTGCACCACCTGGCCCGCCGGACTTTAGTCTAGTGCCGTGGGAGGAATCTGATGTGCGTGCGAGAATGGAAGAAGTAATCGACTACTGGAAACGAAAAGACATCGAGATCGAATACAGATCGATCAAAACAACCATCAATGACGATTGGGGCATTATGGAAGCGGACAAGTATGGGCACGGCGAGCTAATGAAAGTGGTTGACGAACTATACGTTGACAGGCCAGTCTTCATTTTTGTTCCGACGATCGACGTTGAGGGAGATTCAGGTGTCGCGGGCGTATCCGCTGGAGGTGAAAGGAGAGGATGGGCCATACCGAGGTTCGCGAGTTCAAAGGTTGCTGCGCACGAAACGGGACATATATTCGGTCTGCTACACTATCCCATTGATTCCGACAACCTCATGTATTACGACGGGGGAAGGGGTTTGTACCCGCCGCTAACACAGAGTCAGATAGGAAAGGTAAAGGTCACTATTGCCAGTAACGGCTGGGGCTACTGACCCACTGGATGTGGGTAGGAAACTCCTAATCAAGAAAAGGCTACGAGTGACACATGACAGGAAATCCGTACTTGGCACCCAGAGGAGACGGTTCGCTGCATCCACAGGGCACGAGAACATCGTCGCGACGTGCGAGTTGGAGAGATGTACTGGTTCCCTGCGTTCCGGTATTCACCTTGAGCTGCGCTGAGGTAACGCTGTTGGTACTTTCGCGACACCTTCAACTCCCCATGATGCTGGATGTCTTTCTTTCATGCTTACTAAGGTGCTTCACGACGTGCGTAGTGCTTGCATGCTGGCTTGGCGGAGCGTGTGTTGCGGGACTAATGTTGGTTGCCGTTGGGCACCAGACACATCAGGTGCGACGATCGATAGATGTGGTTCTAACCATATCGGTAATTCACGCTTTTTGTTTCAGCACGGCATATCTCATGGCTTCAGTCATCATAACCGTTCCTATCCGAATGCGGTGATGTTCCTGTCGAAAAGAGGAAGAAACGGGATCAGGACGCTTTTAGCGAAAGGGACAGGCGGCGCTTTCTCGCGGACGCTGGCTCGTCCTGCGATCTTCCGGATGCCACTAGCACCAGTCCAAGTGTTCTCCTCCAGAATTTGAGCGAGAAATTTTCGAGAAAAGAGGAAAACCTCCGTGCTTTTCCGGGGGTTTCGTGCGTTTAACACGTAGCAAGACCCTCCTTGGCCTGTTGCTGACGCAAGCCGATGATGGTTGGCCCCTCGCGTTCTGCGCGCCTTCCGCCCCCCACACCCCCCCCTGAAAGTACTGTACGGGAACTAAACTGTTACGATGTTTGTCATGGAAGAAGCGGGGTCAGGACTCTTTGAGCAAAAGGGACAGGCGCGCTTTCTCGCGGACGGTGGCCCGTCCTGCAATCTTCCGGATGCCACTAGCGAAGATGGTCCATCCACAGGCGACTCCGTCGTCGAACCGAGACCCGACGCCCGGATCGATCACGACGACACGCACGCCTAGCCCTGTTCCTCCGGCAGCGCGTTCCTTTTCTCCGTCACCCCCTTCCTAAATGCCTGGGCGACCCATTATGGTGGTTCCTGGCGTCGCCCGGGCAACCAAGGGAAATAGGGCAAGAATGCTGGTGGTTGCTCTCGCATCGTTCTCGCACGGTGTGTTACAATGCCACCTGCAGTGCAAAAAGGCATTTCCCCGATCTTTAACAATTTGGTAACCAAAGCGGGGCGGGCGGCCAGTCCCCCGCCGCCTCTGCTGGGTACGCAGGCAGGCCCAGCCGGAAAGAAGATCGCGGCCGTAGCCCGCGCCCCGGAAACGACGGGCTTGCCGCGCGGTGGTCCAAGAATCTGCTGGACGCCTGTTCCCTGTGTCGCCGCGTAAGTCCTTGCAGCCCTAAGCCGGACCACCGCTCTGAACTACGGCGAAGCTCTTGGCGGGCGCGAAGGTTCAATCGCGTCGACCCGTTCTACGGGAACCTTCGCGACCCGCTGAGCCTGCACAAGTACCTGTACGTGCATGGGGATCCGATCAGCGCAATCGATCCCACGGGAGCGTTCTTCTCGGTCAC
>JAAYYU010000360.1 GCA_012515235.1 Candidatus Anammoximicrobium sp.
GTGGGAAGCGGAACGATCCGCCGGGCAAGCCGGCGGCATTGGGGACGGGGAGGTTAGCGAGAGGGGCGAGGGGCGCGGGTGGGGCTGGATCGGAGGATGCGTTGGAGGGCATCCTCGACGCGGCGGGTGTTGGTTTTTTGCAGCGTGATGATCTTGATGTTGCGGGCGGGATTTTCTTGGGCGGCCTGGTCCAGGCTGTTGATCAGTTTCAGGATCTCGTCCAGCAGGGGCGACGGGGCCATGACGATCAGCGAGTTGGTGGCCGGGTCGACGGCGATTTCGGGCGTGACGCGGGAGCGGGAAGAGCTGCGGAAACCGTTGCTGGAGGGGGCGGCAAACCGGGTCATCTGGCTGCGGAAGACTTCCCGGACAACCTGGACGATCTCATCGGCGTCGGCGAACCGGACAGGCACGATTTGCGGTTTGGAGCCGGTGCCCTCTTCGGTGTCCAGCGCGCGGATCAGCCCGCCGATGGTTTCGCGGTCGATGCGGTTGCCTTGAACGAGAATGCGGTTCAGGCGTTCGTCGGGGACGATTCGGACCTCGGTTGTCGCCCAGCGGAAGCTGGTCCGACGAGTGTCGTACAGTTCGCGAAGCTTCTCGGCCATTTCCACTGCGTTGGAGTGCTTCAGTTCGTACACGCTCAGGTTGCGGCCGATCTCGCCGGTGCCGCCGGACATGGCGCGGAGGAGTTTTTCGAATTGTTCCAACGCTTCGGGGTCATCACAAACAACGGTGATCGAACCATCGCTGGGGACGACGTAGATGGGGGCGGGGGATTCGGGCCGCGGGGATTCGGGCCGCGGGGATTCGGGCCGCGGGGTTTCGGGGGGCGGGGTTGGGGAGGTTTCGGAGGGAGCCTTGCGGGGCGGGGAGGGCGCGGTGGTTTTGCGCCGGGTGGTTTTCTGGGGACGTCCGTCCGGGGCCGGAGCAGGCTCGTCGGCGGGTTTGTCGTTTTGGGCTGCGACGGAACTGCGGGGGACCTTGTTCCGGCCTACGGGCACGGAGGCGGCGGGGGGCTCGCTGGCGGTGGGGCGGACGGAGGTGGTGGAGGTAGGCGGGGAGTAAGGCAGAGGCTGTTGAACCACCGAGGCGAACTCGGTGGCGCAGGGCGGGGCGCTTCGTTGGGACGTCTTGTTCTTAGCGGGTTTGTTCTTTGGCACGGCGGCGGGCGGGGGCGGCGCCTGGTCGGGCGAGACGACGCGGATTTCGTTGTCGCGGAGCTTGGGCCAGATGCGGCGGATTTCTTCCAGGGCGGCTTTGGCGTCGCCCTGGAAGGGAACGGTGCGCATGTTCTGGCTGCTACGGCCGCGGAGCAGCGTCAGGCCGGTCTCGCCCATCTTGATCAGCAGGTCGCGGATCTGCTGCTGCTGTTCGGCCGTGGCGCGGATGAACAGCTGCTGCGTAACCGGGTCCGTACTGACTTCGGGCGCGCGGGCTTCGTCGGTGAACTGCCTCAGGATGGCCATTTCGGCGGACGACGGATCGACGTATTTCAGATCGTAGATCTCCAATTCCGGTTCTTCGCCGCGGAGTTGCTCCAGCACCTTGGTAATCTGCTCATGGACTTCGGGCCGGGCGATGGCGATCAACTGGTTGCTCATCCGGTCGATCGACAGTTCGGCTTTGCTGCCTTGTTTGTCCAGCGTCTGTTCCAGGATGTCCATCGCCGAAGTGGAATCGACGTTGCGCAAGGAATACAGTTCCATCGTGGATTCGGCGTCGTGCCGGGCGGCGTCCTCCATGGACTTGATCAACTCGGCGATCCGGTCCTGTTTGGCGGCGGCGGCGACGGCGATCACGGCATCGTTGTCCATGTCCAGCGACAACTGGATGGTGGCATCGTTGCGGAACAGGAGGGCCAGCGAGCGGTACACGTTGGTGACGCTGCCGACGGCCACGCGGTGGATCTTGAGAGCAGGCCGCTGGCCTTCGGCGTCTTCGCCGTCCATCTGGTCGATGGTGGCTTTAATCTTGACGTGGTCCTCGGGCAGGCCGCTGACGACCAGGCTGCCTTCCTGGGCGTCAACGGCCATTTTGGCCGCCGGGACCAGGGTTTGCAGCACGGTGTAGGCGGCTTGCGGGTCGGCGTAGCGGAAGCGGTACACCTGGCTGGTCATCTGCCCTGTGCCGGTCTCCATTTCGTCCACGGCTTTCTTGATTGCTTCGTGGTCTGCGGGAGTGGCCCAGGCGATTAGCCGCCGCGGGTCGGAGCCGACGGAGAATTGCGCGGCCGGCACGGCGTTCTGCAGGAACGCCATCGCGGTAGCCGCGGTGCTGGCGTCGAGCGTGTACACGGCGACTTTGCGGGCCAATTCGGCCGGACCTTTCTCGGCCAATCGCTCGACGATCTGCTGGATGATCTTGTGGTCGGCGGGGCGGGCCCAGGCGATCATCTGGTGCGGCTCGGCGCCGGGCGACAGGCTGGCCGTGGGCACGGCGGTGCGCAGAATCCGCATAGCCTCGGTGGCGTTGCCGGACTGCAGCGTATAGACGACGGCCTGGGGTTCGGTTTCGGGCGGGGCTTCCTTGTCCAATTCTTTCAGGACGTCCGCAATTTTCGCGTGGTCCCGCGGACTGGCAAAGGCGACGAATTGGCTAGGGTCGGCCCCGGTACTCAAGGCAGCTTGAGGCACGACGCGGGTCAGGGCCTGCAGGGCGGTGGTGGCCGTGGCGTGGTGCAGGCTGTACACCTGGGCTGTGCGGGTTGCGTCGGGCGATTCTTCGACCAGTTGCTTGATCAGCCCCTTGATCGTTTCGTGGTCCTGGGCCCGTGCCCAGACGACGATCTGGCCGCCTTCGCCGCCGATCGCGTAGCTGGCTCGCGGCACGGCGTCCCGCAGGAAGCGCAGGGAGTAAAACACGGCCGACTGGCTCATGCCCTCCAGCTGATAGACGGCTGCCGTGGGGGCCGATTCGGGATCAGGTTTGACGTCCATCTGCTTCAGGACTTCTTCGATCGTCTTGTGATCGGCCGGCGTGGCCCAGGCGTTGAGTCGCTGGGCGTCGGCCGGGTCGGTCGTCACGTCGGCTCGGCGGACGGCCGACTGCAGGAACGGGATCACGGCGGCGGCCGTGATGTGCTGCAGCGTGTAGACCTTGATCGTTCGGGCCAGTTCCGGCGGCGGGGCTTTCTGCAGTTGCTCGATCAACGATTTGATTTGAACGTGATCCTTGGCCGTGGCCCAGACGACCAACTGGCCCTCCTCCGAACCCGGCGTGAATTTCGCCTGCGGCACGACCTGGGTCAAGAACATCCCGGTGTAATACAAGGACCGCGTGCTCATGCCCTCCATCGTGTAGATCGCCACCGAGTACGAGGCGTCGGGGTCGCTCTCCTTATCAATCTGCTGCAGGATGTCCTTGATCGTCGTCTGTTCCAGCGGCGTGGCGTAGGCCGTCAAACGCTGGGGATCGGATGCGTCGGGACTCAGTGTGGCGCGGGGGACGGCGCTGCGCAGGATCGAGATGGCGGTGGTTGCCGAGATCTCCTTCAGGGTGTAGACAGCCGCTTGGGACGCCTCGTCGGGCGGCGGGGCGGCGTTCAGCCGTTCGACCAGGGCCTGGATGTCCTGGTGATCCCGGGGACTGGCCCAGGCGACGAACTGGTCCGGTTCGGTGCCTGGCGAGAAGCGGGCGCGGGGAAAGGCGGTGGTTAGCAGTTGCAGTGCGGCGGCCAGAGACGCCGCAGGCTGTTTGCCCAGCAGTTTGTAGACTTGCACCGTGGAGCGTCCGCCGCCTTCGCCTTCGACGTCGATCTCGTCCAGCACCGTTTTGATCGTTTCGTGATCGGCGGCGCGGGCGCTGGCGGTCAGTCGCTGGGGATCGTCCGGGTCGGTAGTGAACGTCGCGTTGGGCACCGCGGTCTGGAGCACCTGGGATGCCGCTGTGCCCGTGATGAACTTCAGCGTGTACAACACTACCTGAGGCCGCTGTTCCAAGGGCATTCCGGCGTTGATCTGTTCGACCAGGGCCTTGATTCCGGCGTGGTCCCTGGCCGAGGCCCAGGCGACGAACTGCCCCGGTTCGTTGCCGGTGGAGAAGGTGGCTCGAGGAAACGCCTCGCGGAAGAGGGCCAGCCGGTAGTACAGCGCAACGCCGATGGCCTGGCTCTCCAACTGGTACACAGCGACGGTTTCGCCGCCGGCCAGATCGCCTTCGACGTCGATCTTGTCCAGAATCGCCTTGATCGTCGTCTGGTCCTCCGGGCTGGCGTAAGCGGTCAGGCGGCGGGTGTCCTCGGTATCGGGCGTA
>JAAYYU010000361.1 GCA_012515235.1 Candidatus Anammoximicrobium sp.
CAGTGCTGGGACAATTTCTTTGCAGCAGTAGCAAACCTCGGCAGTCCGCGTTGCGTAGCAGAGGGTAAGGAGACTCTCGTTCGTCCCCCGTTGTCCACGGAGGTCGCGGCGCGCAATGTCGTTCACCGGCCGCCGCCGCACTGCCAAAGGCTTCACCGACAAAGCCGAAACCGAACGTCTGGCGGCCCAGTTGGAAGACGAAGCCCGAATGATCCGGGAAGGACTCCGAGTGCTCGTCTCCGCATCCGACCGCAAGGCCCCCCTCGAACACCACCTGGATGCTTTCGAGGAACACTTGCGGAATCGAGATGTCAGCCCGAAGCAAGTCCGCGAGGTCACCACGAAGATCCGCCGCGTTTTTGAAGGATGCGGGTTCTCGAAGGTCGCTGACATAAAAGCCCAGGCCGTCGAGACCTACCTCGGAACGCTCCGAGAGGAGGGGATATCGAAGCAGACCAGTAACCACTACCTCCGAGCGACCAAGCAGTTTTGCCGGTGGCTCAAACGAACCAAGCGGAGCGAGGACAATCCGCTGGATGATGTTCCGATGCTCAACGTTCAGACGGACCGACGGCACGACCGTCGCCCGCTCCTTCTCGAGGAATTCACCCTACTGGTGGCGGCTGCTGAAGGCGGGCCGCCTGTTGAAAGCATCGCCGGTGCGGATCGAGCGATGATGTATATCCTGTCTGCCTTGACCGGCTATCGAAAGGGCGAAATCGGCAGTCTGACGCGTCGATCATTCGATTTGACTTCGGACCCGCCAACCGTCACGGTGCAGGCGATCTACAGCAAGCGGAAACGCACCGACACGCAGGTTCTCCACCCGGACGTCGTGACTCGACTGACCCAGTGGCTGGCAGCGACCGAGCGACCACCAGCCGAGATTCTGTTCCCAGTCTCAGGGAGGGTTCCTGGAGGAATCGACCGGAAGACATCCAAGATGATGCGTCGAGATTTAGCCGCAGCCCGCAAGGCGTGGCTGGAGGAAGCGCAGACGGAGGAAGAGCGATCAAGACGCAAGCAGTCTGACTTTTTGCGATACAAGGATAGCCAAGGGAGGTATGCCGATTTTCACGCGAACCGGCACACCTTCATCACGAATCTGGGCCGCGTTGGAGTGCATCCCAAGACCGCTCAAACCCTAGCTCGGCACTCAGATATTCGGCTGACGATGAACGTGTACAGTCACACCGATCTGGCCGAGAAGACCGAAGCAGTTCGACGGTTGCCGGGTCTCTGGGAGTGTTCTGGGAGTGCGCCGGAGTCGCAAGATGGCACAAATGGGCAAAAAACGTCACGGAAGGCCGAAAGGGGAGAAGAAGACCCAGATCAACGGTGCTCGTCCGAAGTCCTTTCAGAGTCAGGACTTGCCACCGATTGTCAGCAGGCTTCAGCGGCTGACACAAGTACGCCCAGGAGGATTCGAACCTCCGACCTGCGGATTAGAAGTGCTAACTGAACCGGCCAACAGGTTTCCGTTACCCCTTGAACTGTTGTTGTTCTCCGCATTTCCCGTGGGGCAGCTCGTGCGATGCCCTGCGGGAAATGCGAGTTGTTGGTAACAGTTCCGGTAACAGCAACCCGGTTCCGCGTTGCAGCCGCCGCTTGTGCCTAGTGGCTCAGTCCCGCCCGGCGCATGAGCTGACGGTATTTCTCGATGGGGCCCAGCATGGCCTCGCGCTCTTCGTCGCTCATCGGCTCAAACACTGCCCGAATCTCAGGTGGGGTCCTGCCCCCGTCACCGGCCCGCGCTGTACGGACTGGGACGTACAAGCCGAGGATTTTGCATCTTTGGGCTATACATTTCAGCATGATGTGCAGATATTTCGCATCGCCCACCTTGTACTGAACCGTGCGGCGCGTTCTTGTCGCGGTCCCAGCTTCGCCGCCGTCGATGGTCTCGGTCAACTCCGTCACCGCGGGCTCCTTGGATTGCTCCCAAGCCGAATTGGCCTCGTCTTCGATCTGGTCGAGTTCCAAGAGGACCCGGACCTTGGCCTCACTGTAGCACGCAGCGGCCTGCCGCAGCCATTTGCCGTGTAGCTCGCACAAATCCGCGTGGATTGTCTGGCGAGTCACGTTGAGCCGTGCGGCGATATCCTTGACCAGCCAGCCCTCCTTGTAGAGGCGCGCGGCCTCCGCACGCCGCTGGTCACGGTTCCCAATCCGTTGGCGCTGTAGGGCCGTCTTGTTGCGTCCCACGATGTTAATCGCCCTTTGGGGTAAAGAGTGCGGCACCGAAGAAGATGGGGCATTGATGCGTAAAGTGCTGTTTTTCATGCCCTTACGGCGATTGGCCCAAGAATAGCAAATCAACGGTACGGTAGGCCATGCGAAGATGCGGCAACAGATGGTGAACCGGAGGGCTTTTGGGGCGTCCGGGCTAAAGCAGACGGGCCATCCGAGCGATCAGTTCTACGCAGATCGTCTGGAGGTTCGTTCTGACGTGATCGAAATCCGGCGACTTGGTTCCATCGGTCTCGTCCATGTACAACGCGCGGTTCACCTCGATCATCACGGCCAAAACCCGCTGGGGTTCGCGACCATAGAACGCGGCCGGCACCAACGCGCCGGCAAACGGGCGATTGAATTCGACCGACCAGCCAGCGGCCCGCACCAGTCGCCCGGCCTCGTGCGCCAGCCAGGCGGGGGTGTGCTGCGGGTCGGTGCCGATGCAAATGTCCGGCCGGTGCGGCGATTGGTCCAACTCGTAGGGCAGGGGGCGGGATGGAAAGCTGTGGCCGTCTACGATCAAGCAACGGCCGTGGACTTCAAGGCACTTCTGCACGCAAGCGGTCAGCTGCCGGTGATGCGGCCAATAGAAACGGTCCAGCAGCTGCTGACGCTCGTCAGGTATCAAGTCCCGGCGGAGTGGCGAACCGTCGGACGCCTTGGTGTAGACGACCCCCATGCCAATCTTAGCCATGATTTCCTGACTGTCATCCGCGAACCGCTCGGGGTCAACGACTAACCGGCTCACCGGAAACGTCACCGGGCAAGCCAGTCCTGCCGGCACGGCGAACAGCTGGTCGGTGTAGGCGTCCGTCAATCGCAGCAATTCAGCCGCCAGGGCCTCGTCATCCAAAACGAACTGGGGCCGAACGTCACCGGGAATGTCCCAAGAGGCGTGCGGGACGTGAATTACGGCGCAGGGGTGAAGTCCTTCAAGCATGGCGCTGATTCTTCCTTGCTCCGAGTCGTGCATCGAACACGATGTCGTGCATTCGATCATTTCGCCATCTTATTGGTCAAGCGGTACAACCACGGATTGGGCGCAGTCCGGTTGACGTGCCCGTCTGGGCACTGCCAGACTGGTGAAAGGAAGCGACGCCAGCAACCGACGAAGGGGTCGATTGCGCGGCTTGTGGAGGAAGCCTTGACGGAATCGCAGTATTCCGAGACGGAGGCCATCGGCGAGTAGCCGCGACGATTGTCGGCAAGATTTCACGTTCGCGGACGAATACTCTCGGGGTCCCGTTTCTTGGTCCGGGAGTCGTGTCATGTCCGACTTCGATCCAAGTACCACGGGGCTAGGCCATGCCGTGGCGCGTTGGAGGGCGATACCCATGACCACCGACAGACCGCAACCGGAGCCGCCGCCCAAGCGGACCATGTGTCGCGAATTGATCGAGCGACTCAAGGACCCCATCTTCGAGCAGATCTTCTCGACGAATGGCGCAGGCTGCGTGATTACTGGGGTCAGACAGGCCCCACCAGCCGCGGCGCAGGAGCAGGCCCCACCCCCAGACGAAAGGGCCGATCCATGACCAACACCGACCCCAACGCTCGCTTCTTGGAGCCTGCCCTGGCAGACTGGACGGCGCTCCGGGAACAGCTTGCCGGGCACGAGAGCGGCGTTGCTCCAGTTTCACCGGGCCGAGTCATGGACCTCAAGGAACAGTTGCGGTTTGCCGAGTACAACCTCGCCGTCATGCGGAAGGCGATCGCCAGGGGGCAGTCCCTGAGCGACGCGTTTTGTGCCCTGGGACCGGTGATGGACATTCGCCGCGGAGGGTACACGTTCTATTCGCCCCGCCGGCGCGAAATTCCGGGATGGGAAAATGTCCCAGACCCTCCCGTTCCCAAACGCATTCCCGGTGACTTGCCGCGACTGGAGTTTGACGGCCAGCGGTGGGAACGACCATCCGTGATTCACGTCGCGTGGGAGCTTGCCATCGACGACTGCCACTACGACCCGGAGCCGGGTGTCGACCTGCGGAGCCCGCGTCACATTCATGCCTCGGACGAAATCAACGGTCACGCCGTCCACATCGACTTCATCCGTTTCATGCAGGGCGGGCCACTGTCTGGATTCGAGGAGTTCCAAGTTTTCGTGGACGGCGCGTTCCGCAATCGCGGCGGCAAGTTCGTTCACGTGCCGGGCTCTTTCTGGCGGGGCTTTCCGGTCGCGGTCCGGCTCGACGACCGGTTGTTGGTCATTGACGTTTTTCCCCCCTACCGAGACGATTTCGCCAAGTTTGATGGCCTTTCTGTCTGGCGGCTGACAACCAACGGCTAGAGGAGACCGTCCACATGGATTCCACCATAGGCCCCTTCGACTACCGGGCCGAACTTGAACGGCGCGTCCAGCAATTCGCTCACTACTTGAAACTCATGCACGGCCGGGCGCACGACGAAGTCCAAGGGAATTGCTACATCATTTTCGAAGAACGTCCTCCGGACGGCGCAACGGATGAACGGAAACTGTCTGAGGAGAGACGCGTCGCCCTGCAACTGGCCTTTGCGGAATGGACGCACGAGAATGCTTCTGCGGCCCCGGAGTCCGGAATCCCGTTCGATCTGCCCGACGACGGCTGGCGGGAAGACCCGTCGCGGAATCGGTTCGTCCAGTTTGCCATCGAACGGAATTGGTTCTGCATGGATCTGCCCCGGAATACGCTTTTTCGGCCAGAAGCCGAGGAAATCCTCGCACGCCGCCGGGGCTTCTTCTACCTGCGGGACCGCAAGCAGTTCACGCTTTACCACGAGGATGTCGAGGGTTACGATCCGTTCCGCAAGATTTATATCTACGGCGACGAGGATTCAGCCGCTGAGGACATGGCGTTCATTTTCTTCGAGGTTTGGAAGTTCCCGGTGGAATCCCGCCTGTACGTCACGGCAGCCGCCTTTGGGGGCAAGAAGCGATGGGAGCGGGGTTTCCCGATTGAGTAGGGTGACATGCGGGACGGCGGCATGCCGACGCCGCTGGTGGACCGCGCAGCCCCCAGGGCAAATCGTGGCCCGCGTTGTTGCGGTCCCATACCCCGTTGCACCGCCCCGTTGCCGGGGCTACTCTGATCCACAGATATTGGGAGGTGACCTATGACCCCGAACTCGGACAAATCGACCACGCCCGCCCCGCCCAGCAGCGGCGAGCGTCCGTTGAAAGTCATCATGGGCCGGCCCATGCAGCGGCCCGGCGAAACCAAGGAGCAGGCCGCCCGCCGCCTGGCGCAGCAACTGTTCGGGAAACTGAAACTCGACCAATCCCCGCCGGCTGCGTCAGACGATCAGGAGCCGCACGGTCGCGATCTCGACAAGGAAGCGTAGCCGCAGCCTGGAATTCGTTCCTGCGATTGCCACCCCAGGGAGCACGGCCATGTTGTCTCGCAAATTTGACGACGCTCTCCAGTACGCCACGCTGATCCACGCCGGCCAAACGCGGAAGGGGACGGACATTCCGTACCTCTCGCATTTGCTGGGTGTGGCGAGTATCGCGATGGAACACGGTGCTGACGAAGACGAGACGATCGCCGCGCTGCTGCACGACGCGGGTGAGGACGCCGGCGGCGAGCCTCGGATCAACGACATCCGCCAGCGATTCGGGAATCGCGTTGCCGATATCGTCGAATGCTGTACGGACACGCTCGAAACGCCGAAACCTGATTGGCGCAAGCGTAAGGAGAAGTACATCGCGCGTTTGCCACAGGAATCCGCGTCGGCTCGGCTGGTATCGGCCGCCGACAAGCTGCACAACGCTCGCGCGATCTTACGCGATTTCCGCATCCACGGAGAAAGCCTCTGGACGAGGTTCAGGGGGGGCAAGGAGGGCACGCTGTGGTACTACCGGGAGTTGGTTAAGGCATTCCGCCGCACCGACCTCGACGTAAACAAGGAATTGACCGAACTAATTGACGAATTGGACCGAGTCACCTCGGAACTGCACCGGCTGGCGACGGTCTAGTGAGCCAGTGTGTTCATGCGTGCCGAGAACCTACATCTACGGGAGCAACCAGATGGACGCGAACTCTGCAGAGGGAATCGCCAAGACGGTTTCGCTGAGACCGTTGATGGCCAACTTCGATCTTGGGTCCCTCCGATCTTGGGCCGAAGCCGAGATCGATCAGTTGATCCGGAAAAACGAAGATTTGATGCAGCGTCTTGCGGCGTTTGAACGCGAGCGCGAACACGCCCGTGTCCAGATGTTCGTACATTGGATGACGGACGGCTATCGCGTGGACGAAGCCATTACACCCCGGCTATTCCGACTGAGTTCACTGGCCGGACGGATTCTGCGGCTTGTGCAACCGATCGACCTGTTCATCTGCAACAGTCCGGACCAAAATGCCTGCTGCCTTCCATCGCAGAAAGGTAATCGCCTGATTGTATGCCTGCATTCTGGGCTGGTCTCGCTACTCGGATCACAGGAATTGCTGTTCGTAATTGGGCATGAAGTGGGACACGCGGTGCTCAAATTTGGGCACAGGCTGGGCATCTCTTTCGACAATCCGGACTTCAGCCCGCTCGAAGTGCTGGCGGCTCGCGCCCATGATCGTGCCCACGAGGTGTCGTGTGATCGGTTTGGGCTTCTTGCCTGCCAAGACGTCCGCGCAGCCTGCTCGGCCCTGTTTAAGATTGCTACCGGACTTGACGAACGGTGGATGTCCTTTAATGAAACCGCCTACGCACGGCACTTCGACGACATGGCGAAATGGGCCGAGTTAATCTCGGTAAACGATCCTTCGAGTACGCACCCGCTTATCCCCATGCGAGTGAAGGCTCTCGTTGATTTCTCGAAATCGGAAAGCTACGCGACGGCATTCGGCTGGACCGATTGGGAGATTCCAACCGTTCAGATGGAGGGGCTGCTTAACACGATGTTGTCCGTTCTTGACCCCAGGGATATCTGGGAGGAGTACAACAAAGGTGAGGAAGGACCGACGAATCAATTCCTTTTGGATGGTGCGTTGCTGCTGATCGCCGCTGACGGAGCCGTATCACCGGACGAGATTGGGTGGCTTGCTGCCCGGACGAAGGACGCTTGGTCAGCAGAGTCGCTCGCCCAAGGTTTTTCACAGCCAGAATTCTTGGATCAGCTCCGCGCGCGAGTCGAGGAAAACGCGTCGTTTCTACGCAAGAAAGTCCCGCCCCTCAAACGCGCCGGGTTGCTCCAGGTCATGTTTGATATCGCCCTACGCGCCGGCGGCATTACCCAAGCCGAAAGCCAAACGCTCCACAAATTTTGCGAGTTACTGCAAATTCCTCCGGAGGTCGCAAACAAGGTATACCATCGCGCAGTCCAGGAATCCGAGGATGCCACTCATCGGGAAAAAGGAACGCCGCAGCCCGCTCAGAGACCTGCCGAACCGGAAACACCCGATTCCTGCCCTCCTGCTGACGTGCTTGAGGCGATAGTCGAACGCGCCAAGTTGCCGGCCACCGCGCTGGCAAGAGCAACAGAGGTCTGTGACCAGATTCGCTCGCAGAATCTCCCGCCCCCGGTCGCGGCCCGTGCTTTGGTCGCTTGGGCAATTACGGCCTCGCGTAGCGACGGGCCCCTCAGCGATACACAGGGAAAGAAAATGGCCGTAGCCGCGATCAAGGTCTGCCGGGAGATCCAGCGAGCGGCGGGAGTGGCCCGCAAGTACAAGTCGCCCCCCGCGGACAGACTTGTTCGGCAGCATGGAGTCGTCGCACTGTTCCGCCGAGGCGAGAAAATCGGCCGTGGTGCCGACAACAAGCCGCACGTGATCATCTCCGTTTCCAAGGCGAACTGCTGCGTTGTCGTTGCCCCCGAGGACAATTTGACGGCGACAGAAACGGTTGATCCCCACGACCTGGCGAAAGACCCAGTAAATGGTGACTGGCCGGGGGAACTGGCCGTTTCGTGATTTGACGCGTCGCCCGCCATGCCGGACACAGCGGAACCTCTGCTTTTGATTTGACAAGACCGAAGATCCGCCGACAGCACGCGGCCCGTCGGTTTGCAGGAGCTAGCGGCCGGCGTGCTGTGACTTCGGGACAGGCCGGCTTGGCTCAGTTTTCATCGGGGACACTTTTTCGACCTTGTGGTCGGATGGTCCGTTGCCGCCCCCGCCGGCTGGCGGTAGACTTACCGTCCTTGGGTGCCCGGCGCGCGGCCACGCGCCGGACTGAAATCGGTTTGCGGGGCGACCGCTCTTCCTGCCTTTCGGCGGCTGCCCCGCAGGCCGGCCCATTTAGGAAGGCGGATTCCGAAATGCCTACGCCCAACATCACGGCCGGCAGCATCGTGAGCGGCCCGACACTGCCTGAGCCGATCGAGGTCATCGCGGTGGTGCCGATGGGCCCGTCCCTGAAGGTCATCGGCCGCGGGCGGCAGAGCGGCCAGACGTATGACCCGGTCCTGAGTCCCCAGCAGTTGGCCATGCTTTCGGTCTCGGCCGAGCGCGGGCCGTTCGATGGGGATGCCCGGCTGTTCCGGCTGGGCATCGAGGCTCACCGGCTAGGGCTGGCCTACGAATACGATCCGTTCTTCTCGCTCTCCATCGCCCGGGTCGATCCCCTGCCGCACCAGTTGGACGCCGTCTACAACTACTTCTTGCGGCTGCCCCGCATCCGTTTTCTGCTGGCCGATGATCCGGGCTCCGGCAAGACGGTCATGGCCGGCCTGACGCACAAGGAACTCAAGGCACGGGGGCTAGTCAAACGGGTGCTGATCGTCGCCCCACCCAACTTGACATTCCAGTGGCAGCGGGAGATGGCCGACAAGTTCCGCGAGAGATTCGAGGTTATTCGTGGGGCCACGTTGCGGGCCAATTACGGCCAGAACCCGTGGCAGGAACACGACCAGGTGATCACGTCCGTGTCGTGGGCCTCGCTTGTCCAAGACGCCCGCGAAAGCCTGCTCCGCTCTCGCTGGGATCTGGTCATCGTGGATGAAGCCCACAAAATGAGCGCCCGCTCCGAAGACCACACGACCTACGCCTATCGGCTCGGGCGCGAACTGTCCAAGATGACCGACCATTACCTGCTGATGACCGCCACGCCGCACAAGGGCGACCCGGAGCACTTCCGCCGGTTCCTTGCCCTGCTGGACGCCGACGTGTACGGCAGCATCGAGAGCCTGCAACAGGCAATGCGCGAGCAGGAAGCCCCGTTCTATCTGCGCCGCACCAAGGAAGCCCTGGTCACGTTTCCCGACGCGGAAACCGGCGAAGTCAAGAAGCTGTTCACCAAACGCGAAGTCCGCAGCGCCGCCTTCGACTTGGACGGCGACGAACTCGACTTCTACGAGGAATTGACGCGGTACGTCGAGGACCAGTCCATCGCCGCCGCCGGCGACCAGTCGGCCCGCGGCCGGGCGGTCGGGTTCACGATGGCCATGCTTCAGCGCCGTATGGCGTCGTCCGTATACGCCGTGCGCCGGAGCCTGGAACGGATGCGGGACCGCCGCGAGAAGATCCTGGCCGATCCCGAAAAGTACCGCCGCGAGCAGATCGAACGGCGCATGCCCGACGATTTCGACGACCTGGACGAAGAAGACCAGCAGCAGATCATCGCCCAACTCGAAGACGAAGTGCTGTCCTACGACCCGGCAATCCTGCGGGAGGAAATCGCCCAACTGTCGCAACTGATCGACCACGCCGTGCAGATTCAAGGCCGCGACGTTCAATCGAAGCTGAACAAACTGCGGTCGGTCCTGACGGAAGAAGGCATCTTCTCGGACCCGCAGATGAAGCTGTTGGTGTTCACCGAACACAAGGATACGCTGGACTACTTGGTCGCCGACGGCAAGGACGGCCGGCCGCTGGGGAAACTCCGCGAATGGGGCCTGACCGTGACGCAAATCCACGGCGGCATGAAGATCGGCGACCGGGACACGCCGGGTTCGCGCATCTATGCGGAGCGGGAATTCCGCGACAGCGCTCAGGTCCTGGTTGCCACGGAAGCGGCTGGCGAAGGCATCAACCTGCAGTTCTGCTGGCTGATGGTGAACTTCGACATTCCTTGGAACCCCGTGCGGCTGGAACAACGCGTCGGCCGCATCCACCGGTACGGCCAGGAGAAGGACTGCCTGATCTTCAATTTCGTTGCCCAGAACACGCGCGAAGGCCGCGTGTTGCACAAGCTGCTGGAACGGCTTGCCGAAATCCGCACGGCGCTTGGGACCGATCAGGTGTTTGATGTGGTAGGCGAAGTGTTTCCCGCGAACCTGCTGGAGAAGTTGCTGCGGGACATGTACGCCCGGCAGACGGATGAGCACAAGATCCAGGACCGTATTGTCCGCGACATCAGCCCCGATCGTTTCCGGGCCATCACGGAATCCGCCTTGGAGGGGCTCGCCAAGAAGGAATTGAACCTGTCCGCGATCGTCGGCCGCAGCACCGAGGCCAAGGAACGCCGGCTGGTCCCCGAAATTGTCGAGCAGTTCTTTGTCGATGCCGCACCGGAGAGCGGGCTGAATCCCAAGCCGACCGCCAAAGGCAGCCATTGTTACCGCGTCGGCAAGGTGCCCAAGAACCTCATTCCGATCGGTGACGCCCAGGAACACCGTTTCGGCCGCCTGGGCAGGGAATACGCCCGGATCATCTTTGACAAGGAACTGCTCAAGGCCGATCCCAACGTCGAATGGGTAACGCCCGGACATGCGCTGTTCGAGGCCGTGCGGGCTGACGTGTTGCAGCGCGTGGACGACGATCTCCGCCGCGGCGCGGTGTTCTACGACTTGCATCGCACCGAGCCGGCCGTGCTGGATGTTTTCGCCGCCTCGATCAAGGACGGCCGGGCCAACACACTACACCGCCGGCTGTTTGGCATCGAGACCTCGTCGGCGGGCCAGATGACCTTGCGCGAACCCACGTACTTCCACACCATCACTCCGGCTCCGTCCGGCACGGCCGGGCCGGGCGGCGGTTTCCCGTTGCCGGCGCGGCAGCTTGTCGAACAGTTCCTGTACGAGCGGGTCCTGCAATCGTGGTGCGAACGGGCGGCCGGCGACCGGGCCGCCGAGGTCGAACGCGTCGCCCGGCATGTCGAAGTCAGCCTGAACGCTCTGATCGACCGGCAGAACATCCAATTGGCCGACTACCTGAATCGGCAAGTGCAAGGGCAGACGGTTTCGGGGCTGGATGGTCTGATCGCCCAAAGCGAACAGCACTTGGACGAACTGAACAACCGGCTGGAAACCCGCCGGCGCGAGTTGGAATTGGAGCGTCACTGCGCCGTGGCCGACATTACGCATCTCGGCCGTGCTTGGGTCGTGCCGCATCCGGAGCGTACCAGTCCGCAGTTGGCCCCCATGATCCGCGACGACGACATCGAGCAAATCGCCGTCCGGGAGGCCGTCAAGCACGAGGAGGCCCGCGGATGGGTTGTGGAAAGCGTGGAGACGGAGAACCGCGGCTTCGATCTGATTTCGCGCCGGCCGCATCCGGAAGACCCCAAGACCTTTATCGAGGTCCGGTTCGTTGAGGTCAAAGGCCGGGCCGGTGTTGGCGATATCGCTCTAAGCGACAACGAGTACCGTACTGCCGTGCGTCTCAAGGGCGACTACTGGCTGTATGCGGTATTCAACTGCGCCGGCACGCCGCAACTGCACGCCATCCAGAACCCGGCCCGGCTGGGCTGGCAGCCGGTGGTGACCGTCGAGCACTATCGGATCGCTCCCCAGTCTCTGCTGGAGGCAACGCGAAAATGACGGCTGAAACGCTGCCCCCAGTGGACGACGCCTTCGTCGACCGGATTCTGGCGCACCCCGAGTCGCGTGGATTTGAGTGCAAACGCGTGGGTAAGGTCGACAGACTACTCGAATCCGTCGTCGCCTTCGCCAACTCGGACGGCGGCGTGCTGGCGCTTGGCCTGGAGGACCCTGACCGAGCGACAGGGCGCGACCGCGTCTTTGGCATCCAAGAGCACCCCATGAACTGGGACGAACTGCTCCGCAAACTCCGCTCCCGGGTCACGGAACCGGATCAACTTCCAGTCACCCACCAGGAGATCGCCTGCACTCTGCGCGACGGCTCACGCGGATCGCTCATTCTCCTCAGAATCCAGAAGAGCAGCCGAATTCACAGCCTCGTGGACGACGGCACATTCGTCCGCTTGTCCAAGGGCAACAAGGAACTGACGGCGACCGAAATCAACGACCTCTGCTACGCGCGAGGTGTCATCTCGGCCGAGACGCGTCTGGAGAACGTGGATTTTGAACTCTTGGAAACGGACTACTGGAAAGCCTACGCCCGGCGGCGCAAGCTGACGCGGCCCATCGAAGAAGCCTTGTTTCATCTGGGACTGGCGAAGCGCGACGCCGGCGGCAAGCTCTGGCCCACGCGGGCTGCCGTCCTGCTGTTCGCCGAAGAACCTTCCGGCCTGTTAGCCAGCAAGGCCGCCGTTCGCGTGTTCCATTATCGCGGGACGAAGATCTCCACCGATCCGAACACCAACCTGGTGCGCAAACCGGTCACCGTGGGCGGGCCGTTGATTCAGTTGATTCCCGACGCGATCCAGACCGTGATCAACGAGCTGGCCACCGGCGTTCAGTTTGGGCCCCTGGGCTTCGAGATCGTGCAGAAGTACCCCGTTCGCGTGCTGGCGGAAGCCATCACCAACGCGGTCATTCACCGGGACTACCGCCTGCCGGTTGACGTGATGGTCCGCGTCTTTTCGGATCGGATCGAGATTGAATCACCGGGGTTGCTGGCCGGTCCGGTGACCACGGCCAACATCGCCCAGATCGGCGCGCACAGCCGCAACCCGCTGATCATCCAACATCTCCGCCAGTTCCCCGATCCGCCGAATTTGGACGCGGGCGAAGGTGTACGCATGATGTTCGGCACGATGCGCGAAGCGGGGCTGTATCCGCCGCTGTACGCCAGTCGCCCCAGAATTCCCCGCGAGGCGGTCGTCGTACAGTTGGCGAATCAGAATCGTCCCTCCGCTTGGGAGCAGGTCAGTGCGTACATCGACCAATACGGTTCCGTTGGCAACGCCGAAGTGCGCCGCTTGTTGGGAACCGAAGATGTGCTGACCGGTACGCGCCAGTTGAAGGCCTGGGTGGAGCAGGGACTTCTGATCGTGATGAATCCGGACGCCGCCAAAAGGGTCCGCCGTTACACGAAACCCGACACGTTGCCGGACCAGGATTTATTTTCAAACACGGTTAGATAATAGACCCGGCTAGGATACGTAACTTGCTGGCAAATAGGGAGTTAGGTGATATGTTATTATCAAAACCCCTGCTTGTTGGTGGATAACCACGATGGGATTGGAACCCGCGTTGAACAATTCAACTTACCCCAAACGCCTCATCGAAGTGGACCTTCCTATCCGCCGCATCTCGGCCCACGCCCGCCGGGAGAAGTCGATTCGGCATGGGCACATTTCGACGCTGCACATCTGGTGGGCGCGGCGGCCGCTGGCGGCTTGCCGAGCGGTGATCTGCGCGGCGCTGTGGCCGGACCCGGCCGATCCGATCTGCCCACCGATGTTCCGCGACGAGGCGGCTCGGCTCATCAACGCCTTTGCCGCCAAGGCCGATGGCGACATGAAGTTGCTGGCCACATCGTCGGAGGAAAGCAAGACGCGCTGGGAGAAGTTGGCCAAGACTCCGTTGGATACCGCCGATTCAGCGTCCCTTCCCGTGCTTCGCGCCGCGTTACTCGACTTCATCGCCGACTTTGCCAACTGGGACAACTCGACGGTCAAGGAGTACCTGGAGACCAGCCGGGCGCTGACGCAAGCCGCGCACGAAGCCCTGGGCGGCGAACCGGGCACTCGGCCGCTGGTCGTGGACCCCTTTGCCGGCGGCGGCTCGATTCCGCTCGAAGCCCTGCGCGTCGGCGCGGACGCCTTTGCCAGCGATCTCAATCCCGTGGCCGTGCTGCTGAACAAGGTCGTGCTGGAGTACATCCCCAAGTACGGCCAACGACTGGCTGATGAAGTGCGGAAGTGGGGCGAGTGGATCAAGCAGGAGGCCGAAAAGGAACTGGCCGAGTTCTACCCCAAGGACCCCGACGGCGCGACGCCCATCGCCTACCTGTGGGCTCGCACCATCCAATGCGAAGGCCCCGGCTGCGGCGCGGAAGTGCCTCTGATCCGCTCGCTGTGGCTGGCCAAAAAGGCGAACCGGTCCGTCGCGCTCCAACTGGTGCCCAATCCCAAGGCGAAGCGAGTCGATTTCCGGATTATCGTGAAGCAGGGCGGGAAATGGGTGGGCCAGGACGATCCAAAAACGGAAATGTCAGATCCTCAATTCGATGGCACGGTGAAACGCGGCTCGGCAACCTGCCCGTGCTGCGGATATACGACGCCGGGCACGCGAGTGCGTGAGCAGCTAAGGCCGCGACGCGGCGGAGGGAACGATGCCCGGTTGGTGTCGGTGGTAACAACTCGACCAACGCAGGCCGGCCGATTCTTCCGTCTGCCCACCGAAGTTGAGTGCGGGGCTCCCGGTTGCGCAGCGATCGAGTTGGAGAATAGGGACCGTGAATACCGCGGACGAATGCCCCTCGTGCCGCGAGAGCCTATACCGAAAGGCGCTAGTCGATCAGGGGGAGGCTCCCCATTCACGGTGTTCATCTACGGAATGGAACAGTGGTATGACTTGTTCACCGCGCGGCAGTTGCTCGTTCTAACAACGCTGGTTCGGCTTGTCGGAACGCTGGCGACTCGGCACGGGGGTCATGAGGACAATAGCATAGCCGACGCGGTACAGACCATACTGGCATGCGCTGTCGATCGAGAAGCTGAGCACCTCAGCAGCCTCTGTCGTTGGAACGCGTCTGCACAGAAAATGCAGGCGACTTTTGGTAGACAGGCGATCCCTATCGTATTCGATTTCTGCGAGGCGAATCCATTTGGCGGTTCTGTCGGTTCCTGGAAGAACCTGCTCGAATGTGTCCTAATCCCGTTTGAAACCGGAAGCGGTGTCGAAGTGTCGGGCCATATCGAGCAGGCTCCGGCGCAGACTCATCCGCTACCCGACGATTCCGCCGTTGCTTTCTTTACAGACCCGCCGTACTACGACGCGGTTCCTTATGCCGACTTGTCCGATTTTTTCTTTGTTTGGTTACGCCGCATGATCCTCGCCGGGGTACCGGACGTG
This sequence comes from Candidatus Anammoximicrobium sp., assembly GCA_012515235.1. GTDB lineage: Bacteria > Planctomycetota > Planctomycetia > Pirellulales > Pirellulaceae > Anammoximicrobium. The sequence continues at coordinate 15,308 of JAAYYU010000361.1, forward strand.
GAGCTAACACCCAAGGCGGAAGAATGCATCGTCGATGCATCTCGAAGAAAGGACAAGGCCCGTTACGAACTGATGATGAAGGAGGCAATGGCGGAAGGTCGGAGGATACTCTCTCCGACAGGTATCGGTACCATCGTGTTCGCTCACAAGTCTACCGCGGGCTGGGAGGCCCAATTACAGGCGATGATTGACGCGGGCTGGATTATGACTGGTTCCTGGCCGATCGACACAGAAATGGGTACACGGCTCCGAGCAATGGCTTCCGCTGCACTTGCATCGTCCATCCATCTGGTCTGCCGTCCACGCGAGAGTTCGGACGGCTCTGTCCGGGCCGACGACGTCGGTGACTGGCGCGACGTGCTGGTCGAATTGCCCCGTCGCATCCATGAATGGATGCCACGGCTCGCCGAGGAAGGTGTCGTGGGCGCGGACGCGATTTTTGCCTGTCTCGGCCCCGCTCTGGAAGTATTCTCCCGCTACTCCCGTGTGGAGAAGGCCAGCGGCGAGGTCATCACGCTCCGTGAGTACCTGGAGCAGGTCTGGGCCGCCGTCTCGACGGAGGCGCTGTCCATGATCTTCAAGGAAGCCGACGCCGCTGGATTAGAACCCGATGCCCGTGTGACCGCGATGTGGCTCTGGACGCTGGGCGGCGGGAACGGAGCCGATTCCACCGCGGATGACGAGGCCGCACCGGAAGAAGGTCCCGACGACGAGGAATCATCGAGCAGCGGCAAGGAAAGCGCGGTCGGGTACACGCTGGAATACGACGCCGCGCGGAAGATCGCCCAGGGGTTGGGCATCCACCTGGAGGAGATCGACTCGGTGGTCGAGGTCAAGGGCGACAAAGCTCGTTTGCGGCCCGTGGCCGAGCGGACCAAGCACCTGTTCGGAAAGGACGAAGCTGCGCCGGCGGCGACGCGGCGGAAAAAGAAGTCCCCGCAGAAGACGCTGTTTGCGGAACTCGACGAAAGCGAAGCCGCCGAGGGCGGCTGGTCCGAAATGAAGGGGCCGGCGCTGGGCGAGACCGTGCTGGACCGCGTGCATCAGGCCATGATCCTGTTCGCGGCCGGACGAAGCGATGCAATCAAGCGGTTCCTGGTTGACGACGGCGCTGGCAAAGACGCCCGCTTCTGGAAATTGGCCCAATCGCTGTCCGCGCTGTATCCGAAGAACACCGACGAAAAACGCTGGGTAGACGGGGTGCTGGCGAGAAAGAAAGGACTTGGTATGTGAGTCTTGGCTAGGCTCGCCCAATGATTTCGAGGAGCGAGGTATGTCGCATTTTATAGCCTATTGGACGCCTGATTCTGTTGCTGCAAACGAACAAAGGCCCCTGCTGGGCCATGTGCCCAGTAACCAGTTGCATAAGGTCCGTATTGGTAGTGTATTGTGGGTTGTCACGAGCGAAGAACCAAACGACCTTGTTCTGGTGGGACGTTTGCGCGTTGATCGCATACTCAGTCAGTCACAGGCATGTGCATTTCTCGACGACTGGAACCTCTGGCAAGCGAAGTATCACGCCGTGTGTGATGAACCTCAATTGAAGGTGAATCTGGACATATCCCGATATGCGAGAAGCCTGACATTTGAAGGGCCCACCAAGAGATTACCAGTTGGATTCACGGGACAGAGCTTCCAGGCACTCAGAAGGCTCGACGTCTCGTCTGCCAATCTGCTCGAACGCCTTTTTGCCCGAGCGCTGCTTGAGCGGGCAGAGGAGACATGATAGGCCAGCGGAGAATACGCCGTAAAAGAGAAGGGATCGTCGCTGATGGCAAAACTGAAACCCTGGTACCAAGTCGTAACACCCCGCGAGGACTTGCGGGAGAATCGCCCGATGGACGCGTCGGAGTTCGCCGTCCATCTGGACCACATCCGTGAAGGCCGCGAGACAGTGTCCAAGGACTACAGCGAGCCGAATCGGTTTTTCGAACGGACCTACATGACGGGAAGTCTGCTGGACTTGTGTTCGCAGGTCGTACGCCGCCTGTCGGGAATCCAAGTCGAAACATCGGCCGTATTCAACATGGCCACACAAATGGGCGGCGGCAAGACACACTCGCTAACGACCACCTATCACTTGGCGACACACGGAGAACCGGCCAAGCATTGGAAGGGCGTCGATCGGGTGCTCGCCAAGGCCAGCGTGCCGCAAGTGCCCAAGGCGGACGTGGCCGTGTTCGTTGGTACTGAGTTCGACGTGTTTCATGGCCGCAGCGGCAGCGGGGAACCGATGCGCAAGACACCGTGGGGTGAGATCGCTTGGCAACTCGGCGGCGGGAAGGCCCTGGCCGCCGTAGCAGAGCACGACGCGAAGTGTGTGGCCCCCGCCGGCGATGCGTTGCGAGCGATGTTGCCTTCCGGACCCACGCTGATCTTGATGGACGAGTTGATGAACTACATCAGCCGCGCCCGCACGACGGGGGGCGGCGGCCAGTTCTACGATTTCTTGCAGAACCTATCCGAAGAGGCGAGGGCGCGGAAGAACATGGTGGTTTGCGTGTCTCTTCCTGCGTCCGAGGGGCCGGCGGCGCAACTGCAGATGAACCCGGATGACTTCCGTGATTACGCTGCTCTGAAGACGTTACTCGACCGGGTCGGCAAGGCGATCATGATGTCGGCCGGCGCAGAAATCGCAGAGATCATCCGCCGCCGGCTGTTCGAATGGTGGGGGATGCCAGAGGATGGCCGCAAGACCGCCAGCGGTTATGCGGAGTGGGCCATCGAACACGCCCCGGAGCTGGTCGGCATCGACGCCGACACCGCCTGCGGGAAGTTCCAGGAGTGCTATCCATTTCACCCGTCAGTGCTGTCCGTCTTCGAGCGGAAATGGCAGAGCCTGCCCCGGTTCCAGCGCACCCGCGGCATCCTGCGGCTGTTGGCCTTGTGGGTCGCCCATGCGTATCAGGAAGAGCATCGCAAGGCGTCGCGCGAGCCGCTCATCACCCTTGGTTCCGCCCCACTGGAAGACCCGATCTTCCGCGCCGCCCTGTTCGAGCAGTTGGGCTCGACGGAGTTGGAGATTCCCGTCACGACCGACATCGCGGGAAAGAACGACGCCCATGCGGTGCGACTAGACCGGGAGGGCAACGAAGCGATCAAGAAAGCCAATCTACACCGCAAGGTGGCGTCGACGATCCTGTTCGAGTCCAACGGCGGGATGTGCCAGTCGCAAGCCGAGGCCGCGCTCCCCGAAATCCGCCTGAGTGTCGGCAGCCCGGACTTGAACTTGGCCGACGTGGACCACGTTCTTGGCGCTCTGGTCAGTACCTGCTACTACCTGAACTGGGACCGCAACCGGTATCGTTTTGGCTTGACTCCCAACCTGAATCAGGTTTTCGTCACCCGCCGCGGGGCCGTGAAACAGAAGGACATCGACGAGCGGATCAAGCAGCAGACCCAAAAACAGTTCGGGGAGGGCACGAAGGAAATCGACCGGCGTTTCTTTCCGGAGCGAAGCAACGACGTCCCCAACCGGCCGGCGCTGACCCTGGTCGTCCTCGGCCTGGAAAACACGCTGAGCCACAGATCGACTCCCCAAATGATGGAGACCATTGTGCGCGAGTGTGGCACTTCCGGCCGCACGTACAAGTCGGCCCTGATCTTCGCCGTCCCGGACTCGGCCGACGCCATCCGACAGGCAGCGCAAGATCTGCTGGCCTGGGAAGGCATTGACGACGACACGGAGACGAAATCGAGGCTGGACGAAGCCCAAAAGCGTCAACTGGCCCGCAGCTTGAACCGCGCTGAGGGTGACATGAAGGAGGCCATCTGGCGGGCCTACCGCAACGTGTTCCTGCTGGGCACCGACAACAAACTACGCCACATCGACTTGGGGCAGGTCACGTCCAGCATGGCCAAGAGCATCGTCGATCTGTATCTGAACGAATTGACTCGCACGGACGACATCACCAAGGGCGTGGGCGCGAGAAAACTGTTGCGCTACTGGCCGCCGGCTCTGACCGAGTGGTCCACGAAGAGCGTCCGCGACGCTTTCTTCTCTTCCCCGCAACTTCCGCGACTGTTGGACGGAGACGCCGTCAAACGCACGATCAGCGACGGCGTGACCGAGGGCCTGTTGGGCTACGCCACGAAGGACGACCAGGGCCGGCTGGTGCTGGTGCGCTTCCGGGCCACGCTCAATGAACCCGAAGTCGAAATCGACGAGGGCATGTTCATTTTGAAAGAGGCGGACGCTCTCAAATTGGTCGATCCACCGCGATTAGCGCAGATCGCCGTCACTCCGCCCCAAGTCGCGTTGAAGCCGGGTGAGCGTGCCTCGTTCTCGATTGCTGCGCGCGACCAGTACGACAAGCCCATCGCCGTGCCCGCAACCACGTGGTCGGCCAAAGGCGGCTCGGTCAGCGACGACGGCGTCTTTACGGCCGGCGAGGCCGAGGGCCAGTACACCGTGCGCGTCACGACCAACGGCCTGGAAGCGATCGCCGAAGTCCGGATCGCCAAGCAGTCGGTATTGCGCCCGCCCCCGCCTCCCGGCAAGCAACTGATCCGCTGGACCGGCGACGTCCCGCCGCAGAAGTGGATGAACTTCTACACCAAGGTCCTGAGCCGCTTGGTCGCCACCAAGGGCCTAAAACTGCGAGTCACCTTCGAGGCCCCCGCCGAAGGCGACGAAGGAACGACACAAGCCGACAAAACCAAATCGGGCCTGAAGGAATTGGGACTGGATGACAACGTGACACTCGACTAGACCGGACGGCTGCACGCCGGCTAGCGCGTGTTCTTGCGGACCAGGGGTAGCGATCGTTTTCTGGCGATTCACCAGCGACTCCGTGAACATCCGGATCTTGTGAAAGGCAGACGAATGTCCCTCGCAGACGACTTCCGCGAGTTGGCCGACCGCTTTCGGCGAATCGCGACCTCTCCCCACCCGGACGAATCGGGGGAATTCGTTGATGCAGCGGCATACGGTGGCCAGTTGGTGAGACGGGCGGGCGAGGAGGCGGGCATCACGTTATCTGACGAAATCGAATGGCCGGATCTCAGGCTAGGGCTGACTGACGAATCGAACGAAGCCTGGATGTGGTGTTTTCTCGACTTTGTGCATAACTCGGGTTTCCCGCTGCCCGACAGGGCAGACTTCCCTGAGCCCGCGTTCCCCGCTGACTATGTTGATCGCAGGGCGGCCGAATTGTGCGAAGAGGCGGCCCGTTGGTTGGCCGAGCAAATCGAGAACCCGCCCGACCGGGGCGAGTTGTTCGACATTTTGATGCACAAGCTCGCCGAGTTGAAAGTGTACGTGGAGAACTCTTCCGAAGGGAGTTTGCTTGACGGCTGTGCTACTTTGCTCCTCCAAATCGAACAATGCGCGAGAGATGCGCACATCGCTTGCCCAATTCGCCTTGAGGAAAGAAAAGGCCGCGAGATTCTGTGGTGGTATGTGCCCTCCGGTGAAGCGTGCGAGGGGTTACGGATCGACGAAGACGCACAAGATGGCGTCAGCCGCGAAGTATGGTTCGGAAGGTTGGCCAGAGCCCGCACTGATATACTGAGGCACATCCAGATTTGGCAGGACGTTTTGCCGATTTGGCGCTCCGAACTGGAACCCGATACCGATGCGCTCGCCCGCACGATTTCGGGGCAGAAGACGCTGTCCGCGGCGACGGCCACACAGTACACCATCCCGCCAGGAGTTCGCACTAGACCGATGAGCAAGAGCGAAGCTGCCCGTTACATGGGCTACAAAGGCGGGCCAAAGCGTAAAGCCGCCCAAATCACAGCCGGGATGGAAAAAGGGACGATCCCCAACGAAAAGATAAACCGCCAGAGCTACGTCTTCGATATTCGCAGTTTCCCTGCAGACTGCCACCACAAGGTCAGAACTCAGAGCACTTGACTCACGGCTTCTCACCTGATCTGACCGCAACTGGCCGTGACTCACTCCAACTCGCCAGTCGCAGTTGTGGACCGACTACCGAACGGGCGTATATTCTCCGTCAAATGCTGAACGCAACGTGTGCGTTGCCAATTCGGACCCTTTTTGACGGAGATTGACCAGTGGCGAAACGTCCCCCAGCAAGCCCGGATTCACCGGGAGTGATTGTGGCCGATGCAGTCTATCGGCTCGACGAAATCCAAAACCGTCTGAAGCTGGGGCAGCACGCGCTGCGTCAAGCGCGGCGGGCCGGTCTTCGCATCCGCCGTATCGGCCGGCGCGGCTATGTTCTTGGCCGCGACGTGATGGAGTTCATGGATCGAGAAACTCGCTGAGAGGGACTGACGGTGCAACCAATAAACCTGCAAGAGATGTTTGGGCGGCGGTATCGCGTGACTTTCGACGAAAGCTATCACCACGAGCGGCCCGAATTCCGGGCAGCGGAGGCACCCTGGCTCATGACCCTCCCCTGTCGGCATGGGCACATTTACCCTTGGGGCGGTGACCTACTGGCAGCCAGTACCTGCAGCCGTGGTTCGGTCGTGAAGAAGCTGCTGGCGTTGCCGTATGTCCAGCTTCGCCAGGATGGCAGCGATGGCATCAACGTCTCGTTCCCGGTGGGGCATTTTGGCGAAGTGGCGCGGATCATGAAGCCCCGACGGCGACGCCGGCTTTCGGAATCGCAGCGGCGGGCGGCGACGGAACGCCTCCGGGCGTATCAATTCGCCGCACGTCGCGACGTTCCCAGCGAGCGCCGACGTGTCCGGAGTGGCGTGCCTGATTCGCAGCCCAACGGAGCCGCGACCGCTAATTTGGACGTGACTTTGCGCCATCCACACAACGAATCCGGAGCTTCCGCGAACCGGGGCCCCAAGGTCGTTGCGAGGCGATCGACGATTCACTCGGACAACAAGTGAACTGGACGACCACGCGATCCAAGTTCCGCTACCGAGAATTCCTAAACCAAAAAACGGGCGACGTGCTGCTTTGGGGAAGCCTGTCACGACGCCCTGGAGATCACACGATGAATGATAACAGCAATCACCTTGCGGCGAAAGGGCGGTCGGTTCTGGAGAATGCCCTGGACTACGCAAGTCGCGGCTGGTGTATCGTTCGTGCCGCAGCGAACAAGAAGAAACCTCTGGGAAAATGGACCCAGTTCCAAACCGAGAGGCCGACCGAAGAGATGCTTCAGAAGTGGTTCGGCAACGGCAAGCAACGGAACCTGGGCGTCATTCTGGGGCAGGTGTCGGGCGGCTTGGCGTGCCGCGACTTTGACACCATTGAGAGTTACAAGCGATGGGCGGCTGCACACGGCGACTTGGCCGCGAGACTGCCCACGGTCAAGACAAGGCGAGGCTACCACGTCTACTTCATTACAAAAGAACTTCGTTACATCGAACTGTCCGATGGCGAATTCCGCGCCGACAGCAAGCACTTCAACATGCTGCCGCCAAGCCTGCATCCAGAAGGTCATGTCTACAGATGGGTAATCACAATGCCGGACGGTCCGCTGCCGTTCATCGCCGACGTGAACGCCGCTGGTTTTCTCGACACCAAAGCCACTGAAACCCATGCAACAGAGAGCACACAGATTACGGAGATTACGGACGACAACCGAGGATTACTAAGGTCAACTGAGGCAATGTGTGTGGAGGGTGTGTGCAGCGACACACCAGAACAACCAAATGGCTCTGTTGTCTCCGTACACTCTGTTGCAGGTCCCAGCGTAGAACAAGTGATCGAGGAGTCGCTCCCGAAGCAGATACGACAGCGACATTGCCAAGTCTTCGACCTTGCACGCGCCTTAAAAGCGATTCCCTGGCTGGCGGATGCAGAAGGCAAGTCTCTGGAACAGTACGTCCGACGTTGGCATTGCCTTGGTGTCAAGCGAGGCGTCATTGCCACGGTGCCGTTCGAGGAAACTTGGATTGATTTCTCCCTTGCATGGCCGAAAATCAAATTCCCCAAAGGAGCCGAACCGATGGCAACGATTTTTTCGCGAGCCCAGAATGCCATTCCACCTGCGGCGCAGAAGTACGAGCAATCGGGGCTGCGTGTCCTGGTGGCAATTTGCCGAGAGCTGCAACGGGCGGCTGGCACAAACCCTTTCTTCCTTGGGTGCCGTACCGCCGGCCGACTGCTCGGTGTGGACCACACGACGGCTTGGCGCTGGCTCTGGCTATTAAAGCAAGACGGCATTCTCCACGAGGTCGAAAAAGGCGATCACGCCAAACGTCGAGCAAGCCGATATCGGTATCTCCGCGAGTGACCGGACTATGCGAAAATGACGGGACGGCATCAGCGAATAACCAGTTGGCGGGACTGATTATCGAACGGGTCAAGAAAGGAGAAACGCATGGGCGAAATCGTCGTGAAGGTGGTCGAGTTCCGCGACCGCCGACATTATCAGATGCAGTGGCGCGACCCGGACACGGGCCGCAAGAAAACCAAATCGACGGGCATCGAGCGGACTGGTCGGGCCAGCGACCGGAAGAAGGCCGAGAAGGCAGCCGGGAAGTTCGAGGCTGCGTTACGGGAAGGGCGGCACAGCGAGCCCGCCAAAGTGCCGTGGGCGGAGTTCCGGGAACGCTACGAGGATGAGGTGCTGGCAGGCTTGGCCGACAAGACGGATCGTCGGGTGCAAGGCATCTTCAACGCGGTGGAGCAGATCCTTCACCCGGAAAGGCTCCGGGACGTGACGACCGACCGGCTGAGCCACTATCAGCGGGTGCTCCGGGACCGGGGAGCATCCGAAAGCACGATTGCCTGCCATCTATCGCATTTGAAGGCGGCTTTACGGTGGGCGGGCCGGATCGGCCTACTCCCGAAAGTGCCCCTCATCCAGAAGCCCCGCCGGGCAAAGTCCGCCGATGTGATGAAGGGCCGGCCGGTGACCGGGGAGGAGTTCGAGCGGCTGCTGGAGAAGGTCGAGGCCGGGCTGCTGAAGGCCGCGCTGCGGACCGGTCACCCAAAACGCGAGACCAAGCGGCGTATCGGCGAAGAGGCCCTGAACCGCCGCCGCGAACAGCAGAAGGCCCGTGTGGCCGCCGTCGCCCCCACGTGGCGGCACTACCTCCGCGGCCTTTGGCTGTCTGGGCTTCGTTTGGCCGAATCCCTGGAGTTGTCCTGGGACGATGGGGCCAAGCTGTGCGTGGATCTGTCCGACAAGTACCCGATGCTGAAGATCCCAGCCGAACTGGAGAAAGGCCACAAGGATCGTCTGCTCCCTTTGGCCCCCGAGTTCTGTGAGTTCCTGCTGGAGACGCCGGAGCACGAGCGGACGGGGTTCGTCTTCAACCCGCTCCCGTTCCGGGGGGACGGTCGGGTAGCTGCCGACCGAGCGATGAAGGTCATCTCGACCATCGGTCAGTGCGCCGGCGTGAAGGTCGCCACGGACGCGAGGACGGGGAAGATCAAGTACGCCTCGGCTCACGATCTGCGGCGGTCATTCGGCGAGCGGTGGGCGGCCCGGATCATGCCACCGGACCTGATGCTCCTGATGCGTCACGAAAGCATCGAAACGACGCTGCGGTTCTACGTCGGCCGCAACGCCCAGCGAACCGCAAAGACACTGTGGGAGGCCCACAAAAAGGCCCAATCTGGTAACACTTCTGGTAACAGTGCCCAGATCTCCCCCGATTCTGCTGCCGAGCAAATCGACGTAACTCCTTCCTGTGCAAGGCATTTCTAAAGCACGCCCAGCAGGATTCGAACCTGCGACCTGCGGATTAGAAGTCCGCTGCTCTATCCAGCTGAGCTATGGGCGCTTGTGCGGTGTTTTACCGTGTCTTATTGATGTTTTGCATTTCGTTGCTTGGAGTATTGACACCCATTTTGACACCCGCTTGGCTGTTTCTTGGAAACTTGGAAATGAGACACCCGTCCGGTGAGACGAGCGGGTGTTAGTGACAGCTACCTGGCTCCTGCACGAGGAGGTGAGCATCATGGCCAAGTGTAGCAAAAAGTCTGAACTCAAGAAGCCCTGTCCGGACTTCACCTTGTTTCCGCACAAGGGAACAAACCGCTGGGCAAAGAAGATCCGGGGGAAACGCCACTACTTCGGGAAGATCCTTCCCGACGATCCGATCCCAAAGGCGAAAAAGCCCTTGCCCTGTGGCTTGACCAGAAAGATGATTTGCTTGCCGGCCGTAGCCCCCGCGTTTCCGGCGACGGCTTGACCGTGGCCGACTTGTGCAATCGATACTTGACCAGCAAGTACCACAAGCTGCAGGCTGGCGAACTGTCGCCCCGCTCTTTTGCCGATTGCAAGGCGGCAGCGGAGCGCATTGACGTGTTTGGCCAGTTGGGCGTTGATAAGGATTCCCGAACAGCGCTGCGAACGAGTTGGCGGGCCCCAGAGACGAGAACCTGCTGGCTACGGCGATGGCCCGGCGGAGTGACGAAGCGAGTCAAGATCGGGTCCCGGACCGCATCCGGCTGCAGCGGTACGAGCGGGAGTTGGACGATCGGTTGGGAGAATTGGCGGCGTGAAAGACGAATTCGCGTGGAGTGGCAATCCTGGATAGATAGGCAAGCTGGCTAATTGACATCAACCCTGATGCACACAAGAATACTCGCTGGATAGATCCGATATTCCGGCATTTCTTCATCGCTGAACACCAACCACGTATCCAGGATTGCTCTGCGACTTGTTGCGACGACAGATTTTCGTGCGTCTGGTCGGAGTGAATTTCGTCCCACGAAGCTGTCTTTAGACTTGTACTGACGAACGGATGTGGTGGGCTTCAGCTGTATACTGTGGTCGCCAGTATACCGCACGCGGCTTGAATCGGCGACGGATGCGGCATCGTCGCCCGTGTGTGGTATCTGTTCACCCTTGAGGCGGACGAGATCTCGCTGCTTGGGCGGGGCCTGCTCGTCTGATTTGCCGCAAGTCATCTAGTTTTTTGTTCGGGAGTCATCTCATGGCGTGGAACGAGTGGCGGCAGACGGCGGTGCGGCAGACGGCGGTGCGGCAGGTCAGGAGGCGGGGGCGGAAGGCGACGGACAAGACGCGGCAGTGGCGGCGGCAATTGCGTTTGGAGGCGTTGGAGGATCGCCGGTTGCTGGCTAACAGCGTCCCGGCGATCACGAGCCTGCAGATCCTGCCGACGCTGGAGAACGAGGTCGCCACCTTGAGCGGTGCGTTTGCGGATGGCGATGGCGGCGACCAGCACCGGGTGTGCGTCCAGTGGGGCGACGGAACCAGCCAGATCCTGGATCTGGCTACGGGGGAGCGAACGTTCACGGCGCAGCACACGTACCTGCAGGACGGTGGTTTTCCGGTCAGCGTTTCCGTGTCTGACCGGCCGTTGACGCTGGGGCTGGTGGGCTTATGGAACTTTGACGACGCGGCGGCGACGGACGCGTCGGGCTTCGGGCAGAACGGGACCGTAGGCAGCAGTCTCACGTTCGATGCCGATGTGCCTTCGACGCTCGGCAGCGGGCAGTCGCTGACGGCCGTGGGGACGGTCGGCACGGCGGGCATCGTCCAGATCCCCAACGCGGGCCACCTGGAGACGATGCGCGATCAACTGACCGTGGCGTTCTGGGTCAAAGCGGACACGACGACCGCCGCCTGGTCCCGCATCGTCCGCAAGGGCAGCGAAGGCAGCGCTGCCCGCACCTGGCTGGTCGACCGCTATGGCAGCAGCACCGAAACCAACGTGCGTGTCGACACGGTGGGGGCCGGGGGCGTCAACAATCAGAACATCGCCGTCACCGGGGTGACCGTCTTGGACGGGACGTGGCATCATCTGGCCTATACTCTGAACCGGGGACATTGGGAGGAGTACGTCGACGGCGTGCGACAAGGAACGGGCGGTTCGTACAGTCACGGCGACGGTTTGTTCAACAGTCAACCCGTGTGGCTGGCGGGCAACAACGGCAACGGCAATTTCACGGGCAGGCTGGACGACGTGGCGATCTGGAACCGGGCTTTGACGGCCACCGAGATCGCGGCGGCCGCGGCGGCGGCGATTCCCAGCGAAGGGCATTCGGACGTCGAAACCGTGGCGGCCTGGGTCCATGACACGGCGCCGCAGATCACCTCGTTGACCATCGATCCAGTGCTGGAAAACGGCACGGGTACGTTGTATTTGGAGTTTGCCGATCCCGGCACGCTGGACGCGCATCGCATCGCCATCGACTGGGGCGATGGTCAGCAGCAGACGGTGAATCCGGCCGTGGGACAACGCTCGTTGACCATCCCCCACCAGTACCTGGACGACGATGCCGACGATGCCTACGACATCCACGTGACGCTGTCGTATGCCAACCCGTTGGCGGACGGACTGGTGGGATTCTGGAACTTTGACGGGGCGCAGGCCCTGGACTCCACCGCCAACCACAACGACGGGACGCTGCAGGGCAACGCGTCGTACAGCACGGAGGTGACGCCGGCGTTGGGATCGGGGAACTCGCTGAGCGTCACGGCGGGGGGGCGGGTCGAGATCCCACATTCGCCGTCCCTGTCGATCAACGATACTCTGACCGTCGCCTACTGGATGAAGGCGGACAACGCGGCCCAGGCCGGCGCGTACACGCGGCCCCTGGGCAAGGGCGGCAACCCCGGCTGGGAGTTCCAGCGGTCCGGCACGACGAGCCGGCTCGATTTCCGCGTCGACACGACGGCGGGCACGAACCAGGTCGCGGGCGGCTACCTGAACGTGTTTGACAACCGGTGGCATCATCTCGGCCTGACGTTCAACGCGGGCAACTATGCCACGTCCATCGACGGGGTGACGAACAGCGCGGGCACGTACAAGCACGGGACAGGCTTTGCGAATGCCAGCACGTTGGTGCTGGGAGCTGCCACTACCAGCGGCGGCTATCCGCTCACCGGGCTGTTGGACGAGATGGCGGTCTGGAACCGGCCGCTGTCGGCTGCGGAACTGCAGCAAGTGGGGACGCGGTCCCTGGTCACGCTGTTGGCAACCGACACGGATTCCATCATCGTCACCGTGACCAACGTGCCGCCGAGCGTGCCCGATCGGTCGGCGATGATCGCCGAGAACGAGACCGTGGCGTTCGACCTGACGGCCGGCGTGACGGATCCGGGGACGCTGGATGTCCTGAGCATCAACTGCGTGACGCAGCCAGCGCAAGGGGGCCGTGTGACGCTGGCGGGGACCATCGCGACGTTTGAGCCCGGCACGGATTTCGACGGTCTGACCACGGGCGAGAAGGCGGTCGTGTCGTTCGAGTACACCGTCGAAGATGATGATTTCGGGATCGCTGCAGGCACCGTCACGATTACGCTCATCGGCCAGAACGATTGCCCCCAGATCACGGACATGACCGTGAGTTCCCCGGTCGACGAAGGCGCAGCGGCGACTTTGGACGTGACCTTCACCGATCCGGAAACGGCCGACACGCATCTGGCCGTAATCGACTGGGGCGATGGGACCGCACCGGTGCTGCAGAACATCGCTCCGGGTGCCCGCACGTTGCAGGCGACGCACGCGTACGCGGACGGCGGCTCGCCCTCCACCGATTACAGCGTGGAAGTGACCGTCTACGAGGCCCTGGGCTACCAGTTGGCCGGGGCCTGGAACTTCGACAGCAGCAACGCAGCGGACATCAGCGGCAACGCGAACAACGGCACGGTCGGCAGCGGGCTGAGCTTCGCCCCGGACCTGCCGCCGGCGATTGAGGTCGGGATGGCACTCCAGGGCAACGCCGTCGGCGGGGCCGCCGGGTATGTCGCGGTCGCGAATGCGGCCAACCTCCAGGCGCTGAACCATCAGCTGACCGTGGCGTTCTGGCTGAAGGCCGCCGCCGCCGACAACGCTGCCTGGTTTCGCATTCTCCGCAAGGGCGACGAGGCCGCCGGGGCGACCAGCTGGCTTGTCAACCGGAATGACAGTGGGAGCGACATGCTCATGCGCACCGACACGGTTGGTACCGGCGGTGCGTTCAACCAGAACCGTCACGGCGGGCCCGGCACCGTTCTGGACGGCCAATGGCATCACCTCGCTTACGTGCTGGATCGCGGTTCCACCCAAGAGTATGTCGATGGCGTGCTGACGAGCAGCGCGACGTATCTACACGGCGACGGTCTGTCCAACACGCAGCCGTTGCTGATTGCCGGGATCGGCTCCAACAACCTCAGGGGCTTGATGGACGACGTGGCCGTGTGGGGCCGCCCGCTGTCGGCCGCCGAGGTGGGCCTGCTGGCGACCCGCGCGGTGCCGGCCGGCGCCTATTCGGATACGGCCTCCCGCACCATCACGGTCAGGAACGTGCCGCCCACGGCGCCCGACGTGTCTGTCAACGTGACCGAAAGCCAAACCACGACGGTCGCGCTGCTGGCGGGGGCCACGGACCCGGGCGCGTTGGATACGTTGAGCGTGCTTGCGTTCACGCAGCCCGATCCGCATCGCGGCAGCGTTTCCGTGGCGGGCGGCGCGGCCACGTTCGAGCCGGGCACGGACTTTGAGCACCTCGCCTTTGGCCAGCAGGACGTCGTCACGTTCCAGTACACCGTGGATGACGGGGACGGCGGAACCGGCACGGGCACGGTCACCGTCACGGTAAAGGGGCAGAACGATGCTCCCGTGGTCAACGACGATCCAACGGCCGCTTCGGACCCGGATTACACCACGGACAAGAACACGCTGCTGGCGACCGCCGCGGCCCACGGCGTGTTGGTCAACGACACCGACCCCGACGCAGACGACCGGTTAGTCGTCGCCCAGTACGACGCGACGAGCAGCTTGGGGGCCGCGGTCAGCGTCACCCCGGACGGCGGCTTTGCCTACGACCCGACTGGCTCGGCCGCCTTGCAGACCTGGGCGGCTGGCCAAACCGCCGTGGACGCGTTTGGGTACACCGTGCGCGAAGTCTTTCTGGCCGACGACTTTGACGACAACATCCTGGACGGCGCCAAGTACACCGTGAACACCAGCGTCCCGCAGGGCGGCGCTGCGGTGACCGAAGAGGGAGGCCGCATCAGGATCGCCGGTCGCGGGCATCTGGTGACCGTGCGGCAGTACAACCCGCTCACCGCGGGTCTTCGCCTAAGCGGAACCTGGACGTTCGAAAGCACGGACGACTTCCTGCAGATCCTGACCCGCAGCAACGGCGTGCCCGATGCCGGGTATGGCGAGACGACAGCAGGGTTGGAATTCAGCATAAGCCAGCTCGGTACGCAACCCAACCTCACCGCCCGTGGCGGCGTCGCCGTCGTCTCGAACCTGGTGCGGACGGGAACGCTGTCGGGGATGAGCACCGCTGGCAAGACGTTCGCCTTCGAGATCATCGACGACGGCGCTCATGCCTCGTTCACGCTCATCGAAGTTGGCGATCCGGCCAACACGGCGACCGTCACGGCCGATCTGAGCGGCGGCCCGGCCGCCACAAATCACGTCGTCTTTCACAACCGCGAAGGCGGGCGGGTTTCCAGCCTGGACGATCTGCAGATCGCTGGCACGGCGACCTACCAGGCGATGGCCCGGATCACGGTGCAAGGCCGCGGCGACTCGGAAGTCAACCTGAACCTGGCGGGCCTGCCCGGCGGAGCCGCCGGCAACGACGGGAATGCCGACACGATCATCGTCAGGCTCAACGGCGATCAAAGCCAGCGCGAGATCTACATCGGCTCCGTGGCTCCGGCCAATCTGCTGCGGTCAATCCCCGCCGCGGACGCCAACCGGCTGAAGATCATCGGTTCGGGCGACAACGACACGCTGCTTGTCGATTTTACCAACGGCGACCCGCTGCCGGCGGTCCCGACGGGGGCGGCGATCGAATTCGCGGGCGGCGGCCAGACCAGCACGAATCCGGGCGACCGGTTGAGCGTCTGGGGCGGCACGTTGGAAACGGTGACGGTCAACCACCTGAACGCCACCGACGGCAGCGTCGATTTGGACGGCCAGGTGATCGCGTACACAGGTTTGGAGCCGGTGGACGTGACGGGCTCGACAATCTCCAAGATCGTGGTCAACCTGCCCGACACGGATGACGCCGACGACGACGACACAACGTTCTCGATCGCCGGCGGAAACCTGGTTGTGTCCAGCAACGTGGTGCCGCCGGAGCACGAGTCGGACGCGATCAGCCTGAGCGGCGTAACGGAAATCGAAATCAACGCCCGCGCGGGTGACGACCTCGTGCGGCTCGATGCCAGCTTGTCGACCTACACGGCCGGTGGCAACACGCTGGTGGTCAACGGCGGAGCCGGCGCAGACCAGGTGCTGGTGGCCAGCGGCGTGCGTCTAAACGGCAACGCGGACCACAGCGCGGCCTTGGACCTGCAGGGCGGCACGCTGGCGCTGCTGGCCGATGCCCAGTTCGATTCGCTGCAGGACAGCATCGGCACGGGCACGGTGAACCTGGGCAGCTTTACGCTCACGGTGGGCGATCCGTTTAGCACGGCCTTTGACGGCGTCATGGACGGCGTCGGCGGCGGGCTGACCAAGATCGGTGGCGGCACCCTGACGCTCCACGGGACCAACGCCTACAGCGGCGACACCTCGATCGCTGGCGGCACGCTGCGGTTGGGCAGCGGCAGTGCCTTGGGAGCCACGGCCGGCGGAACGACGGTCAACGCGGGCTGCACGCTGGAATTGAACGGGCAGACCATTTCCGAGCCGGTCACGCTGGCCGGCGGCACGCTGAGCAACACCCATGCCACCGCGGATGCCTACCTGACCACCAGCACGCCCCTGACGCTCGACGCTAACAGCGTGCTCAACGCCGGCCCGCAATCGCTGCAAATCGACGCGCGGATCACGGGCGTAGGAGGTTTCACCACCACAGGCTCCAGAACGATCCGGCTCAGCAACCCGCTGAACGACTACCAGGGCGCCACAGTCCTCACCGGACAATACACCGACTTGCTGGCCAACGAAGTCATCCCCGATACGTCGGACTTGTCGGTCGGCATTTATGTGAACCTGCGGGGCCACACCGAGACGGTCCGCAGCCTGTCGGGCAGCGGGTCCGTGTACAGCAGCACGGGGCCGGCCACGCTTCGCATCGGCGCCCATGACGGCAGCGGGACTTTTGCCGGAAGGATCTGGCAGAACAGCCAACCGGTCTCGGTGGTCAAGATCGGCGCCGGAACGCAAGTCCTCAGCGGCGTCAGCGACACCACGGGCAGCTTTACCATCGACGCCGGCACGCTCAAGTTGGAAAATGCCAGCGCCTTGGGAACCACGACCGCCGGAACCACAGTCAACGCCGGCGGCACGTTGGAGTTGAACGGGCTGACGATTGCCGAGCCGGTCACCTTGGCCGGCGGCACGCTGAGCAACGCCAACGCCGCCGCGCACGCTTACCTGGACGGCAGCAGCACGCTGAGGCTCAACGCCGACAGCGTGCTGAACGCCGGTCCGTACGGGCTGTACATCCAGGCCCAGATCACGGGCCCGGCGGGGTTCCGCACCAGCGGCTCCAACGCGGTCCGGCTGAGCAACCCGTTGAATGACTACCAGGGCGCCACGGTCCTCAACGGCACGTACACCGACCTGCTGGCCGACGAAGTGATCCCCGACACTTCGGACTTGACGGTCAGCAATTATCTGAACTTGCTGGGCCGCACCGAGACCGTCCGCGGCCTGTCCGGCGGCGGGTTGGTGTACAGCAGCAGCTCGTCTGCGACGATCCGGGTCGGCGCTCACGACGGCAGCGGCGCGTTTTCAGGGAAAATTTGGCGGAACGCTCAGCCTGTCTCGGTCGTCAAGATCGGCGCCGGCACGCAGACCTTCAGCGGCCTCAACAATACGACCGGCAACGTCACGGTCAGCGGCGGCACCGTCGCGCTGGCCAGCGCTACGAACAATAGCTTTGCTTCCGCACCGCTGATCGACCTGGGCGCCGGCACGGTCCTGGACGTGACCGGATTGGCGGGCAGCCAGTTGAACCTGGCCAGTGGGCAAACGCTGCGCGGAAATGGGACCGTCAACGGGAACCTGTTCGAACAGGCCGGTTCGTCGGTCGCGCCGGGAACCAGTCCGGGGATCATTACCGAAAACGGAAACTTGATTCTGGCCGGCAGTCGCACGCTGGAGGTGCAGAGCGCGGGCATGTCGCCGCCCAACGCCGTGGCGGGAACCGATTATGACCAGATCCGCGTGACGGGAGGCGGCGCCGTGGCGATCACAGCCGGAGCAACGCTGAACATGGCGTACAGCGGCGCGCCGGGGACGTTCCATCCCACCGCCGGGCAAGTCTTCACGCTGATCGATAACGACAACAACACGCCGATGCTGGACCTGATCAGCGGGACCTTCACGGCCGTCACGCCGTCCCCGCTGGTTTTGGACGGCCAATCGCTGACGCTGTTCTACAACGGGGGCGACGGCAACGACCTGGTGCTGGTGGCCACGCCCGCCCCCAGCGTTGTTTATGTCGAGGACTCGTGGAGCGCGCTCAGCGCCGGGACGTTCATCACGGATGCGGATTACGGGACCGCCGGGGACCAGAACGCCGTGCTCGGCTACAACGCCTTTGCGACGATCGGTGCGGGCCTGACGGCGTTGGGCGGCAGCGGGACGCTCGTGGTGCGCGACGGCTCGTACCCGGAAGCGGTCGGTCTGTCGGATTCGCTGGCGCTCCGACTGACGGGGGCCACGGAACTGGGCACCGGCACGGTCACCGTCGCTTCCCTGGCGGGCCTGGCGGCCAATGCGGTGCAACTGGGCGTGAGCGAAGCCGCCGCGTCCCTGGTGGCCGGCGACGACGTCAACACCGAGTATGCTGGAACGCTCAGCGGCCCCGGCGGTCTGACGAAACAAGGGACCGGCACGCTGACGTTGAGCGGGACGAACGCCTTCTCCGGGATCACACGGGTCCGCGAAGGCACTTTGACGGTCGCGGACGATCAGGCCTTGGGCACAACCGCCGGAGGGACCGTGGTCAGCGGCGACGGGACGTTGTTGCTGTCGGGCGGCGTCCACGTGGGCGACGAAGCGTTGACGCTGGCCGGAACCGGAGTCGGCGGCGGCGGAGCGCTGCGCAGCGAGAACGGCGACAACCGCTTTGCCGGAGACATCTTCCTGATGCCGCCAGCGCAAGGGGGCGCAATCACCGGCGCGATCGCCAGCAACTCCAGCGGTCCGGTTGCACCGCAGATCGTCTCCGGCCCTGCGCCCGCGGGCCTGCAGGAAGACGTGCTGGCTTTCGTCGACCGGGCGCATCAATGGAACGGCGCCACCACGGCGGGCATTCCCGCGTCACTACTCGGTGCGGACTACGTCCAGCTGGACAATGACGACCGTTCGGTCAGCAACTACGCGCTGGATCTGTCGTTCGCTGCCGAGGTCGACCTGTACCTCTTCATCGACAACCGTGTCAACGTGGCGGTTAGCATGCCCTGGGTCGCCGCTCTGGGCTTCACGGACACCGGCCTGGACATCGGCGTCGATGAAGGCGGCGACGGGGTCGGACCGGGCGTCGGTGTCAACAGCACCTCGTCCATCTACCGGCTGCCAGGAGTCAGCGGGGCCGTCACGCTGGGGCCGCAGAACGTGGCGGAGAGCAATATGTACGGCGCGGCCGCCGTGGGAACGTTCCCGGAGAGCGTCCTTGTCGCCACGACGGCAGGCAGCCTGCAATTGACCGGCGAAATTGCGCTGGATCCGGCCCGCTCGACGCTGGCCTTCACCGGCGACGGAGCGACCACGGTAAGCGGCGCGATCCACGGCGGGAATGACGACGCCGTGGTCAAGACCGGCGGAGGCGTGCTCACCTTGAGCGGCGCCAACACGTACTCTGGAACCACGACGGTCAACCAGGGAACGTTGCTGGTCGATGGCACGCTCGCCGACGGTCCGGCGACCGTGGACGTGGCAGTCCTGGGCGGCGTCCTGGGAGGCGTCGGGATTGTCGGCGGTGCGGTCCAAGTCGGCACGGGAGGCACAATCAGCCCGGCCACCGTCGGCACGGCCGGGACGCTGACCATCTCCGGCCGCCTGGGATTCGACGGCGGGACCTACGCCTGCGATCTGATCGGTGCGGCGGCGGATCGAATCGCGGTGGACGGCGGCGTGGATCTGGCTGACCCGGCGCCAGGCGCGTTCGCCCTGAACAACCTGGGCAGCGGGATCAGCGGCGGCGTTGTGTTCACGCTGATCGAGAACACCACCGCGGACCCGATTGCCGATCCGCCGCTGACGGGCGCCGCGGAAGGCGACCTCGTCACGCTTGACGGCCAGACGGCTCGCTTTACGTACCTCGGCGGGGCCGGCGGCAACGATTTCGCGCTTACCGTGGACGGCGACGCCGTTTGGACCGGAACGGCGGCCGGCGAAGAATTCGAACTGCGGCGGGAAGTGGTCGGCGGTGTGGACCTGGTCCGCCTGTACCAGCCCTTCGTTGCCAACGGCGGTCTGGTCGTCGATTCGCGGCCGTTCTTGTCCGTCGCGTCGTACACCATCGACGCCGAGGACGGCAACGACGCGATCCTGGTGAACTACGGCAGTTCGGGCGGTGACTTCGACTTCCCCGTCCATGTCGACGGCCAGGGCCAGGACGACACGCTGATCGTGACGGGCGATGCAGTCAACAGCGCGATCCACACGCTGACAGACAATAGCACGGGACAGATCGCCATCGACGACGACGGAGACAACACGGTGGAACGCATCGTCGCCTACGACACCCTGGAGACAGTGATCGACCGCCTGAGCGTGGCAGAACGCGCGTTCACCTTGGCCGGCGGCAACGAAACCGCGACGCTCAGCGATGACGCCGCGTCCGGCAACGGGGCCTCGCAATTGGACTCGACGCTGGGCGCCGTGACCGCGTTTATGAACCCAACCGCCTCGCTGACAGTCAACCTAACCGGCGGCAGCGACGTGCTGAACCTCGCCGGTCTGGATTCCTTGTACAGCGCCCACCTGACCGTCACTCAGGACGGCGACGACACCGTCAACGTGACGGCTGCCACGCACCTGGGCGCGGGCCACCTGAACGCCGCTGCCCAGCTGATCGCATTCAGCGCGGGCGTCACGACCACCGGCAATGCTTTGCTGATGGCGGTCACCGCGATCAGTACGACCAGCGACGCCGTGGACGTGGTGTCGCAGGACCTGCTCGCCATCGCCGGCACGGGCATCGATTTGGATACGGCCGTCACCAACGTCACGGCCACGAACTTCGGTGCGGGCAACATCTGGATCGACGAAACGGATGACCTGAATGTACAGACCGTGACTACCGCCGACGGAAATGCCACGATCACCAGCGCCACGGGGAGCTTGAGCGTGGGCACGATCCGCGTCAGCGGGACCGCGACGCTGACGGCAAACAACGGGGCGGTCACCGACGATGCGGATGACGACGCGGCCGATGTCTTGGCGGATTCGGTCACGCTGACAGCCGGGACGGGGATCGGGACGAGCAGTTCGCTGGACGTGAACGTGAACGCGGTGAGCGGCGCGACGAGCGGCGCGGGCGGGATAGCGCTGAACCTGCGGAACGACGCGGCGGCTGCGATCGGATTGC
>JAAYYU010000362.1 GCA_012515235.1 Candidatus Anammoximicrobium sp.
TGAACTGCTACCGGAACGGAGATCAGAAGAGGCCACCGGTACTTCGCCCCCATGCCACCGAAGCAACAATCCACCGTTTACCCCGATTGTTTGTCCATCAATTACCTCCCTTGCGCTCACCTTCGGACACCCCTGCTTTTTCGCATAAGGAGAACAGTCTTCACCAAGGTATTGAACAGACCGACGCTGATCCTGAACCGCAACTGGCAGCCAGTGAACGTGTCCACCGTGGCGCGGGCCTTGGTGCTGCTGTGGAACGAGTCCGCTCGCGTCGTGGACCCGGCCGACTACCAGACCTACACGTGGGAGGACTGGGCGAAGCTGCGGCCCGCGGACGGTGAGCGGTTCATCCAGGCGGTCCGGTTCCGCCTGCGCGTGCCGGAGGTGATCACGTTGACCGGCTACGACCGGCTGCCTGCGGCGGCCGTGACGTTCAGCCGGCGGAACATCTTCAAGCGTGACCACTGCACGTGCCAGTATTGCGGCAAGCAGCCGGGGATGGAGGAGTTGACGGTTGACCACGTCACCCCGCGTGCCCAGGGCGGCCAGTCGCGCTGGGACAACTGCGTGCTGGCGTGCCTGGAGTGCAACAAGCACAAGGCTGACCGCACCCCGGAGCAGGCCAAGATGCGGTTGAAGCGGAAGCCGATCCAGCCGACTTGGAACCCGCTGTACGCGGCCCACGAAGTGCGGATCGAAAGCTGGTCGAAGTTCGTCAGCGAGGCGTACTGGAACGTCGCGCTGGAGAAGTAGGGTTGATCTTGCTCCCGGCCTCCGGGCCGGGAGCATTTATGCCGACGTGGCTCGACGGAGAAAGGCATCCGCCTTGTAAGCGGGTTCATGCTGGTGCGAATCCAGTCGTCGGCTCTGGGTGTGGATTGTCCCGATGGTGTAACGGACAGCACGAGACGCTGCGAAGGTCTTGGTCCTGGTTCGACTCCAGGTCGGGGTACTGACAACAGAATGGCCCGTGGGTGTGCCGGACAGCACGGCAGCTTCCGAAGCTGCTGGACCAGGTTCAATTCCTGGACGGGCTACTGACGCTACGGCCTGCGAGTGTGCTGGACCGCACGGCAGACTTCGATTCTGCAAGACGGGGTTCGATTCCTCGGCGGGCTGCTGAACAACACAATGTCCTTGGGGTGTGCCGGAGTCGCACGCGAAGAGCGCGAAGGTCGAGGGCCAGGTTCGATTCCTGGCAAGGGCACTGACGGAGGAACAAGGAAGGAGAGACGAGCCATGCGACAAAGCGATGACGTCCGTCAAAGCGACTCTGTTGTGGGCCGGGGAATCGGCGCGGGCGTGATCGCTCTGCTGGCCGCGTTGGGACGGCAGGCCGATGACGTGGCACGATTCGCAGGCCGGCAGGCCGGAAACCTGGGACGCGAAGCCTTTCAGCAGGCCGACGATCTGGGACGGGTCGTGCTGTACGGTAGCGACGACTTGCTGCGGGGCGCGGACAATGTGACGCGGCCCTGGACTCTGCCGGATGACAGGATGATCGAGCCCCGGCGCGTCGTCACAGCCAGACACGCTGCGGAGCCTGCTGGCGATCGTGGCGGTGAGGTCCTGTGGCACCTCGCCAGGAAGACGGGCGAAGAAACCCTGAAACTGGCGATTGAGCACGATAAGGGGGATGAGTGATTTAGCCGCTGCGCGAGGTATCGCGCGGCGGCTTGTGACGCTGGAGCCAGACGGCACGGCAACCGGCTGCAACCCGGTCGAAGTGGGTTCGACTCCCACCTGCGTCTCTGACTGTCCAACTGCCGGTTCAGACTACATCTTCCTGTTAAGAAGCCCAACGTCCGAACCATTTCCTCGTTGGATGGTCTTGACCTAGACGAGCCCAACTGCCTGTCGGGACTACATCCAGACTGTGAATCTGGCCCGCCGAAAAGGCGTGTCTCGATGATCCCTCGTTGGGCCTTTGACATCAGGAAAAGAAACACTGCCCAACTGCCCGCTGGGAGTACATACGACGGTCCTAAGGTAGCGATGCCGGGCGACCGGCTAGTGAATGGCGCCGGAGTCTCTCCGAGACGAAGGGGCCGGTCAACGGCCAGCGATCAACTCGCTGGTACGGACGGCCGTAGCGAAAGCAGCTCTCGGCAACCCTTCGTTGGGCACTGAATACAACGGCGACTGCCGGTTCGGAGTACATGTGAGTTCGATTCTCATCGCCCCGACTCGGACCTCAGCCGCTCGGGGCGGGCTCAACTGGCGAGCCAACCTCTGACCAACACCTCGTCGCCACCAAAACACGACCGACTGCCGATTGGAGTACATGGCTGAAAACCCGCGGGTTGTGGGTTCGAGTCCCACCGCCTCCGCTTGATTCTCGGGGGGGCGTAGCTCAATGGGAGAGCAGCGTAAACCTCTGGTCACAACTTCGTCGGTCGTTTTCCTTGAGTACATCCTGACTGCCGATTCGGAGTACATGCCTATCAAGCCGGAGATTGTGGGTTCGAGCCCACTGCTGTCCACAACTGAGATTTACGTAAGTCGTGGCAGGCGTCATACTTTGCGAGACCACGGAGGTCAAATTTGAGCCCTCAGCTTGGACGCAAAGGAGGATGTCATGGAAGGCTTCGACA
>JAAYYU010000363.1 GCA_012515235.1 Candidatus Anammoximicrobium sp.
GACGATCCCCAGGTTCAGCAGCCCTTCGCGGAACTCCTCGGCGATCATCGCCGAGCCGCCGTCGGTCATCGTGGACCGGGGCAGACCCCGCTTCTGAATCGCTTGGCTGAAGCCGTGCACCAGATCCTCGGTCTGCTCCGACAGGTACCACTGCAGATGGCAGCCCAGCCGCGAGCAATCGTCGAGGATCCCCAGGGCCAGCGGTCGCTGCCACTGGCCGCTGGGCAGGAGCACCGACAGCGAGCCGTGGTGGAAGTCCAGATGCCACAACGAGCCGACGTCCTCCGCCTCGTAGCTGCGGATCTCGCGCCGTTCGCGGCGCTGAGCCGCACGCTCCATGCCGGGACGCCCCTTGGCCGCCGACCGCCGCTTGCGGAGCCAGCCGTGAGCCTGCATGTACCGCCGCACCGTGGAATAGGACCGCAGCGGCCCACGCGTTGGATGGGCCTGGACCCAGGCGACCAAGTTGTCGTAGTGCAACTGGTAGCTCCAGTGCTCGTGAGCCCGATACTGGGCCAACAGCTGCTCGACCTGGATCGCGGGCAAGGAGATCTGGCCACAGTCCTTGCGGATGATCCGCCGCAAGACGTGGACCGGGTCCTGCTTGGCGCCTCGAGCGGCGTAGTACCAGCGTTCGATGGTGCTGGCCGAAAACTGGACCGGGCCGCCATGCACCGGATGCGTCCAGGTCTTGTCGGCCAGGTCTTGAAGGGCTTGCTGCAGCCCTCCGTGCGGCACCGGCGCACTGAGCAGCGAACCCACAATCGAAAATCGAAAGCGAGCCCATAAAGAGGGAGTCGGGGAAACAGGTTTGGAAGTCATCGCAGCTCCTCAACAGGGAAAGAAACACCTGAGAACCACTGCGAGACCACCTTAGTCCGCTGGACCGGTCCCGTCGTCGCGCATCTTCTGCGGGCGGCGACTGGCCAACGCGAAATCTAGCCCTTCAAGCCCTCCGTGGTCGTGATCGGTGAGAGAAACCCGAGCAGTCCCTTCCAGCCCGATGTGGGATCGGAATCGTGGCCGTGGAGAAACCGCCGCAGTAACTCCAGGGGCAGCGAGGCGGCGTCCACCAGAGGCAACAAGAAACCCCGCGCGACCTTCCAAAACGCGGTCTCCGGAAACTGCTCCTGCCAAAAGACCTGCCAACGGACGATGGTGCGCCGGTCGATCTCGAACAGTTCGGCCAGGAAGCCCACGCGCCGCGGGGTCGCCCCTTGCCGCATGGCCGCCACCAGGATGATCACGGCATGCAGGTACACCTTGCGGCCGAGAAACCGTATCGAGGGCGGTGTGACCCGCTTGCGACAACCCTCCCGGTTGCAGCAGAAGCTGAAGCGATAGCAGTACTCCCGCGGCAGATCCGGCGGTCCCCCTCGCGGCTTCCGGGGAAAGTCAGCCCGGTGCAGACGCCCGCCACACGAACAACCTGCCTGACAGGCCGTTGCCGCCAGTTCCCGATCGATCGAAAAAAGAACCGTCCAAAAAGTAACCTGCTGCAGCAAGCGATGATCCATAATTCAGTACTCCGAGGTCTGCTGAAAACACTACGGAGTACATCCCTCGCGGACCTTGATCGAGTGATCAGCCTTCGCGAGGGACTTTTTTTGCGCCCATCAGGCAGCTTGCGCAGATCCTGCCGGTTATCCCGCCCTGATCTCGCGCACGCTCACTTGAGGAGGACTTGCTGAATGGACCGTTCAAGCGGCTTGTCGATTCCCGTGTTGCGCAGTTTCTGGGCGTACTGCGCCAGCGTCAGCATGTCGCGGATGCTGTCGCGCACCGTCGTCCTCGCACGACGTTTCAGTTCTCCGAAGATCTCGTGCAGCAGATCGTCATCGACACCCGGACACTTGCGCCGGATGATTTCTTGCCGCAATCGCCAAGGCGGTTGAACGATTTCGATCTTCGGCTTCAGCCGGCTCTGGATGTAACCGGGCAGTTCGTACACGCTGGCGTCGTCGTTCATCGTCACACACAGCCGGAAGTTGGGATGGGCCTTGACCTTCACGCCCGCGATAGCGCTTTCCACGTAGCGCCGATCGTCCATCAACGGCGCCAGCGAGGCCCAGCTTCGTTCCGGCATCCGGTTCCCTTCGTCCAGCAGCAGGATTCCGCCTCGCAGCATCGCGCTCACCACGGGTGATGCTCGGTACTCGATCCGTTGGTCGCCGGTCAGCACCGGGGTGATGAGCAAGTCCTCGGGGCGCGTGTCCATCGTGCATTGGAAGATGTAGACCTCCCTGCCCATCTGCCGCCCGACAGCACAAGCCAACGTCGTCTTTCCCAGTCCGGATTCGCCGATCAACCGCGGATTGAGCGGCGGCTCGACATCCGACAGCCGCAGCCA
>JAAYYU010000364.1 GCA_012515235.1 Candidatus Anammoximicrobium sp.
ATCCGTACCGACTTCGCCATCGCCAAATCCCTTCGCTTCGTGGTGCTCGAAAGAGGAATTCATTGGCGATGGTATACTCGTTAATGCCTCAGGGCGCAACTCTTCCTAGCTTGCCTACTTCCCCCAGCGTGCGCGCTGGCCCTGGGTCTGGCCGTACAGGGGCGTGCCGTCGGTGTAGTAGATGTCCACGTACACGGCGAACGTGCGGTTGGAGTGGCCACTAACATTCTCGGCCTTGGCGTGACCTCGCACGACGATCGGGCGCGGGACGGTCTGGTTCAGCGTGATGGTCTGCGAGGCGCTGCCGCGATCCTGGACGGTGGCGTTGCGCAGCCGCAGACTATGCCGCCCGCTGTGGGCTTGCGCATCGTCGATCTGATACCCGGTTTCGTTCTTCGACCAGTTGGCGTCGCCGGATTCAAAGCCCAGATTCCGCAGCCGATTGAGCGATGCCGGCAAGAACCGGACGACTTGAGTGAACTTCAGCGGCGCGGTGAACCGGGTTTTCATGTTGACGTGACACAGGACGGCATCGACGCGGACGCCGCCGGCGCGGACCGACGTCGCGCTAGCGGACCGCAGGCGCAAGCGCAGTTTCAGCGGCTCGGCGGTTTGCTGGTAGAGCATCACCCATTGGGTCGCGCCCCGGATGAGCAGGCGAAAGCGGGACAGGTTCGCTTATTGACGGCGGAGCATCACTTTGGTGGGCTCGGTGCCATGCCGAGATCTGCCCGAGTGGCTCCCGGAGGGATGGTGTTCCACGTGGTCAACCGTGGTGTGGGCCGTATGCGTCGATTCGATAAGGAAGCTTGCTGGCCGATTGGCCGCTACCCATTCCGGTAGATTGGCGCGAGTTCGTAGCGCAGTCTCAGACAAAAGCAGAACTTGAGGCGATCCGTCATTCAGTTCGGCGGGGGGCCTGCGGGAGCGAACGGTGGCAACAGAACAGGGTGGAGCGTCTCGGCCTGGAGTGGACGCTCCGGCCGCGCGGGCGGCCACGCAAACGGTGAACCATCGGCGAGGACTTGCCAACAAAAAGGGGCGTCCCCTTTTCCGGAATCGGTAACACTACCGTCCGACGCCCAGGAAGAAGGTGAACACGCGAGTATCGTCGGTATCGGCCTTGGCGACGGGGAAAGCGAAATCGAAGGCCAGCGGAGCGGGCCCCAACGCGGGGACGTTGATTCGCAGGCCGAAGCCCGGCGCGACGCGGTAGGTGTCGGCGGACAGCCGAGTTTCTTCCTCCACCGTGCCGAAATCGCAGAACAGAGCGCCCTTCAACATGTCGTCGGCCGTGAGCGGAAACACATATTCCGCGGCGCCCAGGAACATGAACGTGCCGCCCACCCGCACCGTGTTGAATTCAGGCGAGGCGCCGCGGAACTCGAACCCGCGCAGAGTGGAATAGCCGCCCGCGAAGTAGTTCTCGTAAATCGGCGTGTCGCTGCCCGTGAATCCCAGGCGAAACATGAAACCCAAAGTGTGCCGGCCCGATCCGTCCGGCCGTTCTCGGACCAGAAAGTACTTGCGCAAATCCAAGTCGGCGCGCGGGTAATCGAACGTACCAAAGGCCTGCTCGACGCCCAATTCGATCAGGTGTCCTTCGGTCGGCGCGAAGGGAATATCGC
The DNA here is from genome assembly GCA_012515235.1 of Candidatus Anammoximicrobium sp. Classification (GTDB taxonomy): domain Bacteria; phylum Planctomycetota; class Planctomycetia; order Pirellulales; family Pirellulaceae; genus Anammoximicrobium. The sequence continues at coordinate 1,629 of JAAYYU010000364.1, forward strand.
GCGTGTCGTGGGTCAGGGACAGCCGACCGCTGTACAGGGCGTTATCCCCGAGTGTCTCCGTCAGTTGCGGGATCAGCACCCGCGGATCGGAGATCTCGACGTTTTCCGCTCGCAACGAGGCGCTCACGGACAAGTCCGGAGTCAACCGGTACCCCAGGGCCATGCGGCCGCCCAGTCGCTGTTCGTCCCAGTCGAAAAAGCGGCGATCATACAGAAAGCCGCTGAGGTTGAGGCTGATTTGCGTGTCGAACAGGTACGGCTCGGTGAAGCTCACCAAGTAGCGTTGGACTTCCGTGCCGGGCATCGCTTCCACTCGGAACCCTTGTCCCGCACCTCGGAAAGCCGTGCCTTCGACAAAGTCCCGCCAACTGGTGGGTACTCGCGTAATGTCAAAATTCCGCTCGTCCACCACGATTTGGCCCGTGACGCCAGCGTCCGAATTGATGCCGGCCCCGAACATGAAACGCCCCGTCTGGGTTTCCGAGACATACACGTCGACCGGCGTCGACATGGCCGGGTCGATGTCCACGTAGGGTTGACCGGGCGCGGTGAACGGCCCGCCCAACACGCCGGGCGACTGCACCAGCGGCGCAGGCGTCGCGCCGGGGCCGGAGCCGGGGGCGTAGACGGGTGCCGAGGCGGCAGGCGTCGCAGCAGGCGTTCCCGATGAGTTGATCGGAGGAGGCCCGACGGGAAACGTCGAACCGGCCAACGCTGGCGCCGGCGTGAATTGTGCCAACCGCACCTCGCTACGGAACGACTGGCTTGCTTCCCGAATGCCGCCCGAATCCTGGCCGCGAACGACTGGGGCCGACGGCGGAGCGGTCGTTGGCTGGGCGGCCTGTGGAACAACTGCTTGCGGAGCGGAAACGGAGGCCGGTGCCGCACCGCGTGCGGGCACCGTGGGAGGAGGCGGACAGAAGGCCGTCGCGGAGGCCCCTGGCGACGCGCAGCCGCTCACGGCGGTCAGTCCCATGACCATGATCAGGCCTACGGCGATCGCGCAGCGCTGGTTCAAGAGGTCGCCCTCAGATCTCTAATAACTGCCGCCGGGGCTCTGGCCGCGATACATCCCTGTCCGCGGACCCTCGCCATCGGCTACGTTTCCAACTGCATCCTGCAATTCCGGCGGACGCACCACCACTTGCGGAGTCTCGCCGGTCATCGGGTCGTTTTGGAACAGCTGCGACGCCTTCAAGCGGCGTTCGCTGGCCCGCAACTCGCGTGTGTCCAGGATGTCTCCCGGCCTCACCGAGAGGCGATTCAACACAACCTTTTCCCGCGTGTGCGGATGCTCGCCCTCGATATGAACGTTCACGCGACTGGCTCGCCACACGCCTCCCTCCTTGACGTTGTAGACCAGGTCCAACTGACCCGGCTCTTCCAGGAATCGAGGATCCGCCTGAATGTCGGCGAAAATGTGGCCCTGGCCGCCGTAAATATCCCGCAACGAATTGGCGTCGCGGTTCATCTTGCCTAGATTGAAATAGTCGCCGGACTTCAACTCCATCTGATCCAACAACGTTTGCGTCGGGAACTTCTCGTTGCCCGCCACCGTCACGTTGCGGACTACGTATCTCGGCCCCTCGTCGATTACGAACGTCAGTGTCAGCCATTGGCCGGACTCGCTGAACTGCAATTCGCGCCCAATCCGGGCGTTGAAAAAACCCAACGCCCGATAATAGGCCGTCAGCCGCTCGATGTCCTCGTCGATCTGCTTGCGGTCCACCTGGCCTTTGAACAAGTACCAGAGAAACCCGGGCTTGGACTTGATCTGCGTCTTCAGCCGCTCGTCCGTGGCAATCGTATTGCCCACGAACTTGACCGAGGCAATCCGTTCCAACTGGCCTTCGTTGATCACAAAGACCACTCGGCCGTCCGGCGACTGGTCGCCTTCCAGAATTGCGACTTGCGTCTTGCCGAAGCCTTTCGAGTGATAGTACTCTTCGATTTTGCGGCGTCCCTCTTCGACCGCGTACGGCGTCAGCGAATCGCCGATCTCCAGGCCGTCCTGCTTGGCCAGCGTCTTGTCGTTGATGTTCCGGTTGCCCAGATACTTGATCTCGCGAATCGACATCCGCTCGGTGAATGCGAAGGTGACAAGGATGCCTTCCGGCGTCTCCTGCGTATACGTGTCCACCTTGTGGAAACGGCCCGTCGTGGCCAGTCGCCGCACGTCTGCTTGCACAACCTCCGGATCGAATTCGCGGTCCTTGCGCGTCTTCAGCTGCGACTGGATGAACTGCTCTTTGGTCGTTTCGTTACCGACGAACCGCACGCCCGCGACCAAGGCCCGTGCCTGGTAGGGCAGCGAACTCGCCGGAGCCGGCGGGACGGTGGGCGGCGTCTGAGCTAACCCCGCCGCAGGCCAGCCTGCGAAGCTGCCGGCAAGCAGCCCTGCGGACAGACCCCAACGGAGTAGCGCACCAAGTGAGTGATCGCGCTGCATGGGTTGTTTGCGTCCCCGGTTGAATGGCCAAGGCGTACAGACGCGGACAAGACAAGATGCCTGAGCTTGCTAGCACGTCTGGCAAGCTGCCCGAAGAGCGCGCGGCCAACTCTCGTCGCCGTGTACTCCAACGGGGCGCGTAGAAATACAGAAAGTGCCGTTCAGCGGCAAGGCGAATTAGGAGCGGCAAAACGATTTTGCCCAAGTTCCGGACGGCGAGCGAAGGACCGGTTACATCGGGACGCCGATAATGCCGCAAAAGACGCGCACAGGGACATCGCCGCAGTCAGCCGAGACTGCGCAGCTTGCACGAGATCCTGCCGGTTTCTTACCCACTATCCAGAGTCCAGGCGTTCTGCCTTGGGCATCTCTGTTCGAGGCAAAATGAAAGCAAAGAAACCATCCAGCTTCCGTATCGTACACAAACACCTGTCGTGAGGCATGCTGGAGTTCGAGAACGAATTGGCCGGGAAAGAACCGGCATGATCCATCTTCGCCTGTCAGACGAAACCGGAGGTCTTAGATCAGAAGTTCGAACAAGAGCCAATCGCTCTGGAGTAGCGCCGCAAACCGCCGGCCTTGATCCCTAACCCGCAAACTCGCAACTGCCAGACTTCCATTTCCCGCCAGACTAAGACATCATAGCAGGCGTCCATGTAGCGAAAGGGCAAAACGATGCACAGTGGGCCGTGGTGCGGTTGGTGGGAACAACTCGGCTTGGGTCGTCAACACATGGACGACCTAGTCCTGACATTTTCGTCCGGCGTCCTCAGCGGTTCGGGCCATGACTGCATTGGCGACTTTGCGCTGCAAGGGAATTACGAATCAAACGGCTCCGTTTCGTTCGTGAAGCAGTACACGGGCAAACACGCGGTCACGTATCAGGGCCTGAGCACCGGCGAGGGGGTGATCTACGGCCACTGGCGAATCCCCGGTTTTAACACCGGGCGGTTTGCCTTGAAGCCCGATGGCAAATCGACCGACTTGCCCATCCGTGAACTGACCGCAGCGGACCTCGCACCGCGAGCGGCCCCTCCCACGCCGTTGCCCGAACCCGCTGTCCATCGGCCCCACCATGCGGGCGTTGGAGGCGTCCATCATGGCCCAGCGCAAAGGCGTTTCGAGGAACGACGGGAGACATTGATGCGCAAGGCAGGGATCCCTCCAGCCCATACTCCTCCAACAACTCGGCCAACGCGGCGGCTCGTTCCGGAAGAAGAGGCTTTTTTCTCGCGAGAGGCCATTCACGCTTCGGGGAAAACGTTCGGCGGTCTTGCCCGTCCAGTCATTTAGCCCAGGATCGCCGTCGCCGTACCGGCCTGTATGCCGGGTTGAATTGCCTTGGGCCTGGACAAGGGCGGTCTTGGCAACCGCTCGCCCGCGTTTCGGGTTTCCGACCGTTGCGGCTCACTGGACCTTCACGGGCCGGTACTCGTGGTCCCGTTTTCGCAGCACTTTGGCCTCCGTGATCCGATCGGGTTCGGGCTTGCGGCCGGGGGCCGATGGGTCGATGCGCTGGAGTCTGGCCAACACGTCCAGTCCTTCGACGACACGTCCAAAGACGGTGTGCCGCCCGTCCAGGTGCGGCGTGCGGCGGAAGGTCAGAAAAAACTGAGACCCGCCGGTGTCGCGGCCCGCGTGTGCCATGCTCAGGGTGCCGCGGAAGTGGTTCCGGTGCTGGGAAGCGTAGCACTCGCAGTAGATGTCGTAGCCCGGCCCACCGCCGCCGTCGCCCCGCGGACAGCCGGCTTGAGCCATAAAGCCGGGCAGCACGCGATGGAACGAGAGGCCGTTGTAGAAGCCCGTTTCGACCAAGTGGACAAAATTGCCAACGGTCTGCGGCGCTTCGTTCTCGTACAGTTCGACGACCAGATCGCCCTTGGTCGTTTTCAGCAGCACGCGCGGCAGATCGTTGGCCGCGGCCTCCCGCCGACGAAATTCCTGTTCCTTGGCCCAGAGTTTCTTGGCAAAGTCCACGTCGGTCAGGCAGACGGCACCGTCGTCGTCCAGCACCTTGGACTCTCTGGCAACCGTCAAATACTGCTGGGCGGCGTCGAAGTCGTCGCTGGCATAAGCGGCGACTCCGGCCGGTCCAAACACGCCTCGCTCCGGACAACCGCCATCGATCAGCACACGGGCCAGTTGCAAGGCACCCTCGCAGCGGTCCTGACGCACGTCGTTCGCCACGATTCCGATCAGCAATCCGAGTAGATCCCGATCCTGATTCGGCGCGGCCTTGTAGGCGGCGACGCCAGCCTCGCGCAACTCTGGCAGCAGGGCTTCTGCCTGGGCCACCCCTTCCGCGTACTGTGCGCGGATCGTCTCGCGCTCCGCCGCCTGGGCCGTGCGGAAGCGATCGGCCAAGCCGTTAAGCGTGGCGTTGACCGCATCCCATTCCGCTCGCACCTTGGCATAGGTCTGCCCTACCGTCGCCGGTTCCGCCGCCAAGCCGCAGGGGGTTCCGCTGCACCACATCAGTCCCGCAAGAACCGCCCATAACAAATGAGTCCGCACGATGTGACTCCTTGCTTTCCGTTTTCTGCTGTCCACAAGCCCAGCCTGCCCCGCCAGAGTGTCGAAAAAAGGCCACAGGCAACTCGCGGTGCTCGTTTCTTCTCGAAAGTCTCCAGCACAGCTGGGGCCCGTCGCCTTTTCTCAACAAGCGCTCAGGAGCCGTGCATCTGAACTGCGCTCCGGCCCTCGGCGGCCGAAGGCCTACTGGACCTTGCGCGGCTCGTAGGCGTGACCCCGTTTACGGACCACTTCGGCCTTGACCATCCTGTCCGGGTCCGGCTTGCTGCTCTTGTCTTCCGGGTCGATCCGCTGCAACTTGGCGAGCACCTCCAGGCCTTCGATCACGCGGCCAAACACCGTGTGTTTTCCGTTCAGGGACGGAGTGGGCAGGAACGTGAGGAAGAATTGCGACCCGCCCGTGTCCTTGCCGGCGTGCGCCATGCTCAGGCTGCCCCGGAAGTGCTTGCGGTGATTGTCCTTGGTGCACTCACAGTAGATGCTGTAGCCGGGACCGCCCGTCCCATCGCCCGCCGGGCAACCGCCCTGCGCCATGAAGCCTGCCAGCACACGATGGAACGTCAAACCGTCGTAGAACTTCTTCTCGACCAGACTGATGAAATTGGCGACCGCTTCAGGGGCCTCGTTTTCGAACAGCTCGACGAGGATCTCGCCCTCGGTCGTGCTCAGCCGGACGCGCGGCAGGTCGTTGGCCGCCGCCTCTTTCTGGCGGATTTCCTGCTCTGCCTTCCAGAACTTCTGATAGTCGGCAAGATCGCCCATGATCTTCTGGGCAGCGTCACTGAGCTTGCCTTCGGCCTGAGCCCGCTTCAACTGCTTCTCGGCCAGTTCAAAGTCGTTCGTGGCAAAGGCTGCGAGCCCCGCCGGATCGCAGAGTTCGACTTTGGTGCAGCCGTTGTCCAGCAGCGCTTTGGCGAGTTCAGCGGCCGGCTCGTAATTGTCCCGCTTCACGTCGTCCGCGACGATCTTGATCAGGAACTCGGTCAACGCACCGTCCGCATTCGGCGCGGCCAAGTAGGCGGCTTGGCCCGCTTCGCGCAAAGGCGCGAGCATCGCTTCGGCCTTGGCAATCGCTTCGTTCCACCTGGTTTGAATTTCGGACGTCTGGTCCGGCGTGGCCGTCTTGTAGTCCTCGCGGAGTTTCCGCAATTCCTTCAGCACTTCCTTCCATTCGGTCAGCTTGGCCGCAAAGACCGCGGCGGCCGAGGCGACGTCCTTGGCCTTGGCCGCGTCTTGCTTGGGCTTGGTGGCGTCCGCCGGCTTGGGTGCCTCCTTGGTCTCGGACTTGGGGGCTTCCTTTGCATCGGGCTTGGGCTGCGCTGGTTCCTTGACCGGCGGCTTGGCCGGTGCCTGCGGTTTCTTGGCTTCGGGTGCCGCGTCCTTGGCCGACGCCGCTGCCGGTTTTGCTTCGGCTGCGGGCGGTGGGGCATCCGGTTTCGCCGCGGCGGCCGCAGTCGGGGCCTCTGGCTTGGGCGATTCCTGATCGGCAGCGGTCGCAGTCAGCGTGAGGAAAACCGCAAAAACGAAGACCAAGGGCTGTACAAAGCGAAGCCAATGTCGCAACATCGAACAGACCTCCGGAAGATCAACAAGTGGTAATTTCAGTCCAAGGCACACGGGGATTCACGGCATTGGCAGCCAAAACGGAGGGCTGGCACCCGGCCCATCGCCGCATGCCAGATCGCTCGCCGGGTGCCGCAACTCCCGGAAAGTTAACAGATTACCAAACTCCGCCGCAGTGAAAAGGTGCCTTGACTGCCAGAAGTCAGAGACGCCCACGGATCCGCGACGGCGGCACCCCATTTCTCCATCCCTTAGAATACGATGACACAACGAAAAGGTTCACGCCATCGGCCGTTACGGCACGTCGAACGCTCTGACGCCGCAGCCAAACCGCTCCGGATCATCGGCGGCTCGCTCCGCGGCCGCACCATCCTGTACAGCGGCGATCAGCGGACCCGGCCCATGAAAGACCGGCTTCGCGAGGCCCTGTTCGATGTGCTGGCCACGGCAGTCAAAGGCAAACACGCCATCGACCTGTTCGCGGGAACCGGGGCCCTGGGCTTGGAGGCGCTCAGCCGCGGAGCAGCCCGCGTCACGCTGATCGAACGCCATTTTCCCACGGCACGGCTGATCGAACAAACGATCGCGTCCCTGGGCCTCGGCGACCGGGCGTCGGTGTATTCGGGCGATGCCTTCCTCTGGCCCCGGCAGCGTCTCGACTGGACCGCCATGGCCCAGGTCCCTTGGCTTGTCCTGTGCTCGCCGCCCTGGGCTTTCTTCACCGACCGAACAACCGATTTGGTGGGCCTGATCACCGCCTTGCACCAGCGGTGCCCCGCAGAAAGCCGGTTTGTGGTGGAAGCGGACGAGCAATTCGATTTCGGCCTGCTCGCCAGCTTGGGCCACTGGGATCTTCGCCAGTACCCGCCAGCCGTCATCGGCTTTCACGGCGTCCAACTCGCACCCGGAATTCCTGAATAGCAAGAATTCGGTTGTTCGTCTGAAGCAGCCAAAAGACCGTTCCCGAAAAGGCATCCTCACGCCCTTTCGTAAAGCCAATTTGGATGGCTGCACGCTTACCGCATCCAGCGGGCTATTTCCGCTTGTGCCTTACCGGCACTTGCAACCGGACGCCTTTTGCGGATAATAGAGGTTCAGCCACAGACCGTCTGGGCCAGAGTGGCGGAATTGGCAGACGCGCTGGACTCAAAATCCAGTG
>JAAYYU010000365.1 GCA_012515235.1 Candidatus Anammoximicrobium sp.
GGGGGGGGGGGGGGGGGGGGGGGGATATGTAGGGATGGTGGTCTGAATATACTGGCTGTTCCGGTTCCAAGGGATTTGCCGGTTATGACGGCGCCACGCGTCATGATCGCAGGTTAATGTACGATGGGTTGACGTTCCCTTGCGGAGGCACTGCTAATCCGTCCTGCAGACCCGCTGTGAGGACGTGTGGGAGGAATGTCGCCGTGGAGGGATGCTCGTTTGTGAGACGTCCCGGTAGTCCGCACACCGTCCGTTGCCAGTTTGGGCCACCACATGTCTCGCACGGTTGGGTCCCCATCTGCGATCGAGCGGCGAAGCCAGCAAGCCTGTTGGCGCGAGCCATCCTGTCGGTGCCTCAGCCCCAATAGGTTCTCGTCGTTCCTTCCCGTCTCCTCGCGGGGGACTGGCGCGACTGCCACTCGTCGTCGAACAAGCCGTGTGCCCGGTCGCGAAGTGCTTGCGCGCCGCACGTGGCAGTCTGTTGGATCGAAGATCGTAGACCGGCGACTGGACGACCGGTGGTACGCGGCGACCGAGGATGCCGTGTTGGCGGCGACGGACGCCGCGGGCGGGGGCGACGGGGCGGACGACGGCGCAGGTTCCGGCGTCTTGGCGGCCAGCTCGGCAGGGCCGCCGGCGCGCCGCTCCTGGGACGGATCCGCCACCGCGGCCGTCGCGTCGCCGGTCACGGGCTCCGAGATGCCGTCGCCGCCGGCGAGTTCGGCAGCCAGGTCGAGCACTTGCATGGCAGAAGACGCGTGATAGTGCGTGGTGTCATGCACCACTGTCGCCTCCACCTGGACCGTGCCGGCGCGGAGGTTGGCGGCCACGCGGTCCAAGGCGGCTTCACCCCACAGACCGTTCTGCGTCATGATCTGGTCGAATTGCTGGAGCTTCCGCAGGCTGGGGAGATCGCTGGCGCGTTCGAGCTTCTCGGCCCGTGGGAGGGTGAAGCCACAGGTGCGTGCGAAGGCGGGATTCTCCCGGAGTTTTTGATGGACGAACTGCGGCTCGGCCGGTTCGCCGGCGAGCGTGACACCGAGGAAGGCCTGGAAGAGGGCGAAGAAACACTTCGGCGGTCGTCCGGCGAAGCGGGGCGGAGTGACGCCCGGATGAAGCGTTTCCGGGCGGATGGTGAAAGGCGGCCTGGGGCACGGCGGAGGTTGGTACAAAACGGGCGCGTGTTCGTCGAGCTCGCCCTCAAACCCTGGTTCGCCGCATACCCACTCACGTCGGGATGTGGATGGAGTCGCGTTGTGAGACCGTCTTCGTACTTAAGTGCCCTGCATGATTCACAGTCGCACGATTCTGGCGCGGTCCGCACAGGGGGGCTTCCTTAGCCCTTTCGGCCGTGGTAAGACTTTAGGGCGATCGGTTCGTTGACGAGAGGTAGTGCGACCGTGAGGTTGCTGCGCCGGTGCATGGGCAAGCCGAAACAGCCCCAGGAACCGGCAATTCTTATGTCCCTACAGACCTTCGCGTCCGGGATCCAACTTTTTCTGGAGTCACACGATGGTATTCAGGAAACGCGTCGCGGCTCTTACGTCGGATGCTGCTGGTCATTCGGTCGCTCGCGGGGCGCGCCGGCGAAACCCAGCCCACCGCCGCGCCGGCAAGCGAGGCATTTTCGAGGTGTTGGAACCTAGGAGGCTCCTCGCTGGGGGACTCGCCGATGGACTCCTGGCCTATTGGCCGTTGGACGGTAACGGTGCCGATGCGACCACCCAGGCTCGGAACCTGACACTCGTCGGAAGTCCGGGCTTCGCCGCCGGCGTGCATGGCCAAGCGTTGGATCTGCACGGGAGTATTTCGCAATTCGCGGTGCGGCCGGTCGACGATCAAGACTTCGACTTTAGTACCCAGGATTACACCATCCAGGCTTGGGCAAACTACTACGGTACGGTCGGTGAGCAGGTCCTGGTGGAGAAGTTCAGAGGCATGACGGGGCCCGGCTGGACGCTCACCAAGATGGCTGGTAACTACTACCAGTTCAGCTACTCGACGCCCAACGTCGTCGAAACGCCGGCTCTGACAATCGCCCCCAATGCCTGGCACCACTTCGTCGTCCGCCGCGAAGGCGCTTACGTGTCCCTGTGGTTTGACGGCACGCAGTATGCGAACGGCAACATGGGGGTCAACGGCCCGACGGATACGACGATGCCGCTGCTGATCGGACGCCGCAACGATCTGGACGGGCGTGGCTTTGCGACGAACGGCAAGATCGACGACGTCGCCATCTGGAACCGGGCGTTGACTACGGCCGAGATCGGGCTGTTGAGCAGCGGGCAGACACCGCTGAATCGGCCCCCCCAGGCGGAAGCTGGCGGACCCTATGCGGTCCTCGAGGGCGGCACGGTTGCTTTGAATGCAGGAGGCGCCGTCGATCCGGATCTGCCCAACGACACCCACGCCTATGCCTGGGATTTTGACGCTGATGGGCAGTACGATGACGCCACGGGACAGACCCCGTTGTTCTCGGCAGCGGGGCTCGACGGTCCGAGTTCCGTTACCGTGTCGCTCCAGGTCACCGATGCGCTCGGCGCCAACGGGACCGACACCGCGACGATCAGCATCGGCAACGTGCCGCCGGTGGTCAACGCCGGCGCTGACGGCTCGGTCCGTTCGGGACAGACGTTCACCCAGATCGGCTCCTTCGTCGACCCGGGGGCGGATACCTGGACGGCCACTGTCGACTACGGTGACGGGAGCGGTGTCCAGTCGCTGACGCTGAACGCGGACAAGACGTTCACGCTGAGCCACATCTTCCCTGGGGGCAGCTACGCAGCCACGGTGACGGTCACCGTGAACGATGGCGACGGCGGCGTGGCCTCGGATACGGTGCTGGTCCACGTTGACGGCGTGCCGCCCACAGTGACGGGGATCACACCGTCGTTTGCGACCAGCGGGACGCTGTATACGGGGGCAACGCTACTGCAGGTGAATTTCAGCGAGGCGGTGGTTGGCGGCGGGACGGCAGGGAACTACCAGTTGCAGAGCCTGGGAGCGGACGGCCTGCTCGGCACGGGCGACGATGACTTCGTTTCGCTTTCCGCCAGCTACGCGGGCACCACGGCCACGCTGAGTTTCGCCGCGCTTTCAGAGGGCGTTTACCGCCTGACCGTGAAGGACACGATCACCGACGCCGCCGGCAACGCCCTGGACGGCGATGGGAATGGTACGGGTGGCGGCGACTGGAGCCGGGATTTCGTGGCTGTCACGGCCCCCACTGTTCCCTATCGTTGGCAGGTGTTCAATTCCTACGACAATGCCACCGGCTGGCTGATGGGGAACACTCCGGCCATGTTTGGCGGCGTGGCTCCTTCCGCTTGGACGGACGGAAACGCCACGGCGAAGGATATGTCGCCGGATCTGAGCGTCCTCAGCACACTGTTCAATCGCAAGGGCTACGTCGACAAGAACGCCATGGTCGCGGCGGACGTCGACATCACGTACTCGTCCACGAACGGACAAGTGATGGCGACGCTGTTCCGCATCCAGAACACGACGGCCAGTCCGATTACGTGGAGCCCATCGTTCTACTTCTCGGCGTATGCCGGGTGGGGCGAGTGGGCCAGCGTGGCAGTCAACGGCACCAACGTGTGGACCTACGGGGGCGCCGGCCTGTCCCAAGCCACGACCAGCTTCTCGCTGCCGGCCAACACGACCAGCACCGTGGTTTTCACTTCGACGTACGGTCCCTACGTCAATCCGGCGGATACGCTGTTCGAGCGCGCCGGCCAGTTGGGCTTCTTGAACAACTGCCTCCAACTGCCCAGCGGCCTGGCCTTCGTGGACGACTTGCCCGCGGCGGTTCCCTATCGCTGGCAGGTGTTCAACACGTACGACAACGCCACCGGCTGGCTGATGGGAAACAATGCGGCCATGTTCGGCGGTGTCGCTCCCTCGACCTGGACGGACGGCAATGCCACGGCCGGCAACCTGTCGACGGACCTGCGGGTGCTCAGCACCTTGTTCACCAACCAGGGCTACGCCGATAAAAACGCGATGATCTGGTCCGAGGTCGAGACCTCGTACTCGTCGACCAATGGAGAAGTCATGGCGGCCCTGTTCCGCATCCAGAATTCGACCGCCAGCCCGATCACTTGGACGCCGTCCGTCTACTATTCGTCGTATGGGGGCTGGAACGAGTGGGCCAGCGTGGCAGTCAACGGTTCCAACGTCTGGACGTCGGGCGGGAGCAATGGGCTGGGGCAGGTGTCGCCCAGCCTCTCGATCCCGGCCAACACGACGAGCACCGTGATCTTTACGTCCACCTTCGGGCCGCCGGTGGGCACGACCGGCAACCTGTACGAGCGCGCGGGGCAACTGGGGTTCGCGAACAATAGCCTGCAACTGCCGGCCGGGCTGACCTTCGTCGATGACCTCCCCGCAACGGTTCCCTACCGCTGGCAGGTTTTCAATAGCTACGACAACGCCACCGGCTGGCTGATGGGAAACAACGCGGCCATGTTCGGCGGGGTGAATCCCTCGACTTGGACAGACGGCAACGCCACAGCCGGCACCATGTCGACCGACGTGAGCGTGCTGAAGACGCTGTTCACCAACAAGGCGACCGCCGCCGACAACGCGATGATCTGGTCCGACGTCGACATCGCGTACTCGTCCACCAACGGACAAGTCATGGCGGCCCTGTTTCGCATCCACAATTCGACGGCCGGCGCAATCACCTGGACCCCGTCGTTCTACTACTCGTGTTATGGGGGCTGGAACGAGTGGGCCAGCGTGGCAGTCAACGGTGCGAACGTTTGGACGGCGAGCGGCAGTACCGTCGGACAGGCTTCGACCAGTATTCCGATCCCCGCGGCCAGCACCAGCACGGTCATCTTCACGTCCACCTACGGCCCCTACATCAACCCGGTGGGCAGCCTCGTCGAGCGTGCCGGTCAGTTGGGCTTGTTCAACAACAGCCTGCAATTGCCCGCCGGTCTGACGTTCGTCGACGATCTGGACGGCACTCCCGCCCTGGTCACGTTGCAGTCGGCAAACAGCCTCGGATTCGACCTGGACGCGCGCGGTTTCGGCACGGCCCAGTTGGTTCAGGGGCCGAACAACGCCTTCGACGGCCTGAACCGCTTGGAAGTGGGCAGCGTGGACTTCTCCTCGCTGCCGATCAATCCCGCCGACGGCGGCCAGACGTTCGTGACGGGCAGCCAGAACATGTCCGGGTTGATCGTCCACCGCGAGATCACCGTGCCCGGCACGGGTAGCGAGGATTTCGCCCGCACGCTGGATGTCTTCCAGAACCCGACGGGCAGCCCGATCACCACCACGGTCCGGATCGTAGGCAACCTGGGTTCCGATGCGGCCACGACGGTGTGGCAGACGTCCGATGGCGACAGTCTGGTCGAGACGACCGACCAGTGGATCGGGACCGACGACGCCACGGACGGCGGCGGCACACCGGCGATCATTCATTACATGCACGGGCCGCTGGGAGTGGTGCCGTCCAACGTCGCGGTCACCGGGGACAATATCGAGTGGACCTATGACCTGACGGTCCCCGCCGAGACGACGTTCCGTCTAGCCCACTTCACGATTCTGGACGACCACCGCGCCGACGCCGTGGCCGCGGCGGGCGTGCTGGTCACGGCGAGCGGTTTCGGGGGGCAGGCCGCGGCGTTCCTGACGGGCGACGAAACGGGTTCGCTTCTCAACTTCGACTGGACGCCACCGACGGTCACCGACACCACGCCGTCGCTGAGTTCCGGCACCTTGGCGGCAGGCACGACTTCGCTGAACGTGACGTTCAGCGAGCCGCTCGCGTTCACCAATGCGGTCGCGGAGGCGACGCTGGGAAGTCAGCAATACCCGGCCTACTCAGCCAAACAAATCCTGATGGTCGATCCCAGTGCATCGAGCGGCATCTACTGGTTCGATCCGGATGGCGACGGGGCGACCGCGCCGTTCCAAGCGTACGCCGACATGACCACCGACGGCGGCGGCTGGATGCTGGCCATCAATAGTCTGAACGGCAGTCGCACGCCCACAACCGATATGGTGGCCAACGCCGGTACCGTCGGCCTTTCGACGGGTCACACTCGCGATATGTCCGCGTACGCGATCACCAGCACGGCCGAAATCCGGCATCAAATCATCACCACTTCGTATGGGACGTTCGATGGGAAGTACGTGGGGCGCTACCACGATCCGCTGTCCGGAGCCTGGACCTTTCTGGCAGGCCACACGAACACGGGGCTTTTGAGCTACCACTTCGGCCGCCCATGGTCCACGATCGACAATGACCAGGACGCGTACAGCGGCAATTGCGCAGCGTTGTTTGGACAGCCGTGGTACTACGGGGCATGCTGGTCCGCCATCCCAGGCCAGGATTCCGGCTCTTACCCCACCTACGCCCCCTTGATCAACGGCAATGGTACGATCGCGTCGCAGTATTCCGTATGGGTGCGCGAAACGGGCACCCCGCCGACCGTGCCGGCCACGCTTCCGGGGACGGAGGCTTCCGGAGCCGCCGACCCAGACAACTACGAACTGCGGCGGGCTGCGGCCAATGGGCTCCTAGGTGAGCCGACGGACAACGACGACGTGATCGTGCCTGTGAGCGTGTCGTATGATTCGGGCACGAACACGGCGACCTTAACGTTCTCCGCACTGCCGGAGGATGTCTACCGGCTGACGGTGAAGGATTCGCTCACGGACGTGTCGGGCAATCAACTCGATGGGGATGTGGACGGAACACCGGGCGGCAACTGGGTGCGGGATTTCGTGATCCTTGCCAAGCCCTCTGTGGTGACAAATCCGTACCGCCGGACGACATTCAACACGTACGCCAATGGCATGAACTGGCTGATGGGGAACGACGCAAGCATGTACGGTGGAGTCGCGCCCAGCCAATGGACGGACGGAGCCGCGACCGCCGCCCAGATCTCGACCAACCCGAACGTCCTGGCCA
>JAAYYU010000001.1 GCA_012515235.1 Candidatus Anammoximicrobium sp.
AGCGGATGGGGAGGGATTCGAACCCCCGGTGGACTTTCGCCCACAGCGGTTTTCAAGACCGCCGCCTTAGACCACTCGGCCACCCATCCGCAACGGTGTTTTATTGTATCGTTTTGCTGTCTACCTCTCGTCTTGTCTTGACGCCCGCTTTGACACCGGATGAGCTAGTCCTTGAACGAAGGACACCCGCTCACGTCACCGAGCGAATGCCCGTGACGCTCGCTTGACGCCCGTGGAAACGATGGCGTTGAGCATCATGGCCAAGTCTAGCAGAAAGTTCGATCTTAAAAAGGCCCACCCGACTTTCCCTTCTTTGCCCACCAGGGAACGAACCGCTGGGCGAAGAAAGTCCGAGGACAAAGCTCCATGACTTTGGAAAAATGCTCCCCGATGATTCCAAGGGCGAATCCGCCCGTCAGAAGTAACTCGATCAGAAGGACGATCTGTTCGCCGAGCGGACCCTACGAATCAACGGTGATGGACTGACCGTAGCCGATCTGGCGAACGACTTCTTGACCTTACAAGCAGGGCTTTCGCGATGGCGGGGAGCTGGCCCACCGCTTGCACGACGAGTACTGCGCGACCTGCGAGACGGTTGGCCATGCGAACTTCCCCGCCGTCTCCTTCGCGAGCAGGACTTCATTGACCACCTCCTCGAAACTTGCGTCCATTACTGCCACTCCCCCGCCACGAGGGCTGCCCAAACGCGCGACGCCCTTAAGCACTTGCCGTGCCAACCGACTTTTGGAACCATAGTGCTTGCCAGCGTGGAGCCATGTTCAGGACCAGCGGTCGTCCCGCCCCGCGCCCTCCTCGGCCACCACGCTGCTTGCCAGCGTGGGGGCGCGGACGAGGCTGACCCGGCAAAAGTCCTTGAACGCCATCCTACGAATCTGTGAGCGCTCGGCTTGCCGACAGTCTCGGCCTAAACAAGAAAGTTATTTCGGCTTCCGTTGCTACGTGCGTATGGCCCGCCCACGCCGTTTCGTGAGGCATCGCCTGACGGGGGCGCTGCAGCGCGATCAATTCCCGCGGCGGACTGCTCGGCAGTCTTCCCGTCTCAGTTCGCGGTGTGTTCGGCCGTGCCTGCACTGCCGCTCGTTGCCGGACGATCCTCGGCCGCTGAGCCGTGCTGGCCCTGTTGTTCGTCGCCGGAGGACTCTTGGCCTCTGAGCCAGCGATACAGAAAGATGCCGGCTGCCACGTTCACGTTCAGCGAATCGACGCCCGGTTGCATGGAAATCGTCACGCGGCGGTCGCACAGCGCAAGCCATTGAGGTGCAAGCCCGAATCCTTCACTGCCAAACAACAAGGCCGTGTGAGGACGCGGGACCAGTGCCGAGAGAG
Organism: Candidatus Anammoximicrobium sp.; assembly: GCA_012515235.1. GTDB lineage: Bacteria > Planctomycetota > Planctomycetia > Pirellulales > Pirellulaceae > Anammoximicrobium. The sequence goes on from JAAYYU010000001.1 coordinate 1,348, forward strand.
GTTCGGCATCATCCGCCAGCACGGTCGCCACAAGTTGGACGCCATGCTTCTGGCGGAGCGCGTTCAAATCCCGCGTCAAGTCGTCGCTCTCAATCAGCGGGAGGGCGAAGTTGGCGCCCATCGAAGTCCGCGCCACGCGGCGCGAGAAGGGATCGGCACAATCGGGCCCCAGCAGCACTGCGTGGACGCCGAAGGCAGCGCTGCTGCGCATGATCCCGCCCAGATTCTGCGGGTCTTGCACGCCCACGCATGCGACCCAGGTCGACGACTCGCCGATGGACTGCGCCAGTTGCCCCAGGTCCGCGTTGGGTGGCCGCCGCCCGCAGGCCAAGACGCCCCGATGAAAACGAAAGCCAATCAACTCCCGTACCCAGCCCCGAGGAATCACCAGCAGCGGCACGCCGGCAGGCGTCAACGCGGACCACGGGTCCGCCAACCGCTCCTCGACCAGCACCGACTCGACCTGCAGGCCGCTGGTCAGCAACCTTTCCGCCAGCAATTGGCCTTCGACCACAAACCGTTCACCGCGCCGCTTGGCCTCCGGCGATTTCAGGTCGCGATACACGGCCAATCGCGGGTCGTCGATCGTTTCGATGCGGATCGCGGGCATCCAGGCAGTCCCGTACGAGGGTGAAGCGGCGGAAGGCGTCCCGGCTGGAGAGCGGAGCCGATCATCCCGGGCCCCCTTCAGAGCGATAATCGAAGGCGGCGCATCCAGTCGTTATCGCCGATTGTATCCGGTCGCGGCCAAACGCTCCATTGCCCCGCTTTGCCGTTCACGCCACGCAGTCGCGAGGCTATGATAGGTTCATGAAAGAACTTGCCTTTGAGCTGCTATTTCATCTGGACAAACACTTGGCCCAACTGACCGAATCGTACGGGACGTGGACTTACGCAATCCTGTTCGTGGTCGTGTTTTGTGAAACCGGCCTGGTCGTGACGCCATTTTTGCCGGGCGATTCGCTGCTGTTTGCCGCGGGGGCCATCTGTTCGCTGGGCTCGCTGAATATCGGGACCCTGTGGCTGTTGCTGGTCGCAGCGGCCATTCTGGGCGACAGCGCCAACTACCAGATCGGCCACTATCTGGGGCCGAAAGTCTTGCGCGGCGAACAGTCGTGGCTGTTCAACAAGAAGCATCTGGACCGCACGCACGCGTTCTTCGAGAAGTACGGCGGCAAGACCATCATCATCGCGCGTTTTGTGCCCATTGTCCGCACGTTTGCGCCCTTCGTGGCTGGCGTCGGCGCGATGACTTATCGGCGGTTTCTGATCTACAACGTAGCCGGCGGCGTGGCCTGGGTCACCGGCTTTCTGTTGGCCGGGTACTGGTTCGGCAACATCCCGTGGGTCAAGAAGAACTTTTCGGCGGTCATTCTGGCAATCATCTTCCTGTCTGTGCTGCCGATGGTGATCGAGTATCTGCGGCACGTGTGGGAGGCGAAAGCAGACCGAAAGGAATCTGCAGCGGGCGAGACGCGCAGGTCCGTCGTCGAGGAACTCGACGGAACCGACGCCTCGAACTCCGGCGAGGCACCTCGCCGAACAGGCGAGATGGAGGCATTCACTGCCGCTGGCCTGGAGTCTCCGGTCCCGCTCGTGCCGCTTCAGGAAGCTGAATCGAGCTCAGCCCTCGAGCGCTGAAGATCGACACGGCAACCTCGATGTTCACGAGCCGGAACGCTACGCCGCCAGACGCCGACGGCGGCCCCCCTGGCAAGCCAGTTCGTCGACCTGCTGCCTGGTCAACGGAGCGAAGTCGCCCAGTCGGCCTTGCGGATCAACGGCCTGAGCCAGGAAGATCGTCTCGCCGTGGACCATGCGCGGCAGGAACATCCAGGCGCGAGCCATGGACGCCGGCTCTTGATCTCCCGCGACAACCACCAAGTCGATGCCCGTGATTTCGTTCGCAATTCGCGTCAAGGCTTCGAGAGGGTCTCCGGGCACCAATCGCACTTTGACGTTTTGTTGTCGCAGCTGGAGGTATGCCTGTTTCAAGGCGATCTGCGGCGCGCCGGCCGGCCGATCCTCGAACAAATCAATTCCGATGTAACGCAACTCAACATCCGCTTGTTGCCGCGATGCGAGCGAGATCATACGTTCCGCGCGGACGGCGTCGCCGACGCCGAGTTCCAAAATACTGCGGACAGGATGTTTGTCGATCAAGCGATAGATAACTCGATCTGTTGCTGGCTGGGAAAAATAGGAAAGATAGGCGTGCTTCAGTGTTCCAAGTTGACTCATCCCTGACTTCCTTGAGAGGCTGGGATCGCAACCCCGTTTCACGAGGCGAGCCAGTGGCAGTGTTAACCGCTGGCCCTGTATGTGAGTTTCGGCCGCGGAGAGGCATTCAGTCAAGCAGAAATTGGCGGCGTTGACGGGATGGCAGGTTGTAACGGCTCCGGCCCGCCGGGTTGGGGCCGCGGGGTTGGACCCACGGGACCTCTCAAAGGTTGGCGGTCCGATCGGAGTGGTCAATGGAAATCCCGCGACGGGGCCAAGTGAGTTAGTTCGTCGTGCATGTCTTGCAGGTGCTGGACGACGACGTGGATCACGCCGTGGCGGCTTTCCAGGCGGCCGCGGACGAACCAGGCGTTGCTGTGGCGGGCGACCTTGTGGAACCGCTCCCAGATGGGCTTGTGCAAGACCAGGTTGGCCGTGCCGGTTTCGTCTTCCAAAGTCACAAACGTGATGCCTTTGCCGGTGCTGGGACGCTGCCGCAGAATGATCACGCCGGCCACGCGGACTTGACGCCGATCGGGCAACTCGGCCAGTTGGGCGGCGGGCGTGGCTCCCAATCTCTGCAGATGTTCTCGGTAAAAAGACACCGGATGCGGCCGCAGCGTGAGGCCCAGCGTCTGGTAATCGGTGATGACTTCCTCCTGGACCGTCGTGGCCGGCAACTCGGCCGGTGCGTCGGCCGGCGGATCGGCGCGGTCCAGCAGCGGTTGCAGTTGGCGACGATTCGGCTGGGACAAGGCATCCCACAGCGAGCGGCGGCGGTCGCGGCCCAGCGAGCCGAAGGCGTCAGCTTCGGCCAGGCGGCTGACCACGCCTTGCAGCAAGCCCGTGCGGCGAGTGAATCCGTCGATCGTTTCCAAAGGGCCCGCCGTCCGGGCCCGCACGATGGCTGCGGCGTCTTTTTCGGCCAGGCCACGGACCAGCCGGAGCCCCAGCCGCAGAATGCGTTCCCCTTCCAGCGTACAGTCCCACTGGCTGCGGTTGACATCCACCGGACGCACCTCGACGCCGTGCTGCCGGGCGTCGCGGACCAGCTGGGCCGGGGCATAGAAGCCCATCGGCTGGCTGTTGATCAGCGCCGCGACGAATGCGGCCGGGTAGTAGTGCTTCAAGTAGGCCGAGACGTAGACCAGCAACGCGAAGCTGGCTGCGTGGGATTCGGGAAAGCCGTATTCGCCAAAGCCGCGGATTTGCTGGAAGACTCGCTCGGCGAACTCCTCGGACAAACCGCGCTGGCGCATCCCGTCCAGCAGCTTCTGGCGGAAGACTTCCATGTGCCCGTTCCGCCGCCACGCGCCCATCGCCCGCCGCAACTGGTCGGCTTCGCCCGGCGTGAAACCCGCCGCCACCACGGCCAGCTTCATCACCTGCTCCTGGAAAATCGGAACGCCCAGCGTCTTTTCCAACACGCGGCGGATGTCGTCGTTGGGGTACGTCACGGCTTCTTCGCCGGCCCGCCGCCGCAGGTACGGATGCACCATTTGGCCCTGGATCGGCCCCGGCCGGACAATGGCCACTTCGATCACCAGGTCGTAATCGCAGCGCGGACGCAGCCGCGGCAGCATGGCCATCTGGGCGCGGCTCTCGATTTGGAACACGCCCATCGTGTCCGCTCGGCAAATCATGTCGTACACCCGCGTGTCGCCCGCCGGGATGTTGGCCAAGGTCAGCTGCCGCCCCGCCACCTGCTGGACCAGGGCGAAACATTTGCGAATCGCGGTCAACATGCCCAAGCACAAACAGTCGACTTTCAGGATGCCCAATTCTTCCAAGTCGTCCTTGTCCCACTCGATCACCGTGCGGTCGGGCATGGCCGCGTTTTCGATCGGCACCAACTCGCATAACGGGCCGCGCGTCATGACCATGCCGCCCACGTGCTGCGATAAATGGCGCGGGAAACCGATCAACTCCTTGGTCAAGTGCAGGAGGCGGCGGCCGACTTCCGAAGTGGTGTCGATGCCCATCTCCTGGCAACGCTGCTCCAGTTCGATCGCCTGGTCGGGATAGCCGTCCATGTTCTTGGCCAGCCGATCGATGCAATCCAGCGACAGGCCCAACGCTTTGCCGACTTCCCGAATCGCCGACCGCGTGCGGTAGGTAATCACGGCGGCCGCAATGCCGGCCCGCTCGCGGCCGTATTTCTGGTACAGGTACTGCAGCACCTCCTCCCGCCGCTGGTGCTCGAAATCCACGTCGATGTCCGGCGCCTCGTTGCGTTCCCTGCTGATGAACCGTTCGAACAGCAAGTCCACCCGGTCGGGATCGACGGCGGTGATGCCCAGGCAGTAACAGACGGCTGAATTTGCCGCCGATCCGCGGCCTTGACACAGGATACCACGCGAGCGGGCGAATTGGACCAGGTCCCAGACCGTCAGGAAATAGGCCTCGTAACGCAATTCCTCGATCAATTGCAGTTCGTGCTCGAGCAACTGCAACACCTTCTCCGGCACGCCGTCCGGGTAGCGCTGCTGGGCACCTTGCCACGTGAGCTGTTTCAGGTACTCCAGCGGCGTCATGCCCGGCGGGGCCAGTTCCTGGGGATACTCGTAACGCAATTCATTCAGCGAAAACGTACACCGGTCGGCGATCTGGTGCGTGCGCTGCAGCGCGTCGGGGATCCGGGCAAACAGTTCGCGGAGTTCGTCCAGCGATTTCAAATGCCGCTGGGCGTTGGGAAACAACCGCCCGCCGGCTTGAGCGACCGTGACGCCGTGCCGGATGGCGGTCAGCACGTGCTGCAGCGGCTGACGGGCCGGAACGTGGTAGTACACGTCGCCGGCGGCGACCAGCGGCACAGCGGCGGCCCGGGACAGATACTGCAGCCATTCCAGTCGCCGCGCATCATCCGCCCCGCGGTGAAACTCGGCGACCAGGTAACAGCGGCCAGGAAAAATCTCTCGGTAGCGATCGAGGGCGGTGCAACCGTAGACCGCTCGCTCCGCGAGCGGAATCGCGTCGCGAAGCGACGCCTCTGCGCAACTCGCCTCGCCCGCCAGCACCCCCGCCAACAACCCTTCCGCATGTTCGGCCACATCCTGCCACGTGAGTTCACACTCGCCTTTGGCCGCACGGCGGCGGCCGCGTGTGATCAGTCGGCACAGGCGGCCGTAAGCGGCCCGGTCCGGCGCCCACAGCACGACGGCCGGAGCGTCCGTCGGCCGGATCTCCGCCCCGACAATCAACTTCAGCCCGCTGCCCTTGGCCGCCGCGTGCGCGCGGACCACTCCGGCCAGACTGTTCACATCCGTCACCGCCAGCGCGTGGTATCCCAATTCCACCGCGCGCTGCACCAACTCGTCCGGGTGTGATGCACCTTGCAGGAAAGAGAAATTCGTTTTGCAGTGCAATTCAGCGTACAACATAAGGACGAAGGCATAAGGACGAAGGACGAAAGACAGCGGAGACCGTCATTCGTTCTTTGCGTTTTTGATGATAGTCGTCAGAATCTTGATGATTTCTCGCGTTTCACCAATCAGTGCGAGGATTTTGGCATCGTTGCTGATTTCGTTTGCGGAAATCAGACGCAGCCAATAATTGGCTTCGCGAGCCTCTTTCCTGGCGATGGAATACTTGGATGCAAAATCTGCTCGGCCTGTCCTTCCTCGATATTCGCTCCCACGGAGGATCCGGAACGAAGCAGCTGTTTGGCGAGAACCCCCGCAGTTCCCCACTTCGCGTCGAAACGCACACACAATCGGACGACACGCAGCGCCAACTGAAACGTGCGCTCGCAGATATTATACGGTGGCTGGCCTGCCTCGTTCTTTTGCGCAATATCTTTGGCCATGATTTGCTCCTTGAAGCCCCTCATTGAATATTTTCGTCCTTCGACCTTCGACCTTCATCCTTATTCAAACACGCCTTGCAAGAACCAACGCTGATCCTGCAGCTGGCGGAACAGCCACCAGCGGTTTCCTTCTTCGGTTTCTACGCGGTAGTAATCGCGACGGGACGATTCGCTGCGCCACCAGCCGGTTTCGATCCGTTCGGGGCCGAAGCAGCGGGCCACGCGATGCCGCCGGCGCTGGTAATGAAACATCGCGGGAGGACCGTCCCACGCAATTCTGATCACGTCGATTGGCTGCGGCGGATCGAACAGCCGCAACGGCCGCAGCAGCGGTCCGGGCAACGATGCGGGGCATAACGCGGGCGACGGAGGCGTGACGGCTTCGCCGGTCAAGGGGCAATATCGGTACGCCAGTTCAACCTGCGATTCCGCCAGCAATTCGGCGCGCACTACGCGCTCGCGTCCCAAGCGGTTGCTCAACCGTTCGACCAGCGATGCCAGTTGCGCCGGCTGCTCCCGCGGTGCGTCGCCAAACAATTCCCCTTGCCGCGATTGGCGCGGCGCGGTCGTCACCGCGCGGACGCGGATCTCCTCCACGGCATCCGGCAGCGTCACCAGCGCCAGTTGCAGCTTGGCCAACGCCAGCAAGTGCTGCGGCGCGACCACGGGACGGAACAAGCTGAGGTCGATCTGCAGCGGCCGCCGGTTCTGGCAGACCAATTGGCACGCCAAACGCAAGACGCCTTGTCCTTGCTCGATCAATCGCCGCGACAGCTGGTTCAGCAATTCCCCTAAGACGCGTTCGATCGCCTCGTGGTGCGTCGTCGGGTGTTCGAACGACCAGCGCGCCGACAACGGCTCGCGAGCATGGTACGCCACGATGGGTTCCGCGACCGTGCCGGCGAGCTTGTCCAGGCGTTCGATCAACGGCTCGCCAAAACGGGCCGCCAGACTCGCCCGCGGCAAGCGGTTCAACTGTCCGATCCGGCGCATGCCCAGCCGATGCAGTTGTTCCGTGGTGCGCTGAGGCAGCCGTAGGGCCTCCATCGGCAGATGATCCAAAACCGCCGCGTTTCCCGGCGGCAGAACCTGAAAATGGGACTGGCTCCGATCAGGACGATCGGTGCCCGTCCCATTTTCAGGCATACAGCTTCGATCGCCCCAGCGGGCAAAGCCCCACGCGGCGCCGGCCGTATCGGCAATCGCTATGCGCACGACCAAACCCTGTTGGCCGCAGGCCGTAACGGCCGCCTGGGCCAACGCCGCTTCACCGCCGAACAGATCGGCCAGGCCGCTGACGTCCAGCAGCAGCGAGTCCGGCTCGTCGGCTTGATCCAGCCCGACGAGGGGACTGAATTGTTCACACCATTCGGCCAACTCCATCAGCGCTTCCCGATCGCGGCAAACGTCGCAGCCGACGAAAAGGGGACGCACCTCTTTTTTTAGTTCCGTCCCTCGCTCGCGTTTCGGGCTTGTGTCTTCCGCCAACAGCGTTTGGGCTTCGGCCAGCGGCATGCCGGGCCGCACGGCTTGTTCCCAGGCAGCTGCCGAGCAGGCTTTCACGCGCTGGCCGTAACGGGCGTCTTGCTCATACAGCACGATGGCGGAGCCCGCCAGTTCCGGTTGCTCGCGGACAAGCCGTTGCACGGGCCAATTGGGCAGCCAAAGGGCGAGGATGCGTGGCATGACGCTGCTCCTCTTCGAAGTGGGGCCGAAAAGGGGGACTGGCACCAATCGTCCTGATTGGAGAAAGTCCGATTTCCGGAGCCGGATGACACAGTTGACCAGTCCATTCGTCCAAGACCAATTCCACGCTGCCGCTGCCGCCGGCACCGCGGCAACGCAACAACTCCACTCGCATCCGGCGCCCCGCTGCGGCCCTCTGCGGTTCGACCCACCACCGCACGTCCGCCCAAGTGGGTTCCGTGCGCGCCGCACCGGGCCGGACCAGCAATCCCACGCAGCCGCTGGATTCCGCCGACAATTGCCAACGCCGGAACAGCCGGCTGTCGACCTGGTCCGCGCAGCCCCAGACGGCGGCTACGCCCGGACAGCGCAACGCCTGGTCCCACGCCCAGCCTTCGTCCCGCGCGGTTTGCGGCTGGACGAAGATCACCCGTTCCCAATCCAGGCCCCAGGCGGCCAAGGCGGGCGGATACACCTCGCGACGGCGGTCCAGGACCACGATCGCGCCGCCTTCCCCAGCCGCCTGCTGGGCGGCCTTCCAAGCTAGCAATGCCGCGCCGCTGCCCGGCCCTGCGGCCAGCCATTCGACCAGCGAGCCGCGCCGCAAAGAGCCGCTGGGCAGCAGTCCGTCCAGCGGCGGCCAACCGGTGGACAGCGCCGGTTCGCCCGGCCCCCGCCGCGACTTTTCCACACTCCGGATGCGGCCCCGCAACTGTTCCACAATGTCCGGCACAGCGTTCATGGATCTACCGATGGGTGTACAGGTGACTATTTAAGTATATCCCTGTACATCGGCAGCTGCAAGCGGTCAACTGCGGGAAAAATGTTGCCACCGAGCCGGTCTCGGCAGGATACTGCTGAAACGCTCCAGATGGCCGTTCGACACCGCGACCGAAGGCGAGGGTGCCGCGAAGGCGGACTGGACACATCGGCCGCCATGAATCAACGCTTGCGGCGACACTGTGATGCTTCGTTGTTCTTCCCCAGCAGGGCGAGTTGTGGTACTATGGTGGCATTGGCTCGCGGTCCCCGTTGGCCAGGAAAGCACGAGGCACCTATGACCGGCCGGAATTGCTCCAGGACTACGCGCGACAAGAAGCAATCATGCAGGCGCGAGGGATGCGGGACCCAGACTACAAGTTACACGGCAAGCCAAAGCCGCTTTCGCCAGACGAGCGGGCACGACTGAAACGCGGTTCATGAAGCTCTACTTGGACGACGACGTGGCTTCAAACCTGTTGCATCGCTTGTTGTCGCTGGCGGGGCATGATGTCTTGGTCCCGGCGGAAATCGGCCTGTCCGGCGACGATGATGCAGTTCATTTCTTGCAGGCGATTCGGGACGATCGCAGGCTGCTCACGGGCAATCACGACGGCTTCGAACATTTGCACGACCTGGTGCTGGAGTCGGGCGGCCATCATCCTGGGATCCAGGTCGTGTGCCGTGAAAACGATCCTCGCCGCGATCTCTCTCCGCGGGGGATCGTGCTGGCTGTCCGGAAGCTAAGCGCGGCGGGACTCGCGTTGCAGGATGGATTTCATATTCTGAACTACTGGCGATAAGCGACATTTTCGGGACAACGCATGGCCCCCCGACGCACCATTCACGGACTGCTGCTGATCGTCCTTCTGGCGTTCGTGGGGTTCTTGTTGGTTTACATCCCGCCGCAGGTCATCGACTACTACCGGCGGGCTGTGGAATTGGGGCCGACCTGGGCTTACGTCTATCTGGGCGCGGTCGGCACGGGGGCCTTGCTCCTGGCCGCTTGCTCGCTCTGGACGATCTGGCAACTGTGGAGCCACACGCGGCGGAAGCGGGAAAAACGCGAGCGGCAGAGCAAGAGCCCCAGCCAGTTGTCGCGGGAACAGCAGCAGCAGGAGATCGACGAGAACCTGGCGACGATCGCCGATTTGCAGACGGACCAGGCGGTGGCCGACGAGGTCCGTCGCGAACTGGACCCGGACTTAACCCGGTTCGATGACAAACGCCAGAAGCAGACGCTGGAAATCGTCGCCTTTGGCACCATCTCCAGCGGCAAGTCGTCGCTGCTGAACGCGCTGGCCGGACGCGACGTGTTTGCCACGGACGCCAAAGGCGGAACCACGATCCGGCGGAGCGAAACGCCTTGGCCTGGATTGGAGAAGGTAACGCTGGTCGACACGCCCGGTTTGGGCGAAGTGGACGGCGAGGAGCGGACGGCGATCTCTGCCGGCGCCGCCGAAAACGCCGACGTGGTGCTGATGACGGTCGACGGCCCCCTGCGCGACGTGGAACACGAACTGCTGGAGCGTTTGGGACAGATGGAAAAGCGGGTGCTCGTGTGCTTGAACAAGGAGGACTGGTACGCGGACGAGGAGCGCCAGCGGTTGTTGGGGCAGCTGCGCGAACAGGCAGCGCCCGGCGTGGCAGCCGAGAACGTCGTGGCGGTTCGGGCCAGGCCGACGACGCGGGCCCGCGTCCGGGTCTTGCCGGACGGCTCACAAGCCGAGGAACAAGTGGCGGTGGCTGCGGACATCGGTCCCCTGGCGGAGCGGCTGATGCAGGTCGTGCGTGGCGAGGGAGAGAATCTGCTGCTGGCCAATCTGCTGTTGCAGTCCCGCGGGTTGGTCGAGGAGGCCCGCCGGCGCGTGCGGCAGGCGTTGGACCGTCGAGCCTGGCAGATCGTCGAGCGGTACACCTGGGGCGCCGCCGGGGCCACGGCGCTGAGTCCCTTTCCCCTGGTCGACCTGGCGGCGGGCTGTGCCATTTCCTCCAAGATGGTCGTCGATCTGGCCCGCGTCTACCGGCAGGATGTCGACATCGAGGCCGCCGTGAGATTGTTGGGCGAGTTGGGCAAAAACCTGCTCGCAATCCTGGGCGTCAGCGCCGTAACGCCGGCGGTGGCGGCGGTCGTCGCCGGGCTGTTGAAATCCGTGCCGGGCGCGGGCACGATCGCGGGTGGACTGCTGCAGGGGATCGTGCAAGCCCTGATTACGCGCTGGATCGGGGCCGTGTTCGTGACTTACTTCCGCAACGAAATGCAGACGCCCCAGGGCGGACTGGCGGGCCTGGCGCGGCGCGAGTGGGACCGTGTGACCAGCGTCGAAGAACTTCGCAAACTGGTCAAAACGGCCCGGCAGTTTTTTCAGCACACGACGTAGACGGGTTGCTCCGCGAGGGAGGAATCTCGTAGCATGGTTCTCCGAGCCATGCCGTTGTCAGACGAGACCCCAGAGAGACGGCACGGCTCGGAGAGCCCTGCTGCGGATTTGACCCAACCGTGAACGACGCAACGATTCAATCCGAAGACCATTACCGCCAGGCGATCACGTCCGTCGAACGCACGCTGGACCGGCTGCGCGGCTGTACGGACGCCGAGAAGCAACACCTGCGGCGCGACTGGGACCAGCTGCAGGCGATGCTCCGCAAGCTGACCGAAGGCCGTGTGGAAATCGTCGTCTTTGGAGAAATCAGCACGGGCAAATCCGCCTTGATCAACGCGTTGGTCGGCGAAGCCGTCGCTGCCGTGGACGTCCGCGGGGGCTGGACGAAAGACGTCTGGCACGTGCCCTGGAACGGCTGCGGCTACTGTGTGCCGGGGCTGGCTCAGTCCCAGATCGTGTTGGTCGACACGCCGGGCCTGAACGAAGTGGGCGGGGCGGACCGCGGGGTGATGGCCCGCGAAGCCGCGGAACGTTCGGACCTGATCCTGTTCGTGACGGATTCCGATCTGAACGAAACCGAGTTTTCGGCCCTGGCCGCCCTGGCCACGATCCACAAGCCGATCCTGCTGGTGTTCAACAAGATCGATCTGTACAGCCGCGAGCAGCGGACGCGGTTGCTGGAAGTCCTGCGCGATGAGCGACTGGAGCACCTCGTGCCCGCGGAAAACGTCGTCCTGACCGCCGCCGACCCGCGCGAGGTGGAGTACGTGATCGCAGCTGCAGACGGCTCCACGCGCAGCCAATGGCGGCACCCGCCGCCGGACGTGACCCAGCTGAAGGCCCGCATCCTGGAGATCCTCGACCAGGAGGGACTGGCCCTGCTGGCCCTCAACGGCGCCCTGTACGCGGCGGACCGCAGCGACCGGGTGGCAGCGCTCCGCGTCGAACTTCGCGACCGCAATGCCACGCAGGTCGTGTGGAGCTATGCGGCGCTGAAAGGGGTCGCCGTGGCCTTGAACCCGATCCCGGTGGCGGACATTCTGGGCGGCAGCGCCGTCGACGTGACGATGGTCATCACGCTGTCGCACATCTACGGGCTGCAGATTTCCTGGAGGCACGCACGGGAACTGGTCGCGTCGATCCTCAAGGCCGCTGGTTGGATGGCTGGCGGGATTGCGGTCGAGTATGCGTTGCATGTCGCTTCATCGGCTTTCAAACTCCTGACCGTAGGGTACGGAACGGTCTTGACTGCGCTCCCACAAGGCGCCGCCGCCGGCTTTGGATCGTATCTTGTCGGCCATGCGGCCAAGCACTACTTTGAACACGGATCGTCGTGGGGGCATCAGTCGCCCAAAGACGTTGTCAAGCGGATTTTGGATCAGACCGACCGCCAATCGGTTCTGGCAGGACTGAAGGAGGAAATCAGCAAGAAACTTCGCGGCCATCCCCACGCCGGGGAAAAGGTGGCGAAGTGAACGTGTGCCCCTGACCTTTCCCCCCCCGACGACGCCTGAGAACGGTCGGGCTATAATTGGGGCGTCAACGAAGACAGAAACCTCTGGAGCAGGGTTTTCCGGGAACCGTCGCCGGGGTTCGCGTCTCCAAGTTGCCGATAGCAGGCGACTTGGCGGTCGCTCCTGCAGCAGCGACTGGACAGACACAGTGGAGACAGAAAAAGGGGCAAGTGAGGATGTCGGACGACAGTTTTAATCCGTATCACGAATGGCTTGGACTCGATCGCCGTGTGACGCAGCCCAATTTCTACCAACTGCTTGGGCTTGATCCGGGCGAACAAAGCCTGCCGCGGATCGCGGAAGCTGGCGAGCGTGCGATGGCCCAAGCGCGGGGTTGCCGGCCGGGCAATCGGGGCGCGCAGTGGGCCAAGATGCTCGAAGAAATCACGGCGGCGGCCAGTTGCCTGTCCGACCCGATCCGGCGGGCCGAGTACGATCGACAGTTGGGCCGCGGTGGGACGGGGAGGAGCTTCAATCGGCCGGCGCCGCGGAGCCAATCCACTCCCATCGCGGGCACCGCTCCGGCGGCAACGTCCTTGCCGCAAGCCGCTTCCGGGGCGTTGCCCATGCAAGCCCCGCAAGGCATCCCCGCGGCCTACGGCCATAGCCCGACTGGCCCAACTGCCTATCCGAATCCCATGGCGCCGCTTGCGCCGACGGGACCGACGGCCACGCCCGCCCGCGGCGGGTATGGATCGCCCGCAGCGAGCGCCCGTAGAACCGCCGCCGGCGAAATGTTGCCCACTGCGGTGCCGCTCAGGCCCATGCCGGCGACTCCCGCCGCCGTGCCCGTTCCGGTGTCCGGTCCAGACCGCCGCAGTCCTGCCAAGGTTCGCCCGCGTCCAAAGACATCCAACGTGACCGTGATTGCCGTCAGCGCCGGCATAGGCATGATGGTCCTGGCCGGCGCGATCATGCTGGTCATCTTCTCTCAGCAACCGCCGGACCGCGGTGGCAGCACGTACGGGTCGTTCGCCCAGAACCGACCGATCGTCAACGGGTCCAGATCGTCCGCGCCCGCACCGCTGCCGCCGACGGATCCATCGACGGCAGCGACGGAGCGGATGGCAGGGCAAGTCGAGGTTCCGGCGGAGAGTCGAGTTGGCCCGCCCCGCGAAAGCTCGCCCCGCGAAGGCCCTGCTAGGGAAGGCCCACCCCAGGGAACGCCGGCTGCTGAAATGCCGCCAACCCCGCTGAACGCCGACAATACGCTTCGCCTGCCAGCCTTTCCCGCTGCCCCAACGCTGCCCTCCCCAGACGCGATCCTGCCGCCGCAGACGCAGTCGCCAACTGCCGGCGAATCCCTGATCGTGCCTTCGCAACCCAGTGCGGCGACGCCGGACGGAGTCATGTCTCCGCCGGCGATGTCCGAGCCAGGATCGGGGCCGGCCAGCGGGACCTCTGACACCAAACTCGATCCGCTAAAACCGCGCGAAGCGTCAACCAAGGCCACGGCCGTCAGTCCGGAGGAAGTTGCAGCGCTGGCCAAAACGCTCCAAGCGGCGCACGCGGCCATCGTGAACCGCGAGTATGACGCGGCGGAAGCCGAACTGAACAAAGTGGCCTCGTTGCCCAAACTGCCGCTGGACCATGCCAAGTACGAACGACTGACGCTGTGGGCGGGCTACGCCAAGAATTTCCAGGCCGCGCTGCAGCGGGCCGTCGCCGGCTTGCACCCCGGTGACGATATCGAAGTCGGCAGCAGCACGGTCGTGGGATTCGTCAGTGCAGACAAGGACTCGATCACCTTGCGCGTCTCCGGAACCAATCGCACCTATGCCTTGGACCGTCTGCCTGCCGGCTTGGCGGTGGCCATCGCAGACCGCTGGATGAAAAAAGACGATGCGGCGTCGTTGGCGATGAAAGGCGCTTACGTCGCCGCGCTGAAAGACCTGGACGAGGAACGCAAGGCGAAAGCCCGCGAGTGGCTGCAGGAAGCCTCCCGCAGGGGCATCCAGGGCGAGTTGCACAAGGTGCTGGACGACAGGTACGACTGAGCCTCGTTCGAGGAGGCAGTTCGAAAGGACGTGTTTGCCATGACCAAGCCTGAGCGTTCTCGCCGGCTCCGATACGCGTTCCGTCTTGCGGCGATCCTGTTCCAGTGCGCGTTCTGGTGCGGGTCGTGGTGCGTCGCTCAAGAGCGAATCGTCTTGCTCGAAAACGTGCAAGTCGAAGGCACCGTCAAGTCCGTCCGCGCGGGTTTCGTTGCGGTAACCGACTCGGCCGGCAAGGAAACTGAATTCAAGATCCAGTCCAAAGACGAGCCGGGCGTGCCCTTGTCCGGGACGCAAGCCGTACTTAACTTTCCCGCTCAAGTACAAGTCCGCGGACTGCTCTCGGCAAAATCGCTGAAGACGGGCGCGCTCGTCCGCTTCGCAGGCAAGCTCAATCGCGTCGGCCGCACGGAGGGCAGCGTCGGTCAGGTTGCGGTCGTTGACCCGAAAAGCCACTCGCCGAGCCTGAAGGTGGACAAAGAGCCGGCCGAACGCGGCGGGTACGCGGATTGCACGATCGTCGCCGAGATCTTCTCGTGCCGCGAAAACCGCCTGATCGTCAACACGCCAAAGACCGATTACGTCCGCAGTCCGCGGTTGGCTTTCAAACTGGCTCCCGACGCGGAGATCTTGCTGGAGAGCGACGATTATCGCCGAGCAAATCCGGGGGACAAGGTCACACGGCTGTTGGCTGCCCGTCTGTCGACCGGCGACACCTTGATCAAGGAATTGGCTGTGGAAGTCGCGGGCGACGCGGTGCCGCAGCCCGGTCCGGAGGCGGGCGAGTTGAGCAAGTACGGGCACCTGTCTGCGGCCGCATCCAAGCCGCGCGACGTGCGTTCGACCCACTTCCTGCTCCACACCGACGTCTCGGACCGCGACGCCCAGATCCTGCTCGACACGCTCGAGACGATGATTTTCCTCGTCTCGAACTACTTCGGCCGTCCGCCGTCCGGCATCCTGGAATGCTACGTAGTCCGCGACTTGCAGCAATGGCCGCCGGGCCTGATTCCGCCGGAGGCGGTAGCCAAGATCTCCGAACCGGCGGGCGTCACGCTGTCGGTGCGGGCGGGCAACATGGCCAAGTCCCTCGTCTACTCGTGCGACAAGGTGGGCGTGGTCCGGCACGAAGCCATTCACGCTTATTGCCAGCAGACCTTTGGCGATACGGGGCCGACCTGGTATGCCGAAGGCCTGGCCGAGATGGGCCACTATTGGAACAAGGACCAACTCGCGGTCGAGGTCGACCCGGTGGTCATCAACCATCTCAAGAACTCGCCGCCCAAGAAGATGCTGGACATCGTCGCCGCCGGACAGATCACGGGCGATTCGTGGCAGGCGTACGCCTGGCGGTGGGCGCTGTGCTATCTGCTGTGCAACAACCCCAACTACGCGGGACGCTTCAAGGCTTTGGGAATTGCCTTGATGAGCCAGCAGCCGGGGGTCTCGTTCGAGAGCGTCTACGGACCGGTGGCGCGGGAGATCTCGTTCGAGTACGACTTGTTCGTTCAGCAACTGGACAACGGCTACCGCCCGGATCTGTGTGCCTGGCAGTGGGGCCGCAAGTTTCACTTCCTGCCGAACCAAGGCCACGTCACCGTCAAGGTGGCGGCCAAGTACGGCTGGCAGGCGACGGGCTTGAAACTGGCCGCCGGCCAGCCGTTGGACTACGCGGCCGAAGGCGTCTGGAAACTGCAGGCCAAAGAGAAAGACCTGACGGCCGACGGCGATGCCCAGGGCCGCGGCCGCTTGATCGGCATCGTCATGAAGGACTTTGCCTTGAGCAAACCCTTCGAACTCGGCGTCCGCGGCAACTGCACAGCGCCGCAGGACGGCGATCTGTATCTCCGCTGCCGCGACGACTGGAACAGGATCGGCGACCACGACGGCACGATCAGCGTCCACCTGCGCAAACCGCCGCGCTGACAGGCGTCGCCCTGCCGTGTGACACGGCTTGCACCGTCAACGGCCGATGCGTCGTTGTTTGGCCCGCATTTTGTGCCGCTGCCAACTACGACAGGAATGCCTGACGCTTGGCCAAGATCGCGGAAATGGCCTGCACCCCGGATTCCGTCAGGCGTTGGCGCTGCGTGCGCGGAGTCTTTGCGATCAGGGCGTGAGCGCGCAACCACGCGAGCTTCGGGGGGCCCGCCCGCGCTGGCTCCCTTGTCGCCACGCCGCTTGCCAGCGTGGACCGAGGTTCCAGACCAGGCCGTGCCGCCCGACCCCATCGCCCCTCGTCACCAAGGCTGCCTTCGAGCGTGGAACCATGTTCCTAAGCAGACGTCGTCTCGCTCCTTGCGTCCAGCACCGTGAACGCTGCCCCACGCTGGCAAGCAGCGTGGCGGCCAAGCACCGGCGGACACGGGCCAAGTCCAGGCGGGGGCAATCGACCACGACCTGCTTGGGGGCGAGCTGCGAGCGGACCGCCTGGCCCGATCAGGGATTTTTGGAGCCGCAAGGCCCTGCTGCCCACACGCGCCGCGGCGGACGGCCGCCGAAACCAGTGTGGTTATTCGGACGAAACGTCGATTCGCAGCGGGCCGACCTCAGCCGGCAACGCGGCCGCGGCGCGGTGTCGGCGGCGGTCGGCCAGCCATTGGATCGAATAGTAGAACACGGGCGTAAGAAAGATCCCAAAGAACGTCACGCCCAACATGCCGCTGAACACGGCCGTGCCCAGCGTGCGGCGCATTTCCGCGCCGGCCCCGCTGGAGAGAACCAGCGGCACGACCCCCAGGATGAACGCGAAGGATGTCATCATGATCGGACGCAGGCGGAGCCGGCAGGCTTCCACAGTGGCCTCGTACCGCGACATACCCGCTTCGTGTTTCGCCTTGGCGAACTCCACGATCAGGATGGCGTTCTTGCTCGCCAAGCCCACCAGAACGACAAACCCGATCTGGGTGAAGATATTGATGTCCAGGCCGACCAGCGCCACGCCGGCGACCGAACACAGGATGCACATGGGCACCACGAGGATCACCGCCAGGGGCAGCGACCAGCTCTCGTACTGTCCCGCCAGCACCAGGAACACCAGCAGCACGGCCCCGCTGAACACGAACAGCGTGGTGTTGCGGGCGATCAGTTGCAGGTAGGAGATTTCGGTCCATTCAAAGGCCATGCCCGCGGGCAGGATCTGCCCTGCCAGGGCGCTGACCGCTTCGATCGTCTGGCCGGTGCTGCGGCCGGGGGCGGCGGAACCCTGGACGGCCGCGGCGGGGTACATGTTGTAACGGATCACGGAGAACGGCCCGCCCCGATCCTCGAGTTTGGCCAGCGTGCCCAGCGGCACCATGTCGCCGCGGAGGTTGCGGATCTGCAGGCGGCGCACGTCGTCCAGGTTCATCCGGTATCGCGTGTCGGCCTGGACGTTCACTTGCCAGGTGCGACCGAAGAGATTGATGTCGTTGACGTAGGCCCCGCCCAATTGGACCTGCAGAGCCTGGAAGACTTCGTCCAGGGGCACTCCCATCGCTTTGCACTTGGTGCGGTCGACGTCCACGTACAGCTGCGGCGTATTGGCCCGGAAGGCCGTGAACAGGCCGGTCAATCCCGGCGTCTGGTTGCCCTGACGCACCAACTCGTCCGCCTGGGCTTGAAGGGCCGGAAGGCCGTCGTTGCCGCGGTCCTGGAGCATGATTTTGAAACCGCCGCCCGTGCCCAGGCCGCGCATCGGCGGGGGGGCGAGCACGGCCACGTTGGCCGTCTGGATCTCGTCGGCAAACCGCCGCCGCAGCGTGGCGGCGATCGCATCAGCCCGCAAGTCCGGCGTCCGCCGCTCCTCGAACGGCTTGAGGATCACAAACACGTTGCCCATGTTCGAGCCGTTGATGCCCAAGACATAGGACATGCCGCAGGTGCGCAGCACATGAGCCACGCCCGGCGTCTGGCGGAGGATCTTGTACACCTGCTCCACCGTCGCGTCGGTCCGTTCCAACGAAGCGGAATCGGGCAACTGGATCGCGGCAAACAGATAGCCCTGGTCCTGGGGCGGGATGAAGCCCGTGGGCATCCGGCCGAAACTCCAGCCGGTCAGCCAGACCAGCCCCGCGTACAGGACCAGCACCAAAAAACTCATCCGCAACGCGCGGCCGACCAGCCACGCGTACCCGCTGATGGACACCGCAAAGAACCGGTTAAACAACTTGAAGAACCAGCCCAGCAGGAGGTTGATTCCCCGCGCCAAGGGATCTTGCTGGGCGTGCCGGGGCTTCAGGAGAATCGCGCACAAGGCGGGACTGAGCGTCAGCGAGTTCATCGCGGACAGCAACGTGGACACGGCAATCGTCAGGGCAAACTGCCGGAAGAACAACCCCGTGATGCCGGTGATGAACACGCAAGGCAGGAACACCGAGGACAGCACCAGGCCGATGGCCACCAACGCCCAGGACACCTCGGCCATCGCCTTGTGGGCGGCCGCCCGCGGGCTCAGCCCGCGTTCGATGTGATGCTCGGTGGCCTCCACCACCACGATCGCGTCATCGACCACGATCCCAATCGCTAGCACCAGGCCAAACAACGAGAGGGTGTTGATGGAGAAGCCCAGCGCGGCCATGGCGGCAAACGTGCCGATGATCGCCACCGGGACGGCGATCAGCGGGATCAGCGCCGAACGCCAATTCTGCAGAAACACGAGGACCACGATCGACACCAGGATCACGGCGTCCAGCAGCGTCTTGAACACTTCGTCGATCGATTCGCGGATGTAAGGCGTCGTGTCGTAGTGGATGCAGTAATCGAGCCCTTCGGGGAACCGCTGCTTGAGTTCCGCCATCTTGGCCTTGACCGCATCCGCCGTGCTCAGGGCGTTCGCCCCCGGCAGCTGGGCAACGGCCAGTCCGGCCGCCGGGTACTCGTCGACGTAAATCTTCATGTTCTGGTTTCTGGCGCCCAACTCCACGCGGCTGATGTCGCGGAGTCGCGTGATCCGCCCGCGGCCGTCGGTCTTGACGATGATGTCGGCGAACTGCTCCGGATCGGTCAGCCGCCCCAGGGTCGTCATCGTGTACTGGAAGTTGACCCCCTGGGCGGCTGGCGGCTGGCCGAGTTGCCCGGCCGCCACCTGCACGTTTTGCTCGCGGAGCGCACCCAAGACGTCCCCGACGGTCATCCGCCGCGCCGTGAGCCGGTCCGGATCCAGCCAGACCCGCATGCTGTAGTCCTGCTGTCCGAAGACCCGTGCGTCGCCCACGCCGTCGATGCGGGCTAGTTCGTCGATCACCTGAATCGTCGCGTAGTTGCTCAGATACAACTGGTCGTAGCGCCCGTCGGGCGAGAACAGGTTGATGATCATGATCAGGTCGGGCGACCGCTTCTTGGTGACCACCCCGACTTGCTTGACCACGTCCGGGAGCGAAGGCAGGGCCATTGCAACGCGGTTTTGCACGAGCACCTGGGCCATGTTCAGATTCGTGCCCACCTTGAAGGTGACCGTCAGCGTGTAGCTGCCATCGCTGCTGGACTGGGAGGACATGTACAGCATGTCTTCCACGCCGTTGACCTGCTGCTCGATCGGCGCCGCCACGGTGTCGGCGAGCACCTCGGCGCTGGCGCCGGGATAGGTGCAGGTGACCTGCACGGTCGGCGGCGTCACCTCGGGATACTGCGCCACGGGCAGCATAAACAAGGCCGCCAGCCCGATCAGCGTGATCATGATCGAGGGCACGGAGGCCAGGATCGGTCGCTCGATAAAGAACTGCGAAAACACGTCAGGAGCTACCTCTTGTCGCTGGACTGCTTGCTGGTCTTCTCGCCGCTCTTCTCCGCGCTCTTCTCCGCGCTCTTGGGCTCGCTCTTGGGCTCGCTTTTGGGCTCGCTCTTCTCGCGGCGACTTTCGGCGGGTTTTTTGTCGGTTTCTGTGTGGCGTTTCGCGCCGGCCGGATCGCCCGGCTGGCCGTGGTCGTCACGTTCCTGCGCGGCGGTTTCGGCGGCCGTCTGGTCGGCCCTTTGAGGGCTGACTTTCTGGCCCGGACGCGCCCGTTGCAGGCCCTGGACGATGACCCACTCGTCGCCGTTCAGGCCCGACTCGACCTCCCGCAAACCGGCGTACAACGCGCCCAGTTTGACCTCGCGATACTGCACCACGTCGTCGTTGTCGACCGTCAGCAGGAACTTCCGCGCCTGGTCGGTGCCGATCGCCCGTTCGCTGACCAACAGCGCCTGATGGGGCGGGCCGATGGGCAGTCGCACGCGGACGTACATCCCCGGCGTCAGGTACCGCGCGTTGTCGAACCGTCCCCGCGCGCGGATCGTCCCGGTGTCCGGATCGATCTGGTTATCGACAAAGTCGAGTTGACCGGTGTGGGAGAATCCGTCCTCGTCGGCCAGGCCGATTTCGACGGGAACCCGCAACTCCTTGATCCGGCTGAACAGCGTCTGATCGCCGGCCCGCCAGCCCAGGCTTTCGTACCGCAGCAGCGTCGGCTCTTCGATGTTGAAGTAGACATAGACCGGATCGACGGTCACCACCGTCGTCAGCACGGTCGAAGCGGACGACCCGTTTTGGACGAGGTTGCCTTCGGTGACTCGCCGCCGGCTGACGCGGCCGTCGATCGGCGACACGACGCGCGTGAATTCCAAGTTCAACTTGGCCTCGTCCAACACCGCTTCCGCCTTCTGGATGGATGCCTGTTGGACTTTCAGTTCGGCCTGCGCCTGTTCGTATTCATCCTCGCTGACCGCTCCAGACGGGCGAAGCCGCTCCGCGCGGCTCAGATTGGTCTTGGCCTTCTCCGCCAAGGCCCGCGCATGTTCCAGTTCGCCCGCCGCCCGATTCAGCGCCAGTTGGTACGGCCGCGGGTCGATCTCGAACAGGACGTCGCCCTGCTTGACTTCCTGGCCGTCCACGAAGTGGATCTTCACGATATAGCCCGTGACGCGGGCGCGGATTTCGACTTCGCCCACCGCATCCGTCTGGCCGGGAAACTGCACGTACTCGACGACCGGCTGTCGCTCCGGCTTGGCCACCGTGACCTTGGGTGGCTGCGGTTGAACTGCCGCCGGCATCGTACCGCTGCAGCCGGTCGCGGCCAGCAACCCCATTGCCAACAGAATTCCGAGGCGTATCGTCACTTTTTGCAAGACCTCAATACTGGCCCTGGACCGACTCTGTCTCAGCAAGACGGCTGTCCGGGGATGGGGATGGTAACGCGACCCGACTACGTTGGTTGGCTTCGCGGGTCGCGGCGAGGGAAGTCTTCGGGCAATATAATACTCACAGCGCAGGCCGACATGCTAGCCAAGCTTCCGCAGTTTGAAAAAAAAGCGGGATTTTCGCTCGGTCAAGGGGCGTCGATCCGGCGCATCCGTGTGCAGGGCAGCCTGCAGGCTGGCAGCTTGCGTCCATGGTCTCTGGAACGCTGCTGGCGGTTTCCGATGAATCCCAGAAAAGGCGTTTTCCTTCGCCCGAACCCTATTTGGCGTTCGCGTCATTCTTTGGATAGCCGAAATCCGCGATTTGCGTAATAATGCGCTGTAGCGGACCGAGACATCGGCCTTCGCGTACCCAAAATCTGGCTGTTGGAGGGAGAATCTCAGAATGACTCGTCCAGGGATGTTGACTTTGTCGGGTATCTGTTTCTGTGCGTTGACGATCGTTTTGGCACCAGGGATTGAGGCCGCCCATGAAGGCCAGGCCGACTTGGACAAGGCCACCGAACAGCAGGTAACCGCGCGGTCGTTGGCCGATTTGGAGAAAGTCGCCAAGTTGTGCGAAAGTGCGCTGAAAAAGGGCCTCGACGAAGCCAATCAGGCGTTCGCCAAACAGCTGCTCTCGTCGACGCTGTACCAGCACGCCGGCCAACTTTGCAGCCCGATCTTCGACCAGACGCCGCCCGACCGCCGTTGGCCCCTGCTGCGGCAGTTTGCGCTCAAGGACCTGGAAAGGGCCATCGAGGTCACTCCCGGCCTGGCCGACGCGCACCTGCTCGCCGCTCGCTTGCACGCCCTGCCCGGCGGCGATGCCCAACGCGGCGCCCAGGCGGCTGGCGCGGCGGTGAACCTGTTCGAGGACAACAAGAAGAAAGCGGCGGCCTTGGTCCTGCGGGGCTCCTTCCGCGACAAGGCCCAGGACCGCCTGAAGGACTACGCCCTGGCCATCGAGGCGGATCCCGGCAACGCGGACGCCTGGCAGGCGCGAGCCCTGGTGTATCTGGATCAAGGCCAAACGGACAAGGCGATTGAGGATTACAGGAGCCTTTTGAAACGGAACGAGGACAACGTGATGGCCCTGCTGGCGCTGGCCGAAGCCCTGACGAACATCGGGAAATACGACGAGGCTCTGCCGCACGTCGAGAAGGCGATCAAGCTGAAACCGGAGTCGTCGCTGGGTTACACCATGCGAGCTCGGCTGAAGGTGCTCAAGGAGGACATCGACGGCGCCTTGACCGACTTGGACCAGGCCATCAAAAACGACCCGAAGGACATCCAGGCGCTGGTCATTCGCGCCCGTCTGCACCTGACTCAAGACAACCTGGCTGCGGCCAAGGACGACATCGAACGCGTGCTGCTGATCGCCCCCGGATTGTCCCAAGGCGTGTTGCTGCGGAGCCTGATTCACGCCGAGGAGGGACGCCTGGGCAGCGCCATCGACGACGTCCAGACACTGTTGAAGTTGGACCCGAAGAACGTCGCCTGGCGGATGCAACTGGCAGGCTACTACATCAAGGATCGGCGGCCGAGCAAGGCGCTGGACATCTTCAGCAAGATCCTTGCGGAAGACGAAAACGATTTTCCAGCCCGGCAAGCCCGCGCGGACACTCTCTTGAGCGTCGGCAAGCACGCGGAAGCGATCGCCGATTTCGAACGCCTGGTCAAGCAGGAGCCGGACGATGACGGGGTGCTGAACAACTTCGCGTGGGTCCTGGCTACCTCGCCGGACGACAAACTGCGGGACGGGCCACGGGCCATCAAGCTGGCGATCAAAGCCTGTGAGGTCACCGAGTACAAGAAGCCGCACATCCTCAGCACCCTGGCCGCCGCTTACGCAGAAACCGGCGACTTCGAGACGGCCGTCAAGTGGTCGGGCAAAGCGGTGGAACTGGGCGCGAAGGATACAGAAGTCGACGAGCAACTGAAGAAGGAACTGGAGAGCTACCAGCAGAAGAAACCTTGGCGCGAACGGCAGACGATCGAGGAAAAGGCGGACCCGGTCCAGCCTCGCCGCGGCGATTTCGAGGCCTGACCGCGACGCCTGTCGATCCCCAACCCCTCCGCATCCGCGGCCGGACCCGCCCCGTGGCGTCCACAACGCAGGGGCGACGAAACACAGTTCCGGATCGTCGGCGGCGCGTTGGCCGGCAAGCTGCGACTAGCCGCACAGGACATCCAACTCGCCGACCAGCCGTAGGGCTGGGTCCGGGGAGCACTCCGCGAGCGCTACAACGGCAAGTTCCACCACAAGCAAAACGTCCGGTTCAAGGACGAGTGTTGGCACTGCGTCGAGGCCTCGCTTCAAGCTCAACACGCTGAATCTTGGCTGCAACCGGCCCGGCCCGGACTCACGTCGGAGGCGACCAAACGAAAATACGGGAAAACAGCAAGTCTGTTTTTCCGTGGGGATATGCTTCGCGATCTAAAGCCGATATTCAGGGCCAGATCACCGTTATCGGCGGTTCTAATTGGGCGATGGCGGGCCGCAGGCGGAAAACTGCGATCTTCTTTCGCGGATTCTCCAGTTGGCATCGTTCCTATGATCGGCCTCGAGTCTTGGCAATTTCCCGTGCCGGGCAAGTTCGGACTATTTTCACGTCGAAGAGACTCTGTTAACATTATTCAAACCTGTGCGATGGCCGGGAGGCCGTTGCGCGGGTTGGGTTCAGAGTGTCAAGTAAACGTAACGTACCGCGTCCCCCGAGCACTTCGGGAGTAGCGGGCGCTTGGCGGTAAGTGATTCGGTTCAGCTTGTCGGCGTCAATCTGGCAAGCGATTTGAGCCAGCCGTTGACTGGTGGACGGTTCGATTCATGTACCTGATCCTGACAATCCTACGCCTCCTGTGGGGGGTGGCTCCAGAGTTCGTTTTGGAGTTGCAGTTTGCCCCGGTTTATTCCTGGCGCGGGCCCGCAGGTGGCACCGGGCAAGAACCGTGGGGACGTTGCCTTTGGATTCCGGTACTGAAGCGGCTGGTTGAGGCCCCTGAACCTCGGCGAAATGAAACGGTATTTCAGCGATTAGCGGCAATTCACGTGCAAAACTATCTCTGGCCGGGTGTGGGAGGCTCGCCGCCCCGGTGCGGCTGGCGACGATGATCACGTGGACGCTTGAATGCTTCGCTGAGTTGCCCGCTGAGGCTTGGGTCTGAGGGCTGAATTGGCACCGCTTGGCGCTGGCTTGTCTCGTCTTGCCCGCGGACGCTCCCGATTCGTGATCCAAGGAGCGGACCGTGACCGAAGTCATTATCGCCACCGTCGCGGCAGTGATCGCCGCGGGGTTGACCTATGCGCTGCTTCGTACGATCGACCGGCTGCGCCGCAAGGATGCCGAAACCGAAGCACAGCGCATTTTGACCCAAGCCGACCAGGATGCCGCCAATCGGATCCGCAGCGCCGAACTGGAAATCAAGGAGAAGGCGCTGCAGCAAAAGGCGGAAATTGAAAAGGAGACCAGCAAGCTGCGCGAGGCGCTGCGCGAACGCGAACGAGTCCTGGACAAGCGGGAGGAGACGCTCACGCAACAGGCCGACGACGTGCAGAAGCAAGAACGTATCGTGGAGGCCACCCAGCGCCGGCTGAGCGAAAAAGTCGAGTCTTTCAATCGCCGCACGGAGGAATTGAGCAAGGTGCTGGAGAGCCATCGTCAGACGCTGCACGAGATCGCCGGCTTGAGTCGTGACGAAGCCACGCAGCGTTTGATGACGATCCTGAACGAAGAACTCGCCCAGGAGACAGGCCAGATCATCCTCCGTCACGAGCGGCAGGTCGCCGAACGCTGCGAAGCGTTGTCGCGGGAAATGCTGCTGACCGCGCTGCACCGGTATGCGGCGGCGCACACGGCGGAGAGCACCACCAGCACGGTCGATATCCCCAGCGACGACATGAAGGGCCGGATCATCGGCCGCGAAGGCCGCAACATCCGCGCGTTCGAGAAGCGGACGGGCGTGGACGTGATCATCGACGATACTCCCGGCGTGGTCATCGTCAGCGGCTTTGACCCGGTCCGCCGCGAGGTCGCCCGTCAGGCCTTGGAAAAGCTGATCGTCGACGGGCGCATCCATCCTTCGCGGATCGAGGAGATCGTCGCTGAGACCGAGAAGGAAATCGAAAAGTTCATTCGCCGCAAGGGCGAAGAAGCGGCCCAGGAAGTCAATGTGCCGAACCTGCACGAGCGACTGGTGTACATGCTGGGCCGCCTGCACTTCCGCACCAGCTACAGCCAGAACGTGCTCCGACACTCGATCGAAGTCGCCTTCCTGGCGGGCATGCTGGCGGAAATGATCGGCCTGAACGGCGATGTGGCGCGACGCTGCGGTTTGCTGCACGACATCGGCAAGGCCGCTGACCACGAACTCGAAGGCGGGCATCCCAAAATCGGTGCGGACCTGCTCAAACGGCACGGCGAGGCCAAAGAGGTCGTCCACGCAGCGATGGGCCATCACGACGAAATCATCACCGAGTATCCCTACACGATGCTGGTCGCGACCGGGGACGCCTGCAGCGCCTCGCGGCCCGGAGCCCGGCGGGAATCCCTGGAACGCTACATCAAACGCATGGAAGAACTGGAATCGATCGCCACCCGCTTCCCCGGCGTGGAACAGGCATTTGCCATTCAGGCCGGCCGCGAATTGCGCGTCCTGGTCAGCGCCAAGGATGCGGACGACGTCCGCGCCGCCAAGATCTGCCGCGACATCGCCAAGGCATTTGAGGAGCAATTGACCTACCCCGGCGAGATCAAGGTCACCGTGGTCCGCGAATCCCGCTTTACCGAAATCGCGCGGTAGCCGCTCACACGCCCAGTGAGCGGCAAGACACTGGCCGCCGGTCCTGCGGACGATCGGCGAACGGTGCCTAGCGCCAGGTCGCTGTCATGTTGATCGAGCGCCGCTTACTCGGCTCGGTACACGACACGGCCGTCGACGACGGTCAGCGCCACGCGCGTCTTGCCGATTTCCGCCGGGGCGATCGCGAAGATATCTTGGGACAAGAGCACGAAATCGGCCAGCATGTCCGGGACCAGGCGGCCCTTTTCCCGTTCGGCGAATTCCGCGCAGGCCGAGCCCACGGTGTAGGCTCGCACCGCTTCCTCGACGGTAATCTTCTGCTCCGGCACCCAGCCGTCCGGGTGCTTGCCGTCCAGCGTACAGCGCGTGACGGCGGCGGAGATGCCTTGCAGAGGGTCCAGCGGCGCCACGTTCCAGTCGGTGCCGAACGCCAGCACGGCGCCGGCGTCCAGCAGCGAGCGGAAGGCGTACGTGCCCCGCGCCCGCTGTGCGCCGATCCGCTTCTCGGCCCAGCGGCCGTCGTCGGCGCAGTGCGAGGGCTGCATCGAGGCGATCACGCCGCTGCGGGCAAACCGCGGTATGTCTTCCAGACGCAGGTGCTGGGCGTGCTCGATGCGGAAACGCCGGTCGCGGGGGCCGTTCTCGCGAGCGACTTGCTCGAAGATCGACAGCATCCGGTCGTTCGCCCGGTCGCCGATGGCATGAACCATGACCTGCAACCCGGCCCGGTCGGCGCCGCGGACCCGTTCCAACATCGCGCCTTCGGGGAACATCTCGTCGCTAGGCAAGCCGCAGGTGCCCGGTGAATCGAGGTACGGCTCGAAGAACCAGGCGGTCGTCGAGCCCAGGCTGCCGTCGGAAAAGCCTTTCAAGCCGCCGCGCCGCAGCCAGGCGTCGCCCGCCCCAGCTTTCAGGCCCGCCCTGACAGCACGCCGCCACTGCGGCAGCGGCGACATGGCGTAGATCCGGGTCTTGAGTTCGCCGCGCCGCCGCAGCGCTTCGTAGACCTCAATCGCGCCGCCGCCCGACATGTCCTGGACGCTGGTCACGCCCAGCCGCGCCGCGTGTTCCGTCGCCGCGCGGGCGTGAGCCAGCCGCTGGTCCGCCGTCGGCTCGGGAATCCGGGCGGACACCAGCGACATGGCGGCGTCCTTCAAAATGCCGGTCGGCTCGCGCGTTCGCGGATCGCGCACAATCAGTCCGCCGGCCGGATCGGGCGTGTCGCGGGTCACGCCGCCCAGACGCAAGGCTACGCTGTTGGCCAGCCCCATGTGCCCGTCCAGTCGGCGGATGAACACGGGCCGATCGGGCGTCACCGGATCGATCAACGCCTTGGTGGGCAACGCCGCGCCGGGCCAGTTTTCGTGATCCCAGTCGCCGCCCGTGATCCAGCGTCCCGGCGGCAGTGCGGCGGCAAATCGCTGCAGACGCTGCGCCAATTCCTGCGGCGAGCGGGCGGTGCGCAGATCCACGCTCTCCAGTTGCTGCCCGCCGCTCAAGAAGTGAACGTGCGCGTCGTTAAAGCCCGGCAGCAGGAGCCGGCCTTGGGCATCGATGATCCGCGTGTGCGCGGTTGCCAGACGCCGGACCGTCTCGTTGTCCCCGACCGCCAGAATGCGGTTCCCCCTGACCGCCACCGCTTCGGCCAGCGGCGCCGCTTCGCTCATGGTGCGCACGACGGCATTGACGACAATCAGATCCTCGGAACGCTGCTGATCGGCCGCTGGCGACATGCCCGTCAAGCTTATCGCAACCGTGGCCGCCAGGCCAGCAGCGGCCCATCGTAGCCCGCTCGCTCCGCGAGAGGCGCACTGGCGAGACACTGGGGACAGAACCATAAGAATTCCTCCTCCCAATTCTTCTTCCCCCCATTTTCCAGCCCGTCCCGTCTTTGTCGAGTGTTTGCCTGGAAAAACCGACGCGGCCCGTGGCGGCACCCGTTCGGAAACTTCTATAATCTCGCACAACTGATCCTCGACATTCCCCACCTTGAACACGGGAGATCGCCATGCAGCGGAGAACAACTCTTGCTTTGATCAGCGTCCTGTTTGCAGCCGTCTGTACCACCGGCTGGCCTCAAATGCTCGACCGGACGGATTCTCGCGTTCAAACGACGCTCCGCACCGGCTGGAAGTGCTTGGGCACCATTCAGCCCCGCAGCGTCAGCGAAATCGACGCCGGCCAGAATTGGGCCTTGGGCTGCGAAACGCTGTGCCGCGACTACATCTATTGGGACACGTACAAGGACTACGTCGCCCCGCTGGGAATCAAGACGATCCGCCTGCAGGGCGGGTGGGCCAAGACGGAGAAGGTCCCCGGCGTTTACGATTTCGCCTGGCTGGATTACGTCATCGACGACGCTCTGTCCAAGGGCCTGGAGATCTGGCTGGAGACCGACTACGGCAATCCCATTTACGAGGGCGCGGGCACGGCGGACCTGGGAGCCGGTTTTCCGACGTCCGAGGTGGGCTTGGCCGCCTGGGACCGCTGGGTGGAAGCCATGGCGACTCGATACAAGGGCCGGGTCAACAAGTGGGCCATGTGGAACGAGCCGGATATCGGCGTCAAGAAGACGCCCGAGCTGATTGCCAACTTCAACATTCGCACCGCGGAAATCATCAAGCGGATCATTCCGGATGCGCGGATCGGAGCCTTGTCGCTGGCCCGCATCGATCCGAAATACCTGGACGCCTGCCTGAAAGTGATGGCCGACCAGGACAAGCTGGGCTTGTTCGAGTGGGTCATTTATCACGGCTATACGAAGAACCCGGACGACGCTTACAAGAACGTCGAAGCGATGAAAGAAGTCGTCGGCAAGTACAAGCCGAAGTTGAAAATGTGGCAGGGCGAAAACGGCTGTCCGTCCGAACGGGCGTCCAAGTTCGCGCTGTCCGGACACGACTGGTCGGAACTGACCCAGGCGAAATGGAACACCCGCCGGATGCTCGGAGACCTCGGCCACGATTGTATTTCGTCCGTCTTTACCATCTGCGATTTCGACCACACCGGCCGGGAGATCAACCGCAAGGGTCTGCTGAAGATCAACGACAAGCGGAACCTGGCCAAGGTCAAAATGGCCTACTACGCCGTCCAGAACGTGGTCTCGGTGTTCGACAACAACCTCGTTCGCCAGCAGGATTACGCTTGTACGATCGAATGCGAACAGCCGATCACGTGGTTTGCGTATCGCCACGAACAGGCGGGCAGCGACGTGTTGGTCTTCTGGAACGGGACGACCTACCCGCTGGACACCAACGACACCTTGCCGGCCACGATCCGCGTGTCAGGCGGCCAGTTTGCCGACCCGGTCTGGGCGGACCTGATCACCGGCCGGATCTATGAAATTCCGGAGGAATGCAAGAGCCTCGCCGAGGGGAACATGGTTCTGGAGAACGTTCCGACTCACGACGGGCCGGCGATCATCACCGACCGAAAAATTGTTCTGAAGTAGATTCGCGGGACAGGAGGCTCTTGTGCGAAGCGGAGGCGACTTGCCGCAGGACACAGCCACGGTTGAACTTCGCCAATCCACGGTCGACCCCAAGGAAATCATCGGGTACGAATCCAGGCCCGTGGAATGCGTGTCGACATGGACAAGTGGAATTCTCTACCCGATCTCGTGCAGCGTCATCGCCGGGGCGCCCCCGATGCGGGCCGCGATTTGTTCAACTACTACGCCCAGCGGCTCAGCCGGCTGGCGGAACAATGCATCAGCCGCAGAATGGGCGGGCGAATCGAGGGCGATGAGGTGGTTTCTGACAAGGACAAACGGGTCTACCGAGGCGGATCTTATGTGAGCGCCCGAAAGTACCTTCGGCCCTCTTGTCGGGGCGATCATCCGCCAACCGAGATGCGATCTGGGACCATTCGACTGGTGAGAAGGATCAAGACACCCGCGCAGACCGAAATAGACTGACCCTCTTTCAGCCGGCTTGGAGACGGCGTGTCACCTTCCGCGCCCCGGCAACTGTCACTCCAAGGTCGGCCGCACGAGTTCGCCGCGGGCTTGGAGTTCGGTCTTTTCGTACGAGCCGTAGAACTCCGAGTTGCAATCCAGCCACAGCGCGATCCGGTGCCGGTCTTCGGCCGGCAGCTTCACGCCGTAGTGGCTCTCGTCCAAGTACTTCGCCAGCCCCGCGGCACGAGCGCCGAACTGGCCGGCGATCGAGCGACTGCCGCCGTGGACGCCCGTGTTGACGGAGCCGTTGGTCACGTGGAAGTAGAACCCGTATTTGTCGGCCAAGCTGGCGTAGGACTGGGTCCAGCCGTTGGCCGCGCTCGGCTTGCCGCTTAGATCCAATGCCTTCTTCTCCTGGTGACAGCCGGCGCAGTGGCGGTCCAACACCGGCTGGACCAAACGCACGTAGTTGAACGGATTGCTGCCCTCCACGTCGGGCTGAATCTTCGACGGCGCGCGGCGCAGGGCCAGCGGCAGTTGCAACGAACGGTGGGGCGGGTCGTGCTTCCGCTCGTGGCAGCCCTGGCAAGTCAGTTGTTCGCCGGGGTGGACGTACGTCACGCTGCGCATCGACTGCACGGCCGTCCCGTGCTGGTCGATGGCTTGGAAATAGATCGGCTTGCCGACCGGAGCTTCGAAATACACGCTTCCGTCGGCTTCGACCGGGACCGTGCCCAGCACCGCGCGGGCGTTGGTCTGCTGGGCGCAGCCGATCCGCGGCCGGTTCGGCGGCGCGGTGGACTTGGGCAGCAGCTGAATGATGCGCAAGGCTTTGAGTTTCGTGTCCGAAGGCCACGGGAAATCGGCGTCGTACATGTTCATCACCGCCACGGTCGCCGGGCGGTCCAGGTGCTTGTCTTCCGCGGCTTGCGACGTGCCCGACGGAATCACGGGCGGCATCGGACGGGATCGCAACGGCATGGGGGCCACACAGGAGATGGCCGGATCGCGGTAGACCAGTTCGCGGTTGCCGAAGCGGTCGAGCCAATACACGCCGCGGTTCTTGGCGTCGGCGTCGTAGACGCACAAGTAGTCGTCCTCGCTCAACGGCCACGGTGTTCCGTAGCGGCCGTACTGGGCGATGGGCCTTCCCTCCGCCTCCGGGAACGGCGCGTCCGGCGTGAGTCGGGTCAATTGCGACATGCCGCCGTCGTCCTCGACGCGCGGGTCGATCAGCACCAGCGATCCGAACTCGTGGCCGTGGTGCGCGCCGGTCGCGGCGACGAACTTGTTCGAGTCGGGAATCGCGCGGATGTTCATCTCCATCCACGGCCGGCCTTCGCGGCGCGTCGGATAGTTGCCATGGAAGCTGCGCGGATCGCGGCCGTCGGGATAGCTGGTCCAGATGTGATGCGCGATGTTCGTGTCGCGGTCCACGTAGTCCCAACGCGTGTAGACTAAGATGCCGTCGTTGGTGACGCTGGGCTGCCATTCGTGCGTTTCGTGATAGCTCAGGCAGATGATGTCGCTGCCGTCGGGACGCATTGAGAACGTGGTGTACACGGGACAGTGGCGGCCGCACCGCAGGTAACCGCCACGGCGTTCGGAGATGAACGCGATCCGGCCGTTGGGCAGCACGCAGGGATCGAAATCATCCCAATCGCCGTCCGTCAACTGGACCAGGCCCGTGCCGTCGGCGTTGACGCGGAAGATGTGGTACGAGCATTCCGGGTTCCAAAGATACGTCTCTTTGCCGCGGTTCGCTTCCCAGGCCCGCGCCTGGCTGTAGGCGAAGAAGATCGTCTTCCCGTCCCAGGAGACTTCCGGCGACAGGAAGCTGCCGCCTTCCAACTTCTGGCCTTTGAGCCGCCCGTTTTCGACCTGCGAGTCTGCCAGCAGATCGACCAGCCGCGGTCGCTCGCCAAACGGCTGCTCCAGGACGAACAGCCCGCCGCCGGGCTTGGCGTTACAGCCGTAATACTGGTCGCACATGTGGAACACGCCCGCCGAATCGTGCCGCTTGACGAACAGCAGGCGCTCGACGTCCGTCAGTAGCGGGTTGCAGAGCGCGATTCGCCGTCGGAGACGCCGAGCCTGAAAGTACAACTCGCGGCGTTCGGCCTCGGATGTTGAGTCCGCCGAGGCCGGTTCTGCCGCGCGGCCGGCCACCTGTTCCAGGGCTGCCGCCAACGCTTGCAGTTGCCGGGGGTCCGCTTTCTGCTGGAGCCGCGCCGCCAGTTGCCGGGCTTGTTCGATGATCTGGCGGGTGTGCGCCAGCGTGAACTGGCTGCCGGCCTCCGCCGCCCGGACGCTGCCGCGGGGGGCCAGCGGCTTGTATCCGATGCGCAGAAACTCCGCGTCGCTCATCGTTCCGGGCCGCGAGTACGGGCTGACACTGATCTGATTGGCCGGCATGTTCAACGCCGCGTTCACGGTCGGCTTGTCGGCGGCGTAGATTTCCACTTCGTCCAACGCGAACGAGCAGCGTCCGGGAATCTGCAGTCGCACGACGCGAGCCCGGACCTCGCGATCGGCAAAACGGACCTCCAGCGGCGCTCCCACGACGCCGCCGAACGGCTTGCCGTCATGCTGATAGACTTGGGCAAACGGACCTTGGCCGGCCACGCACTCTTGGCGGCTGACGAGAATCTGCAGCTTCGCCGTGCGGCTCTCCCGCGCATCGCAGCGGTTATAGACCACCACGCGATCCAGGCGGCATTCCCGGCCCAGGTCCACCTGCCGCCACGGATTCGTCTCGCCACTGGCCACGTGGAAACCCCACAAGCCGTTCTTGACGCCGTCGCAGCCGCCCGCCGCATCCTCGGCGGTCGCCACGGATTTGACGCTCGCCGGGGCGGCGGCGGCCTCGGCGCCAAACCGGCGGTCGCTGTCGATCCAGTCGGCTTCGACCAGCTTCTGCACCTCGCTGGCAACCTCGATTCCCCGCGGCAACCCGACACCGGCAGGCTCCGCGCGATTCCCGGCCGGGCCGGCCGCGCACAGCGCCAAGGGAAAGAGGCCGGCAAGCAGTAACAGACAGGTGCGGCCAAGGTTCAGACAGCCGTGTTGCATGGCGTGACTCCCGTGCAAAACAAGGTGGGCCGGTGAGGGACACGTTCCGCCTGATTCTACCGTAGCCGCCGCCCGTTCGGAAGATATTCTACCGATCTTCCTGCACCCCGTTGTTGCCAACACCAAGCCGACCGGCAGGCGTTTGGCTGCCGGTCCGGGGAGCCGGTTGGATGCGATACACGTCCACCTGAGCCGTGTCGTCGCGGAACAGCAACTCGAACCGCTGCGGCAGCGCCCCGTCGCGGGGCAGCTCGGCACGCCGCCTCACACAGTACCCAACCCCCAGATTCTGCAGCCGTTGCAGGCCGGCGGCGTCGGGAAAACCTCGCAGCGCGGCCTTGGTCTCCAGAAACGATGCCGGAAAGAACCCGGAATACCCGTTCACCAAACGGCGTCGGTGATAGGTCCCCCAATACATCCACATCGCCGTGTCCTCGTAGTCCCGGACGCCGGTCCCCTGAGGAAACGGAAAACACGCGATCAGGCTGTCGACCGGCGTGTGCGATTGCAGCCAGCCGATCCACCGCTGTTGCGCTTCCACCGGCGGCACAGGAAACAGGGACTGAGGCGGGGGAAGCACTTCGGCCGCCGCCAGCAGTCCGACGCCCGCCGCGGTTGCCCAGCGAACCCCCGATCCTGCCCTCCGGCGGACACAAGTCAACACGGCCTGCAGGCCCAACGCCGCCAGCAGCGCCACTGCCAACTGGACGAACACGGCGAAGCGATACACATTTCTGGCCTGCGCCAGGCCGGGATACCAGTCCATCCATACTTCGTACGGCGACCAGCCGCCCACGGCAAGCCTGGGACCCAGCGAAAGCAGAAACGCGACGGCGAGCATCGTCGCGCAAAAGGCGGCCCAAACGCGGTATCGCGGCCGCCACAACCCGGCCGCCAACCCCAGGACGGCCAGGCCGATCTTCAGCCAGCCGGGGCCGAGCCGAAAGTACCGCTGAGGCCGCAACGCACCCAAACACTCAGGCTCCAACCGCTGCGGCCACGGCGTCACCGCATAGTCCTTCGGATCGGCAGCCAGACGCATCACCCATTCCTTGCCGCGCCGCAGGTCGTGCGTGCGAATGATCCGCAACTGGGCCGCAACTACCGGTGCGACCAGCAGCAGCGCGACGCCCGCACTGGCCAGCAACAGACTCCAAGTCCGGCTGCGTCGCAGACGCCGGCCCAGCAGCCATCCGCCGCTGGCCAGCAACACCAGGCTGAGAAACAGGCCGTAATAGGCACAGCTGAAATACGTCACGGCAAACGCCGCCGCCAGCCCCAGCGCAGGCCTCCATCCGGGACGCCGGCCGAAAGCATACAACGCGTGAATCGTCCAGACGATGCCGCACAGCGGCACCATTTGCAGCACGCCCAGTTCGGCGTGAACCAGCGGCAGCATCTCGACCAACCCGCCGCCAAGCGCGCAGGCCAGCCAGCGGAATCGAAGTCGGCGCAGCAAGTGGAACGCCGACCAGCCGTTCAGGGCCAGCGCGGCGAGCAGGAAGCCGTTGTAGGCCAGCACGCGGCGGCCGCCGAACCACACCAAGGGCGCCGCCACGACCGTGGTCGGCATCGGCTCCGAAAAGGCAAACGTCCCCGGCGTCGGCGCAAAGATCGGAGCGTCCCAGTAGCCGCGGTACAGCTGAGCGGCTCGGTCGGCGTTCCACCACACGGTCCAAACGTTCAGCAGGGGCACCGTGGCAGCGGGCTCGGTGCCCAGCGGCAAGGCCGATGCGGCAAACCGAGCCAAGGGCCAGGTCGCCACGATCGCCAGGAGAAGATACGCCGCCAACTCGGCGCAAGCCCAGCGGCGCAGGGACCATGCCTGGCGGCGTCCTTGCCGTGACGCCAGATCGTTTTCGGGACGGCTCGACATGCCTTCATCTTACTTCGTCCAACCGTTGCCCGCACCGTAAGGCGAACCAAATTCAGGCCGTGCGGACGCCTCCAGTCGGGCCGTGAAACCCGATTCAGAACTCCGCCGCCCAGCGTTCTCGATCGTACAGGTGAAACCGGGCATCCGAGGGCACTTCGTCCACTGTCGTGGGCGTCGCTGCCGGTTCTTGGTAGCTTGCGGGCACTGGCGACCGCAGCGACATCTCGGCGTGCATCTCCTCCGAGTGCTCCAGCAGAATGCGGCGGACCTCCAGGATCGCGCGGGGATGCTGATGCACGTGGACGTGATCGGCGTCGACGACAACTTCGGACGCCGCGTCCTCCAAGCGGGCACTCTCGTAGCTGACGACTCCGTCCCCCGGCTCCGAAATCCTGCCCAGCCAGTGCTGTTGGGACATCACGCCGACAATGTTGTGGTACTTGACCCAGGGCGGCGTCGGCGACTGGAGCATCACGGGCAACAGAGGCGAATCGGGCGACAGGGAATCGATGCTGGTGCTGACCGTAAAGAGTTCCGTGTTGCGGAAGAAATCGGGGTTGTCGCGGACGATTTTGGTTTTGGTCTGCACGATCTTGGCGGGCAACCGGATCAGCTTGCGGCCCAGCCAGCGGGTGTAGTCGTTGGAGAAATCGCTGCCCCGGTGCGGCGTGCCGATCGTGATGACGCGGCGAACCGAAGGGTTGGGTTCAAAAAACAGCATCTCGGCCACGCGTTGAAGCGTTTCGGGCTCCGCGTTCAGTTCCTCAAACGGCCGGTCGCTGACGATTCTCCAGTAGCGGTCGCCGCTGGGCAGCGTCTGCAGTCGGGACACCAGACCGCCCATGCTGTGCCCGATCAGCACCATCTCATCCAGCGCGGGCCAACGACGTTCCGGATCGACCGCGTTCCGGACCGTCTCCAAATCGCTGCGCATCTGCGTCGCACTGAACCAATACGGCTGACCCGTCGGGTACAAGTACGACCAGAACTGATAGCGGCTGCGGATCTCCGGCAGGCTGCGGAGATCGTTCAGCATCTGCGTGAAGGTGTCGGGACTGGACCACAAGCCATGCACCAGGACCACGGGGATTTTCCGAGGATCGAAGGCTTGCAGCATGTACAGTCCCTGCAGCTTTTTGACGGAGGTGGGGTCCAGCAGCCCCCACGTCGCCAGGCTGGTGCCGCTGAATTCGCGTTTGTCCAGCAGGAATCCCAGCGGCGTGGTCAGATCGGTCTCCAACGGCACGAGTCGGCCGGCGATTTGCACCTGGGCATACGCCAGCGGGTCGTGTAACTCCAGCGCGCACGCGATCTGGCGGGCCGCGCCTCGCTGCAGGCAGGGCTTGGCGACCGCGCGCAGAATCGCCGTCACCGGAAAACTCATGCCGGGCGGATAGAAACGCGCCGCCGGTTCCCCGCCGGTATCGCCCCGTTGCACGGCGATCAGCGGGACGCCGATGCCGTACGTCACGTACCGGTCTACAATTCCCCGGACTTCGTAATCCGAGACGAACTCGAATTCATCGACGTCCTCCGGACGCCACAGGCCGCACACGGACACCTGGACGTCCAGCCTTTGATCCTCGGCGTCGATGGCATAGTTCTGTCCGGGCTGCAGGCGGCCCTGCTTCTTCATGATCCGCAGCACCTCTTCCAGCGAGGCGTTGTAGATGTCACAGGCCCGCCGGAACTGCGGATCGTAAGCGTTCCGCTGCCGCTCGTACTGCGGCGCGAACAGGTACAAGTAAGCGTGCGCGACTGCGGCGCTGTACAGGTCCAGGGCGGTGGTCTCCTTGCCCAACGCCTGCGTCTTCTTGGCCTGGATGTAACTCAGTTCTGCATAGGCGTACGTCTTGTCGATCGTGGGCTCGACGGCGATCTGCTCCTCCAGTTTGTGCAGTACCGCCTGGGGGGCATGGTTTTGCGTGTCGGCCCAATCATAGCGGCGGAGTAGCTGAACGGTCCGTTCTGTCGGCTTCGGACCGCTCCGCGACAGCAGATCCAGGGGACCCGCCAGCGGATTCTGAGGCACGCGGCGGACGGACAAGTAGCTGCTGGACGCACAGCCGGATGCCGCCGCGACCAGCAGCACCAGCCAGAATGCGGCCCCAACCGGCCGAGGACGCCGCGAACCGCGCCTGTCCACCCAGCCTGCAAAGACGATGACGGCGCTTGGCGCGTCCCCGCCGCGGGATCGCCACGTCGCCGAACCGGTCAATCGCTGGAAGGTGACTGTCATCGCTCGTCGCCACGAATAGCCGGGCCGCTAGCAGCACGCGGCACGACCGCCGCCGCGAGAAACAAACGGCAAGGGCCGGGAACGATACCGAAAGGGTCAAAGCAAGGTCAACGGCGATTCCTGCCAGACTGGGACGACGGGCGCGGAGCGACCGTCAAATCCGGAAGGAAGGGAGCGACAAACGGGCACATCCGGATGAAACGCCGCCGGTCAAGATTTTCTCCGGGGGACTATTCACTCCACATCCCACCGCAATTAGATTGGAAGGTTAGGTGAATTGCGCGAACTGACGAACCCACGCAACCGTTGACCTGCTAAATCGCGCCGCCGCAACCGGCGGTTTGCGTCCAGCGAATGCTACCTACTGTTTTCTAGGGGGAAACTATGAAACGCGTAACGGTGTATGTCTGCCTTGCCGTAGCGGGCATGATGGTGTTGGCTGACACCGCGTCGGCCCAAATCCTGTTCAAACGGGTATGGCAGCGGCGGAAAGCGGAAATTAAGTCGGAAGTCTATGGCCAGGTCTACGGCCGCGTCAGCTCGGAACTGACGGAAAAGTTGGACTCGGACTTGGCCCAACAAATGGACGCGGCCAAGCAGGAGATTAAGACGTCCGCCGAGCAGCAGGTGGCCAGCGAGGCACAGAAGTTGACGGCGCACGTCAAGGCCGAACTCGCCAAGATGCAGGAAGAGGCCCAGAAGCTGATCGCCGCGGAATCGGCCAAATTGCAGCAGCAAGCGGAAGCGGCCGTCAAGAAGATGAAGGAAGAGGCCGACGCCAAGGTCGCCGCGGAAGCCAAACGTCTGGACGATCAAGTCAAGAGCCAGGTCGCCAAACTGCAAGCCGACAACGCCAAGCAGACGCAGGACGCCGTCGGCAAGGTTTCGGCCCAAGCGGACAAGACCCATGCCGACCTGAAGAAAGCGCTCGACGAACAACTGGCCAAGCTTCCCGCCCAAGTGACCGCCGAGGTGCAGAAGCAAGCAGAGAAACTGAAGGCCGACCTGAAGCCGGAGATCCAGGCGATGGTCAAAGCCGAGATCGCCGCTGCCTCGCCGGCGCCCGCCCCGGAGCCGAAGCCGGAAGAACCAAAACCGCCGGAACAGGCCGCTCCCACCCAACCGCCCAAGCCGGTCGACGAGGGCAACAAGGCCAAGCCGGACCAGGGCGGCGGCGACAAGGACGCCGAGAAAACCAAGTAGGCTCCGTGGCCAGAACGTGCGGCTTCGGGGAGCGCGTCTCCGGAAGCCCGGCTCTTGACAAAAGCCGGGCTTCTTTTCGTTGCGCTTTTCGTTGCGCTTGCAATAAACCCCGGTCCAACTCGTTACAATGATCAAGGGGGCGAGTGCCCTCGTCGGCAGCGGTGCCGCCGCCTCGCCCCAATCGGCGCCCGAAGGTTGGAGGAGTGAAGAGCATGAAGTATCCGTCGGTTAGAAAAGGGAAGAAGATTCTCGGTTTCGTGGGCGTGGCCGCCGTCGTGTGGTGGGCCGGCGTGGCGGCAGCTCAGCCGCCTCGCGGTCCGGGAGGACCTCCCGGAGCGGGACGCGGACCGCAAACGCCCGGTGCGCCGTTCGGCGGCTTCGGCGGGGCACCGATGTTCGGAGGCGGCTCTGGGATGATGGGCTTCGGGCCGACCCAACTGTTGAACCGCCAGGACGTCCGCCGGGAATTGGAACTGCTCGACGACCAAACCAAGCAATTGGACGCTTTGGAACAGAAGACGCGTGAGCGGATGCGCGAAGCGTTCTCCCGGCCCCCGGCGCCCGGTCAAGGCGGAGATCGCGAGCCGCGCCGCGAACCGGACGCCCAAGGAACCCGAGGCGTGCAGCGACCGCGAGTCGACTTCCGGCAAGTGTTCGAGCAGGTCAACAAGGAAACCCGCGCTGAAATCGAAAAAATCCTGTTGCCCCACCAGGTAAAACGGCTGGATCAACTCTCCACCCAACTTCGGATGCAGGGCGGCGGCATGTCGCTGCTCAGCGGCGGTGTCGCCCGAGAACTGGGAGTCACGGACGAGCAGCGCGAACAGCTGCGGACGAAGGTCGAAGAAATCGAACAGGAAACGCGCAAGCAAGAAGCCGAACTTCGCCGTCAATCGCGAGAGAAAGTGATCCGGCTGCTGACTCCCGAACAGCAGGAGAAACTCAAAGACATGACCGGCGAACCATTCACGTTCGAAATGGAATGGCCGCCGCAACGACGCGGCGGGGCAGGCGTTCCCGGCCAGCCGCCAGGCGGCCCGCGGGTGCCCAATCGCGGCGATTCGCGCCGCTGAGTAGTGCCGCGAGCGTCGTTCAAGAGAGGTTTCCTGGTTGATTGCGAGTGAGCGGCACGGCGCCCGCCGCCGGTCGTGCGGCCGCCTCGGAACCGGGGGCCAGCGACCGTCCGCTCCTTTCTCTGTCGAACGATGTTTCGCGTTTGCCGAGGCCGGTTTGCGGGTGATGCGGCGCGTCTGATGACGTCCCGCCCGGTTTTCGGAACCAGGCCGACGACGGCCTGGTTCCGCCTTTCTTCGCGCCCGACCCGTTCGCGTGCTGGACGCTCCAGCGCACGCAGGCGGAAAGACCTCTTACGGGCAGCCCGCCGCGGCGCTCATCGCTCGCGGTCGAGCCCCTTGGGCGAAACCGGCGGCAGCGGCCGTCTTCGTGCGGCGCGGGTTCGCTGTTTCATCAGCAACAGGCCCACGATCGTCAGCAGGACGCCGAACGCCAGTTCCGGCGACGGGGCCTCGTGGAAGATCAGGACGCCAGCGAGGGCGGCCATCGTCGCCTGGGTCGCGTTCAAGGCGTGGACGTAGACCAGGTTCACCAACTGCAGCGCCTTGGTCAGGGCTAAAAAGGCGACCGCGTTGAAGATCCCGGCCAGCACCATCATCCCCAACTCGGCCAGCGGCGTGTCCCACATCCCTCGCCAGCCGACGCGCTGCACGCTCCAGCCGCCCAGGCTGATCACGCCGAGCGTGCTGACGGTCAGCAGCGTGATCGACAGCGACGCGCGGCCCTTGACGCCGTAGCGGATCACCACGCCCAGAATCGAATACGACAGGCCGGCCAACATGGCCCCGGCTACGCCCAGGGCGACCTGCCACCAGGCGTTCGTCGCCGGCAGTCCCGGTCCCGCAACCGAGCGGTGCGCGTCGCCGGCCCCCAAGGACAAGGCGGTGACGGCGGCGATCAGCGTCACTACGGCCGCCGCCATCCGCAGCGTCAGCGGCTCGTGCAGCAACGTGCGGCCCAACAGGGCTCCGCCCAGGATCATCGTGCCCAACGTCAGCGGCACGGCGAGCGCCAAGCCGACGACGCCCAGCGACCACTGGAAGATCACGTTCCCAATCACCTGCGCCACCAGGGCTCCCATCGCCAGCAGGCCCAGCACGCGCCATCCCGGCCAGATCCTGCGCCCGCGCCAGGCTTGCACGGCAACCCACGGTCCGGCCATCACCAGCGTCGGAAACGCCTTGACGGCCGAGACCCAGATCGGATCGCAATCCGACACGGCCCGCAGACAGGCATTGGCGGCGGTGTAGCCGACGGCGGAAAACAAGCCGTACAGCGTGCCGAGCACCGCGTGACGCGAGCCGGACGCAGACGCCGCGAGATCGGGGTTCAGGCGGGCGGAACCCTGTTCCGGCCGATCGGTGTCATCCGTCATCCGTCATCGCTTGCCTTTCCGCCGGCCCAAACGCGCCTGATCCCGTAAAGCCCCGTGTTGGCCGGCGTGGCTACCGCGCCGCTTCGAGGAACTCGCGAGTCAGCCGGGTGAATGTGATGAACCGGTAGTTCCCGCGTTCCCACAACACGCCCACAGACTTGTCCGCCAGCACGCTCAGGTCCGAGTAGGCGGCCGGTTCGTCCGCGACCATCCGTTCGTTCCCAAAAGTCTGGCCTTCGTCATCGCTGGTGCGGACCACCAGCTTGTTGCGTCCCGGCCCCAGGGGCCCGCTCCAGACGATCCGATCGCGCTCGCCGCCGGCCGCAGTGCCTGGGCACCGCTCGATCGCACAACAGACGGGCGTCACCGGCTGACCGGGCCGCGGTTCGGACCAGGTGCGGCCGCCGTCGCTGCTGAGCGCCATCCAGCGGTGCGGGCCGGTTTGCTGGCGAATGTCCAGCAGGATGCGACCGTCGGCCAGTTCCACGAGTTGATCTTCGTCGCCGCCCTGTTGGCCGGGCACCTCCGCCCCGCGCTGCCAGGTGCGGCCGTGGTCCTCGCTGTAGATCGCAAACGCGCTGTACGGAGCGTACCGCCACATGGGCACGATCAGCCGGCCTTGGCGGTCCTGGATCGCCCCGCCGGGACCGGGCACGCTGATCCGCCATTGCGTGTCGGTCAGGTCGCGGGCGACGTTCGTCTGGTCGACCGGTTCCGACCAGGTTTGCCCGTGGTCATCGCTGTAGCGGGCCAGGTTGGCCACGTCGTCGGTGCCCGGCCGGGCCGCGTGGGTGCTCCGCCCCGGCTTGCAGCGGAGATAGAAGAGCCAGATCCGGCCGCTTTGGCGATCAACGACCGTGGCCGGATTGGCCGACGACCAGAACTCGCCGGAGTGCTCGATCACCGTCATCGCCGACCACGTCGCCCCGCCGTCGGTGCTCCGCTTCAGCACCAGGTCGATCTCATTGCCCTTCCCGCCGGGGTCGCTGAGGTTGAACTTGCGGGCCTCGGCAAAGGCCAAGATGGCCCCGTCCGCGGCCGTCTCGATAGCCGGGATGCGGTAGCCCGCGTAGCCGTCCTGGCCGGAGACGAACACGTTTACGTGGGTTAGCGGCGGTTGGCCCAGGGCCACGGCCACCACGGTGCTGATCAACGCCCCACAGAGAATCGAAATTCGCTTCATGACAATCTCCTTCCAGTTCAAGTCTTGTGCTTCGATGTCGGTTTCGAGGTTCGGGGTGGGACCCAACGCCGGGCGGACGTCACGCGTCGCCTGCGCCCGCTTAATCCACCGCGTCGCTGGGCAGCGGCGGGGGCGGCACCGCTGGCTTGCGGGGATCGGTCTTGGAGGGCGCCGGCTTGGGGGGCGGTTTGGGTTTGCCCCGACAAGCCACGGTTATGCCCAGCGAGACCTTCCATTGGTAACTTTCCGAATAGGGTTCCCACCCCGCCAGCACGCCCCGCTCGTCGCAGATCGTCCGGGCCTCGACATACACGTCGAAGCTGTCCGGCCAAACCAGAAAACGGGCGTAGTTTTTCTGCGGGTCCAGACGGCGGATCACGGATTGGAAGCGGGAGGCAGGGTTGCGAAGCCGATCCGGCGATTCGCCGGCCCCTTTGTATTCATAGATCAGCACCAGGTTGAAGTTCTCGACCACCAGCCGACTGCGGAACTCCTGATCGCTGAGCGCGTCTTTGTTGTACGACTCGACCAGCTTCTCGCAATCGATTTCGCCGCCCGGCCCCGCCTTAGCCAGCAGCGACCGCAACAAGAACTGGACGCGTTTCTGGACGCGTTCTCTCAGGTCCTCCGGGTCGAAGAACATCAGGCGGCCTTCGCGGCAGATGAACAGCACCGGCTTCGCCCCCTTGGGGGCGTCGCGAGGATTGGGCAAGCGGGCGATCTTCGGAGCCTTGGGCGCCATTTCGGGCGTCTGGCCCAACTCGCCGCGGACCGCGTCCAATTCCGCGTCGATCTTGGCCAGCTGTTCCTGCAGTTGCTCTTGCTTCTTCTTCCGTTCCTCCACCTGCTTGCGCACTTCCTTCAGCAAGTCGGCCTTCGGCTTGTCCGGCGGTACGATGCGACGGAGTTCCTCGACCTGCCGCTGCTGCTCCCGGATCTCCGTGCGGTCCTGCTCCAGTTGGGCGTCCAACCCGAAAGCCCGGATCTTCAGCTCTTGGATGGTCACCTGCTGGTCCTGCGCCTGCTGCTGGATTTCCGCCAGCATCGCTTCGGTGACGCCGAATTGGCTGGGGTCCTCCTCGCGGATCCGGTCTACGGCCTTCTTGATGTTCAGCGTGACCATGACGAGGATCAGGACTAGGATGCCGACGACGTTCGTGACCGTGTCCATCAGCGAGTCCAGATTCAGCTCGGTGGCTTCGGCGCGCGATTTCATGGAGACTCACTTCTTCTGAAACAGGGACAGGTCCAGTTTGCCTTGTCCGGCCACGGCCAGCTTGCCGTTGGTCACGTAGCGTCCGCGGGCGATGCTGCGGGCGACCTGGTAAGTCGTCGCTCCATCCGGCCGGACCAGGAAGACGACGGTGCCCTTCGGCGTCTGTTTGACTTTGTCCAACAGGCTCAGGAACACCGCATCGGACGCCAGCTTGCCGATCGGTATCCGGAGCGGTTCGGAGCGATCGTGCAGCACCACGCTGTTGCCCGAACACTCGACGAAGGTCGGGATCAGATCGTAACCGCTGCCGCTGGGCATGATCTGGATCTCCTGCTGCCCCGCCTCCTTGCGGTTGGCCAGGAGGGTGCGGAATTCCGCCAGTTGTTTCTGCAACTCCTTCAACTTGGGCTCGGCCTCCTCGATCAGTTTCTGCAGCCGCTCGGCCTCGGCCTGCAAGGGCGGCAGCTTCTCCTGCAGTTGCTGGGCGTCGGTCCGTTCGGCTTCCAAGCGGGCGGCCTCGATTTGGAGTTGTTCCAACTCTTGCCGGGCGGTTTCGGCCTGCTGGACGAGTTCCTGCAACCGCTGCTGTTCGGGGGTGTCTGCGGTCAGGCGTTTGCGGATGACCCGGTATTGCGTGATCCGTTCCTGGGCTTTCTTGGCCGCCTCGGCGTCGGTCGGGTCCTCCATGTTCTGTCCGATTTGGGCCAACGTCGCCGCCGTGATCAGCAGGACCAGAATGCCGATCAGGCTGGCCATGATGTCCAGGAACGGAAACAGCGAGAAGGATTCGTCGGGTTTTGGTTTGGCCATGATCGCGGCCTCGCAAGGTCAGTCTGTTACGTCTTCACGCTTCCCGAACCAGCCCCAGCGCCGCCGCGGCCGCTCGGCCGTCTGGATCACCACCTGTTTGCCGTCCAGTTGGCCCAGCACTTCGTTCATGTTCTCGACCGCCTGGTGCAGCAGCTTCAAATGCTCCGCCAGCGACAACGAAGCGCCGGCGGCCGTGTCCGCGGCGTCTCGCACGATTTGGGTCAACTGCTGTTGCGCGGCTTGGCTCTGCTCCGCCATCAGGCCGACCGTCTTTCGTGCGTGCTCGACGACTTCGGCCAAATTCAGGTCGATGGCCCGTTTGATGATCTTGCCGATCTCGTGCGGCTCCGGCATCGGTTCGCCGCCCCCGTCCTTCAATCGCTTGAGCAGGTTCTCGTTGCAGTACTCGTCGACCCAGTTCAACAAGTCCTCTTCCGCCTTCTGCAGCGAACTGGCGGGGAACTTCAGCATTAAGCTCATGAGCAAGGCGACCAGGGTCGTGTCGAAGGCCACGCCCAGCC
The DNA here is from genome assembly GCA_012515235.1 of Candidatus Anammoximicrobium sp. Taxonomy (GTDB): domain Bacteria; phylum Planctomycetota; class Planctomycetia; order Pirellulales; family Pirellulaceae; genus Anammoximicrobium. Next base: position 46,114 of record JAAYYU010000001.1, read on the forward strand.
CGCCCGTGATGGCGCCCAGCGATTCCTTGATGCCTTCGATGTCCGCGGTGTCCTGTACCCCCAGGCTGCCGACGGCCGTGCCCAGGCCCTGCACGGTGCCGATGAACCCCAGGATCGGAATCGCCCAGATGAACACGTTCAGCAGCGAGTAACTGGAACCGACGGCGTGACTGTCCAACTCGGATTGCGAAGCCAGCACCGTCGAGACTTCGGAAGCGCTGCGGCGGACCGTAAAGTGCTCCAGCCCGCGCAGGACCCGCTGGACAAGGAAACTGGAATTCGGATTCACGGGCAGATCGCGAATGGTCGAAGCGAATCGTTCCACGTTGTCGATGGTGATGTCGCGGGCGATACTCTCCGGAAGCAAGTCGAACAGCATGGATTCGCGCTGCCGCCGCAGCTTGATCGACTTGAAGACCAGAATCGCAATCGACCAGAACATCAAGAACGCCTCGGCCACCGTGACCCACCCGCGAGCATAGAACAGGTCACGAAAGTACATCGAGGGGAGCGGCAGCAAGATGACATAGAACGCCACGGTCGCTCCCAGTCCGGCCAAGGACGTCACGAGCATGTTCACGTTCGTGCCGTCGTCGCTGTCGCTGGTCGCGTGCTTCTGGCGATCGGCGCCCCGGCGCGCCCGCGTGCGCGGGCGGCTGGGCATGGCCGGCGGACCGACTTTCGGCACGACCGCAATCTGCGGAAGCGCCGGGCCGGCTGCCGGCCCCGCCGTCTTGCCGGCCGCCGGTCCGGATGCCGCACTTCCGCTGGCGGACACTCCCCCCGGCTCAGCGCCCGCGGCCCCGGATTCCGCGTCGGCCGTCTCTGGGGACGACTGGTCGGGAACGGTGACCGCCGCCCGGCAATACGGACATTTGGCTTTGCGGCCAGCCAACTCTTCGCGCACCTTCAGGGTCTTGCCACAATTCGAACAGGCAAAATTGAAGTACATCGATCGGCCTCGCGTCGCGGTTCGTGTTCTGCGTGGGCATCGTTCGAGAAAGACGCCCCGGTGTCCGGCAAGACGCCGGCTTCCGGCCTGGCGGATCGCCGCTCACCGGTGGCTTGCGTCATTCCGTTCACGGAGCTCTCGGATGATGCTTAGCGTATCGCAGTCAACCCGAAAACGGAAGCGCCGAACGGACAAACCCAAACGGACAAACCCCGGCGGGAGACGCAGGAGGAGAAGAATCCACTCAGCACGAGCCGCAGCCCGTGGCGGGGCCGAAACAGGACCGCGCGTCTTCAGAACCGGAAAAGGCCAGAAGCCCATCCTTTGGCGGCACTAGCCGCCCACGCCGCAGTCCCGCCGTTGGCTCGGTGGCCCGGCCTCGGACAGATCAATCGCCGATTCAATGCCTGATTGACAGCCCCCAATGCACGCTCGGTCCGGGCGGACGCCGAGGCCCCGGGTGCGGCCAGAAGGGACCGTGATGCCAGGGGGCCGGATACACGGGCGCGACATACACCGGCGCGGCGTACACTGGCGGGGCGTAGTAATGCTCGCGCACGATCACGTTGCGAGTGGCCGTCGACGGGGCCGCCGCAACGGTCGCCAACGGCGCCGTCTGCATGGCCGTGATCACCGCCTCGCTGACCCCGGCGTTGCTGAGCAGGATCAAATCGTGCGACTGCAGACGCGCAGCGACGCCGCGGGTCTTGATTTGCGTCACGATCACGGCGTCGCTGAGCTTGGCTTGCGACATGCCGATCACGTCCTGAACGCTGACGGCTTGTTGGGACAACTGGTTCGCCACATGCTGCTCGTAGACGACCTTGTCGCGGGCGATCTCTGTATCGACCGAATCGCCGATGGCCGCGCCCGCCAGGGCTCCCACCGCGCCGCCGATCAGCGCCCCTTCCGCCGTGTGGTGGTTGTTGTGTCCGATCGCGCCGCCCGTCAGACCGCCCAACAGTGCCCCCAGCGCCAAGCCGCGATCGCGATGGTCGTACGGCCATTGGCCGTAACAGACGGAGGAAACGAGCGACAGCACTGTCAGCAGCACAAGCAGTCTCGTCTTCATGAACGACCCCAATTCCACGCGAAAAGGCTGTGAGCAACCGGCCCCAGACGCTTGCCGACTCGCGGGAACTCCCCGCGTTGGGTCCCCGCCTGGTACGGACCCGGTCCCATGTTTTACCGCCCTGGAGTGCGGATATTGCCAACCCGGTCAAATGCCGTCAAGACGAACCCGGATGGGCCTTCTGTCTCAACTCCTTTATCGACCAGACGACAAAAACGTCTTAGCAACCTGTTGAAAAAGCGGAGGACTGACTCCCAGTTGCGCCGAAAGAACCCCAGGAATAACGACCACGGCGAGGTGCCTGCACCTTCTTCGTGCATCACAGAGAAAACGGACCCTGTTTCTCCATCGGCGCGGAACGCCTTGCGCCAAGCCATTTTTGCGCCGTCCCGCAACCGAATTCCGTCCGCCCCTTGCGGCAACGGCCCACGTCTGCTACAAAAATCAATACCGCACCTCTAGCTCAATTGGATAGAGCATCGGTCTACGGAAGGGAAAAGATGGTTTTGCGGAACATTCGCCGCAGCAACGCATTGCGTTTCAGGCCAACGTCTTAGGGCAAGTTTGACTATACCGCAAAACACGGAATGACCCGACGAAAAACGGCCGTCCAAGTGTCAGTGACACTTGATCCTTGCCACCCTGAATAGCGGATTTAGCTTGCGGCTCGGGTGTCCGCTTCCCGCCTCTCCGCCCGCCTCTTCCGCAGCCGCTCCGCCTGCTCTTCTCGTGCCGCACACTCGACGCAACGGCCCGGCGTGTCGATGAACTCCGGCCGCTGTCCGCACCGCTCACAGGTCCGGCCGGTCAGGGTGAAAAAGAACTGCTCATAGCCCCACCAGCGTTCAGGCACTTTCCGACGCATTGGCCGTTCTCCGTGCTCTGATCTCCCTCAACGTCCACTTCTCCCGAATCGCCGCCGTCCGCCGCAGAATCAGCGGCGGTGAAACTCTCGGCTCGGAATCCGTCTTCCGCTGCTTGTCGATTCTACGGGCGTTCAGGGCGAACGTCTTGCAGGCCCGGCCGCAGTACAGTTGCGAGAATCGCCTGCTCACGAACTCCGCCCCGCAGACCGCACAGAACCGCGTCACGTGGTCCCGCGGACGCCCGGCCCGTCTGGACACCCGCCATTCGCAGGCCCGCCTGTTGCATCGGACGGAG
>JAAYYU010000366.1 GCA_012515235.1 Candidatus Anammoximicrobium sp.
CGCTATCGGCTAAGGAGGTTGGACCATGATTGCATTCGACATTGAGACTGGGCCGCTGCCGGATGAGCAACTGCGGCCGTTGTGTCCTGGTTTTGTTCCGCCCCCGCATCCCGGCGAGTTCGATCCGGCGACGGTGAAGTGCGGGAATCTGAAGGACGCGGCCAAGATCCAGGAGAAGATCGAGGCGGCCAAACAGGCTCACCAGGATCTGGTCAACGCCTTCAACCGCCAGGTCGAGGAAGCCCGTACCGCGCAATGGGCGGAGTTCTTGGACAAGGCCCCTCTTTCCGCGCTGACCGGCCGGGTACTCGCGATCGGGTATCGCAGCGAAAAGGCCACGGTGATTCACCATCTCGACGAGGACAGGGAATCCGGTGAAGCGGGCCTGGTCATGCGTTTCTGGCACCGGTATCGGAAGTCGAAAGCGGACCGCCGGCCGTTGGTGGGCCACAACATCGCGGGCTTCGATATTCCGTTTCTCGTTCGCCGCTCGTGGTTGCTGGACATCGAAATCCCCGACAGCGTTTTCGATTCCAACTGGCGGTATCTCGACCGCATTCTTGTGGACACGATGCAACGCTGGCAGGCCGGAAACTGGCGAGACACCTTCGTCGGCCTGGACAAGCTCGGGAAGTGTCTTGGACTTGGCGGCAAGACGGAAGGGGTGGACGGCGGAGACTTCCACCGACTGTATTTCGGGACCGACGAGGAGCGGGCCAAGGCGTTGGAGTACCTCACCCGTGACGTGGAACTGACATGGCTGGTTGCTCAGCGACTGGGGGTTGTTTGAGACAGCAAACGATTGACACGAAAGGAACGGGAGCATGAATGAACTCAGTGTGTACGAACGGATTACGGACCCCATCAAAGCGATCGAGACGCTTGGGGATGTCATCGCCAAGAGCCGAATCTTCGGCTGCGAATCGCTGGAACAGGGCAAAGTTTTGGCGTGGGAATGCCTTGCGCGTCGGACGCCGCCTTTGCAGCTCAAAGAGACCTACCATCTGATCAACACGTCGCAGGGGACCGCGTTGACGATGCGCGCCGACGCGATGCTGGCCGGCTTTCTTTCGCTTGGCGGCCGCCACCGGATCATCCAGCGGGACGGTGAACGAGCGGCGGTCGAGATGTCCTACGCCGGCCAGACGGTCACGTTTGAATGCACCTATGCGGACGCGAAGGAAGCCGGGCTGACCGACGGCAAGAAGGGGGAGAAGGAGAATTGGAGCAGCCCCCGGCAACGGATGCAGATGCTGTGGGCTCGGACCGTGAGCGATGGAGTGCGGGCGATGGCCCCGCAGGTGTGCGCAGGGAAGTACACCCCGGAGGATTTTGGACGGAACCTTGATGCCGACCACGATCCGCAGGTTGTTGACGGACAGGTGGTTGAGATTTCGACGCCGCCGGCGACGGTGGAACCGCTCAGGAACAAGCCGGCCGGGACGGACCCGGCTGGAATGGAAGCCAGCCAGGCGGCGTCGGACTCGACTGCGGTGGGCTCGCGGGAATGCACGGCAAACCAACGGGTGCAGATCGAAATCTACTTCGATGAACTGCTGCTGAATGCGGAACAGCGGGATGCGGTTCTCCGCAAACGCGGCGTGGGGGTCGTTCGGTCCTTGACGGTCGCTCAGGCCGACGAACTGCTGGCGGCTTTGGAGCGAAAGGCCGCCCAGATGCTGGCCGGAGAGAGCAAGCAACCGGAGGACGCCAATCAGACGCCCGTCAGCGGCCCGGCCAGCCAGGTGCAAATCGACGAGTTGAAGAAGACCTTGCTGCCCGCGCTGGCCCAGTCGCACCCGGACCTGTACGCGAAGCTGACCGCGAAGATTCGGGCGTTCGGCAAACTGGCCGATCTGACGTTTGAGCAGGCCCGGTCGCTGATTCAGCAGGTGAAGACAAAGAACCTGGAGGCGTTTTTCGCCGCCAGTCTGGAGAAGCCCGTACTCACGGCATCGGCCGTGACGGACCCTTGATGGCCGCCCTGGTGAAACGCCACGGGCGGGCAACTGTGCTTGAAACGTGGTCCGCCGTTCACGGCTACCCGGCGGAATGGGCCACAGATCCGAGAGAGGTGTACGCGGTAGCCCAATCACTCGAACGGAAGGAATTGAATCATGGCGTTTGAAATGGACCCCCCCGAATCATTCGATCAAGAGGGCGACCGGTTGCGTGAACCGGGCAAGTATCACGTGGTGGTGTTGGGCGTGGAAGAGAACCCGACGAACAAGGACGGTAAGTTAATCGACAACGCGGTTTTTCGTGCCAGTCTGGCGGTCTTAGATGGAACCGCGCCGGGGCAGAAGGACAAGCAGTTCGACCTGGTGTTCTTTGCGCCGAAGATGACGCACAAGGACCGCGGGGAGTTGGCGCGAAAGAAGATCTGGTTTTTCGCCAACAGCATCGGCTGCGCGGCCGTCCGCGACGGGAAGATGGTCCTCGATTTTTCGCAGGCCGCCGGACGACAGACCTGCTTGGAAATCGAGATGCAGGAAAGCAAGTATCGGGACCAGAACGGTCAGGAGAAGGTGGCGCACAATCCGAGTTTGGTGTACTGCAACGTGTACCACGTCGATAACCCGGCGGTGCGCGACTGGCCGAAGGACGCGGCGGCTCTGAGTTTGCTGCCGGCGGGAGTACGGAAGAAACCGGAGGAATTCCAGCAGAAGAAAGCCGGGACCCAGGGGGCGGCCGTCGTCGCCGGCAACGGTAACGGCCGAAGCGGCGGGGCTGCAAAGAACGCCACGGCCACGTCGCCGGCCGCGGTCGGGAATGGCGGCGTGAACCTCGACGATCTGTAGTGGAGGCATCATCCTCCTTTCGTTCGCCGGCCGTCGCTGTGTGGAGAGCGGCGGCCGATTTTTAAACATCTCGTTTGGCCGGCGCCAATAGCGTCCATACAGAACGGCCTGTGATCTGTTGGTGTAGCCGAGAATCCGGCCAAACGAATTTTGAAATACCCAACCTGTGATAGGCCGGGAAGTTCTCGGCCAAGTCAGTGAAGTGCCCGGAGGGTGTATCGCGTCGGAACTGATCGTCGGGACTGACGCAAATTCCGTGCGGGGTCTGAGATTTATGACGAAAACGGGAATCACTGGCGTTGACGTTGTTTGTTGCCCCGGCCGCACACGGGGCTTTTGAATCATTCATTCCGCCCGGCTAGCCGATCCTTATCGATTCGGCGGTGGAAAGACCTGTTCTTCGATCAGGTGGCCTCGGTGTTCCAACCGCTCTGGATCGTTGATGTTCAAGACATCGATCGTGGTTCGGCCAACGGGGCTGGTTCC
>JAAYYU010000367.1 GCA_012515235.1 Candidatus Anammoximicrobium sp.
GCTGCCTCGTGTAGCTGGAAACGGGAGCCTCCACGGGGCAAGCCCGTGGCATCCAACTCACCAAACCGGAAGCTTCGGCTCGCGCTCAGCGGCTGGCTTGTTGGAATGAGGAAGTTATTTCGTGAGCCCCGCTACACGGCCCGGATGTTGAAGAAAGACCTGGCAGCGGCCCGGCGACAGTGGCAAAGAGAATCCGCCACGGATGCGGAACGGGCGGAATGGGACCGGTCCTACTTCCTGCAGTACCAAGACGCGGACGGGCAGTATGCCGACTTCCACGCCCAGCGGAATACCTACATTTCGGCAATCGTGGCCGGCGGGGCATCGGTCAAGACCTGCCAAGAGTTGGCCCGGCACAGCACGCCCACGCTTACCATCGGCCGATATTCCCACGACCGGTTGCACGACCTGACAGCGGCTCTTGATGCCCTGCCCGACCTGACGACGCCCCCGGCGACAACCACAACGGCCGAAGCGATGGCGGCGACGGGAACGGACGGCGGAAATGTACTTGACGGATCGACAACAAAAACGCTAGCAAATCGCCGGCAGTACGGCCGCAAAACGATGCAGAAAACTGCGAATCGTGGCGAATGGCCCGACGGTTGCAGTGGGGCGGAAGCGGACGATGAACAGGCCCGAGACGAACGTCCTAACGTGTTGAAGCTGCAAGACCTTGCGACAAAACAACGGCACGCTGCGGAACGTGGCAAAAGAGCGGAGGGCACGGGAGTCGAACCCGCAACCCCTTACGGGGCACCTCATCTCCAATGAGGCCGCTCACCATTCGCATACCCTCCGAGATGTCTGTTTCCGAGTCTTCTGGGTGTCGGTAGACACAAGCCTATGCGTCTGAATAAATCGGTACATTCCTTTGCTCTGCCGGTCTGCGGTTGGCTGTACTCTGCGGACGACACGGGGCCAGGGTAACCGAACCCGTTCTTCTGGAATATTATCATATCGGCCGGCGGCTGAATCGAAAAGCTGGCGACGAACGGGATTTTGAGCTGATTTTCGGGGTTGAGCGCAGAACGGCACGGCGACGGGGCCTGTAGCGTGCGCGGCGGCGATCCTTTGCCGCGGCATGCCGAAGACCGTCGGCGTCTTGACACGGCTCAGCGTTTTCGGCATCACTTTCGTCTTTGTCTCGTCGTCGCGATCGGAAGCGGGGGCGGGAAGCACGCGCGTTCGTGGAGTCTCCAGTGGAGAGATGGCACCATGCACGAGATCCGTTCCTTGCCGGCCACTGCGCTGCGTTGGCGCTGCGACCCTGAAGGCTTTGACTTTGAGACGACGGAAGCGTTGGAGGAACTCGATGAGTTCGTCGGGCAGACGCGCGCTTTGGACGCGGTCCGCTTCGGGATCACGATTCGCCGTGAAGGCTACAATCTGTATGTGCTGGGGCCGCCCGGCGTGGGCAAGCGGACGATTGTGCAGAGTTTCTTGGAGGCGAAGTCGGCGGACGAGCCCAAGCCGGACGACTGGGTCTACGTCAACAACTTCGATAATCCCCACCAGCCGCGCGCTCTGCGGCTGCCTCCCGGACGCGGCCCCACGCTGGTTGAGGATTTGGGGATCTTGTTCGAGGACTTGCACACCGCGATTCCGGCCGCGTTGGAGTTGGAGGAGCACCGAAATCGGCTGCAGGAGATCGAGGCGGAAGTCAAGGAGCGGCAGTCGCAGGCGTTTGAGAGTCTGGCCGACAAAGCGGCCCAGCGGGAGATCCGATTGATCCGCACGCCGGCCGGATTCGCCCTGGCCCCGCTCCGCGAAGGCGAGGTGTTGTCCCCGGAGGAATACGAGAAACTGGACGAGGAGCGGCGCGCCGAAATCCAGGCGGCGGTGGACGAGTTGCAGACGGAGTTGCGGGCCTTGGTGGAGAAGATTCCTCAGTGGCGCAACGAAATCCGCCGCAACACCAAGGAGTTGAACCAGCAGGCGACCCGGCTGGTCGTCGGCCAGGCGCTGGCCCAGACGCGCAAGCGGTACACGGACCTGCCGGAGGTGCTCACGTTTTTCGACGCCTTGGAAGCCAGCATCATCGAGCGGGCCGACGAGTTCCGCGTGCAGGACGACGAGGCGGCGGGGGCGCTGGGGGGCGCGGCTGCCGCACGCCGCAGTCTGGCGGACGCCTACCGTGCCAATCTGATCGTCGAACACAGCCAGACGCGCGGCGCGCCGGTGGTCTATCTGGAGCATCCCAGCTATGTGAACTTGATGGGCCGCGTCGAGCACGAGACGCAGATGGGCACGCTGGTGACCGATTTCACGTTGATCAAACCGGGCGCGTTGCACCGGGCCAACGGCGGCTATCTGGTGGTCGAGGCGGTGCGGCTCCTGCAGCAGCCCTTCGCCTGGGAGGCGCTCAAACGGGCGTTGTACTCGCAGCACATCAAGATCGAATCGCTGGGGGAAAGTCTGGGCTTCATCAGCACCGTTTCTCTGGAGCCGGAGCCGATTCCGCTGGACGTCAAGGTCGTGCTTCTGGGCGACCGGATGTTGTACTACTTGCTGTACCAGGCGGATCGCGACTTTGGCGAGTTGTTCAAAGTGGCCGCCGATTTTGAGGAGCGGATGGACCGCTCGGAAGAAAACTGCCGGCTGTACGCCCGGCTGATCGCCACGCTGGTCCGGCGGGAAGGCCTCCGGCACTTCGACCGGACCGCCGTGGCCCGCGTGTTGGAGCACAGTTGCCGAGTCGCCGCCGACGCGGAGAAACTGACGACGCACATGCGCACCGTGGCGGACTTGTTGCGGGAATCGGACTACTGGGCGGAGCAGGAGGGTTGCGGCCGGGTCAGCGTCCGGCACGTTCAGCAGACGATCGACAAACAGGTGTACCGCGGCGAGCGTCTGCGGCAGCACGTGCAGGAGGAAATTCAACGCGGCACGCTGCTGATCGACACCGACGGCCAGCGGGTCGGACAGGTCAACGGTCTGGCGGTCATCGACCTGGGCAACTTCGCCTTCGGCCGACCGTCGCGGATCACGGCCACGGCCCGGCTGGGCAAGGGCGAAGTGGTCGACATCGAGCGGGAGGTGGAATTGGGCGGCGCGATCCACTCCAAGGGCGTGCTCATTCTGTCGGCGTTCCTGGCGTCACGGTATGCCCAGCGGCATCCGTTATCGGTGTCGGCGAGTCTGGTGTTCGAGCAATCGTACGGGATGGTCGAGGGGGACAGCGCATCGGTGGCCGAATTGTGCAGCCTGCTGTCCGCTCTGGCCGACGTGCCGATCAAACAGTCGCTGGCCGTCACCGGCTCGGTCAACCAGCACGGCCAGGTACAGCCGATCGGCGGCGTGAACGAGAAGATCGAGGGCTTTTTCGACGTCTGCCGCGCGCGGGGGCTGACGGGCGACCAGGGCGTGTTGATCCCCGCGTCGAACATGAAGCACTTGATGCTGCGGGACGATGTCGTGGCGGCGGCGGCCAGCGGCCGGTTCCACGTCTGGCCGATCGAAACCGTGGACGACGCGCTCAGTCTCTTGACGGGTCTGCCCGCCGGCGTCCCGGACTTCGCTGGGGCGTTTCCCGCAGGCACGGTCAATCGGCGCGTCGCAGACAGGCTCTGGGAGATGTTCGAGTTGCGGCGGCAGTACAGCACCGAAGGTCCGTCGGGCGAAACGAAATGACCGTCGAGGCGGAAGCGGAGACGCGGTGGACGGCTGAGGCGCCGGCGTCCTGAGCGTCGGACGGTTGTCCGGAACCGGTTGCGGGCGCTTCGCGGGCGGGCGGGCCGTTCCAGGCGGCGCGAACAGAAGGCGTTGCGCAGGTCCTTTGGTCGGCAGTGTTTGAGTCGTCTTGTTCCCTTCGATCCGAACGTAAACCGCGACGGCGTTTGAATTTTCTTGGGGTTCTTGGTTTACAGGCCCGCGCTGCTCGGTAGAATAAACGGCGGTGCGGGCCAGACGCCCGTGGGAGAGCGGGTTGTTTTTTAGCGCTTCCGCGATCGAGACCGCACGCACATCCCCGCTTGACCGGGCCACCACAACCCTCTCGCGAGACATGCCGCTAACCGGCATGACATGCCTCGAAAACGATAAGCGTCCTGGACGACTCACGCCCTCTGAACCACTCCCAGAAGACTTGATGAGTTACGCGCGGAAATATCCACTGCGGCAAAACGTTGCTTCCGAGGCCGTCCGCATCTTGGACGCGCCGGAGGAAGGGTGCCGGAGCGACGAAGCGAGCGCGGGGTCGTCTGTCGTCGGGTTGGGCCAGCGTCGGGAGGCTCCGGCGTCGTCTGCTGCAGAGGCCGCTTCGGCCTGGCAGCGATGGCTGTTGTGGACCGCGCTCGCCGCCGGCTTGGTCGCGGCCGGCCTGGTCGGCCTGCGCTGGTTTCGTCAGGGGGCGCCCGAACCGACCCAGCCGCTGATCTACCATGCGGTGACGCTTGGCGATCTGCCCATCACCGTGACCGAGCGCGGGAACCTGGAAAGCCAAAGCAACGTCGAGATCATCTGCGAGGTCGATGACATCGATGGGGACGGCGTCATGGGGACGCAGATTATTTCGATCGTGCCCAACGGAACGTCGGCCAAGCAGGGCGACCTGCTGGTCGAATTCGACTCGACCCAACACCGCGAACGCTTGGACCGTCAGATCTTGAGCACCGAGTCCGCCCGCGCCGTACAGATCCAAGCCCAGGCCAAGTACGACAATCAGATCACGCAAAACGAAACGCAGCTCGCCGACGCTTTGTTGGACGTCGAACTGGCGAACCTCGAACAGGAGATGTTCGTCGACAAGATCAGCGGCACGCACAAGCTGGAAGTCGAAGCGATCGAGCGATTGGTCGAGGACATCAACAACGAAATTCTCGGAGCCAAGGGAAACCTGGAGCTGAAGCGAAACGAGCAGCGCGGCATCGAGGCCCTGTTCAAGCTCGGTTACGCAGGCAAGCACCAATTGGACCAGAGCGTCTTGGATCTGCTGCAGGCGGAGAGCCAGTACGTCGCCAAGATCAACAAGCTGAACACGCAATTGGCCACGTTGAAGAAGAAGCAGACCTATGAGCGGCAGATGGAGGAATTGACGCTGCAGGGCAAGAAGGACACGGCCGGCCGCCAGGTGGAGCAGGTCAAACGGAACGCCGAAGCCCTGCTGGCTCAGGCCAAAGCCGCGTTGGATGCGGCCAACCAGCACATGAAAAAGGAAGAAGAGCGTCTGCTGCGGTATACCGAACAGATCGACAAGTGCAAGATCACGGCGCCCCAAGACGGGATGGTCGCCTACTCGATGCCCGACCGCTACTACGGCGAAGAGATCCGCGAAGGCGCATCGATCCGCCCCCGACAGAAGATCCTGTCGCTGCCGAACCTCTCCCAGATGCAGGTCAAGACGTCGGTCCACGAGTCCGTGCTGGATCAGGTCAAACCGGACTTGACGGCCAGTGTCCGCGTAGATGCCTTTCCCGAACGCCTCTATCGCGGCACGGTCAAATCCGTCGCCGTGCTGCCCGATCAAGGCGGCTGGTTCAACTCTGATACCAAGGTCTACCAAACGATCGTGACGATCGACGAACCGGTGGAGCGTCTGAAACCGGGGATGACGGCCGTCGTCGAAATCCGTGTCGATCGTCTGCAAAACGTGGTGACGGTTCCCATCCAAGCGGTGGTCCAAGTCGGCAAAGAAACTGCGTGTTACGTGGCCGGGGCGGGCGCGCCTGTGCGACGTTCCGTCAAGCTGGGACGCACGAACGACAAGGCGGTCCAGATCCTGGAAGGTGTTGCGGCGGGCGACCGCGTGGTGCTGAACCCGATGGCCATCGCCGAAGAAGTCCAACGTCCGGCGGACGGCGAACCGAAACAAGATCCCGAAGGCGCCCAGCCCGCTGCCACGGCTTCCCAAGCGTCGCCGCCGACCGCCGCACGGAGCGCCGTCCAGGACTCCCCCCGCGCAGCGTCGAAGCCGGCCGAGGCTTCCTGATCCATGTGGCTGAAGATCTTCGAACTCTCCGTCCGGAACTTGATGCTGAACAAGCTTCGCAGCTTGTTGACCATGCTGGGCACGATTCTGGGCGTCAGCTCTGTGATCGCGATGCTGGCGATTGGCGAGGGCTCGAAACGCAAAGCCGTCGAGCAGATCCGGCAATTGGGCGCGGCCAACGTCATCATCCGCAGCGTCAAGCCCGGCGAGGACGACCGTCGCGACGCATCGTCCGGCAACAGCAGCCAGCGGCAGGTCAGCCGCGTCGCCGAATACGGGCTGAAGTACGCCGACTTCGAGATCCTGCAGGCCAACCTGCCCACGGTGCGGCGGGCGGTGCCCGTGGCGATGATCCGCAAGAATGCCCAGTGCGGGCGACGGCGGATGGCCAATGCGAGGATCTTGGGCACCACGCCGGAGTACCTTGAGATCAAGCATTTGAAGGTCCGCCGCGGCCGGTTTCTGACGCCGACCGACCTGGCCACGACCGCCAACGTGGCGGTGCTGGCCGCCGGCGCCGCCGAACGGATGTACTCCTTTGAGGATCCGCTGGGCCGGCCGCTGCTGCTGGGCAACTGCGCCTATGTCGTCGTGGGCGTGCTGGATGCGCAGGACAGCGGCAGCGCCGTGCCCGGCGCGGTCACCGCGCTGGACTTGAACAACGACATCTACATTCCGCTCACCTCCGCCCGCAGCCGGTTCGGCGAATTGCAGATGATCTTGCGCACCGGCGGCCGCGATTTCGAGAAGACCCAACTGAGCGAGATCACGCTGACACTGAACGACGAAGAACTGGTTGCGCCCACGGCCAGCATGGTCCGCAAGCTGCTGGAGCAGCGGCATACGGACAGGACGGACTTCGAGATCCAAGTGCCGTTGGAATTGCTCCGGCAAGCCGAGCGGGAGAAACGGATCTGGAATCTGGTGCTGGGCTCGATCGCCGGCATCTCGCTGCTGGTCGGCGGCATCGGCATCATGAACATCATGCTGGCGACGGTCTCCGAGCGGACCAAGGAGATCGGCATCCGGCGGGCGTTGGGCGCCACCCGCAGTCACATCGTGACGCAGTTCATGGTGGAGAGCATGGTGCTGGCAGCCGGCGGCGGTTTGCTGGGCATTTTCCTGGGCGTGGCGATTCCGCTGGGCGTGTCCCGGCTGTCCGAAATCGAAACCGCGCTCAGCTGGTGGGCGATCGTCACGGCCTTCAGCACGTCGGTGCTGACCGGGGTCGTGTTCGGCGTCTACCCTGCCCGCCGCGCCGCGATGATGAATCCCATCGAAGCCTTGCGGCACGAGTAGGCGCGGGGGCCGGCACTGCGCGGCGGGCTGCCTGTCAGCGGCGGCTGCGGGTCCGCCGGGAACCACGACCGCCCTCGCGGCGAGGCCGCGCGCGAATCGTCGGCGACCGACGCGAGCGGAGTTTGCCAGACAGCGCGAATAAGCGCTTGGCAGCCGCGCCGCGGGGTGTCACGATTTGGGTTTGGCTTTCTTCTGGCCGGCGGCCGGGATGAACTTCAGCGAGACGGAGTTGATACAGTAACGCTGGCCGGTGGGCGTTTGGGAGGCGTCGTCGAAAATGTGTCCCAGGTGCGAACGGCAGCGGCTGCACGTGACTTCGGTGCGGACCATGCCGTGGGAGAAATCGGGCTTGAGCTGAACGCGGTCGCCCGCCTTGGCCGCATAGAAGGCGGGCCAGCCGCAGCCGGAATTGAATTTCGTGTCCGAACTGAAAAGCTCCTGCCCGCACGCGGCACAGGCATAGACGCCCGGCTCGAAGTGTTTGTCGAAGGCGTTCACAAAGGGCCGCTCGGTGCCCTTTTTCCGCAGCACGCGGTACTGTTCGGGCGTCAGCAGTCGCTTCCATTCCGCGTCGCTGCGGACGACTTTGTCAGGCATGGCAGGCTTCTCCCGTGGCGGTTCTCTCTTGACGCTGGACGCCGCGCCGGTAGACGGAACGGGCGGAGCCACCGCTTCCTCACCGCTTCCCAGGCGAAGCGTCGCCAGGAACAATAAAATCGCAGTTGTCATCGTCAGGCAACTCCTCCAACCGGTTTGCTTCGCCAAAGTTTACCATCGCATTCCGCATCAATCCAATGTAGTCGTCTTGGCGGCCAGCGGAAAGGGTGTTACGGCTGGGCGTCGACGAGATGCCACGGTCGCCAGGCCGGCGGCAGGGGAGCTACTTGGCGCACCACTTCCCGCGTCATCGGGTGCCGGAACTCCAGGCTGCGGGCGTGCAGGGCAATCCAGCGGCGCCGAAAATCGTCAGTGGCCGGTCCGAAGGGCAACTCGGCTCCGTACTGGGCGTCGCCCACAATCGGATGCAAGCGTGAAGCCGCCTGGAGCCGAATCTGATGCATCCGGCCTGTTTCCAGGTCGATTTCCAGCCACGAAGTCCGCCCGTCAGTTCCCCGCACGCGGTAGGACAAGACCGCTTGCCGGGCTTCGGGATGCTCGGTCGAGACAACTTCGACCTGGGCGGCATCCGGGATTTTGCGGAGGTAATCCGTCCAGGTTCCGGCGGGCGGCGAGACGGTTCCCTCGACGATGGCCCAGTACTTTTTGAGGACTGTCCGGGCCTGAAACTGTTCGGCCAGGCGACGCGCCGCCCGCACGTGGCGAGCCAGCACCATGACGCCCGACACCGGCCGGTCCAAGCGGTGCGGGACGCCCAGATACACTCTTCCCGTCTTGCGGTCGCGCGTCCTCAAAAATTCCTTGACCCGGACTTCCAGACTGTCGATGCCTGGCGGCCCCTGCGTCGCCAGGCCTCCCGGTTTGGCCACGACCAGGCAGGGGCCCTGTTCGTAGAGCAAGTCGAAGCCTGGAGGTTGGATACAGCCTGGATCGCGGGCCAAGTCGGACATTTTCGGCACATTCTGCAAGTTTTTCGTACGAAAGTTCCGGGGGCCAGACACTAATGATAACGGACAGACAGGGAGTTCCGTCAACTCGTCAGCCGCGAAAAAGGGGCAGCGGCGCACGCCAGAGAAGCCCTCCACAAAGGTGCCGTCATGAGACTCACGCTTCGGACCATGCTCGCTTACTTGGACAACATTCTCGACGACCCGGCGGAAGCCGACGAGTTGGGCAAGAAGATCGAAGAAAGCGAGTTTGCGACGGGCTTGGTACACCGCATCCGCAGCGCCATCACTCGGCCGCGCCTGGGGGCGCCCGGCCTGGAGGGCCGCGGGGTGGGGTTGGACCCCAACACGGTAGCGGAGTACTTGGACAACCAGTTGCCGCCCGACCGGGTGCCGGATCTGGAGAAGGTCTGCCTGGAGTCGGATGTCCATCTGGCGGAGGTCGCTGCGTGCCACCAGATTCTGGCGCTCGTCCTGGAGAAGCCTGCCGAAGTCGATCCGGCCTTGCGCGATCGCATCTGTCGCCTGGGAACGCCCGAGCTGGCAGCGGATCAGCCCCCGCGCGATTCGCGAGGTCGTGACGGGCAGGTCCGTGACTTGCCTGGGGAACTGGAAACCGAGCCCGTGCCGCCGCCGGCGACGATGGTCCCGCCCCCGCCGCGGGCCGAGGCCGCCGTATCCCGCCGGAGACAATCCTTTGAGGTTCCCGATTACTTGCGAGTCGGCCGCGGCGGCAAGTGGAAACCGCTGGCGATCACGCTCCTGTTTGCCTTTCTGCTGTCGGCGGTGGCCTTGCGGGCCATGGGACCGTTCGACCGCAATCACCCGTTGATGCGATTGCTGGCCAGCGAATCGAACGTCCAAGTCAGCCAGGCACCCCTGCAGGAGCCGGACATCGCGAACCCGCCGCTGCCCGGCAGAGAGCCGGCGCCGTCCGCTGGAGAGCCGGCGATGCCGCCGGCGGCGGAATCCGAAGCCGCCAAACCGGAGTCAAGCGGGACCGAGGCCGACTTGGCGTTCCGGGCGGATGACGCGGACGCTCGGAAGGTCAAGCCTGCGGCGTCTGCGGCCGCCGACGGACTGCCCCGCCGACCGGAAGACGGGGGCTTCCCGGCGCCTGCCCTCCCCGCGTCCCCCGCGGTCGATATCCGCCGGCCCGCTCTGGAACCGGGCGCCGAAGAGGGGACCAAGCCGCAAGCGAGTGCCGAGGCGACGTCCCCGCCCACCGAGCCCAAGCCGGGCGAGATGTCAGACCCCGCAAGCCTCCCGGCGGCGAACCAGACGCCGGCGTCGCCTCCCGCAGCGCCCGCCGGGGCATCGCCCGTCGAGGTTGGCTACGTCAAGTTGACCGATCGGCACTTCCTCGTCAGATACGCGTCCGAAACCGCTGATTGGTTTCGCTTGCCGGCCAGATCGCGTCTGCTGTCCGGCGACCGGCTGATCGTTTTTCCGACGTACCGGCCGGAAATCGTGCTAACGCCGGGAGTGCAGGTTGTCCTGGCCGGTCCTTCGTCCGTGCAGACTCGGGCGCAAAACCCCCAAGGCGAACCCGAATTGGCGATGGAGTACGGCCGCGCGATGATCGGCACGGCGGGCGTGGCCGGCGCCCGCATCCATCTCGAACTCGGCGAACAACGCGGTACGGCGACGTTCCAGGAGGCCGCTGCGGAGATCGGCATCGAGGTCTCGCGCTATCTGCCGCCGGGCGCCAACCCCGAGACCGATCCGGCGTTTACCGTGGTCCGGATCTACACCACCATCGGCCGCATCGAATGGCAGTCCGCCGACTCGCCGACGCCGTTGCCGGTCGAGCAGGGCCAGGTCCGAGTCATCATCGGCGATCAATCGCAGACCAATCCCGTGGCCGAGACCCCGGCTTGGATCCAGGGTGTCGGTCTGCGCGACGTCGACCGCTTGGCGTCGGACACGTTGGAACCTGCCGTCGTCGAGGATCGGCCGGTGAGCCTGATCCTGCGGGAACGCGGCGGAGACAGAAAATCGGAAGTGCGTTCGCTCGCTGCCCGCTGTCTGGCCTACCTGGACTCCTTCGAAATGCTCGTGAAGGAATTCGGTGACGACCGCCAGCGGGCCTATTGGACACCGGAATTCGGCGTCTTCCGGCAGTCCTTGTCGCGTGGTCCCGAGACCGCAGCCCGAGTGCGAAAGGTGCTGGAGAGCTACTGTGGTGCCGACGCAACTCGATTGTACCGGCTGAGTTGGGGATACAGCCCTGAACAGTTGCGTCAAGGCGGCGATCAAGAGTTGGTCGGTTTTCTGGACCACGATTCGTTGACGGTCCGTGTGTTTGCGTTTGAGAATCTGCAACAGATCACCGGCAAGAGCTTGTTCTACATGCCGTGGGCAAATGATCGGAAATCAAGTGTTCAGAGTTGGAGGAAACAGCTGGACAGCGGCGGAATTCTCTATGAATCGCTGCCCTCACCGTTGCGGAGCGATGAATGACCGCCTTTTGCCACGCGGGCCGGGCAAATCCCCGCAAAACGCGGGCGACTGCCGTCAAAAACGTCGTCCTTTTGCCCCCGCAGAACTTAAAACTGGCGAATTTCGGCCATTTGTTATTCGGAGCGTAATATCGTTAATTGGGTTTAGCCAGTTTTTAGGCCGGCTAATCTGCCAACGCCCCTTTTTGCGAGTTGTCTCAGCGAATAGACTGGGGTGCTTGTGAATTGCCGTGGCGGCGATTCCGCAGTGCCTGGGCACTCGATTTCGGTTTAATGCCGCCAGCATCGGCAACAGGGGGCGGTTCACGCCAGCGGGGCCGTTGACTGGCAAGGATCTAAAGGGAGGTCAATTCGGTGCAACTCAAGATTTCGGCGCGGCACGGTCATCTCAGTCCGGATACCCAAAGCAAAATCAGCGAGAAGGTAGAAAAACTGAGGCGGCTCTTCGATCGGGTGACTTCGATCGAGGTTACGGCGGATCTCGAACACCGCGAGTCACCGACTGTCGAGTTGCGGGTGTCGGTCGAACGTACGGAAGTCTTTGTGGCGACGGAGACCGCGGCCAGCGTGCTGGCGGCGCTGGACGGCACGATTCACAAACTGGAACAGCAGTTGCGAAAGCACAAGGATAAGCGCAGGGGGCATCGTGCGCGCGGTGCCAAGGGCGTGGAGGTTGCCGAGGACGCGGAAACTGAGGAAGACTGATGACGCCCGGACGTTCTCTGGCCTTGCGGTCCAAGGGAAACGGAGGGGTCTGGCGAGTCTCGATGGAAAGGACATGCGGTATGAAGTTTTCGAATTTCATTGAGGTGGGTGCAATTCGAGCGGACTTGAAAGCGGAGGACAAGCGGAGCGTCGTGGAAGAACTGGTCGGCGCGCTGGTCGAGGCGGGGGCCGTCAAGGCGGAAGAGCAGGCCGGGATCGTCCAGGCCGTGATGAAACGGGAGGAACTGGGAAGCACGGGCATCGGCCGAGGCGTGGCGGTGCCGCACACCAAACACGCGAGTGTGAATCGCTTGATCGGCACGGTCGGAATCAGCCGTGACGGCGTCGACTTCCAGAGTCTGGACGGCGAAAAAGTCCAGATTCTCTTTCTTCTCGTTTCTCCGCCCGACCGGCCGGGCGATCATTTGCGGGCCTTGGAAAACATCTCCCGTCAATTGCGCGACGACACGTTCTGCCGCTTTCTGAAGCAGGCGAAGACGGTCGAGGACATCAAGCAGTTGTTGGACGAGGCGGACAGCAATCAGGGTTAGGAGACCGGTTGCCTCTGGTGGTGGCAGATTTCATGGCGGACCCGATCGCGCGGAAAAACGTACGGATTGCGAATCCGCTTGGCCTGCACATCAGGCCCGCTTATTCGATTGCGCAAGTGGCCGGCCGTTTCGAATCCGAGATCGAGATCGTCAAAGACGGGCAGAGCGTCAACGGCAAGAGCGTGTTGGAGATTTTGATGCTGGCCGCAACGCAAGGCACCCTCTTGACCGTCGTTGCTCGCGGACGCGACGCGCGTCAAGCGGTGGAAGCGCTGGCGCCCGTGATCGAGTTGGAGACGCCGGCCGAGAGGCCGTTGCCGCCGGTCGCGGAAGCGGAGGATGCTGCGACGTTCTGCGGCGACGGGATCTGAGGACCAAGCACGAAGACAGCCGACTGGCCGTGGCTCAGAAACTCAAGGGGCCGACGCGGCGGACGCCGGCAGGCAGGGTGATGGAGATACTGGAAGGCATAGCCGTTTCGCCGGGGGTGGCGCTTGGCGGAGCGTTGGTGATCGACAACGAGGGATTTCTGATCCCGCGGTCTTTCGTGCTGCGCGGGGCGGCCGAGGACGAGGTGCAACGGTTTGACCGGGCCATCGTGGCGGCCTCGCAGGAAATCCTGCGGACGCAAAACTCGATGACGGAGCAGTTGGGCGAGAAGGTGGGGGCGATCTTTGCCGCCCACCTGCAGATCCTGCAAGATCCTCGCTTGCGGCACGAAGTCGAGGCGGCCATTCGGGAACATGGTTACTCGGCCGAGTACGCGGTCACGGTGACCTTGGGGGGCTACGCCAAGCTGTTCCAACAGTCGGCGAATCCGGTCTTGGCCGAACGGGCCCACGACATTCTCGACCTGGAGCGTGGTCTGTTGCGGCATCTCACGGGCCGGCCCCAGGACGAGTTGGGCCAGTTGTCGTCCGCCGTCGTGTTGCTGGCGCACAATCTGACGCCGGGCGAGACGGCCAAGCTCAAGCCTGAGTTCGTCCTCGGCTTCGTCACCGAACTGGGCGGCGTAGGCGGGCACACGGCCATCGTCGCTCGGGGCCTGGGGATTCCCGCGGTCGTGGGCATCGGACGGTTTCTGACCCGCGTGACCGGCCGCGAACAGGTGATCGTCGACGGCAACCGCGGCCTGGTGATCCTGGACCCCGACGAAGATACGTCGGCTCGGTATCGGCGCGAAGTGCAGCACCAGAAGGCGGCCGCCGCTGAGTTGGAGCCGCTCTGGAACCTGCCGGCCGAGACGCGAGACGGCGTCCGCATTTTGCTGACGGCGAACATCGAGTTTCCGAAGGAGGCCGGGGCGTGCCTCCGGCTCGGGGCCGACGGAATCGGCTTGTATCGAACCGAATTCCTGTACACCAGCCGGCGAGAACAGCCGTCCGAGGAGGATCACTTTCAGGCTTACGCGGAGGTCGCGCGGGCCATGCAGGGGCGGCCGGTCGTGATTCGCACGTTGGATCTCGGCGCCGACAAGATGGGACTGGCGCAAGCCGATCCGGAGGACGAGCCCAATCCCTTCCTGGGGCTGCGCAGCATTCGCCTGTCGTTGCGTCATCCGGACGTGTTCGTGCCCCAGTTGCGGGCGGTCTTGCGGGCCAGTGCGTTGGGCGACGTGCGCGTGATGTTTCCCCTGATCACCACGCTGCCCGAGCTGCGGTTGGCCAAAGAGGTCTTGGCCCAATCCATGACGGATCTGGAGAACCGGGGGGTGTCGTTTCGCCGCGAGATTCCCGTCGGCATGATGGTCGAGTCCCCGGCCGCCGCGATTTTGATCGACCGTTTTGTCAAGGAAGTGAGTTTTATCAGCATCGGCACGAACGATCTGGTGCAGTACACGCTGGCGGTGGATCGCAGCAATCCCTGCGTCGCCAACCTGTTCCAGACTGCGGATCCGGCCGTGCTGCGATTGATTGCCGCTTCGCTGCGGGCCGCTCAACAAGCTGGCGTGAAGGCCAGCCTGTGCGGCCAGATGAGCGGCCATGCGGTGTACACCATGTTGTTGTTGGGAATGGGGTTGCGTGAACTGAGTGTTCCGCCGAACGCCATCCCGGAAATCAAGCGGGTGTGTCGCAGCGTCACGGTGGCGGAATGCGAGGCCGTCGCCGCCCGCGCCCTGACGTTGGACAGCGCCTCCGAAGTTGAAACGTTCCTGCGCGAGGAATACCAGAAGCTCTGTTTCTGAGCCCGCCGGGAAACAACGGTTCCCGGCTGCGGCCCGGCCCGCAGGGCAGTCGCAGCCGGACCACGGGTGCTCCTGATGAATCGAGTTCGCATCCGCCTGCGGTTCCGCAAGCGGGACGACTTGCGTTGGATTAGCCATCACGACCTGGCGCGGACCTTCGAACGCTGGCTGCGCCGGGCCGGATTGCCGCTGCGCCTCAGCGAAGGGTTTCACCCGAAGCCCAAGCTGAGTTTTCCTTCGGCCCTGGCCCTGGGAATCGCCGCGCTCGACGAAGTGATGGAGTTCGAGTTGACCGAGGCCATCGCCGCCGACCGCCTCCGCCAGGGCCTGGATCGCACCGCCCTGCCGGGGTTGGAAGTGGCGGAGTTGCAGGTCTTGGGGCCGGCGGACGGCAAAGCGCGGATCCAGCGAGTCACCTATGAGTTGCCCGTTCCTTCAGCCTGCAGCCAGCAGCTCGCCGAGCAGATCGCTCGGCTGCAGGCCCCTGCTCCGTATTGGTTTCGTCGAGTTGGCTCCGACCAGCCGGTCGATCTCAAGGCCGGTCTGGACCAGCTCGAATTCCGTGACGGCAGACTCCGCTTTCGTCTGGCCGCCGACCAGCCCCGCAGCGCTCGAGTGCGCGAGGTGTTGGAGGCGTTGGGCGTCGCCGGCCTGGAAAGCGAGGGCTGTTGCCTGACGCGCATTGGCGTCGAGCTTGCCGCCCCTCCGCACAACTCTAACGAGGAAAGAAGAAACAAAACGCATGAGAAAGGAAATGCTGATCAATGTCTCGCAGCCGGAGGAGTGCCGGATCGCGATCATTGAGGACGGAGTGCTGGAAGAACTGTATATCGAACGGGCCAGCCAGGACAATTACGTCGGCAACATCTACAAAGGCCGGATCGTCAACCTGGAACCGACGATTCAGGCGGCCTTTGTGGATTTCGGAGTCGGCCGGAACGGATTCCTGCACATCAGCGACGTCGAGCCGCAGTACTTCCGCCAGGGCGGCTATGCTCCGGACGACCCGGCGCTGGCCGGCAACGGCGGCCGGCACGACGACATCGACGACGGCGACGACGACGAGGAGGAGGAGGAAGCGGAACAGCGGCCGCGCCGCCGCAACCGCGGACCGCGTGCAGGCGGCCGCCCCCGGTTCAAGCCCCCGATTCAGGACATCTTCCGCCGCGGCGACGAAGTGTTGGTCCAGGTCATCAAAGAGGGAATCGGCACCAAGGGGCCGACGTTGTCGACCTACATCAGCATCCCCGGCCGGTATCTGGTGCTGATGCCCGCCCTGGGACGCGTCGGCGTCTCGCGGAAGATCGAGGATGACGAGGAACGCCGCAAGCTGCGCGACACGATGCTGGAGCTGAATCCCCCCAAGGGCCTGGGCTTCATCGTCCGCACCGCCGGCCAGGGCCGCAGCCGCAAAGAATTGTCCCGCGACCTGGCGTTCTTGCTGCGGCTGTGGAAAGTCATTGTCCGCCGGGTCCGCAAGCAGCCGGCGCCCGTGGACATCTACGAAGAAAGCGACATGATCATCCGCACGATTCGCGACATGTTCACCTCCGACGTGGACGCGATTTTCGTGGACGAGCCGAACGCCTTTGAGCGGGCCAAAGACTTTCTGCAACTCACCATGCCGCGGTACGTCCACCGGCTGCAACTGTACGAAGGCCGGGAGCCGTTGTTCCACAAGTACAAACTGGAACACGAAATCACGCGGATCTATAAACGCGAGGTGCCCTTGAAGGACGGCGGATCCATCGTCGTGGATCAGACGGAAGCGCTGGTGGCCATCGACGTCAACAGCGGCAACTTCCGCATCTCCGACTCGGCGGAGGAAGCCGCCTATCAACTGAACCTCACCGCAGCCAAGGAAATCGCCCGCCAATTGCGGCTCCGCGATCTGGGCGGCGTGATCGTCAACGATTTCATCGACATGCGCCGCGAAAAGCACCGCCGGGGCGTCGAGCGCGCGCTGCGCGACGCCATGCGCCGGGATCGGGCCCGCGTGAAGATCCTCCGCACCAGTCCGTTCGGCCTGATCGAAATGACCCGCCAGCGCATCCGGCCCAGCCTGAAACGCAACGTCTATACGGACTGCCCCTGCTGCAGCGGCCGCGGTGTGGTCAAGAAGGCGGAAAGCATGGCGATCGAAGTCGTCCGCATGCTGATGCTGGCCAGCCAGCAGCCCGGCGCGGCGCGCATGACCGTGCGGGTCAACGACGAGGTGGCTTCGTACTTGAACAACAAGAAGCGGAAGGACATCACCCGGCTGGAAGAGGATGGCGGCCTGATCGTCCAAATCCTGGGTAGCGAGGGCTTGTTCCCGGAGCACTTGGAGATCGACTGCCGCGACAAGGACGGCCGGGAAATCGAACTGCCGGGGTGAAACGCCGGACACGACCTGACGCTTGACCGCTTCGGCAAACGGCAGGCGTCCGCCCAACGGTCTTCGTGAGTACCGCCCTGCTGGTACCCGGGAACCGCTGGGCCTCCCCGTCCGCGGGCCCCGAAGCGGCTCCGCCGCGTTCACACGCTTTCTACTGCCGCTCGGATCGCGTGCAAATTCGCGGCGGGGACGGTCTCCGGATCGAAGGTGCAACCGGGCGCGACGATCAGCGGCCGGCCGCCCACCTGGCGGACGGCGTCGGCGACCTGCCGCCGGCAGTCCTCCGGCGTCCCGGATGCCATCGTGCCCAAGTTGTCCAAGCCTCCGCAAATCGCCGGTCGCAACGAGCCGGCGACCTCCGCCAGCGGCGGCCCGGCATAACGATCCGCCCAGTTCACCGCGTGGACCGGATACTCGGCAAAGCGGCCGAAATCGACCGCCTGCCCGCACACGTGCAGCAGATTGAAAACGGCCCGCTCCGCGCCGCCCAGAATCTGGAGATCGGTCGCCCGCACCAGGCGGTCGTAGTTGCCTGGTCCGTTTTCAGGCGTATCCAGCCAATCGTCGCGGACCGACAGGAAAATGCCGTCCGCGCCGGCGTCCAAACAGCGGCCGACAAAGTTGGCCAGCGACGCAGCGATGGTCTGCAACGCTTGCCCCAGCGCCTGGGGAGCCTCGCGAAGCAAACGCCACAGCCGCTCGTCCCGCGGATCCACCCCGCCGCCCAGCTTCGGCGGACCGTGCTTGCCGGCGGGTGGCGCTGCGAGCAGACGCAGGGTCGACCAGGCATTGAAGACGGTCGTCACCATCAGCAGCCGGCCCGCATAGCGTCTGGCCAACTCGTGGATCAGTTCCAGTTGCCGGCCGAAGCTGTCTTCATCACCCTGGAGGACCGTCAGACAATCCAGGTCGGCTGCACAGGAAATGACTTCGTTGGGCAATCCGAGACGCGGGTAGCGGTTGTCGTCCATGATCTTGAGAAAGTCCAGATCATAGGTTTCGACGTGCCCCACGTGCGCCTCGACCGCCGCGGGTCCTGAGGCACACGCCAGCGGGAAATGGTGCCAAAACGACACCGGAGGACGATCCGGCCGGCGACCTTCCAGGACGGCAAACACACGTTCGATTTTGTTCATCTCAGTTTTCCTGGGGCAGTCTGCGGGTGCAGGCTGATTGGGACAAAGGGAACCAAGGGGGTAAACGCGACCTTGGGGACGCGAATGTCCGTTGTAACCCGTACCGTCTGCCCATTCTAGCCCGTCGGTGCGTCGCGTGACAACACGTCGCCCGGTGCGGCCGTCGTCATCCGCCGGGCCGTTCCAACAAGGCTCGGCTTTTCCGCCTCCAATTGTCGGGCACGACTCTCCTGCCGGGCCGCAAAGACGACTAGCGACCCGGCGGGTGGTTGTCTTACAATAAGGCGATGTACCGCACCCTACTCAAATCCAAAATCCACCGCGCTCGCGTCACCGACGCCGACTTGCACTACCGCGGCAGCGTCACCGTCGACCGGCTGCTGCTGGAAGCGGCCGACATCCTCGAACACGAGCAGGTGGCGATCTACGACGTCACCAACGGCGCGCGTCTGACTACCTACGCCCTTTCCGGCCCGTCCGGCTCGGGCACGATCTGCATCAACGGGGCCGCGGCCCACCTCGTCCGGCCGGGAGATCTGGTCATCATCGCCTCCTATGCCCAGTACGAGGACCAGGAGGCCCGCGCCCACCAGCCGCGCATCGTCTTGGTCGACGAGCAGAACCGATTCGTCTGTAAACGAACGCCTACGGCCAGCGACGAATGAACGCCCGGTGTCTTTGCGGGCTCCGCCGAAGCTCGCCAGGGGCCGATCCGCGGGGCTATCGGCGGACCGATGAGGGCAATGGCCGGCACGCCGGGCTTGTGGTAGCCTGGGCGGTTCACCGAACGTCTCGAAGGATGCCAAGGAGCCCCAAGATGAGTGCGTTCCGCTGTTCGTTTGCCTGTGTGGTTGCCCTCGTCCTGGGCGGAACGCTGTGGGCGCAGAGCGAGTCCGTCACTTGGGTCCGCGAAGACTTTACGGGGCCCGGCGCCAGGCCGCCGGTGCAGGTGCCGGACGGAAACTCGCGGCTGACGGCGGAGGTTGTCGGCGGCGTGTTCCGGCTGGTGGACCTCGGCTCCGAACGGGGCGACCTGCTGACCTGCGAGCGAGCCTGGTGTGCGGACCCAGCCGCGGGCGCTTCCTGTCGCGCCTCGGTCAAGGTCGTGCGCAGTACGGGCCTGGCGGGAGTGATGATCGGGTTCAGCGACGGTGTCCACGAAGACCTGTTGACGCTTTATCCGGACCGCATCGAGTTGCATCGGGCTCAGCAGGCTTTCCGCATGGACACGACGGACGATTTTCACGTGTACCAGGTCGATCTTCGCGGCACGGACATCACGGTCAGCGTCGATTCGCGGCCCGTGATTTGCGCGGCGGGGGCTTTGACGTTTCCGGCCCACCAGGGCCGCAACCGTTTCAGCTTCGGCAGCGGCGCCAGTGCCAGCCAGGGCGAATCGCATTGGCAATGGGTCGCCTGGACGGACGGCGTCGAGGCCTTGCGGAAACGTTGGCCGGTGTCGGCGACGGCCGAGCAGATAACGGTCTTCAAGCAGGACGACGTTTACGCCTGCTTTCCCAGTTTGTGGCGCGACCCCGCGACGGGCCGGCTGTACACCACGTTCTCCAAGCGGACGGTGCGGACCCATTACGAGACGCTGGACGCGGCCCGCGGCGTGATGGAAAGCGACGACGGCGGCCGTACCTGGCGCGACGTGGAACAACTGCCGGCCGGGATCGTCGGGCCGAGGCCCCCGGCGGCCCGGACCGTGGCAGACGGCGTCCTAGTGCGGATCGGCCACAACTGGCGGCGCTGGTTCCCGCCGGAGCAACGTCCGGCCTACGAGGGCAAGTATCACATCGTGACGTCCGCCTCGTACCGCCCGGACTGGTTTGCCATCAACAGCGGGGGGTTTGTCGCCCGGTCCGAGGATGCCGGGAAGAGTTGGAGCAAGGTTGCGATCCCCGAACTGGACACCTACGCCTCGTGCTCCTCGCCGTGGTCCTTCCTGCCGCTTCGCGACGGCCGCCTTCTGCGCAGTTTCCTGGTGCGTTCCGGCCCCGGCGATTCGGGCGACGTCTGGGTGGCCACCACCCGCGACGGTCGAAGCGCGGAAACGGTGCGCGTGATGGGCGATCCGGAGGAAAAGCTGAAATTCACTGAGGAAACGCTGGCGCACGAGACCTCGGACGGCGTCCTCTGGCTGCTGACTCGCGTCGAGGGCGGCGACGATCATCTGTGGCAAGCCGTCTCGCGGGATGGCGGGCGCACGTGGTCCGCAGCCAAGAGCCCGATCCGCGGGCATCCGCCCAGCGGCCTCGTACAACTGGCCGACGGCCGGCTGGTGCTCACCTACGGATTCCGTCACCCGCCCTACGGAATCCGCGCGGTGGTCTCGCGGGATGAGGGGGTGACATGGGACACGGACCACTTGGTCGTCCTCCGCAACGACGGCGCCGGATACGACCTCGGCTACCCGGTCAGCCTGGTCTTGCCCGACCAGACCATCGTCACGATCTACTACTTCGTCCTGCCCGCCGACGGGATCAACCACATCGCCTGCACCCGCTGGCGGTGCGACTAAAAAGCCGGCCCTTGCCGTTCGGCTGCGGCTGGCAAGGGCCTCGGCCCCAGGCTTTGCTCGTCAGGCAATTCCATCCTGAAACGCCATGTCGTTGAGACGCATGTCCGCCAGAAAGAATCTTGGTCAAAAGATCACGGACCAGGGCGCGCGGGCCGCCCGGTGGAGCATGGCGTTGGCCTGGGGGTCGTCGAGGAAGCGTTCGGCCTGGGGGTCCCATTTCAGCGAACGGCCCAGGCGGAGGCCGATGTTCGCCGCGTGGCAGATGGTGGTCGCGCGGTGGGCGCTTTCGGGGTGACAAATGGGCTGCTTGCGGCTCTTGATACAGTCGAGCCAGTTGCGGACGTGGTCGCCCGTTTGAGCCCAACTTGGGGCGGCGATATTCCTGGCCTGCAGGATCGACGCGGGCTCGGCGGTCACCTTGTTGGTCTGATCGTCCACCTGGATCCAGCCGTCGGAGCCGACAAAGCGGATGTAGCGGTCCTGGAACAGGCCGCTGGAGCGGATGATGATCTTTACGCCGTCGGCGTAGGTGCAGGTGCAGTCGGCAAGCACGGGGGTCTCGCTGAACGCGTCAGGCTTCCATGTGGCGGTGCCCTCGTACAGGACGGGGCCCGTGTCGTCGCGCTGCAGGCCCCACTGGGCGATGTCCGTGTAGTGGCAGCCCATGCCGATGATCGGCCCGGCCCCGACGTCCCAGAAATAGTTCCAACCGCTCACATAGGCCGGAACGTACGGATGCCAAGGCGTGGGACCAAGCCACATGTCGTAGTCGAAGCCCTCCGGCACGGCACGCGGCGTGTCCAGGGCGACCGTCGGCCCCTCCCACACCTGGCAGATGATCGTGTGGACCTTGCCGATCATCCCGCTGCGGGCCGCCTCGACCTGGAACGCGTACGAGCCCACCGAGCGGCGCTGATGGCCGGCCTGGTACACGGTCCCGTAGCGGGCCATCGTGTCGGCCATCGCCCGGCTTTCGCCGATGGCCAGCGAGACGGGCTTCTCGCAGTAGACGTCCTTGCCCGACCGGGCGGCCAGGATCGACAGCGGCGTGTGCCAGCGGTCGCCCGTAGCGATCAACACGGCGTCGATGTCCGAGCGGGCCAGCAGATCGCGGAAGTCGGGATAGGCGGCACAGTCTTCGTTTGCGTTGTGGGTGTCCACGACCTTCTTGGCCGCAGCTAACCGGTTCGACCGGCAGTCGGACACGGCGAGGCACCGCAGGTCGTCGAACATCAGGAAATGAGGCAGAATCGCCGCACATCGTCCGCCATAGCCGATCACCCCCATCGTGATCCGCTCGCTGGGCGCAGGCGCGCCTAGGCCCAGGACGGAGGCCGGGACCACCAGCGGCGCAGTCAGCGCCATTCCCGTCGCGGCGCTGTGCTTGAGAAAACTACGGCGGCTCAGATTCGGCGTCATTTCCATCGGGTTGCTCCTCTACGTGGGACAGCGGGGCGAAAGCGAGACGCAATCGGTCTCCTGGATAGATATCGTAGCCGATTCTCCTGCGGATGCAATTTCCCCACTCAGCAACGCCGGCACACGATTGTTGCGATCGGTCTGACGCAACGAGCATGACTGCTATCGCCGGCTCTCAAGCAGGACGCGGGCAGGTCGCTCCAGCGGCCTTTGCAGGTCTTGTTCGCACTGCCGCAGGATTCGCTCGCCCAGCCCGCGCTGGTCGCCGCAGCGATAGCAACGGCGGCCAGAAAAACGCCCCGGACTTCGGCCACCACGCTGCTTGCCAGCGTGGTGCCATGTTCAGAAGCCGCCACCGTCTCGCTCGCTGCATCCAGCATCTTGAACACCGCTCTACGCTGGCAAGCAGCGTGGTGGCGAAGGGAGCGGATTTCGTGGAGATGTCTGGTCTTGAACACCGCTCCACGCTGGCAAGCAGCGTGGTGGCGAAGGGAGCGGATTTCGTGGAGATATCTGGTCTTGAACACCGCTCCACGCTGGCAAGCAGCGTGGTGGCTTTCCTGCGAATCAGCTAGTACCTCGGCTTGCCGCCAGTTCGCGCCGAAACGGGGAAGTCAGTTCAGCCGCCGTTGGTCCAGCGCGCGGGCCAAGATCAGCTCCTGCAGGGCCGGGTTGATCAGCCCACGGTCCGGCCTTGCCGTTGCTCTTCCTGCCCGCGTTGGCGCCGGGCATTGGCCAAGGTCGTGCCAGACTTCCAGACCGGGCCCCGTTCGCGCCGCTGCCAGCAGAGCGGATGGTGTGTACAATGAACACCGGCAATCGGGCGAGCGTCGCACTCGTTCGGGGACCGGAGGGAAGGTTGAGACGTTGAATTGTAGCTGCCAACATTGTGGAGGAGACCATGAGACGACGCGCGTTTATCGGTTGTGCGGCAGGACTGTCGCTGCTGCCCTGTCAGCATCAGCAGGCAGCGGAGTCAGCGGAGGCCGCGACGCCGGCTGCAGCGAAACGAACGGCCGTGCTGAAACTGACGCACCCAACGGTCGACATCGCCGTCGTGTGCAGCAGCTTCCAGGAGTCGCTACGTTTCTATCACGAGCAGTTGGGCTTCGAGATCGTGCAGGACATCCAGATTCCCGACGAAGTGGCCAAGGGTGCGGCCCTGGCGCCGCGCGGATTTCGCCAGGTGCGTCTGCGGGCGGGCGGCACGCTGATCAAGCTGATGGACATCGCCTCGCCTCCGTCACAACGTTCGGACAAGTTCGCGGCGGGCGTCCGTTGGCTCACGTTCTTCGTGGAAGACGTGCGGCAGACCTTTGAACAGCTGAAGGCCCGCGGCGTGCGTTTCCTGGCGGCCCCCATCTCCGCGCCGGATGCGGCTGGGGTCGTCTGTGCGGTCGACCCCGACGGGCTCTTGCTGGAATTCGTTCAGAAGTAGGGATGACGAGTTCCCGGTTCGCCGTGGACAAGTTCTCTGCCGGACATGGCGTCGGACCAGCGAGCTTGCTGTTCTGGGTCCGTCAGGACGCTGCACGGACATGCTGCAGAAAGGGTGTGACGGATGAGAATCATGATTTCGTTCCTGCTGGCCGTGGGCCTCTGTTGGCTGCGGGCCACACCGCTTGACGCGACGCAGACCGAGTCGCCGCCGGCCCCCTCGGATCGGAAACTGCGGGACGACGGCACCTATCAAAACGGCGGCTACTGGGCCACGCCCCTGCCCTGGCTGATGGTCACGCTGATGCGCGCTGACCCGGAACGAGCGGCGCGGGCGTTCTGTGACGCGGTCGAGGATTTCCAGGCTCGACAGGACGTCAACGAATGGGTCAACGAGCGTGCGCAAAAGCCGGCCGGCGTGCGGAACTACTGTGCCAGCGCGGCGATGCCGTTGGCGGGAGTGAAACGGTTGCGGGCGTTCCTGGCGGCATCCGGCAAGTCGCTTCCGGCCGAGCTGGCCCAACGGCTGGACGCGGCGGAAGCGTGGTTAAGGCCGGAGGCGAAACGCATCTTGCGAGGCAGTTCTCGCGTCGGCCGGGGCAACGTCCGCATCTTTACGCCGGATGCGACCGGCGGCTACGGGGCGTTTTGGGTCCGCGACTGGTCGTACCAGATCGAAGGCTGCTCCGAAGCCTTCACGCGCGAGGAGATCCGCGACGGCTATCTGTTTCTCGCCGCCGCCCAGCGCGAGGACGGCTGCATGCCCGACCGGGTGCGGAGCGATGGTCGAGGCGTCTATTCGCCCGGCGGCGAAGCGAATCCGTTCTCCCAGAACGGCTCCGTGGATCAGTCGCCGTTCATGGTTATCCTCTGCCACCAATACTGGAAGCGGTACGACGATCTCGACCCGTTTCGCCGCACGGCGGACGCACTGGAGAAGGCCTTGCGTTTCACGCCGCGGAATCCGGCCAACGGTCTGGTGACGATCACCGACGCCACGCTGTTTCGGCCCTACAGCTTTCTCGACACCGTGCCGCTGGTTGGAGACCAGCAATTCGACTCGGTTCTCTTTTGGGACGCCAGCCTGAAACTGGCCGAGTTGTTTGAAGCCGCCGGCCAGCCATCCCGCGGCGAGTCCTGGCGGCGTCAAGCAGGGCGTGTCCAAGAATCCCTCGCGACCCTCTGGGACGACCGCGTCGGGATGTTCGTGGCCGCGAGCCAGAAATGGCGCCAGCCGTCGGTCTGGGGGTCATTGTTCGCCGTCTACACGGGCGCTGCCACGCCCGGCCAGGCCGACCGCATCACTCGCTACTGCCTGGACCACTACGACCTGATTGCCAAACGCGGCCAGATCCGCCACCTACCCAAGGGCACCTTCTGGGGCCGGCCGGAGCCCGAGTATACGACAGCGCGGTAGGCACCTGGCACCGGAGTGTCCCCGAGGGCGAATCCGCTGCAACGCTACGTCGTTGGTTCGGGCTGAGCTTTCGGGGCTGCCGGTTCAAGCTGGCAGACAACGCGAACGCGGGGGATGGGGTTTCGCTGACTGGGTGCACCGGTACAGCGTGGACAAGCATTCTTCGTGTTGCTGCTGCACCAGTTGTCCAACCTGGGGGAGCCATGCGCAGCCACCGCGGGACAGGCTTGCCCAGGCTGTGCAGCGAGCGCCGTAGGGGCGGGACTCCGGCCCGGTCAAGTCGGCTCGAAGCCCCAACCCGCTTTGGCTTCTGGCCGCCTCAGCCGCCCAGCATCTTCTTCAGGTCGGTCTTACGCGCGATCCCGATTCGCTCGTCGACCACCTCACCATCCCGGAAAACCTTCAAGTTGGGGATGGCTTCAACGCCGTAGCGCGCAGCCAACTGCGGATTTTCGTCGATGTTCACCTTGACAATTTTCGCGTTGGCTGTTTCCCGCGCCAGTTCCTCCAACACAGGCGCAAGCATGCGGCAGGGGCCGCACCAATCGGCATAGAAATCCACCAGCACCGGGACGTTCGCCTTCAGCACCAGTCGGCCGAAGGTAGTCTCATCCGCATGATGGACCCTGCCTTTCTTGGCAGTCGTGGGAGCCTTTTCCACATCCGATTTTTTGACCTGTGCGTCTTTTTGCCCCTTGGCTTGCATCTCCGCAGGCCCCGTGTTCGATTTGGCGCCGAACAGCATCCCGGTAATCACGACCACTGCGCTCGCGAATGCGAATTTGCTTACGTTTTTGCGAATCGAATGGCTCATCAAGCGACCTCCTTAGCTTTTGTTTTCCGTTGGAATTTAGGTATAGGGACTCGCCATCAGCCGGAAGGTTACAGAAATCCGCGGCCGTTCGGTCGATGCTCCTATGGAAGCGAGCTTGGCAGCCAGAGTTGCGATTGCGGCGTACAGTTGAGCGGTAAATCCTTTGCAAGTCGCCCAGGTTCGCTTCCGGCACCGAAAAATGTCCCTAACGGTCGTTTTCCGAGCGAAAATCGCGGAAATCAAAGTTGCCTCAGCACTTGGGACACGCTAGCTTATTGGTCAACCTACCGTGACGAAGCTCACCGCCAAAAAACCTTCCGCGTAGATGGGTTGCCATGTCCGAGCCGGAGGTGTTTGCCACCAACCTGAGACGGCTGATCGACGCCTCGCCGTTGACCGAGCGGCAGATTGCCGAGCGTGCGGGGATCAGTTTCAAGACGCTGGTCCGGTGGCTCCAAGAGGGTCTGAAGAAACCGATTCGTCGCGCACCGCAGACGCTCCTGCAACTCGCCCATTTTCTGCACGTCGAACCCGATGATCTGTGGCGAGGCCAACCCGCCTGCCGCTGTGATGTGCTGGCGGAGAAGGTCAAGGAACTGGTCAGCCGCTGGGAGCGGTTGGGAGTGGATTACGAAGAGTTGACACAGTGGATTGACTCCGCCTGTACCGCCTCGCGCGTCGCTGAGAAGTTTCGCCGGCAGGAACCGGACCTGGCGGAGATCGTCGCCAAGGTCAAACGACTTCGGACCGACGGCGAAATTCAGAAGTATCTGGAAGCGATGGTCTGCGAATGGTCCTTGGACGAAGCCGAATCCTACAAGCGGCTGATCGAAACCACGCTGAAATTCGTGGCGGCCGTGTTGCCGCGTGATCCGGATCAGATGGGCGCTTGGTTCCGCCGCGTCCACCCGCGCCGCTGGGCCAATCTGTTGGCCCGCCGCAAACTGGACGACGAAGCCGAGTTGGTGGCCTACATCCGCAACTTGCTGACCGAGGGCCTTTCGCCTCACGAAGCGTACGAAGCCGTCGTGCGGTTGTCGAACTGAAGATGGCCCCGACTGTCCGGGAACAGATCCGCGTTCTCGTCGTAGAGCGGACTTCAGTCCGCTCGGGCGGAATGAATTCCGCCCTACGGAGATGTTCGCGGGCGCGTGCCTCATGCCGCCCCCGCGATTTGCTCGACCGCACGCACCGCCGCCTCGACGTCGTCTTGCGTGGTGCCCCAGCCCGGCGAGAGCCGCACAGTGCCTGTGGGCAGCGTGCCCAGGTGCTGGTGCGCCGCGGGGGCGCAGTGCAGGCCGGGACGGCAGAGGATGCCGAACTTCCGCTCCAGACGCACGGCGACTTCCTCCGGGCCGAGTCCGGCCAGACGGAACGATGCGCACAGCGCCGTGCCGTCCATCGGCGACTTGACCTCGACCCCGCGAATGGTCGCCAAACCTTCGAGCAATCGCCGGCAGAGGCCGCGTTTTTCTTCCCCCAGCAGCCCGCGTTGCGCCTGGCCCCGCAGTGCTCCGTGCGTGCCGGCGATGCCGTGCAGGTTCAGAGTGCCCGCTTCGTAGCGGTCCGGCCGGAACGACGGCTGCTGGATCGATTCGGACCGGCTGCCGGTTCCGCCTTCGATCAGCGGCCGCACGTCGAACTGGGGCGACAGGTAAACGACGCCCACGCCGGTCGGGCCCAGCAAGCCCTTGTGGACGCTGGCGGACAAGAAATCGATCTGCATGGCTTTTACGTCGATGGGCAACACACCGGCGGTCTGGGCGGCGTCGACCAGCAGCGGACTGGCCGGAAAGACGGTCTTCGCGTGGCGGATGTCCTGCACCACGCCGTTGACGTTCGAGGCGTGTTGCACCACGACCAAGGCCGGCGGCTGACCCAGGCTCTGCGCTAACCGGCGGGCGTCGTCCCAAGCGATGCGTCCCCAAGGATCGGCGGGCAAGGTCTCGACGTGCAGGGCGAGTTCGCGTGTCAGCCGTGCCAGCGGCCGCATCACCGCGTTATGTTCCAGCGGCGAGACCACGATCCGATCGCCGGCCTTCAGCCAGCCCTTCAGCACCAGATTCAGGCCCTCGGTACAGCCGCGCACGAAGACCAAATTTTCCGAGTTGCGGCTGCCGAACAGTTCCGCCAACTGCTGACGGACATCGAAAACCAGCCGCGCCGAATCGAGCGACGCCCGATGACCGCTGCGGCCCGCATTGGCCGTGAGCGCGTTGAGCGTTTGCACGATGGCCTCCGCCACTTCCGGCGGCTTGGGCCAACTGGTGGCGGCGTGATCCAGGTAGATGGGCGGATGGATTTCGCTCACGGGAAAGGTCGCACGCGAAAGCGATGATGAAGTACTC
Source organism: Candidatus Anammoximicrobium sp. (assembly GCA_012515235.1). Lineage (GTDB taxonomy): Bacteria > Planctomycetota > Planctomycetia > Pirellulales > Pirellulaceae > Anammoximicrobium. The sequence continues at coordinate 28,169 of JAAYYU010000367.1, forward strand.
CAAGTTGCTTGCGGTCACCGGCCCTAGGACGACATCGTCTCGATCAATTGCAGGCAGACTTCGCGGACGGTCGCGGGGTTGGCGTTGGGATTGTGGCGTTTGGCCTGGCCGATCAACGCGCCGAGCGCCTTTTGCTTGCCGCCTTTCACTTCGGCCACGATCTGCGGGTTTTCGCTGAGTAGCCGCTGGCACAGTTCGACGATCTCGCCGCGGTCCACGCGGGCGATGCCCAGGGCCTGCAGCGCGTCGGCCGGCGACTTGCCGGAAGAGAGCATCTCGCCGAACACGTCCCGCGCGCGCGAGTTGTCCAGGTCACCGCGCTGGACCATGTGCAGCAGTTCGGCCAAAGCCGCGGCCGAGATGGGAAAGGCGTCGATGCCGATGTTGCGCTCGTTCAAGGTCCGAAGCACATCCTGCTGCACCCAGTTGCTGGCCCGTTTGCCGTCGCCCACGGCGTCCGCTAAGGCGACGTAGTAATCGACCAGCGCGCGGCCCTGGTTGACAATCACATCGGCGTCGTACGCGTCGATGCCGTAGGTCGCCTGCAACCGCTGGCGGAGTGCCGCGGGCAGTTCGCCCAAGCCGCGGCGCACGCGTTGCACCTCGTCGGGCTTCACGGTCACCGGCACCAGGTCGGGATCGGGGAAGTACCGGTAATCGCTGGATTCCTCTTTCTGCCGTTGCGGGCGCGTCACCTGGGCTTGATCGTCCCAGCCGCGGGTTGTCTTGTGGCCTCCGGGAGCGCCCAGCGTCAGTCCCGTCTCTTGCCAAGCGTCGTATTGCCGCGCCGCTTCGTAGGTTAAGGCCCGTTCCACGGCCCGGAAGCTGTTCATGTTTTTGACTTCCACGATCGGCGTAGCGACCTTGCCGGCGGGCGTCGGGATGTGCAAGTTGATGTTGGCGTCCACCCGCAGGCTGCCTTCCTGCATGTTGCAGTCCGACACGCCGAGGTACGCCAGCAGGAGTTTCAATTCGTCCAGGTAGGTCCGGGCCTCTTGCGGCGAGCGCAGATCCGGGTAGCTGACGATCTCCAGCAGCGGCGTGCCGGCACGGTTCAGGTCGATGCGGCTGTCCGCCTTGCCGGCCACTTCGTCATGCATGCTCTTGCCGGCGTCTTCTTCCAGGTGAGCGCGGATGATCCGCACCCGTTTCGGCTCAAAGGCCCCCTTGGGATCGCTGATCTCCAGCCAGCCCTCGCGCGACAGCGGCAGATCGTATTGGCTGATCTGATAGTTCTTCGGCAGATCCGGATAGTAGTACTGTTTGCGGTCCCACTTGGTAAATTCGGGGATCTCGCAGTTCAGGGCCACCGCCGTCTTGAGCGATAGTTGAAACGCCTCGCGGTTCATGACCGGCAGCGAGCCGGGCATCCCGGTGCAGACAGGGCAGGTCTGCGTGTTGGGCGCTGCCCCGAAGCAGGTGCTGCAGCGGCAGAACATCTTGGACTGGGTCAGCAGTTGGACGTGGACTTCCAGTCCGATGACGACCTCGTAGGGCTGTGTGCTCATGGGCGTGTGCTCGTCAGCGGGGGCCTGCGCGTGTGCCAATCCGTCGCCTGTTGGAACAGGTGTGCGGCCCGCAGCAAGCGCTCCTCTTGCATCGGCGGCCCCTGCAGTTGCAGGCCGATGGGGAGCGAGTCGCGGGTGAATCCGCAGGGGATGGAGATGCCCGGCAAGCCGGCCAGGTTCGTGCTGACCGTGTACAAGTCGCCCAGGTACATCGCCAGCGGATCGTCGAGTTTCTCGCCCAGGCGATAAGCGGCCGTGGGCGCCACGGGACCGGCGATCACGTCGACCTCCCGGAAGGCCTCGTCGAAATCGCGCCGGATCAACCGGCGGACGCGGAGCGCCTTGAGATAGTAGGCGTCGTAGTAGCCCGCACTCAGGGCGTACGTGCCCAGCATGACCCGCCGCTTGACCTCCGCCCCGAAGCCCTCCGCGCGGCTACGGCGGTACATGCGGACCAGCGTCGAATCCAGCTTGTCGAGCGCCCGCGGATCGCCTGCCGCATCCAATTGCCGCCGCTGGGCATTCCACTCCGCCAGCATCGCCGGTTCGTCCGTGCGGTACCCGTAATGCACGCCGTCGTAGCGGGCCAGGTTGCCGGACGCTTCACACGGCGCGATGATGTAATACGTGGCGATGGCGTACTTGCTGTGCGGCAGCGAGATGTCCCGGATCTTGGCGCCCAACGACTGGTAGACCCGCACCGCGTCACGGACGGCGACCTCGATTTCCGCGTCCAGTCCCTCGCCGAAATGCTCCCGCGCCACGCCCACTGTCAAGCCTTCCAGCGGTTGACCGATGGTCTGCGCATAGTCCGGAACCGGTATGTTGGCCGAGGTCGAATCGAGCGGATCGTAGCCTGCCAGGACCTGCAGCAGCAGCGCGGCGTCGGCGGCCGAGCGAGCCAACGGGCCGATCTGGTCCAGACTGCTGGCAAAAGCGACCAGGCCGTAACGGCTGACGCGGCCGTACGTCGGTTTCAGCCCCGTCACGCCGCAAAAGGAAGCCGGCTGGCGAATCGAGCCGCCCGTGTCGCTGCCGACCGACAGCGGCGTCATGCCGGCTGCCAAGCTGGCCGCCGCGCCGCCGCTGGAACCGCCGGGCACGCACTGGACGTCCCAGGGGTTCCGCGTCGGGCCGAAGTGCGACGTCTCCGTCGTGCTGCCCATCGCAAACTCGTCCAGGTTCGTCTTGCCGAGGATCACGGCGTCTGCTTGCAGCAACCGAGCGACCGCGGTGGCGTCGTAAGGCGGGACGAAATGCTCCAGCATCCGCGAGGCGCATGTCGTCGGCTGGCCGCGGATGCACAGGTTGTCTTTGACGGCCAGCGGCAGTCCGGCCAACGGACCCAGCGGCTGACCTGCCCGCCGCCGTTGGTCGATCTGGGCGGCGCGGGCCAGCGCCGCGTCGCCATCCAGACGCAGGAAAGCGTGAACCGTGCCGTCGTGGGCGGCAATCTGATCCAAGAAGCAACGGGTCAACTCGACGGACGACACCGCGCCGGCAGCGAGTTTCCCGAGCAGCTCAACGGCGGAACAGTAGCACAGCGACATAGTTCACACGGCTGCGGAGCACTGGTGTTCAGCACTTCTCTTGTCTTGTTGGCAAACCGCCACAAAAGCCCCGCCGATCCGCAAAAGCCGAGCTTCCGGGCATGATCGCCCGCCGGACCTCCTGGTCCCCCAACATGCTAATCACCCAATACCGCCGGCACCCGGTAGCACTCGTCATCCCGCTTCGGGGCGTTGGCCAGCATGGCCTCGCGGTCGCAACTGGGACGCGCCACGTCGTCAGCAAACACGTTCGCCATTTCCACCGCGTGCGCCATCGGTGGGACGTTAGCCGTGTCCAGTTCGGACAATTGGTCGACATAGCTGACGATTTCGACCAACTGGGTCGTCATTTGGTCGAGTTCATCGCTCTGCAACCGCAAGCGGGCCAACAGCGAAACTTTTTCTACATCCTGGCGCGACAGACTCATCGGATGGCTCCAACACCGGCTCGCCAGCACCCCCACACAGCAACCCGCGCTTCGCGAAGCAGCCGAGCTTTCGGGCTGCCGCTGGCCCCAGAGGCACAACGACGTCTGCAGGCCGCGTGGGCGGCGTCTACTTGGCCGGCAACTTGAACGGCTTCTGCCGGACGACCTTCCGCACCGCCCCATTGCGCAGGCAGCGAGTGCAGACGCACATCGTCTTATGCGTACCATTCTGCGTCGAGACCTTGACTCGTTGCAGATTTGGCTTGAATTTGCGCCGGGTGATCCCCGTCACCTTGGTGCCTACGCCGCCCAGGTACTTAGCCTTGCCGCGGGTCTCCACGGCGTTTCCCACCTGGGTACCCTTCCCGCACACTTCGCATACGCGCGACATCGAATTCTTCCCTTCCTGCCAGTGCTGTACCGCCAGCGGACGACGCCGGCACGAACCGCTTGCTCGGAGCCATGTTGCCGAAAGACTAGTAGTATACCGGCCATCTTCCCGTCTGCAACCGAGGATGCGCTCAGTGGAGCAAAGCTGGCTGAGACAAACCGGTGGCGCGGGCTCGGCTCAGCAGGCGGAGGGATCGCCCGCCTGCTCGGATAAACCCAGTCGTCTCAAGCCAAAGAAAACAGCTTAAAGCTTGTGCTAGAGAGGCCTTGCGCGATCAAATGCAATTCCGGCTGCGGTTTGGCGCCGCGCAGAGGATCAAACCCAAACGCCTCATCGAAACGTCCGTCAGCGTACGGACTGCTGCAGTTCCTGCTCCGCTTTGTAGGCCTTCATGGCCGCCGCCTCGCGGGACAGTTTGAATTCGGTGGACGGGGCGTAATACTGGACATCGTCCGAAAGATAGTAGGGACTTGGCAGCGTCTGGCCGCCTACGCTGACTTGACAGCCGGTCGAGCTGATCGTGGCCAGCAGGCCGAACGCGCAGAGAACCAAAGAGGGCCACCGTTTTGCTGCTTCTGGCTTCATATCCCGCAAACTCCTTGCTGTCGGCACAACCGGCGCATTTGTCACACTCTGTATCGTCCGTCCTAACCGGCTTCTTTGACGAAACCCGCAAAATCGGTCCAGATTTGACATTGCCTCGGAGTCATCCGCTATGATTGAGGGATAGCGAGTGTTTTCGGATGGTCCAGCTGACCGCGGTCGCCGCTCCGTGGATGAGGAATGGTGCGATGGATAGCAAGGGGTTTGGGGTCTGGTTGCTTGTGCTGGCGAGTTTCTCCGCGCCGGGTTTTGCCCAGCTGCGAGACATGACGGTTCCGCCAAGGGAGTACCATTTGTCCTTTGGCCCGTTCTACGAGGGCGATTACCGGACCGCCTTGGAGGCTTTTCAGTCGTCCGCCCGCGGTGGAATCCGCAGCACGGAGGGGCGCTGGGTCGACTCGATCTGCTATCACACGATGATCGGCGAATGCTTCTACCAGATGGGCGAAATCGCCAAGGCGTTGGACCAGTACAATTCCGCGTTGAAGCTGGCGATCGCCCATAAAGGTTGGATGGTGCGGGTCGAGTTTCCGGAGTTGCTGGAACCGTCGGCGTCGGCGGTTCGCAGCACGATCACGTGGGGCCCTTCCCAGCGGACCTCGCTGTTGGCCCGGATTCCCGATCGGATGAGCAGCTTTCAGGGCCAGATGGTCACCGAACAGGACATTCGCAGGGGCGGCGTGATTGCCGGCCCACAACTGTATCCGCTGAACGTGAAAGAAGTGACGCGGTGCATCTCCCTGGCGCAGCGCCGGCGGCGGGAAATCATGGGCCCGGTCTGCCAACACGATCCGTTCACTAGCCAGTTGCTGTCCGAGTTCGCGAGCTATCCGACGCGCCCCAATCATTGGTCCCAGGCCTGGGTCAGTTGTCATCGGGGGATGGCCTACGCGGCGGCCGGCAAGATCGAGCAGGCGGTGTCGGAGCTGACAAAGTCCCTTGTGTTGGCCGGGCAATACGACCACGAACTGACCTCGATGGCGTTGCTGGAACTCGGCAAGCTGGCGTTCGCTCAGGGCCAAACGCAGATGGCTGCCAACTACTTTTTGGAGGCGAGCTTTCCCGCGGCCGCCTTCGATCAATTCGACGTCATCCAGGAAGCGTTTCAATGGGGACTGATGACGCACCTGGTGTCGGGCCAGAAGGGGCTCTATCCGCCCTTGGTGCCGGCGACGCCTTGGGCGCGGCGTTACTCGCGGGCCTTGCAGGCCTGGCTGATGCTGTTGGCCGCCGAGAATTACGCCACGGCCGGCGATGCGGCTCGGGCCTCCAGTCTGCTGGGGGAAGCGCGGCAAGCGGTCGGGACGCGAGAATTGCGCGGAGGAGTTTTGGGCGCCCGCTTCAATTACGTGTCCGCGATGGTCGAGTTCCAACGCCGCAACCTGACGGCCGGCACGACGCAGCTGAACCAGGCGATCGGCTTTCTGAAGGCCAGTTCCAAGCGGCTGTTCCAGATCGATCTGGCCGATGCCGCCTTCCTGTCAGGCAACGTCACGCAACGCGTCGCGGACGATTTGTACGCCAACGTGTTGCGGGAACCGACGGCGGCCGACTGGGCGGTCGAACCCATGGACACGCTGGCCGCCGTGCTGACTCCCCACCCCGTGCCGCTGCAGCATTGGCTGGAAGCGACCTGGGCGCGCAAGGACCTGGAGAAGTCCCTGGAGATCGCCGACCGCATCCGGCGGCACCGGTTTTTCTGCAGCTTGCCGGTCGGCGGCCGACTGCTGGCGCTGCGTTGGATTCTGGAAGCCCCGGAAACGCTGCTTCCGCAATCGGCCTCGCTGCAACGCCGCGATCTGCTGGCCCGGTATGCGGACTATGCCAAGCTCTCGGCACAGGCCGCAGAGATCCGCGGCGAATTGGAGAAACTGCCGCTGTTCCCGGACAAGCCGGACGAGTTGAAGCGACAGACAGAGCGCTTCGAGCAACTCGGGCAAGCGAGTGCTGCACAGGAATTGATGCTGCAGGATCTGGCCCTGCGGCGGGAACCTTCCGATTTCGTGTTTCCGCCGTTGCGGACCGTCAAGGAGATCCAGCAGGCGATGATTGCCGACCAGTTGGTGTTGGCCTACACCACGGCCGGAAATCAGATCCTGGGTTTCGCGCTCTCCAAAGACAAGTTCTCCGCGTGGCAGATTGAATCTCCGGCGGCGGTTCTCAAACAGTTGGCCGACCTGCTGCGGCAATTGGGCTTGGCCGACCGCAAGGCCGGGTTGGACCCGGCGACGCTGAAGGACGAGACCTGGAAAGCGACGGCTGCGGATCTGCTCCAGAAACTGACGAACAACGCCAACTCCGCGGCGTGGGACACGTACCGCGAGTTGATCCTGGTCCCGGACGGGCCGCTGTGGTACGTGCCGTTCGAGGCGCTGCAAGTGCCCGCCGTTGCCGGTTCCGCGCCGCTGATTTCCAAAGTGCAAATCCGTTACTTGCCGACCGTGGGGCTGCTGACCATGACGGCTCCCGCCCCGAATCCGCGGGCGCGGACGTTGGTCGTCACGGGCCCGATGGTTCCCGGCCAGGACAAGCAGATCGCGGTCGCGGCCTGTGACCAGATCCGGCGGGCGCTGGAAGGGGTTACCCGTTGCGACGAACGGTTGGCGATTCCGTCCAGCTTGTTTTCCAGCGTCTGCGACCGGCTGATCGTGCTGAGCGATCTGGAGCCTGTGGCCCGCGGCCCGTACGCCTGGTCGCCGCTGGCCCTGGACCGCGGAAAAGCAGGCGGGACCTTGGACGCCTGGTTCGCCTTGCCCTTGTCAGGACCGGCGGACGTGGTCTTGCCAGCCTTTCACTCGGCCGCCGAGAGCGGGTTGAAGCGAGGCAGCAATGGGGATGAGATCTTCTTTGCCGTGTGCGGACTGATGGCCAGCGGCAGCCGTTCCGTGCTGCTGAGTCGCTGGTCGGTGGCGGGCCAGTCGGCGTTCGATCTGACGCGCGAGTACGTCCAGGAATTGCCTTTCGTGTCGGCGTCCGAGGCGTGGCAGCGGAGCGTCCAATTAGCACGCTCGAACCCCATCGCCGTGGAACTCGAACCGCGTCTGAGCACAACGGGCGGGCCCGTGGAACTGACGGCGGATCACCCGTTCTTCTGGGCCGGTTATCTGCTGGCCGACGTCGGCAGAACCGCCCCACCGCCGACCGTGCCGCCTCCGCCACCCGCCGGAAAGCCGGCTGCGCATGCCAAGCCGGCTGCGGGTGCAAAACCGGCTGCGGGTGCAAAACCGCAACCGGACGTCAAACCGTAGCGTTCTGCGCAGCGGCCCAATCGCCTACTGCTGTGACGCCAGAAAAACGTGCGCATGCAGTGCTGCGTCCGGATCGTGCTGCTGTTCGCGGGATTGCCGCCTCATTGCGGCGGCATCGCCTTGTCCTCTTTAATCCCCTTACTCGCGGCGTCGACATCGTCGTACGCTGCTTGATCGAACTTGGAACTGTCGATCGGTTTCGGCTCGCCGCATCCGCTGGCAGCCATTCCGCACAGGCAGACCAAAACCAACAAAGCCCACAGTCTTCGCACGGGATACCTCCCTTCGAGATTCGCTGAGATCCGCAAGATTACCTGGCGCTCGCAACCGAGTGGCCATCGGCGATCGCATTCAATTTCGCCCAAGTTCCCCAGTCGAGGGTGGCGGTAATGAAGCCGACGCTCCCATCCGCCATTCCGGTGTGGAGTCCGCCAGGGTGATAGCTCGATGGCCCATAGTGTTCGGAGAACGGACCATACGCCGCGATATAGGTGGGCGTGAAGGAGTGATTGCGGAACCAAGTCCAAACCGTTTTCGCAGAACCGTCGGGATTGACGGCGTTTGTGGCCGTTTCGTTGGCTCCCCAGCCGCCGACGGCCGTTCCCACAAAGGCGCTGTCGAAGACCGGCGTTCCCGTCCGCCGCAATCCGGTCCCGCAGGTGCGGATGGCCCCGCCACCGTAACCCATGGAATCGTCCTCGGCAAAGCAGATCGTGTTGGACGTGCCGTCTCTGATCCCCGACATCTTGGTCGTCATGGTCACCGTGAAGACGCCGTTCAGGCTGCCCACGTCATTGAACGGATCCCCGAACGTGTTCCAAGGCGAAGTGTTCGAAATGTTCGCAGTCTGGTGCCAATGATAACCCTCGCTGCCGGGGTAGTTGGTCACTGCGATGTTTTGGGTTTCACTGGGCAGCGTGCGCTGGTCCGAAGGGCAGCGCAACGTGGGGACAGGCGTGCTGACGATCGCTTGGCCCCAAATGGGCGCGCGAACATCTACCGTGCTGTACAGCGACTGCTGCTCGATAAAGGGCAGAATCATCACGTTCCAGGTGTGATGATACGGCAGCGTGTAGGGCGGTTTGCCAGGGCCCCAGATCACGCCCGGCGGAAAACTGCCATTTGCGTCATGGTAGTTCTGCAGCCCCAAGGCGATTTGCTTGGCGTTGTTCGAGCACTGAGAACGCCGTGCCGACTCGCGGGCCGCCTGAATCGCAGGCAGCAACAGCGCGACCAGAATGCCAATGATGGCAATGACCACGAGAAGCTCAACGAGCGTAAAACCGCGACGAGTTGAAGATCGCATAACAATTGCTCCCAAAACATGTTCTCATTTGGAATGATGCCACTTTGATAGCTGGATAAATCCGCGCCAGACTCCGGCTGCTGGCTGGCCGGCGCGGAAGCCCGGCTTTTTCAAAAAAACGGGCTTCGCGTCCAGTAAAACATCCTTTGGTATTCGTTTACGGCTTGGCGTCCTGCGACTTCAAATCAAACGTGAACGTGTTGCCGTCGCTGGACTTCACTTCCGCCTTCAGCGTGCTCTCCGTGTTGTACACTGCCGGGATGTAGCTGACATAGTTCGGCAGGCCATCGGGCGCTGGGGTAGGGTCTTCGCGAGTCGCGGAGATCTCGACGCGTTTCGCGCCCTCCGTCACTTTACACTCGAACGTGCCGTTGACGATAGCGCCTGCATACGCCGCGCCCCCGGGCTCCGCGGGCAGAAATCGGATTTCGCCCTTTTCGACCGGCTGGCCATCGAACGTCACAGTGCCCGTTACCGAGTATTCGGCCGGTCCACCACCGCCACAGCCGCTCAGGATCAGCAGGACGACCGATACCAGGGAAAACAATAGGCCGCGAGAAAGATCGACCAACATCTGCAAACCTTCCGTTGTTATTTACTGACGAAACACAGGGGGCCGGTCATGTCCGTCCGACAACTGCGGTCAGCACGGTCGTGCCTGCTCCGGTTGCGGCAGGTCCTGAAGCGGGTGATCAATACTGGTTGGTGGGCTCGCCGCCTTCACGCGTTCCCAACGCACGCCAAACGTAGGTGTCGATGGAGTTCGGAATAAACCGTACACTCGCATCTGCCAAGACCGCCTGGACGCCTCCGGGATGATAACTGCGCGCAAACAGATACTGAAGATCCGTACTCGCAAAGCACGGAGCCTCGCGCAACGCGGGGGCTTGGCAGGTCCGGCAGTAGTCGGACAGGGTCGTATTCGGGGGTTGGTACGTGCTGAAAATGCTGCTCAAGTGCTCCGCCCGGTAGTAGCGTCCCCGCCAGTCCCGATGGCTGGTGGTCAGTTCGGGAACCGTGATGATCTCCGCCCCCATCACCGTGTTGGCAGTGCCATCGACTACCGAGGCCATGCGGATTCGGGACTTGTAGTAGAACATGCCATTCATGGTGTGCCCAAACGCTGCGCCGGTCGTCGCCGGGCTGTTGTTTTGGGTTACCAACTGGCTGCCGTGACACAGCAGATAGTTACCGGAGAAGCCATCGTTGTTGTCTGGCGGCGAGCCGTCCGGCGGTGTGCCTTCGCCGTGAAGGATACCGGTCTTGGGCCCAGCCGAATCGGAAGGACACATCAGGCACGGAATCACTGAATTCATCAGGGCGCTGGGAAAGCTCGATGAGGCCCGTGTCACCATGTACGGAAGCAACTGATCGTGCAACGCAGACTGTTCGATAAAGGGCAGGAGCATCGGCATCCACGACATATTTGTCGGAGGGGTCGTGCCGGAATTCAGATTGTTGGCGAGCACGCCAGGCGGAAACCATGCGTGGGTGTCGTGATAGTTATGAAGCCCCAGTCCCAACTGCTTCAGGTTGTTGCTGCACTGGGAGCGTCGGGCCGCCTCCCGAGCAGCTTGGATCGCGGGCAGCAGCAACGCTACCAGGATCCCGATAATGGCAATGACGACCAGAAGTTCGACGAGCGTGAAGCCCGTCGCCCTGCGGCCAAGTCCAGGAAATGACGACGAACGCATTGCAAGTGCCTCCAAAAGAAACAGAATAAGAACGAAACCCAGCTTACCAAGAATACGCAAACCGGACGGCCATAAAGGGGACCAATGGATTAAACTGATCCGAGTCTAAAGTATCAACCGGGGAAATGCGTGTCAATGCGATGGGAACAGACCCACTGTATTATCCGCAAGACGAGCCTCGTCGAATTGCGAATCCCGTGTCTGAGCGGATAAGATCAAGTCACACAAGGACCGGATTTATGATGGCCATCGATTTTTCGGGCAAGACAGTGTTGGTTACCGGCGGCGGCCGGGGCTTGGGGGCGGCGTCGGCCGAGGTGCTGGGCCGGGCGGGGGCGAACGTAGTGGTCAACTACTTTGCCGATCCCGGCGGGGTCAATCGGGAGCGGGCCGAACAGACCGCGCGGCAGATCGGGGAGCGGGGCGTGGCCCTTGAAGCCGACGTGCGCGAAGGACCGCAAGTCGAGGCGATGATCGAGGAGATCCTGCGGCGTTTCGGCCGGCTCGATA
>JAAYYU010000368.1 GCA_012515235.1 Candidatus Anammoximicrobium sp.
ATGCACCGAGTTTCACCGTACTGCCAGTTGAAAGCTCCAACGCGAAACCGTCCGCAAACAACGTAACATGTGGACACGTAACAAGCTAACCGGCACCAAGCGTCGCCATATTCCGGGATCGCACCCAGTCCCGCTCGATCAGTTTCTCCGGCTTCTTGGCGACCGCCGTCCGCTCGAACAACAGATGGTCGATCTTGTGCCGCAGCGTCCGCACGCTCCAGCGTTCGAGCCGACACATCTCGGCGTAGAAGTCGCGTTTCAGCCGATCTCCCATGGGTAGAAGCTGCAAGAAGTGGGTCCAGCTCAATTGTCCAGACAGTGATTGGACAATTTCGAGATCAGGAAACGTCTCGGCGAACTGAACCATGTAGAACAGGTTGCTACGGCTGTACCCGCGGCCGTACTCCGCCGCCAATTGTTGCGACAGCGTGGCAACAATCTGCTCGCCATACTCCGCCCGCTGCTCGTGCAGAATCTCCTCCCGGATCCGCTTGCCGACGTGCCAGTACAGTGTGACCATCGTCGAGTTCACGGCGCGGGCCGTCTGCTGGCGGGCGGATTCGATCAGGGCTCGGATGTCGCCCAACAAGTCGTGGTCAAGTACGGCAGGCGAAGCTGCCGACGGCCTGGCGGCGAGACGGCGATCGGGCCGGTTCTTGGGCATGGATTGCTGCTCCTTGGCCTATGGTCAGTTGTCCAGGTGTTCGCCGGGTCCGCAGTCTACCACAACGTGTGAACAAAAGTCAACCGGAGGAAGGCCGTTTCGATTCTGTGTGGCACGGCTCCTGTTCAGAGATTGTCGCGGTGGCAAACAAGTCTTTCCTCAAGTTGTCTCACGTCCGGAGATTCCCGCCGACTGTGGAGCTGTCCGTCCTCAGTGCCCCCGTGCGGTCACGATGAACGAGTCGGCGTGGCGTTCGGGCCGTTCCTCGCTGGTTCACCTCAGCAGGGCCACGAAACCGGCTTGCTCGAAGTGCTTGTCGCCGGTCAGCGCCTCGGTGACGCCTTCCTGTTGCATGACGACGAAGGAGATGCAATCGGTCAGCGACCAGTCCTTGTCGGGACGATTCTCGTAGAGCTTGAGCCCATCGTGCAGGAGCGATCGACTCGCCGGAATGATCGTGAGTTCCGGTTGCCGTTGCAGAACCCGGAACAAGCGGAGGAACCGCTCGCGGTTTGGTGGACGAGCCAACGCGTCCCCCAATTCTACCACCACCCAGTCTGTCGTGAGCATGGCTTCGTGATAGTCATTGGTGAACGCCAACGCCTTGGCGTGCCCACGATCTTCCGCGTTCCACAATGCCAGAAAGTAGAAAGAATCCGCAAAGACCGTCTTCATCGCTTGGGCGTCCCGTGGATATAGTGGTCGTGCTGCTCAGCGAAATCAGCCGGCAGATCCGACAGGCAACCGGCAAATTGGAGCAAAACATCTCGTAGCGTCTTCGGCTGCTTCGTAGCCGTCTCTTCCTTCACCACCACTTCCACTCGCGTCCCTTCCGGAAACGTGGGGGCTTGATCCAGTACAATCGCCCCATTTCTAATCGTTCCCTCCAGCAGCATGGCAAGACTCCTGTGCTTGAAACGTCGGTCACGTGACTTTCCCCCAGTGTACCACGTCAGAACAGTCTCGGCGACTCCTTTCCGCCTCTGGCTGTCTTCCGTCCCCGCGGCTTGCGGGCGGCATTCTTCTTCTCCGCCGCCGCGGCCGCTTTCCCCGCCAGCCGTTCCTGTTCAGCCCGCTCCCTGTTCAGGGCCAGCAGGCGGGCCAGCACTTCGTCGCGGAAGTCGTCGGGCCAGCGGTAACGCCAGGGCTTCTTTCGGCGGGATGTCCGTTGTCCGTGGTCAGTTGTCAGTTGTTGGTGGTCAGTTGTCAGTTGTCCGTGGTCAGTCGTCCCAGCAACTGACCACGGACTACTGACCACTGACTCCTCTTCGTCTTCGTAGTCGAGCAGGAATTCGCACGTGGCTTTCTCGGCCAAATCGTGCCAGCCGTAGGCTTCCAGCACCGCCCGGTCCATCGCGGCGTGCAACTCGCGCAACTTCAGAATGTCCGGCGACCGCTCGTGCGGATCGTGGAACCGGTTGTACGTCTTCGTCAGACCTTCGTTGTTGCGGACCATCAAGGCGGCCCGGAACTCGTAGTATTCGCGGCCAGCGGATTCGAGGGCCGTCAGTTGTGGGTTGTCAGTTGTCAGTCGTCCGTCGTCAGTGGTGGCGGAATGGGCGGACGCGTGCTCCAAGACGCCAGCGGGGAAGGGGAAGGTCTCGAAGCAGTCGGAGGGCGTATATTGGAAGTCATCTTTAAGCGTCGAGCCGAAAAAACGCGCCCAGATTTCATGTATGCGACTTTGAATATTGACGAATGCCGAGTAGGTCGAGACCGGGAACACGAGAGTTTTTTCGTTGAAGACCATGTTTGCTGGAAGGAACACGACCGCAAACGCGTTGCTGATTCGGGCGATGACAAGCACTCTTTCTAAACTGGCCTTTGCTTTATTCAGCGCTGGGGTCGCGGTACCAAAATGCCACCAACATTCACGGCGTCGTTCGGCAACGGAGTATCCGCCGATCTTGTCCCGCTCTGTCTTCACACGTTGCCTGACGATGTCAAGCAACTCTGGATACTGAGCTGCCTCATCGAAAGTCATTCCGCTGAAGTCAATCACATAGCGATGATGCGCTAGAAATGGATGGGTATTGATTTCCTTGCCGCCGATGTATGGAAAAATGCGATCGCCGTTCTTTGGGTTGCGCCTGATGAGTTCTCGCATTTCGGCGAGCGACGAAGCGACGCCTGATGTGTCAGTGTCATCAAAAGTAAACCCCATTCCCAATACGCACGCACCTTGGAAGCACTTTCCATCGTTCTGCCGTAACGGTATCGGACTAAACTCTACGTCGCTTGGGAAGAGATACGAATTGATGGTCGCCGCTGTGCAGCAACGCGACGGCTTCCTTCAGCGGCTGGCGGTCCTCGATCCGCCCCTGCGATCCGAGGTACTTCACCAGTTGGCGACCCAACGTGTCGAGCTTGGCCAGTCGCTCACGGTCCTTGGCAGCTGAGAAATAGGCTGCGATGATGCAATCGCCAGCGAGGCGTCCGAGCGACAACGCTTCGTCGGCCACATCGAGTTCCTGGCGGAGTTGTTCGTAGGGCTTGTCGTCCCTCGCGGCCAGAATCCGCTGTCGGTACTCCGTGACGGTCCGCATCCGCTCGGCAATCGGGTCGGCAAACATGGGTCTGTTGTCAGTTGTCCGTGGTCCGTGGTCCGTTGCATGTCGTCGCCCCTTCTTGCCACTGACAACGGACGACTGACCACTGACATCCTCCCAGTGAAACCCGGCGATCTGCTTCCTGGTCAGTCCCACCAACGAATCGCCGCAGCGCAACGAGTGGTCGAGAAACGTGAACGGATGGTCCTTGGCCAGGGTGGCCAGCCACAGGCTGAGTTTGGCCAGATCGACCGCCATCGGGTTCTTGTCCACGCCATACAGGCACCGCTGGGCGATCAGCCGCCGGGCATGCAACACCTCGTCCTCGTCCGGCGGCAGCTTGGGCGCACAGTTGTGAACGTGCCACGCCCGCACCAGTTCATCGCCCAGCTGCCGGCAGGTTTCGACCAAGAACGCGCCGCTGCCCATCGCGGGGTCGCAGATTTTCAGGTTCAGGATATCTTCGGGAGTGGGGTGCCTCTGACCGTTTAACCGCGACCCAACGGGGAGCGAGTCGGGCGACGACTCGGCATCGGGACGGACTGCCGCGGACGCGCTCCCCGTTGGGTCGCGGTTAAACGACTCCAAGACCGGCCGCAGCGTGGTGCGGACGATCGGTTCCGTCAGCGAGCGCGGCGTGTAGTGCGAGCCGCTGCGGCGGCGTTCGTCGGACGGTTGCAGGACCATCGCACCCTTGGGCACGACATTGGGCGTGACGTAGCGGGCGATCTTCTTTTCCAACGCCGCCAACAGGTCTTCCAGCGATTCCGCCTTCTTTAGCGCATCGGCGGCTTGCCCCGTGAACTTCTGGTCCGTCTGCTCGGCCAGCCATTTCACCCGATTCGCCGGCTTTGTCGCCAACAACGCCTCCAGGTTGATCGTGGCCGGCGCGCCGTGCGATTTCGTGGGCTTGATTGCGATCGAACGGCCTTGGGCCACTTCCAGCGAGAACCCCATCACCGCTTCGTACACGCTGCCGATCTGCTCCACGTCCAACGTCCGGTAGCTGAGCCGCTCGCCATCCAAGATCAGCAGGTTGCTCAGGACCCGGAAGATGACACCGTCCGAGACTTGGGGAATGTCAGTTGTCAGTTGTCAGTTGTC
>JAAYYU010000369.1 GCA_012515235.1 Candidatus Anammoximicrobium sp.
CTGCCTTCCTGGACTGGGACACCTATTGGGCCACGGCGTTGCAGCTCGGCTCGAAGGCGGATTGTCCGGCCGAGATGCTTCACATCTGCGGCAAGTGCCTGGATCAGTACGGCAGTGACGCTGAACTGCAGATGATTGAGGAGTATTGGCCCTCGGGGGCTAGGCAGTGGTTTAAGGCGTTTTACGGACGGACGCGGAAACGACGAAAAGGCGAGCGTAAGAACAAAGTACCTTCCCTTCAGGCTTGCAGATGACACCATGCAGTTCGTGGGCTGGATTCGTGGCATCCGGCCGGAGTATGTCTGCTTTGGGTTCAAGAGCAAGCCGGGGTCAATGTGTCTGCCGGAGCCCACTGGAGACAAAGTCCAGAAGCTCGCGCGGCGGCTGACGGATTCCGGCATCGAGGTCTGCGGCAAGACGCTGCGCGGGGTTGTTCTGCCCAACGTCGGGTGACGATTGGCCGAGTAAGTCGGCAAGGAACAGACGCCCCTGGCCCACGGCGAGTGGGCCAGGGGCGATTTGGTGTCTGGTGGGGCTGTCAAGTTCGGCCAGAGCACACGCGCCAAACAACGCCCGTGGGGATCAACGCTGTTTTTCCAGGCTGACATCGCCTCGGTCCGGCACGACCGGCACCAGGGCGTAAGTGGCTCCGTCGTGCTCCAGCAGCCGCGATTCCACAGCCCGGCCACCTTGCTCAGCCCGCACCGCCTCCCACGATGGGCCTACGCGGACCTTGACCGTTAACGGGAAGTCAAACCGCGTGTCGTCCATCTCGTCCGTCAGGCTCAGCACGATCTTGTCGGCAGCGGCGGACTTCACTTCCAGGCTCGCCGTGTCGCGTTCCTGGCCGTACTGGACCACCTCCCGGAACAGCCCCAGCCACAGGTCGTTGTTCTGGACACGCTGATGGACGAAGGCCAGGTGCTTTTCCTCACGCTCGCGCATCTCGGGTTTGACCTGGTGGTAGTGCGAGCAATACCAGCCCCGGTAGGCGGAGTCTTTGCGCACGGCCTTCTGGAAGAGAGCCTGCATGTCGGCCCAAGGGGCTTTGGGATCGTCCACGTGCAACTCACCGATGCTGTTCGTCCGCACGTAGTTGATCCGATTGGCCGGGTTGATCAGGCCGACTCCACCCCGGCAGCCAATGAAATGCCTAGCGGCCAGCTCGGGGTCATTGAGCTTGTCCTGATCCTTGCCGCCGGGATAGGCCAGCACCAGCACCTTGTTGCCCGGCATGGCGGCCTCGATCTGGCGAATCGACTCGGAATACTCGTTCTCGACGCCCTTCCAGGTCGGCGAGGTGGTGCGCAGATGGTTGACCGTGTGCGACTGGACGTCATGCCCCTGCGCGTGCAGCCGTTGCCAGCCGTCCCAGGTGCCGCCCCAGCCTCTTCCAACGCTGCTGGTGACGATGAACCACGTGATCCGCAGGTCGTACTTCTTCGACATCTCCTGCCACCAAGCGTGGTCAGGGGCGGTGTTGTCGTCGATGGTGATCGAGCAGGCGGCCAAGGCGTCGTCTTTCCACAAGCAGATGCTCGCCTCACCGACCTTGCCGGGCCAGTCGCGGTCGCGCAGCTCGAACCGCGGTCGTTCCGGCGATTCTGCCAGGATCAGTCGCTGATGTTCGGCGGCGCCGGCGGTAATCGACTGCAACAGGGCGACGAAAGCTGGGAAGAAGATGTAGCGGACGTCTACGGTGCTCATGGTCGGACCTCGGTCACTGTGTTGGGGTTGAACGCCTGAATCAAGCCTCGCCGCTAAGCGGCGTCGGCTTGAATGAGTTGTTAGGCATGATTGGGCTTTCCCCACTTTCTGAGTCGCCCGGTAATCACCGCGGCATCAGCGCGAACACACCCCAGCCCAGGTATTCACGCGCGTAAGCGGCGTAGCGCTCGGGTTCCGAGGTCAGTTTGGCTCGAACATCTTTCGCTAACTCGTCACCGGGATTGGCTTCAAGCCATCGGCGCATCGTGAGCCATTTGGCCGCCTCGTATCTGTCCCAACTGTCTTGGTCTGCCAAGACCATTTCCACGACGTCGTAGCCGAGGTGGCCGAAAGACGCGAGAAGGGCTGGAAGCAGGAGAAAGTCGGAGATTGAGCCGGCAAGACACCCCCTGGCAACATCTTCCGTCGGCGGTAACTGCCGCCAGTAGGGCTCGCCGATGAGGATGATCCCTCCGGCACGCAGGCTCCGCGCCAGAAGCTCGATGGTGCCGGCGACTCCCCCGCCGATCCACGTGGCACCGAGACAGGCTGCCACACCGACCTTCTCGTCAGAGACGAAGCCGGCAGCATCGCCATGGATGAACTTGACTTGATC
>JAAYYU010000370.1 GCA_012515235.1 Candidatus Anammoximicrobium sp.
CCCCGTTGGCATCGGCAAGCGCGGACCGTGGTTGCCCCGTTGCGTTGCGCCTTGCGTTGCCAGAGCAACGCGCGGGGCTCTTGTGGACCGCAGACACCCGCGCGCCCTTGGACGTGTTAGGCGTCATGCTAGGCGCGCAATCGGGAAGTGTACAGAAGACCATACGGCAGGGTGCGACTAGCGCCGGGCGGACTAGCTCGCGCGCGACTCCAGAACCCGCCAGCAGCCAGCAGAACCCGCCAGCGGAACCCGCCAGCGATTGCTTATCGCCTGACACGCTGGGGTGCGCGCCGATCGAGTGCCGCCAGCGCGTTTCCGGTTTTCGTCGGCACGTGCGCCGCAGCGTCGCAAACGCCCGTTTCGTGTTTTCGTCGGCACGTGCGACTTGTTGCGACCAACGGCGGCCGTTTCGTGTGTCGCCAGATGCCTTGTCCCAAGCGGAGATCATGCCATGAAGCCTCTCGTAGTGACCGCTTACGTGTGGACCCGCAAACCCTGCTGGCTGCGACATGCTGGCCGAATCCATCGCTTCCGGTTCATCAGCCATGCACGGGATTACGCCGAAAGCCACGGTCGGACCATCAGGGTCAGGGTCCGGTACTAAACCACTTCCATGCGACGTTGGTCTGCCGCCAGCCACGGAGATGCGACATGACGTTCCGACAGTGGATTGACCGTGTGGAGCGGCCGGCCATCGAGTGGGCTGCCGCCAAGACGCTGTGGGCCAAAGCGGTCTGGTTCATGCGTTACTGGTTATGACCGCCAGAGGGAGAGCTGCAATGTCCGAGTGGTACGTTGTGACAAGTGGGATCTGGAGGCTCAGGGCACATCTGTTCCAGGGTGGCTCCGGGTTTGATCGGTGGGTCGATGGCTTTGGCTGGTGCGTTTCCGATGAACCACCGCCGAAGCACGTCGGGCGGCGACTGTGCCGCAAGGTCTGGCGTGAGTTCAACACGCATTGGGAGTAGTGCGCCGCCAGAGGGAGACCGAGCGATGGCCATGCCACAAACAACGTTCGCGTTCATGCAGCCCCCGCCAGCCGTCCAGGTCTTGCACAAGGTCCGCCAGACCCATGACACAACCAAGCTGACTGCGGACAAGTTCGCGGAGTTCTGCAATGCGGTGCGGTTCTACCTGCGTGGCTTCAGCGTGGACCGGACTGCGGAGTTGGTGATCGAAGAGTTCTGGACAACCCCAAACCGATAGGAGCACCCCAATGAAAAGCCTGTACGAACAATTCCGGCCACGCACTTGGGACGAACTTGTCGGGCAGGACAAGCTGACCGCCAAGATGTCCGTGCTGCGCCGTCGCGGTCTGGTTGGCCGCGTGTTCTGGGTGACCGGCGATTCCGGGACGGGCAAGACCACGGTGGCCCGTCTGGTCGCCAGCGAGATCGCCGATGACTACGCGGTGGTCGAGATCGACGCTCAGGACCTGGGCATGGACCGCGTTCGCGAATTCGAGCGGATGTGCCAGTTCAAGCCGCTGGGCAAGGGCTGCCACGTGTTCATCTGCAACGAGGCACATGGGCTCTCATCCAAGGTGGTCAGCCGCCTGCAAACGCTGCTGGAGCAAGACAACGTGCAGCGGAACTCGACGTGGATCTTCACGACCACGTTCCAAGGCGAACGCAAGCTCTTCGACGATGCGTTCGACGCCTGCCCGTTCATGTCACGGGCCATCGAACTGACGCTGGAGCACGGCGAAGACGTGGTGCTGGCGTTCGCCGTCCGTGCCCGCAAGATCGCCCAGACCGAGCAACTCGACGGCAAGCCCCTGGATGAGTACGTCCGCCTCGTCCGCCAGTCCGGCTGCAACATGCGGAAGGTCCTGCAGCGGATCGAAGCGGGCGAAATGCTGAGCGATTGACCGTCGCCGCGATTTCCGGTTTTTCGCCGCATCCGCGACTTGTTGGGGCGGCGGAACGAACGCCGCCCGGTTTCTTCCCACCCCCGTCTGCGAAAGGACAGCCCCATGCAGTGCTACGAACACCTCAAGCTGAAGACAAACGTCAAGCAGATCAACGGATCGGCAGACGTAGCGCCTGTCTTCCGGGCGATCCTGGACGCGGAGAGCGAACTGGACCGCGACAAGGAACACTTCTGGATTCTCTGCCTGAACACGAAGAACCACATCCTGCGGGTCGAACTCATCACCCTGGGCCTGCTGGATCAGACCGTCGTCCACCCCCGCGAGGTGTTCCGGCCCGCCATCGGCTGTAGCGCCAAGTCTGTCATCCTGGCCCACAACCATCCGTCCGGCGATCCGACGCCAAGCGACAAGGATGAGACGCTGACGGCCCGGCTGATTGACTGCGGCAAGATGCTCGACATCCCCATCATCGACCACGTGGTCATCGGCGAAGGCGACGAGTACTGGTCGATGCGAGAGCACTTCAACAACGATTACTGCCACCGTCCGGCGCTGGACAAATGCGGCTGGTAGCTCACCTGGAACTGCGACGCCTTTCCGTTCTTTCCGGTTGGCAGGCTGGCAGGCGTAAAAGAGCCACAGGCGAACCGGGCGGCGCGACTGAGATTAGCTACCTCGGAGACGCCAAACCGCCCCGCCAAGCGTAACACGGTTTCGCAGCCGTGGCGGGGCACTTGACTGTTTGGCTTCACAAGCCAGCGTCTGTCCGCAGCCCCGCGAGGCAGAGCTTCAACGCGAGGGGACAGCGAGAGTGCGCAGGGTGCCGCAGGAGCCCACCGGCTGGTACTGGGGGAAGAATCTGGGGCACACGGACCCTTATCCGCAACAAGGCTCGGTCGCCGGCGACGTGGCGAAACTGCTGGACAGACAGCACGGCCCGGATAGCTGCGCCGCCAGTGTGACTCTGGGGCGGGCCGCTTCTCTGATCCTGATTTCCCTTCCACCTTGGAGGACCCCATGAACGCCACAACCCCTTTCAACGTCGCTGCCGGCGCCATGACGTATTGGTCGCTGGGCCAGCAGACCGATCCGCAGATCCTGACGAACGGGCTGAGCCAACTCGGCTTGCCCGACTACTCGCCCAAGGCGCGAACCTGGTTGACCTCGCTCAGAGCGGCGTTGGCCGAGATGTTCGCCAAGCCGGAGGAACTCATCCGACCGCTGAAGAACAAGGCCCGCAATGGCTACACCATCGTGGTCGAGTGCAAGGGCGAGTACGAGAACACCTACAGCCGCGAAGTCAACGCCTGCGTGGACAAGGAAGGCGGCGTGTCCGTCACCGTTGGCTATGCGGATGTCGCCGAACTCCAGCGGCTGACCAATCACTACCACCGCGTGCTGCCCTCGTCGTCCGT
Organism: Candidatus Anammoximicrobium sp.; assembly: GCA_012515235.1. GTDB lineage: Bacteria > Planctomycetota > Planctomycetia > Pirellulales > Pirellulaceae > Anammoximicrobium. The sequence continues at coordinate 3,289 of JAAYYU010000370.1, forward strand.
CTCGGACATGCTGACCAACATCATCCACGACAAGTTGGGCGGCATCTCCATGAAGTCCAACGGCGGGTTGTACTTCATCCCCGAAGACCGCATCGGCACGTGGCAGAACGTAATCATGGTCGTCGAAGCGGCGGCCGTCGAACCCACGACGAATGACCTGTCCGTGGTGCCGCTGGAACTGAACGAGATGACCCTGCGGGACATCAAACGGAGCATCTGCCGCGAAGTCGAGTCGGAAGCGGAACGCCTGCGGAAAGACATCGCCGAGAACGACCTGGGCGACGAAGCCCTGCTGAACCGTGCCGTCCGCGCCAGCCAGTTGCGTGACCGCATCCGCCAGTACGAGCAAATCCTCGGCCAAGCACTGGACGTGTGCCACCAGAACCTGGACATCGCCGTGCAAGCGTTCTCCGTCGCTTCCGCCGTCCAGGACGACGCCGAAGTGTACGACGGCGTTTTCGCCTGATTTTCCGGTTTTTCGCCGCACCCGCGACTAGTTGCGGCGACGTTTCGCACCGGCCATCTGCGAGTGGCCGGACTGAATCCGCGGGCAACCCCCTTCTGCCCTGCGACAGGATTCGGGCCGGAAAACCAACACTTGTGAGGTATTCCATTGTCACGTGACAATGGAATACCCCGGAATATGTATTTTCTTGGCCCGAAGCGGTTCATGTGCGTCTTCCCCGTGGTTCTGTACCACAGAACTCCCTTTTTCACCGGAGATTCGTCATGTCCCAAACCAACTGGGCACCCCTGATCGCCGGCCAAGTGGGCGTTGTCCCGCTGTCGCTCGGCATTCCGGGCGTGGCCAAGACGGCCTTCTTCGAGTCGCTAGCCCACACCACGGGCCGGCGGTTCATCCCGTACATGTTGGACCAAGCCCTGCCCGAAGACCTGAAGGGCTACCCGCTGGTCCAGGACATCCAAGTCAACGGCAGTACCGCCAGAGCGATGGTCCACGTCCTGGAAGAAGCCCGGCTGCGGGCCGAGTCGGAACCGACCGTGGTCCTGCTGGACGAACTGACCTGTGCCGGCCATTCGATCCAAGCCGCTGCCTTGCAGTGGGTGAACAACCCCAGCCCCAACTCCTGGATGTTCGCCGCTGCCAATCCGCCCGACAAGGCCGCTGCTGGCGTGGACCTGACGCCCCCGATGGTCAACCGCCTGTGCGTCATCCCGTGGGAAACGCCCGTCGAAGCCATCCGCCAAGGCTGGCGTAACGGGCTGGAGTTCCCGGCTCCGGACGTTCCCATCGTGCCGGCCAACTGGCGCGACCATTTGCCGAAGTGGGGCTGCCTGGTGGACGACTTCATCCAGCGGTTCCCGGATCGGATGGAAGCCTACCCCCGCGATCCTGCCAAGGCCGCGGAGCCGTACCCGACGCCGCGGAGCTGGACCAACACGGTCAAGCTGCTGGCCGCTGCCGAATCGGTTTCTGCCAGCAAGCACGTCCGCCGCCTGCTGGTCAACGGCTGTGTGGGTGACGGCGCTGGCTCGGAGTTCACGGCGTTCCTGGAAACGCAAGCCCTGCCGGACCCCGAAGACGTGCTGGCCGATCCGCAGACCTTGCGGCTGCCCCGGCGCGGCGATCTGGCCGTAGCCATCGTCCGAGGCATCCTGGCCCGCGTCGAGACGGACAACAGCATCGAGCGTTGGGAACGCTGCTGCGATGTGTTCGAGCACGCCTACCGCCAGAGCAAGGACATCGCGATGGCGGGCTACGGCCGGCTGTGGAAGATCAAACCGGCCGCCTACGCCCCGCCGAAACGCAACGGCGTGTTCGCTGAGATGGATCGGCTGCGGAACGCCAACAACTGAAGGGAGAGTGGGGATGAAAGCCTACGAGGTGATCGTTGACGGAGAAGTGATTTTCGCCACGGTGGATGAGTCCCTGGCGAAGGGCACAACGGAGAAGTGGAACAAGCACGGCCACTTGGCAACGTATCGCGAGCAAGTGGTTCCGTCGGAACTGGGCGAACTCGTTTCGCTGTGCCACCAGATGAACATCGAGCGCGTCCGCGGGCGACGAGGCAAGGAGTGCGGTGTCTTCGCGGAGATCATGGCGATCTGCGGCAAGTGCAAGCCCTGACGCAACCCCCCAGCACCCGCGCCGTCGGAGCCGGCGCGGCTCTGGTTGGTTTCGTTACTCCAGCACAAGGAGCCTTGCGATGACGATCGAGAAGTACGGACAGCGGTTCTGGGCTGTCTACGATGCGGACGGCACGCTGATCTGCGTCACCGTCTACAAGAAGGGCGCGAAGGAAGTCGTGCGGCGGCTCACTGAAGCAAAAGCCTGATTGCCGCCAGTCAGTTTCTTTCACTTCAAGTCGGAGGGTTCGACATGACCGACATGACCGTAGCCAACACGATCGCCCTGCAAATCGGCAGCCGTGCGTTCTTTCTGATGGGCACGCGGCACAAGCTGGGCGACGAAGACTCGCTGACGTTCGACATCCGTGGTTCTCGGACTGTGAACAAGATCCGTGTGAGGCTGAACTTCCTGGACCTGTACGACCTGACGTTCTGGAAGGTGACGCGCCGCAACGGCGAGTTCAAGGTCAAGGTCGTCGAGGAAGTCGAGGACATCTACTTCGACGGACTGCGCCAGGTCATCGAGCGGGTGACGGGCCTGTGCCTGCGGCTGTAGGTCCCAGCGCCGTTTCCGGTTTTTCGAGCCACCTGCGACTAGTGGAAGGGCGGCTGCGAGCGTTTCGCAGTCGCCGTGTCTTTTCAGCACTCTTACTTCGCTCCCGGAGAACTGACCGATGAGCAAGCACACACCCAAACCGTGGAAAGCCGCGAAGTCGGACAGCGGAAACAACCTCGTGGTTGACCGTAAGGGCCGGATCATCGCGGAAATGCGGATCAAGTCCACGAAGATCAACTACTCGGAGCACAGCGCCAACACGGATCTGGTTGCAGCCGCCCCAGACTTGCTGGAAGCGTGTCAGGCTGTGCAGCATTGGGGCTTGAAGGGCCAGATGCCCGATGGGCGCTGGGCCTTCGATCTGCTGGCACCCGCCATTGCCAAGGCGTCCGGCGTGGCTTGATTTCACCGTTTGCGGCCGTCTGGAACCGCCGTTTCGTGTTTTTTCGACGACGTGCGACTAGTAGAAGCGTCCGCCGCTTCCACCGTACCGGAGGTATTCACCATGTCCACAATCCTCGCCCAATCCCGACTTCGGGCCTGCCGCCACTGGCCGTTTGCCAGCCATGCCATCCTGTCGATGGTCCCTGTCTCGCGTCCCGGACTGGGCACGCTGGCAGTGGACCAGCACTGGCGGCTGTACTACGACGAAGCCGCCATGCAGCAGATGGGCACCGAGAAGGCTGCCGGCCTGATCCTCCATGAACTCGACCACCTGCTGAAACGCCACCACAAGCGCGGCAAGCAGATGGTCGGCGATAAGGCTTCCCGCTGGGACACGTGGAACCATGCCACGGACTCCAGCATCAACGCCGGCCTGCGGTCGGAAGGCATCCCGTTGCCCGATGGTCTGGTCTATCCGGAGCAATTCGGCCTGCCGGAGGGGCTGAGTGCCGAGGAATACTTCCGGAGCCTCCTGGACCAGCAGAAGCAGCCGCAAGACGAACCGCAGCCGGAGCCAGAGCAGCACGAGCAGGACGAACCCGACGCCGGCGACGATGAACCCGATCAGACTGCCCCAGAATCACCGGACCCCGGCCATGAACCTGAGCCGCCCGCCTGTGAAGATGGGCAAGATCAGGGCGATTCCGAAGCGCACGGTGCTAATGACGATTCTGAAGGGCAAAAACGCGACGACAGCCCGGATGGCCCAGATAGCCGAGGGGACGATCCGGATGCGTCTGGCGCTTCCGCCAGCGACGTGGGCTACGGCGAAAACAGCCAAGGTGCCGATGGGGACGCCAGCCATGCTGACGATGGCGACGGGCAGGGCGAACCGCTGGTGGACGAGGCTGGCAACTGGACCGGCGAGCCGCAGTCCGGACAAGGCGGTTCCTGCTCGGACGGTCGCCAACGGCCGTGGGAATTGGGCTCGCCAGACGACGACAACCCCGGCCTGGATGAAGCCGATCAGGAACAACTGGTCCACGTCACGGCCAAGAACGCCCTCGCGAAGGACTGCGGCAAGGGCGCCGGCGGACATCGGCGTTGGGCCGAAACCATCCTCGACCCGCCCGTCGATCCTGCCGCCAGACTGTTGAACATGGTCCGCCGCTGCTGCGACGTAACCGTGGGCGTAGGTGACCGCAGCTACCGCCGCCCCAGCCGGCGCAACGGCAATCCGAACATGGCCATGCCCAGCAACGTCGCTCCGCTGCCCAGAATCACGGTCATCGTGGACACGTCCGGCTCCATGTCGCAAGATGATCTCGGCTTGGCGCTGGGCATGATCCGCAAGGTGCTGAACTCGTTCCGCATCCGGGACGGCATCAAGGTCATCACCGGCGACGCCAAGGGCCAGACCAAGCAGTTGTGCCTGTCCGATCCGCGCCGCATCGAGTTGACCGGCGGCGGGGGCACCAACATGGCCAAGATCATCGCCGAAGCCTTGGAGGCCCGCCCGCAACCCCAGATGATCCTGGTTTGCACGGACGGCTGGACTCCGTGGCCCGAAGCGAATCCCGGCATCCCGATCGTCGCCTGCATCACACGCAAGCGGGATACGCTGCCCGACATGTACCGAGTACCTGACTTCATCACCACCCTCGAACTGACAGGAGAACGAACATGACCACGAAAGAACGCGACCTGCTGGAACGGGCCATCGTGACGCTGATCTGCGCCCTGGCCCACGACGAAGCCGTCCTGCACGGCAAAAGCATCACGGAACTGGCTGCCATGCGCGACCAGTGGGTCCCCGACGCCGAACGGATCGTGGACGAAGCCGAACGCTTGGGGCTGCTCGGCAATGAACTGGACGATGACGAGGACGACGACTTCGACGAAGACCAATTCGACGAGGAGGATGACTACCGTGCCTGACCTTATCGCCTACTATCGCCTGTCCCGCGAGAAGAAGCGGGGGAACGGCCATGCCGCACAGCCGGCGTGGGGCTGGAGCCTGGAAAGCCAGCAGTCCGCTGTCGAAGCCCTGGCGCGTGAGCGGTGCGTCGGCATCCTGACGAGCTACCAAGAAATCGAGACCGGCAAACGCGCCGACCGCCCCGAACTGGCCAAGGCCATCGCCCACGCCAAACGCGCCCGAGCCACGCTGGTGGTCGCCAAGCTCGACCGCCTAGCCCGCAACGTGGCGTTCACGTCGGCGCTGATGGACTCCGGTGTGGACTTCGTGGCCTGCGACAATCCGCACGCCAACCGCCTCACGATCCACATCCTGGCCGCCGTGGCGGAAGACGAGGCTCGGCGGATCTCCGAACGGACCAAAGCCGCCCTGCAAGCCGCCAAACGCCGGGGCGTCAAGCTCGGAGCCGCCCGCCCCGAATGCCGCAACCTGACCGACAAAGCCCGCCGCAAAGGCACCAAGGCATCGGCCGCCGTAGTCAAGCAGCAGGCCGACGAAGCCTACGTGGACCTCCGCGACTTCTTCGCCGCCCTGCGCCCAGCCTTCAGCTACCAGCAGATCGCGGACATCCTCAACCTGCGCGGCGAACGCACGCGATATGGCAAGCCGTGGACCGACGTGGCGGTGCTGCGGGCTTGTCGGCGACTTGGGATCGGATCGTTCTAACGATTTTCTGGCAAGACGGTTTGAGCTAGATGGGGCGGTAGGTGCGTAGTTGATTGCGCTGTCCCGAAAAGCTAGTCTGAATACCCTTCACATTGCTCTGAAATGGGGCCTGCTTGGGAGTGCTCAACAATGGCGAAATTCATTTCTCGTGGCTGGCAGTGGCGGGAGTACGAGGGAAAGCATCGAGAAGACGAGATCCAAATCCGTTCCAAACAGTCGGTGGTAGACGCCATCACGGAGTACGCTCAGATCGGGCGCACTGCATTTCTCAAGAAGTATGGATTTCGCAAATCAACAAGCAAGAAAAGACGGGTCATATCTTACGAGGGACGCTACTACGATCTACGGCCAATCTTCGCTGTGGCGTTTCGGAACGACCACGGCGTGCTCTTGACGCCGCAGGCCATGCGGCGGTGGGCGATGAGCGAGCTTGAATTCAACCTCTGGGGGCTAGGCTTCCATCTCGCGACGGTGACTGATCGAACCTCCCGATGATGTTCTGCAACTTCTTCGCCGCTCTGCGCCCGGCCTTCAGCTACCAGCAAATCGCCGACATCCTGAACATGCGTGGCGAACGCACCCGTCGCGGCAAGTCCTGGACCGACGTAGCCGTCCTGCGTGCGTGCCGCGGGCTGGGAATCGGTTTGCAGTGAGAGTCCTACACTACTCGCAATGCAGGCGCGCCCGCAACCAGAGCGATCGGGGGTCTTCCTTCTGATTCCTGAAAAGATCGCCAACACTCTTCCAGCTCGGCTTCCGTCGAGAATCGTGCGATGGGGGCACCGGCTCGCGTTGCAAGAACCCACGAGCCATTTTGTTCGTACTTCCTCCCTTGGCAAACCCGAAGCAGCGCTGTTGGCACACGAACCCCATGAATTACCTTTGATTCACTTTGCTCTGCTGGCGAGGTCGCCAACTTCTCAGGGTGGGCTGGCACTGCGCCATGTGCCATCGTGAAACCGAGCGATTCCAGACTCCTCTGAACCCATCCGGGGAACCTAGCCTCCATCTCGCTGAGTGCGCTCGGAGGAATGGCCTGATCGTTTCCTCGCTCGCGCATGGCTGCGACGGCAAGAACTGCTCTTGGATCGTACCTTTCGCCTTCGTGAATAAGAAAAATGGAACGCGCCTTGCGGAAACCATACTTCGACAAGAATCGCTCCCGGCCCAATTCCTGACATTCCTTGATCGCGTCCAAAACCGAGTTGCGCTGGCTGACGTAGCTCATGCGGACCAACAAGGACAGCTCTTCGTCACGCCGGCACCTTTCGGACTTATAGGCTTCGCTACCGCTGACCAGGACAGAACTCACGTTAACGCTCCTCATCACCAGATATTCGTCCTGTGCACGGCGATCTTCCGTCCGGCGCACGTCCTGAAGAACAAGAAGCCTCGGTTGTCAGCATAAATAACATCCTCAAAGAACATCAGTTTGTCGGTGGTGCATGGCTGCCAGTTTTCGTCGGTCCACATTTGGTCGCACACGAAGTAGGGAGTGCCCTCTTCAATCACGAACGGCCCACGCAGCTCTTCCGTCTCACCCGTAGGAGTTTTCAAGACGAACGTTTTGTAGGACCGCGTTATTGGAGCCGCGACATTCTGCTGACGGCCAAATTCCGCATCACGCGCCCGTTTCCAGTCGTCACGTGGCATATCTCGTTACCCCGAAGCTGAGAAGATTAGCAATGCTTGTCCCTGATCGTATCCTTCATATCGAGTCCGCAAAACACGATGCCCGCCTCACTTCTCCCTGTACGGCTGACGCTTCTTGTACATCTCCAAGCGAAGACGGCACTCCTTCAAGGTGTCTTCAGGGAATGCGTCCCCGCCCGCGACCGCTTTCTCCTGCCAAGTCACCGCTTGGGCAAAATCCTCTCCCTCCGCGAAAGCTGCCGCCAGCGTGTCAAAATAGAAAGGCTCCTTCCATTCGGTCAGCTCGCACGCCTTCTTTGCATGAAGCAGCGCTTTATCCGCGTTCCTGACGCTAGCATCGGGACATGTCGCCAAGTACCAAGCCATCCCGTTATGTGACGTTGGGTCCGAATCGTCCAACTGGATCGAGGACCGCATATCAGCTACGGCTCCTCGGTAATCATCTCTTTCCCACCTTGCGGATGCCCTGCCGATATACGCATCCGCCATCTTGGGTGCTAATCCTATGGCCGTCGCGAAGTCAGCCTCTCCCTCTGCGATGCGCTGAAGCGCCAAGTATGAGTACCCTCTCCAAATAAAGACGTAGGGCTCCGTCACGCCGAGTTCAATCGCTTTTCCGCAATCCTGAATCGCCCCCGTGTACTGCCCATTGCTGTATTGCGCAGAACCCCGCACATAGTAGGCCATCCCCAATGTATCCGACATTCCGATTTCGATGGCTTTCGTAGCATCAGAAATCGCTTCGTTGAACCTGCCTGTTAAGTCATACAATAGCCCCCGCTGCACATAGGCGTTGGACAGTTTTGGGTTAAGCCGAATTGCCTCAGTGAAATCTCCAATGGCATAGTCAGTCTTCCCCAACCCAACGAACACTTGCCCTCGACCAAGATAAGCTTCGGCATTATCAGGCTGTCGCTGGATTATCGCATTGTACTGTCCGATTGCGGTCGCAAGCTGCTCCAGCTGCAACCCGCGCAAGACCGACTCCGCCTCTTGGGCCGCCTTTGTGCCTGGGAATTCACGGATCAGGCTTTCGAGTTGCGTTCTGGCCAGATCAGAGTTTTCCGCGATTTGTGTTTTTGCCAACTTCAATTGGGTAATCGCTTTCCCTTCGGGAGACGTGCCTTGTGTCAAATGACTGCGAACCAAAGACCCATACATCCGGACCCAAGAACGATTGTCCTGAATCCATGTCTGGTCCGCATCGCTCAACCGCGCGATCGGCACGTCAATGACTCGTCCGTCATCGAGACGCACCAGTACGACCGCATCATCACGAAGTTCGACGACGGCCGCGTCAACCGAGAACTTCCCGGTTGCGTCGCTCAAAGTCCTGCGGACCCGGCTAATGTAGGACTGCATAGCTGCTTCTTGCCGAGCCACCTCAGCGGCAGCAGCCTCAGCTTCCCGTCGCAACCGCTCTTCCTGTCGAGCCTTCTCAGCTGCCGCTGCCTCGACTCGACGCCGTGAAATCTCCGCCTCGATCAGGCCCTTGAGGTCTTCCATCTTCAAGATGGTGCCGACCGGCAGAAGCGGGATGTAGTAACTCGTTGCGTTTGCGACCGTCGTGTAGGCTTGCGCCTTGCCGACGTAGAAAACGTCGTCGATGGGAAGATTCTGAATAACGCCATCGCCCCACTTTGCACGCAACTCGCCGCCGTCTACTCCCAAGAGTGGAAACTGAAACTTGACGCCATTGACCGTCAGCAGCATTCGATCCTCCAGGATCTGAATCACAGTCGCTGGCCCAGAAATCCGGGCCACCATGCCTTGGGTCACGTCGGCTGCCGGGGTCGCTGGGAAGAAACCAGCGATGCTACCTTGCAGAGCATCGTTTATCTGCTGGTCGGTTGCATTTGGCAGCGCTGACCGGATTTGACTTAGAGCACGCGCTGTGATCGACTTCGATAATTCGCTCGGTTGGCCGTCCTTCCCGATGCCCTCAATCGGAGGAAATGTGTCCGGCGAAGCGAAAGGCATCACTTTTGCCTTTCTCGCCGTAGCGACCGCGTCTAGGATGTCGATGCACGAAATGGCAAAATTCAGGTTCTGCCCGTCCCTGCGGCAAAACGTATTCATCCCGATGACTTCCCCCTTGTCGTTTACAAGAGGGCCGCCACTGTTGCCGGGTGAAATCGCCGCGTCCGTTTGAATCCACGTTCCAGCATGGATCGGAACCGAACTCAGCGGATTCAACTCGTCCGACGAGCGTATTCCGCTGACGACTCCCCGCGTAACGCTGAATTCCAGTTCCTGCGGGTTGCCAATCGCAACGACATCCTGTCCCTGCTTGGGCAGCGATTTGCTGACTGCCAACGACTTCATCAGTTCTGGACGGGTGGGAACCTTGACAACGGCGATGTCTTTCGCCTTGTCAAGGTGCAGCACCCCTTTCGCGACCGCAAAGGCTCCCCCGTGAAACTTCACGATGAGGGTTCGACATCCATCCACGACATGATGATTTGTGACGATCATGTCGTCGGCCACGACGAAACCACTGCCGGTGGCCACACCCGCATCGGACTCGGCGGCCAAATGCACAACGGAAGGCTTCACCTTCTCCAGCATGGCCGCGAGCCGGTCGTCCGCGGCCACGGTGCGCAACGCAAGCAGGAGAAAGACCAGAGCAAGAGGTCGTCTCATGTTCGCCCTCCCTCGCCAAGGAGGCAGCAATAACCACCAACATGCGGGAAACGCAAGGCCCGTCAATACATTGACTGATCGAGGCCATCGAAGAAGACCGCAACAGCATCGAAATCCGATTCTCAGGCTACCACATCCAGGCGGGATGTCAATTACAGAGATTCTCCCCCGATCCCCTTTGCGGCGGGACCAACGATCCCGCTGGCGACAGGTCCGCCCACAAGGCCCCACGATCGCGTCTGGCCGCTGCCTCCGCCGCCTTGAGCTTTGGATCGTCCGAGTACCTCACGTAGCGCCACGCGAAGCCCTGACGCACTAAACGGGCGTTCACGTCGATCGCCTCGCCGTCCATCGTGGCGAAAGCCCCCGGCCCGGCGTCCCGCCGCACTTGTCCTTTCCCGCACGGCAACGATCAGCCAAGTCGAGGAACTTCGCAAATTCGCAAACTTCGCTGCCTGTGTCGCCATACCAGGCTGAAGCAAGTTCGCAAGTTCGCGAAATTCGCAACGCTACGCCGCCCGACTGGCCTTGAGGAGATTCGCAAAGTTCGCAGCCCAGACTGTCCACCTCGTCTGAAGGAAGTTTGCAACTTCGCAAAATTCGCAGCCTAAGCTGCCCGCTGGAGGTCCGCCGCCGTGAACCGGATCGGGATCAATGTTCCCTCTTGTTCACAACTTCTACCGGATCGCGGCCAAGCGGCCTACGCTCACAGGCGGTGCCGATCGTGTGGGCGTCCGGCTGCCTGGGGCCGTAGGCGTCGGCCAGCCCCTGCTGGATCGCGGCCAGGCTACGTCGCCCACGTTGCGACGCCGGGCCGTCTGGCAACGCAGACGCCACTTCCGCCCGTGAACGCGGCACGGGCGAACGTCGGGCCACGTGGGCGGGAACGGCGGGACGCGGACCCGACGGCCAGCCCCAGCCGGATCGCGGCCAGCCTACGCTCACAGGCGGTGCCGCTCGTGTGGGCGTCTGGGTGCCGTGTCGCGGCCAGGCGGCTACGTTGCGACGCCGGGACCACAGGCCACAACGCCCGTGAACGCGGCACGGGCGAACGGCGGGACGCGGGGGCGGCGGCCAGCACCTGCCGGATCGCGGCTGGCCGGCGCCCCAAAATCGTGCTCGCCCTACGTCGCACGGCTGGCTTGCGGCAGACAGCAGCCGTTCCCGCCCGCCTGCCGCGACGACCTCGATCAGCTTCGCCAAGGCGATGGAGCAACCGTGGATGTCACCAATGGCGATGGTGCGGGGCATGGGGCCTCCGGGGCGTCTGGCGGAGCGAACAGCGGATTGGCAAATTGTACCGCCTGCGGCCAGACCCGATTATTTCCGGCCCGGACCAACCGTGTCATGGGGCCGCCGAAGAATAGAATGTCGAGACCCAAACAACACGAAAGGAATCACCCGTGCCCAAGTTCTACGTCGAATCCGGTCCCGTCCGGCTGATCTTCGATGCGGCCACCGCCGAGCAAGCCGCCGTCATGGCGTTCCAGTGGACCTGCGACAAGCAGGCGGACATCGAGTCCGCGTCGCCGCTGGACCATGCGCTGGAAGCCGAGCAGCGCGGCTGGCAACTGGGGGATGAAGTTTACGTGAACGAGCAGGGCTTCGGCCGATGGGACGGCGAGGCGTTCGAGACCCTGGACGTCTTCGAGGCTTGGCTGCGGTGCCCGTTGCCGGTGGTATGATCCAGGTAGTCGTCGGCAGGCCGCTCCGGCCGGTCCATTCGGACGTCGGCGGCACGCCGCGCAATCCTGCAATCACCGAGGCAGTTCATGCTCCCCTATGACCGGCTACTGTCGGAAACTGAGTTCGTCGCCTTCGACCTGGAGACGACCGGGCTGTTTCCCGTTGTGGACCGGATCGTGGAGTTCGGTGTCGTCCGGTTCCGGCTCGACGGCCGGGGACTGGGCACCTGGGAGCAGCTTGTTGATCCCGAGTGCTTGATCCCGCCGGAAGTGACCGACATCCACGGCATCACGGACGCGATGGTCCGGGGTCAGCCGACGCTGTCCCAGGCCCTGCCGGGATTCCTGGATTTCCTCCGCCCGCCCGACACGGTCCTGCTGGCCCACAACGCCCCGTTCGATCTGGGCTTCCTGGCCTTCGCGGCGGCCAAGACGGGCCTTGCCCTTCCCGCGAACCCGGTCATCGACACCCTGGACCTGGCACGCACCTGCGTTCGCGGTGTCTCCAGCCACCGGCTGGAGGCCCTGGCCGTGCACTTGGCGCTGGCAACGTCGGTGGACCATCGGGCGCTGTCGGATTCACGCTTGGTGCTGGCGTTGTTCAGGCACCTGGCTGGCCGCCTGGAGCAGCTCCGTACGGTCGAGGACCTGTTTCGCCTGTCACCGCCGCTGACGGCCGACGATTCCGGGACGCACCTGACTGAGCCGCCGGTGGGCCTGGAAGATCTGGCCGTGGCGATTTCCGAACACCGGACGGTGATGATCGTCTACGACGGCGGCACACGGATGGCGGCCGACCGCAGAATCACGCCCAAGGCAATGCTGCAATCCAACGGCCGGCAGTACCTGCTCGCCTACTGCCACGCGGCCAAGCTGGAAAAGACGTACCGGCTGGATCGGATTCGGGAGGTCCGTCCGGCGGAGGCCGCCAGCGTCCTCACGTGAGACGTATCCGCCTGAACGCCGTTCAGCCGGCTTGGCAGGCTTCTGCCAAACACGGTCGTTCGACCGGTCGTACGGCAGGCAAATCGAGGACGCCGAAGACTTGTCCGCTGCCGTTCCTGAACCCCACCTCGCTGACTTCGATCTCATCGTCCAACTGGAACTCCAGGGCCTCGACCTCCCGCATGCGGTCCCGTTCTGGTTCCCGGAAGACTTCCGCTCGGCCGGCCATGGACCACTGAATGGCCTTCACGGCGGCGTCCTGGGCAGTCCGGGCATCCAGGACCACCCGCACCCAGCCAGATCGAACGTAGTATTTCGCCATCGCTTGGTTCCTCCCGTGTTTTCGTTGGCCAGTACCATCATCTCTGTGGCCATGACACGGTTGGTCCACGGGAGAAAAAATCTTCGCAGAAGCCGGCCGGTTGGCGGACGAGGGCCGGCGCCGCCCCGGCGGGCGCTCCGGCCGGCTTGATGGCCGGTGTTGGAGCCAGGCCACGGCGATTTTGGCGTCCCGCCGGTGTGCCGAACAGAATTCTTGGGGCATTTGACCAAACGTGTCCACGCCGGCGGCGATGATGGTTGTGTGGGCCAGGAATCTCGTAGGGGAGGCCAAACCATGCGTCAACTGATCTTCCGAGCCATGCACCAGTCCGACGACCTGGTCGTCATGTTCGACTACACCGACGCCAAGGGGGCCGTCAGCCACCGCGTCGTGAGCCCGATCCGGTTCCTGGGCCAGGACCGCTTTCTGGCCCTGTGCCTCAGCCGCGAAGAACCCCGGCAGTTCTACCTGGAAAGGTGCCAGAACGTGCGGCTGGCCCCGGCGGCGGAGTTCGTGATGCCAGTGGCGATGGCCTGTTAGGTTGGCGGGACGCGGCCGTATCCAGCCACGGTCAGCGGCACCGGCAGGGAATTTTTTCGGGGGGGTAGGCCCCCTCCCGCGCAATCCGCAGAGTCTTCCGTTGTCGTGGTTCCGGCTGTTTTCTAGGCCCCGCAGGGCGCGCCTGACGGGATTGAACGGACGCCGACCGATACTCTGGCGATCCAGCCGCCGCGGATCGTCGGCGCCGCATGCGAAGTGTTGAATACGAGAGCCTGGTTGCTTTCGACTGCGCGCAGGTTTTGGTAGAGTTTATGAAAACTCGAACGGGGTCATCTTGGCTGGAGGTCCGAGCCGTGAGGACATTGCGCGACTATTTCAAGATCGCCAAGGCTTCCAAGTTCCTGGGCGTGAGCCAAAACACGCTGCGGAAGTGGGCCGATCAGGGCCAAATCCCTGTGTACGTCAACAAAGCCAATGGCTACAGATTGTTCCTACAGAAAGACCTGGAGAAGTTCCTGGGGGACACGGCCAAGCCGGCGAAGCAACCGCGGAAAGCAAAGTGATTCCAACTAGACGGCGGTA
>JAAYYU010000371.1 GCA_012515235.1 Candidatus Anammoximicrobium sp.
AGCGTGGAGCGGTGTTCAAGACCAGAGATGTCGAGGATGACATCGGCTGTCGTAGGTCGGGACGGCGGCTGGTGCTGAACAGGGCTCCACGCTGACGAGCAGCGTGGTGGCCGAAATCCGGGAAGTTATTTCGGCCGCCGTTGCGACAGAATTCAATTTTGGCCGAGCAGGGTCGCACCTGGTCCATCGCCCGCGTGGTCCAGGCGGTGGACGAACAGTTTTTCGGCGGCGACGTGCTGGCGGGCGACGTCCAGCAGATGTTCGTGATGCGTAAAGAAGATGACCTGCGTGCGTTCGGACAGATCGGCCAGGACCTGCAGGGCCGCGGCGGCTCGGGCGTCGTCGAACTGGATGAGGACGTCGTCGATGATGAACGGCAGCGGCGGGTTGTTCTGCAGGTAGTGTTCCAGGCTGGCGATTCGCAGCGCCAGATACAACTGATCGCGCGTGCCTTCGCTCAGGGCGCTGACGCCGAGCGCCGTGCGGCCGTCGGGGCGGACGCCCACCAGCACCGGATGGCCGCGTTCGTCGTAGTCGGCCCGCAAACCGCGGAACGAGCCCCGCGTCAGGGCGGCGAACGCCGAACTGGCGCGGTCGAGCACGGGCCCCTGGTTCTTTTCCCGGTAGCGTTCGATGGCCCGTTTGAGCAGCACGGAGGCCAGACGCAACCGGATGTACTCGTCGGCGTCGGTCCGCACGCGGGCCAGGAGGCTTTGCAGCTGTTCTTCGGCCTCGGCCGCCCGGTCTCCCCCGTCCATCTGCCGCAGGATCTGCTGGTGAGCGGCGATCTGGCCCGTCAGCTGTTCGCGCTGCGCGTCCAGTTCTTTCTCCTCCGCAGCCAGTTGCGGCAGGCGGGCGTCCAACTCGGCCGCATCGACTTGCGAGGCCTCGCTCAGCAAGTCTTCGAGCGAGCCGCCGAGCGTCAGATTCAAGAGATGATCTTCCGCGTCGCGGAGTTGCCGTTCGCGTTCGGCCCAGGTCTGCCAGCACTGCTCGATGGCTGGCAACTCCTTCGGGGTCGCCGCGCCGGCTTCCTGGCACAGCAACGCGAGGATCGCATTCATCGCGTCGATCTGGCTGGCGGCCTCCTGGTGGCGTTTCTCTTCGCGGTCCCGTTGTTCGACCAGTCCCTGCTGGCGCGTTCGCGCTTCCTGCGTCTGGGTCAGCCGGGCGGCCAACTCGACGACGGCCTGTTCGGTCGGGAGTCCGGCCGGGTCCAGTCCGACGTGCTGGCAAATCTGGCCCACGCGCTGGTCGAAGGCGGCGGCGTCGGCGTCGATGCCGTCGACGCGTTCGCGAAGTTGGTCGACCTCTTTGCGTTTCGCCAGCAGGTTGTCGATGGCCGCGGTCACCTCCTGGGCGATGGCGGGGCTGGCCTCGGGCGGCAGGCCCAGCGCGGCGACGGCGGCGGCCCAGTCTTGGCGCCAAGCGGCCCATTGTTGCCGCGCCGC
The DNA here is from genome assembly GCA_012515235.1 of Candidatus Anammoximicrobium sp. Classification (GTDB taxonomy): domain Bacteria; phylum Planctomycetota; class Planctomycetia; order Pirellulales; family Pirellulaceae; genus Anammoximicrobium. The sequence continues at coordinate 1,452 of JAAYYU010000371.1, forward strand.
AGCCTCGTCCTGCTCCGCCGTCGGCCGCTGTCTTTCCAGTCGCTCCAACTGGCGGGCGGCCTGTTTGCATTCTTCGCGGCGCTCGTCCAGCCGGTTGGCGATGCCTTCGCTGCGGTCGAGCAAATCGGCCAGCGATTCGTCTCCCGCCTCGGCTTGCTCGCCGATCTTCAGCAATTCCTGTTGGACTTCGCTGCGCTGTGCGGCGATGCGGGCCTCCATCTGCGCCAGCTCTGCGCGGCGGGTGCGGATGTCGGCAGCCTGGCCGGCCAGCGCCGCGTGCCGCTGCAGCCAGGCCCGCATTTCGCGCGGCGGCAGGGGCTCGATCCCGGCCGCGTGCCAGCTCTGGCGCCAGGCGTCCAGCAGCGTTTCCCGTTGCTGTTGCCGGGCCGCCAGTTGGGCCGTCAAGGCCGCCAGCCGGTCTGCCGTCTTCCGCCGTTCGGCCATCAGCTGGGCCTTCTCGGCCACGCGGGCCGATTCGCGCCGCAACCGGTCCGCTGCGCCGTCGGCCCGCTCGACACTCAGGGCATACGCCTGTGCCAGGTCCTCCGCGGGCTGGAATTCGGCAAGAAACGCTTGCTCCGCCGGGTCGCCCGCCGGGCCGCCGGATGGATCGCCGGACGGGGCGCCGAGCCAAGCCGCCTGAACCAATCGCCATCCCGCTTCGCGCCGCTGGCGGGCCGTGGTCAAGTCGTCTTCCGTCAGTGCATCCTGACTCAATCGCAGCCGTTCGATCTGGCCGTCCAGGTCCAGCACGCCGGCCTGCAGATTGTCCTGTTCGCGGGCCATGTTGCGCAATTCGGCGTCCGCTTCGGCTAACTCCGCCTGGAAGCGATCCACGGTTTCTGACGCGGGCAACGGCAGCGTCTCCAGGCTTTCCAGCGGTCCGGACCACAACCCCAGCCGCTGCAGGTCGATGGCCGTCTGCGACTGGAGGCGGTCCAGTTCGGCTGCCACCTGGCGGCAGCGCTGCTCCAGTTCGCACACGCGCTGGGCCCGATTTACGGCCCGGCGGAGATCATCCACGCTGGGCGGAGGCTCCAGGTGGCGGAGTTGGGCCTGGCAGTCTTCTTGTCCGCGCGACAGGTCCCGCAGACGCTCCGCGGCCACGGCCAGCTTCGTCTGCAGCGGCTGGCAGGCGGCGATCAGGTCGCGCAGGCGGGTCCGCTGAGCGCGGCTGAGCTGCAGCGTGGACGCCTGGTCCAAGCTCATGTCGCGGCCGACTTCGCGCAACAGGGCCAGCGCCTCCTCCTCCGCCTTGTCCCGTTGGCCGACGAGCCGGGGCCGGTCTTTGGCCGCTTTCTGGTACGCCCCCAGGCCTTGATTCAGTTGCTGGATCAGCGGAGCGCTGCCCAGGACGGCGTCCGAGACGGTGAGGCTCTTCAACGCCCCGTCGATCCGGCTCAAGGTCGCCGCGCTTTCTTGAAGCGTCCGTTTGGCCTGGTCCAGCGCCGTTTGCGCTTCGCGCCGTTTGTCCGGGAAATCGTCCGGCAGTCGCGGGACGTCGCCGATTGCGTCCAGCTCTTCCTTCAGTCGCTGGCGTTTGGCGGCCAGCGGCAGCGTCTGGCGGACCCGCTCCCAACGTTGCCGCTGTATCCGCGTTTGGGCCAGCCGCGCGTCGACGGCGGCCTTTTCCTGCTGCCATTCGCGCAGCTGCTTCATGCGCTCCGTCCACTCGGCGGCCCGCAACAGGGATTCCTTGCGGAGCTTGCGGGCCGCGTCCAACTCGGCCAGCGTCTTGTTGATCCGCGGTAGCGAGCCGCGGGCCTGGAAGAGCTTCTCCGCGTCTTCCGCCAACTGCGTCTGGACCCCGCCCAGGTCGGACAAGCCGGCGCCCGCGGCAAACAGGGCCTGGCCCAACTCGCCGCCGCCGTGGACCAAATCGTCGCCGCCGCGGACCAATTCCTGGTGATCGATGCCGAACCGCAGGCGGAACTGGGTTTCGTCGATGCCGCCCAGCCATCGCGACAACTGTGCCGGATCGACGACCGCCGCGTCGTCTTCGCCGCGGAGCGTGTCTCGCATCGCCTTGCGGCGGATCACGTGCAGCGTTTCGCCCTCTTCGTCCTGCAGCACGGCGCCGATCCGCAACTGGGGATAGGGATGCACGAAGGCGTCCGCACACTGGACCGGAATCCCGTAAAACAGGCACCGCAACGCGCGCAGAGCCGAACTCTTGCCGGCTTCGTTGGGGCCGAAAACCAGGTGCAGGCCGAATTGGCCTTCGTCCAACGGCAACGTGTGGTCCGTGAAGGGGCCGTACGCCAACAGATCCAGCCGCAGCAATCTCACGCGGTGCCCTCCTCGGCCATCAGCCGCGTGCGCAGCAGCGGCTCGACTTGCCCCAACACGGTTCGCCAGAACGCGGGCTCTTCCAGCCGCAGGGGGTCCGCGTCCGCCGCATCGCTGAGCAGTTCCGGGGGCAGCCGTCGCTTGAACGCGGCTAGTTCCTCGGTCAGATCCAATAACCGCTGATCGTCCTGGTTCAATTCCGCGATCAGCGCCGCCAACTCGCGCAGCGGTCCTTCGTCTCTGGCCGCCGCGACGGCGGCTGTCGCCTCGGCGGTTTGGAACTGGACCTTCTCGACCCAGACTTCGCCGGCCGTCAAGGCCGCTGCGCGGACGTGGTTCGCCCAGGCTTCGGGCGCCGCCGCCAGTGTGCGATGGGCCGGGCAGCGGCCCGTGACGATGACCCGCACGGCCAACGGCAACTCGCCCTGTTCCCGCACCAAACGCTGCAGCGACTGGTTGATCCGCCCCAGCACGTCGTCTGCCCGCGCGGCTCCGTCCGCCGCGACCGTCAATTCATGCCAGCGGAACACGTCCAGCGGCACGAACTCCAGCGCCGGCTGGCCGCGGCCGTCGACCGTCACCAACTGGCAGCCCTTGGCGCCCGTCTCGCGAATGTGGCGGCCCTGGATGTTGCCCGGAAACACGATCGGCGGTTCGGCCTGTACCAGCCGAGCCTTGTGAATGTGCCCCAGCGCCCAGTAGTCGTACTGCCGCGACACGAGATCGGCAACCGCGCAGGGAGCGTAGCGGGCGTGTTCGCCGCCGGTCAGTTCCAGCGAGGTGTGCAGCAGCCCCACGTTGAACGCCCCGGAGCGGCCGAGCGGATATTGCTGGACCACATTCTCGTCGACCACGGCCGACGCAAAGCCCTGGCCGTGGAAGACCACGTCCAATCGCTCCAGGCCGAAACCGATCGCCCGGCCTTCCAGCGATTCCGGCTTCCGCGCCGACAACCGCCGGACGTTATCCGGCAGCTCCAGCGCGCGGGTCATCTTGTTCTCCGCGTCGTGATTGCCGCTGATCATCACCACCGGAATGCCGGCCTCCCGCAAGCGGCCCATCTGGCGGACAAAGAACAGGCCGGTATTGAAGTCCGGCCAATCGCCGTCGTAGACGTCGCCCGCGATCACGACGAACGCCACCTGCTGGTCGATGGCCGCTCCGACCAGGTTTTCCAGCGCCCGCCGCGTCGCCCCGCGGACTTCCTCCACGGGCGCGCCGTCATAGCGGTCCAGCCCTCGCAACGGGCTGTCCAAATGGAGATCGGCGGCGTGCAGAAACTTGAACATTGAGTTTCGATGAGTTCGCAACGTGCTCGCAGGAACGTTTCTCGAACGATGCCAACGGGTTTGGCGTCGAGTATGACTCTTGGCGGTCAGGCGTCAAGGTGGCCTCTCGGTAAACCGGCAATCTGGTCTTTTTGTCCCGGCCGCAAAATGTATTGAATTGCGTTGCCGTCGAATTAGAGTTGTTTCTTGGGGCGGTGTAAGTTCAGGTATGCGGAGTCAGCGGGGGGAAAATCACAATGCGCGCAAAACATGTCGCTTGTCTCTTGTTGCTGGTGGCCACGGTCCTCGTCAGCGGCTGTCAGAAGAAGAAGGAACTGATCGGACGTTGGGACATGGGCACTTCCAATTTCTATTTTCGCAAGGACGGCGTTGTCTTCTACACGTCCCCGTCCAAGGCCAAGTTCCAGGGTCGATACTACTACGACGAGACTGCGGACCCGCCAGTCGTTCGCACCGAGATGCAGGAGATGAACGGCCGTCAGAGGCCTCTGACGTTGGACTTGCAGGTGACGTTTCTCAGTCCGGACCGCATTCGATTCGACGGTCTGAGAGCGCGCTCCGGCCGGAATCCCACGATGCTGGCGGCCCGCGCCGAGTAGCACCGCCAGTCGCCGACTTCCGCCAATTTCGCTTGATCAGGCCACGCCCTGCGCACCGCGTTGCCCCCCTCCTGATGCTGAATTGGTAACCCGCCTGGCGATCCTCTCGCTCCATTCTTGCAGCCGCGTGCTGTCCGGCGCAGGCCGGGCAGCTGAGAGCGTGTTGTGCCATGTCCGGCAGCCCGTTTTTGTAACCTCTTGGGGCATAGGCGCATCGTTTAAGGGACACGGGCTTCGAGCGGCGTTCGCAGGGCCTGCGCAGGGCGCTGTCGGATGCCGCTCGGCCAACGCGCTGGGCAGCGACTGTTATCCTCAGCCAGATTCTGCTAACATCGGGCATTCCTGTCTGGCAGATTCGTTACGGAACGGACAAGTTTGGGAGGTGAATCGATGAAACCCCTTCGTGCTTTCTGGTTGGCGACGGCTTTGGTGGCTGCGAGCCTGCCGAACCTGCAGTCTCGTGGAGCCGACACAATCAAGGACTCGGAATCGGCCGCGCACGGCGACGATTCCGCGTGGTACCAGGTCGTCGATACCTACGGGTTTCCCGGCGCCAAGATGATCCAGTTCAACCTGGGAGTCTTGTCGCACTATTCGTACCTGCTGGTCAGCGGCAAGGAGGCGTGGGTCGTGGATCCGGGGCGAGACGTGAACGCCTATCTAGAAGCCGCTCAGAAAGAAGGCGTCACGATCACGGGCGTTTGGCTGTCTCATTCGCACGCGGATTTCGTGGCCGGGCACATCGAATTGGCGACGCGTCTGAAGATTCCCATTTACGTCAGTGAGAAGGCGGCGCCGGGCTATACCGCGACGTTGCTGAAGGAGGGCGATCGGCAGACCGTGGGCGACGCCGTGTTGGAATTCATCGAGACGCCGGGGCACACGCCCGACAGCATGTGCGCCTTGCTGTACAGCCGGCAGGATGCGAAGCAACCGCTGGCGATCCTGAGCGGCGACACGCTGTTCATCGGCAGCGTGGGCCGGCCCGATCTGTTGGGCGAAGGCATGTCCGCGGCGACGCTGGCCTCGATGATGTTCGACACCTGGACCAACAAGCTGTCCAAGCTGCCCGACAGTATCATGATCTTTCCGGCGCACGGGGCGGGCTCGCTGTGCGGGGCCCATTTGAGCGACGAGCCGACGTCGACGCTGGGCCAGCAGCGCGTGTCCAATCCCTACTTGGCGCACAAGAGCCGCGGCGAGTTCATTGCGGCCGTTCTGGACGGGCTGCCCGAAGCGCCGCAGTATTTTCAACACAACGCCAAGCTGAACCATGACGGCCCGACGCTGGTCGACTGGGAACCGAAACAACTGCCCTGGGTGGAACCCAGCCCGGAATTGACGGACGCGTCGAAACACTACGTCGTCGATATCCGCGACGCGGCGGCCTACTCGGCCGGGCACGTCCCCAACTCGGTCGCCATCGGGCTCCGCGGCCGGCTGGAAACCTGGGTCGGCATCATGGTGCCGTGGGACGCCAAGCTGGTCCTGGCGGGCGAAGAGAAGGAACTGCGTGAGGCTCTGTTCCGGCTCCACCGGGTCGGTTACCGCCCACACTTGCTGGACCTCAACAAGTGGAAGGCCGCGAAACTGCCGTGGACATCCTCGGAGCTGATTCCGCCCCAGAAACTGTACGCGCAAATGCAGACGGCCGAGTCGCCACAGGTGCTGGATGTCCGTCTGCCGTCGGAATGGATGGGGCTGCGGATCGGCACCGTGATCAACATCCCGCTGAGCGATTTGCCGCAGCGGGCCGGCATGCTGGACCGGACGCTCCCGGTGGTGGCCGTGTGCAACAGCGCGTACCGCAGCACGATGGCGGTCGGCATTCTGGAGCGCGCCGGGATCAAGCGGATCGCCAGTCTGGCCGGCGGCAGCCAGGCCTGGATCGATGCCGGCCTGCCGGTCTTTCAGGCCAAGGCCGAAGGCGCCGCCAGCAGCGCGCCACAACGGCAGATCAAGTTGGCCGAGCGGATGTCCGTGGAACAACTGAAATGGCTGATGCAGGACCTGCCGGGCACGTTCCAGCTGGTCGATATCCGCGTCCGGGAACAGTTTGCGGACTTCAGCCTGCCGGGCGCAGAGAACGTCGATCTCGCGGAGTTGCTCCACAATCCGGCGTACTTGACGGGGGCCGGCCCGCTGATCGTCGTGGACCGGGACGGCACGCTGGCCATGATGGTCGCCGGAATTCTCTCGCAGAAGACCGAGCGGCCCGTCAAGGCTCTGGTCGGCGGGCTGTCGGCGTACTGGTCGGCAACGGCTTTCGGCGCTCCGACGCCGGCGGCGGCCCCGAGCGGTGCGGCGCAGGTCGCCGTCCCTCGAGCGCCCACCGCGGCACCGGCTGGGCCGCAAGCTGGAGCCGCGCCGTCGCCAGCGCCAGCGCCGGCCAAACCGAAGAAGCGAAGCGCGGGGTGCTGAGGGGTTGTCAGGACTCATGCCGGGAGGCTGCGGTCGGCCGTTTTGGCGGTGTTCCGAGACCCGCGCCGAGCGCCGTCTTTCGCAAAAAGGGGTTTGCAAGATGGATGACAAGCGAAGACACGATTTGCCGCAAGCCGGTGTTTCGGCCGGAGGTTACTGGAACCCGTACCTGGCCGGGTTGCTGCTCGGCGCCACGTTGTTGGCGTCGTTGCTGATCCTGGGTGCGGGCTTGGGCGCGTCGGCGGCGCCGGCTCGCTTCGGGGCCTGGCTCGAACGGGCCGTGGCGCCGGAACACACCTGCAGCAGCGAGTACTTTGGGCCGTGGTGTGCGGACGGTCAAAACCCGCTGACCTACTACCTGGTGTTGATGTTTGCGGGCACGTTCCTGGGCGGGCTTTTTTCCACGATCCTGGCGCGCCGCTTTCGGGTTGCCACCGAACGCGGGCGGGCCTTCAGCACGGGCTCCCGGCTGTGGCTGGCCTTGATCGGCGGCTGCCTGGTGGGATTTGCCAGCCGCTTGGCCAGCGGTTGCACGTCTGGTCAGGCGTTGACCGGCGGCGCTCTGCTGCTGAACGGGAGTCTGGCGTTCATGGTCTGCGTGTTCGTCGGCGGCTATGCGGCGGCCTGGTTTGTACGGAGGCAGTGGCATGATTGAGACATTCTTTGGACGCGATGCGTTGGGAACTCCCGCGGCGTTCGTGGCCGCGCTGGTGATCGGGCTGGCGTTCGGGTTCGCGCTGGAGCGGGCCGGGTTCGGCAGTTCGCGGAAACTGGCCGGCATCTTCTATTTCCGCGACATGACGGTGCTCAAGGTGATGTTCACTGCGGTGATCACCGCGATGCTGGGCCTGTCCTTCCTGGTCGGCTTGGGCTGGATCGATCTGGCGGGGCAGATCAACCTGCTGCCGACCCGGTATGCCGCCCAGATCCTGGGCGGGCTGATTTTTGGCGTAGGATTTGTCATGGGCGGTTGGTGTCCGGGCACAGCGGCCGTGGGCGCGGCGGGCGGCAAACTGGACGCCCTGGTGTTCCTGGGCGGCACGGTGCTGGGCTCGATCGGCTTTAACGAGACGTACGGCCTGTGGCAGCCGGTGATGCAGTGGGGCGCCTCTGCGGAACCGCAGTTCGCCTTCGGCTTTTCCAAAGCGGCCTTCGGGTTCCTGTTTACGCTGGCCGCCATCGGCGCGTTCCATTTTGCCGAATGGGTCGAGTGGGGCTCGGGCGGGGGCAAGTACCTGGGCACGCCGTTCCTCAAAGCGTTCAGCCTGGCGCTGTTCGTGTTTGCCGTCGGGCTGTTCCTTCTGCCCGGCACCGCGCCGCAAAGCGAATCGTGGATTGCCGCGGGACTGCCGGGTGCCGGCTCCGAGGCGGGACCCCTGGCGGCCGAACAGACGCTGCTGGCGGACGTCGCCGCCGCCGCGGACCACATCGAGCCGGAGGAATTGGCGGACCGGCTGCTGCGAGGCGAGCCGGAGCTGATCGTGGTCGACGTGCGGCCGCCTGCCGAGTACGCGGCGTTTCACATTCGCGGAGCGGTGAACGTGGCCTTGGCCGATCTGCCGGTTGCGCTGACGCCGCACAAGAACGCCGGCTGGATCGTACTCTATTCCCAAGGCATGACCCATCCGGCGCAGGCCCGCGACGCCCTGGCCCGGCTGGGATACCAAAACGTGTATTTCCTCACCGACGGTCTGCAGGGTTTCCTGGACCGTTGCCTGAAACCGGTCTCGTTGCGCGACGAGCCGTTGTCGGCGAAGGACGCCGCGCGGGTGAACGCCTGGCGGCGGTTCTTCCTCGTGACGCCGGAACCGGGGACTGCGGCGGTCGGATCCGCCGAGCGGATTCCGAGCTTGGTCGAAACGGACTGGCTCGCCGAGCGTCTCGGCCAGCCCGGCGTGCGGATCATCGACGTCCGGCCGCAACCGGAGTACAACACGAGCCACATTCCGGGGTCCGTGTGCCTGAACCCGGAGAGTCTCCGCGGCGTCGTGGGCGGGGTGCCCTCGATGCTGCTGCCGGCGGACGTGTTGGCTGGCCATCTGTCGTTGATGGGCGTCGCGCCAGGCGATGCCGTCGTGGTGGTTCCCGGCGCAGCCGTGCGGGACGCGACGCTGGCGGGCATGGCGTTCGAGCGGTTGGGGCACGGCAACTGGGCCGTCCTCCACGGGGGCTTCGCCAAGTGGTCGGCCGAGAACCGTCCCGTCGACGTGGCGCTGCCTGCGATCCAGGCCACCGACTACCCGGCATCATCGAACGCCGACACCTTTACGGTGGACTACCAGGCCGTGCTGAAACGTGTCGGCGACCAGCGCACCGTGATTGTCGACACTCGCCCCGCCGACTACTTCCGCGGCGAGAAATCCGATGAAGCTCGAGCGGGACATATCCCCGGAGCGGTGAACCGGCCCGTCAAAGAAGATCTTGACGAGAGCGGGCAACTCAAGCCGGCAAAGGACCTGGCTGCTGCTTACGCCGCGCTGATTCCCACCAAGGACACGCCGGTCATCGTTCACTGCCGGACGGGCCACCAGGCTACCCAGACGTTTTTTGTCTTGACCCGACTGCTCGGTTACAAGGACGTCAAGTGGTACGACGCCAGCTGGACGGAATGGGCGGCCCGCGCGGAACTGCCGGTGGAAAAGTAGCCGGAACAGACCGTAGCCAGACCAGGCCCGAACACCTCCGCGCCGTTCGGGCCTGTCGGCGAGCACCGAACGGGATTTCGACACTTTTCCGCGTCGTTGATGAAGTCGCGGTTTCGGTGCTGGGGTCAGGCTTCCAGAATTCAATTTTGGCCGAGCAGAGTCGGAGGACGTGGCTGGCACCAAACTCGGCCAGAATTGAATTCTGGAAGCCTGACCCGACTTCGCGCGACCGTGCCATCGTAGACCGCGACTTTCCGTGGCAGTTTCCCGTTTGGTGCTAGAACATTCCCTGGATCTGGCTGCGGAACAGCATCCCGTCGTCACCCGCCAGGATGTCGCTGGCCGTGTTGTGCAGCGGGCTGCCGTCGAGGGCCGTGACGTCGAACGCGAAGTGCAGGTTCTTTCCCTGGTTGAAATACCAGCGGAACCCCCCGGCGTACTCGTTGTGCGTCGCAAATCCGCCGCGGACGCGCGAGTAGCGGGCGTTCAACTCCAGCCGCTGCGGCAGCACGAAGAACCCGGCTTCGACGTAGAATCCGTGTTGAAACAGATCCTCGAAAGGAATGTCCCGATCGGCCCGGAGGCGGTCGATCCGCTGCCAGAAGTATTCCGCATTCAAACTCCAGCCGCGGTACTTCACGGCGAAATCCACCGCGTTCAGCAAGACATCATAGCGATTGACCGTCGCTCCGGGGGCAAGCGCGCCGGTCTGCGTCAGCCGCGTTCCGTCGCTGAGTCTCAGGAAGTCGGATTCCCGCAGCGGCTTGCCCGACTCGTCCAGCCCTGACTGGCAGGCATAGGTCCAGGAATGCCCGACGCGGATCAGGGGACTGCACGTCGAATCGAAATCCACGAGCCCGTTCCCGTAAGGCCCCAGGGGATCCCAGTACACGGTCCCCGCGAACGCGAATCGGTCGTTCAATTCGCCGGGCGGCGAGTTCATCGCCCGGTAAGCGTTGCCGGCCATCAGCTCATAGTGCAGCCGTTCTGCCGGCTGGCCCACCAGCCATACGCCCACGGTCCGGTCCGGGTGAAAGAAATCGGCGGCCAACGGGCGATCGACCAGTCGCGTGTCGAAGGCCGACAGCAGCCACTGGCGGACGGCGGGCACCTTCCGCTTGCCGAACTGGATCTCGCAAGCTTCGCTGAACTCATACCCCCACCAGAAATCGAAAAAGTCGACCGTGTGCCCGTCATCCGTGTCGCCGTCCAGCTGCACGAAGTATTTGATTTCCGGCGCCAAGGCGTAGCCTGAGAAGATCAGCCGCGTTCGCTCGTTGTCAAAGTAGGTCCGGTTGAGGATCTGGCGCGTGACCCCCGCCCGGTCGGTCCACGAGTGGTCATCGCGGCTGAACACGACCTGCCGCAATTGAATCCGCCCGTTCAATTTCAGCTCGAAGGATTGCGACGACTCGTTGGTATGGCGGAGGTAGAATCCTTTGTCGTAGCCCACTTCCCTCGTCGGGCGCGGTTCCAGGACGCCTTGATCCATGATCTCCGCCGAACTGGGTTCGGAGTCCAGTCGCAGCTCCGCATCGACCTCGCGCTCCAGCAACGATTCAGACAACAAGGTCATGTCTGCGGCCAGAGCCGGAGCGTTCGGTCTCATGCTGGCTGCCAGCCACGCCAGCATCGCCATCGTCGCCAGCAGCCCTCCGCGGACGCAGCACGGCGATCGTTGCGCTGGCAACCCGCTGCGGTGTTGACTTTGGAGCCCCATCACGGCCACGTGGTTTTACGGTCTGGAAGACGAGGACGGGAAGAGAAGCGGCGCCGCACCCCGCCGGCACAGTCGCCTTTCATCTCACTGAAATCGACCGTACCAATCATGAGGATTGAATCAAATCTGCCGATCGTAGAGATTGGGCAATGCACGCTGGCATCCGAAAAGCGCACGGGAGGCCGGTGGATGTGTCCGCAAGGCAGATTTCGGACGAAGATCAGAGCGAAGTTCCAACATCTTTCGGCGGGCCTAGTCCTCGCCGGCTCGAGTCGCCAGGGCTTGGAACACGGCCAAGTCGATCTGGTCGCTGATGGTCCTCACCGAGCCGTCGCACAGTACGAAGCTCGCACCGCCCGGATGAAAACTGCCGAAGTCCGCCAAATCGTTCGGGACGTGGTTCGGCACCCGGTTGGCGCTGCTGACGACACGGGCCGCGTTGCGATGTGCGCCGGGGACCGCTCCCACCCAGGTGGAATGGTCCAGGCGGGAGCCATGTTCTCCGACCAGCAGCGTGTTGCTCAGACCGTCGAGGACATCGGCGAAGCGCAGCGAGCTGTTCTGAAAAAAACAGCCGTTGCCCGAGCCTGCAGCCGTCTCGACGACACCCGTGCCGAACACGCCGACGTAGTTGGCGCGGGCCACGTCGAACAAGGCCGGACCGCCGGGGCCGGCACCGGGGCCGCTGCCGGGGCCGGCCTGGTACAGCGTGAAAAGTTTCTCTGACGGGTCCGAAGGGCAGAGAAAGGCGGGCACGAGCGACTCGCGGAGCGGCTTGTTGCTGGCGTGGTTGATCTGGAATTGAGGCGGGCCTTCGGGACCGCCCGCCCCGCCCCAACCCCCGGGTCCGCCTGGCTGCGATCCGGCGCCGGAGCCCGCCAGCAGGTTCTGCTGCTCGGTGAACTGCAACAGCATGGCAGCCCAGCCCCAACCGGGCTCGCCGTTGGGCGGGTAGGCGTACCAGCCGGGCGGAAGCCTCTGAAACGTGTCGTGATGCGTTTGCAGGGCCAGACCGATCTGGCGAACGTTATTGGTACACTGAGCGCGCCGGGCAGCCTCGCGAGCGGCCTGGATCGCCGGGAGCAGCAGGGCTGCCAGAATGGAGACGATGGCCAAGACGACCAACAACTCGACCAGCGTGAAACCATTCGGTGACCGGGACCGCAACCGCAACACGACATACCTCGCCCGTGAAGCGCCGCGGCGTTGTCTCGTGCGACAACCCGAGCGTCTCACACAGGACCTGTGAGTCAGAAGGAAGTCAACAACCAAGGTAATTTACCAGCCGCGTTGGGGGCTGGCCATTCGCCAAGCGTAGCCGCGTCGCACGTTCCGGCTGGAACGCGGCTTGGGCAGCCGTACAATGCTCCACAGGGGGTCAGGGCAAGCCGTATGCCCGGAGCGGAGATTTCGGAGGGTTGCGGGGGCGGGTACTGCGTTGCCGGGGCCGGAGTCCACGTGCTCTCTGTCGGGGAAGGTGGATGGCGATGAGGATCAGTCTGAAATTGACGGCGGCCTTTCTGGGCATCGCCTCGCTGGTGGGCGCAGCGGGGTACCTCGCCCAACGCACGACGGGCGAAGTGCGGTTCCAGGTTCAGCGACTCAAGGAAAACGCCGTGCCGCGGATTGCCGGGGCCTCGCAGACCACGGCAGCGCTGTACGCGATCCATCTGGCCGCTCACCAACTGGTGGCGGCCGAGCGGCGGCGCGCGGACACCGCGGGGGCGGCATCCGCCGCGGCGGGCCCAGCCGGCTCGGTCGAGGAACACCAGGCGGCGGCCGAACAAGGCCTCGAAAGATTGCGGCTGGCGGCCGCCTCGCGGGCCCGTTGGGAAGCGGCGAGCGAAGCAGCCGAGCAGGGGACAGACGCTCCGCCACGGTCGGCATCCTCCCTGCAATCGCTGCAGGCGAAGTGGATCTTGCAGCAGCGTCTTATGGCCGAAATGCGCCGCACGCTCGCCCAAGATCCGGACCGTGCCGAGCGGTTCCTGGAGGAACAGCTTTGCCGGCACTTCAGAAGCGAACTCTTGCCCTTGCTCGTCGCCCAGCGCGACCAGGCAGAACAGGAACTCACGCAGGCGATCAACGGCGTGGAGCGGTCGCTGGCCTTGGCGGACAACCAGCGCGGGCTGCTGACCGTGGCCGCCGCGGCCGGCGCCGTCTTGATTGGCCTGTTCATGTCGCGCTCGATCGGACGCCCGTTGCGGAGACTGCAGCGGGCCGCGGAAGCGTTGGGGCGCGGCCGTTTCGAGACGCGGGTCGCGCTGGACGGCCGGGACGAAATCGGAGTTTTGGGCCAGGCACTGAACCAGATGGCAGCCGATTTGCAGGAGAAAACCGTCTCCCGAAGCTACCTGGAAAACATCCTCCGGTCGATGCGCGAGATGCTGATTGTCGCGGACGGTGACGCCAGAATTCGCCGCCTCAACCCCGCCGCCTGCTCGGAACTGGGTTACGGCCCCGCCGAACTGATCGAGCGGCCGTTGCGGGAACTCTTTCTCGCCGACGCCCTGCCGGCGGAGTTGGATTTTCCCCAGTCGCTGTCGCACGGAGCGGAAAGCGTGCTGCGGACCCGTTCGCGGGGACCGATCCCCGTCCTCTGTTCGGTCGCCGAGATGCGCGACGAGACGGGCCGCCGGGAAGGCTTCGTCTGTGTGGCCTGGAACATCTCGCGGCAGAAGGACACGGAACAACGCCTGCTGGCCTCGCTGCGGGAAAAAGAATTGCTGCTCAAAGAAGTCCACCACCGCGTGAAGAACAACTTGCAGGTCATCTCCAGCTTGCTCAACCTGCAAGCCCAGGAGCTCAGCGACCCGCAAACGATCCGGCTGCTTCAAGAGAGCCAGGGGCGGGTCCGTTCGCTGGCTTTGATTCACGAACAACTCTATCGCTCCCGCGATCTCTCCCAGATCGACTTCGCCGCCTACGTGCGAGAACTCGTCGAACATCTCGCCCAGGGGATGGGAAGAGCGGCAACGCGAATCAACTTCCGCTTCGACCTGGAGCCCGTCCAGTTGCCTCTCGATCTGGCGATTCCGTGCGGCATGATCGTCAACGAACTAGTGTCCAATGCGCTGGAACACGCCTTTCCGGAAGGGCGTTTGGGCGCCGTTCGGATTGCCTTCCGCGGGGATGCCGCCGGTTACGAACTGACCGTCGCCGACGACGGGGTGGGCTTGGCCGAGGAACTGCTGGCGGGCAAGCCGGGGACCTTGGGACTGAAGGTTGTCCAGGCCCTGACGCGGCAGATTCGCGGGCGTCTCGACTTGCAGCCAGCGGCTGGTGCGGTGTTTGCGATCCATTTTGCGGCCTCGCCGCCTCTAGGCCCCACGCCGCATGATTCCTGAGCACAGTGGTGCCTTCCAGCCCAACGGGAAAGGACGCAACGAACGATGGAACCTACGGAACCTGGCACGAATTTGGATGTTCCGACAACCGCCAAAGAGCCACCGCGGCCAGTCCGAGTCCTGATTGTCGAGGACGAGCAGATCGTCGCCATCGATCTCGAAGGCCATCTGGAGCGACTGGGTTATCACGTCGTGGCTTCGGCCGCTTCCGGCCAGGAAGCGTACGACCAGGCCGGCCGGGCACAACCCGACCTGATCTTGATGGATGTCCGCCTGGACGGTCCGCTGGACGGGATCGAAGCCGCCCGGCGGATTCGCCAGCAGTGGGACGTGCCCGTCGTGTTTCTCACGGCCTATTCCGATGCGGCCACCCTGGAGCGTGCCAAACTGGCCGAACCCTACGGCTATCTCGTCAAACCCTTCGTGCCGAGTGACCTGAACGCGGCAATCCAGATGGCGCTCTACAAAGGGCGTGTCGATCGCGCCCTGCGCGAACACCACGAGAACCTGCACGCGATCCTCGACGCCCAGCGCCAGGGCACCGTCATGCTCGACGCGGAACTCCGCATCCGTTTCGCCAGTGCGGCCGCTTGCCGCATGGCTGACGTGAAGGAGGGAACGGCCGAGGGCCGGCCGCTGGCGGACTTCCTGCCCCTGTCCCCGGAGCAGACCGCCGCGCTGTCGGACATCTCTGGCCGTCCTTCGGGACAACGCTCAAAACTGCCGCTGGTGCTGGAAGGCGATGGTCCCCGGCCGCAGAGTGTGGAAATTGAAATCCTGGACGATCCGCGTCACGAGGGCGGCCGGATCCTGTTTCTGTACGACGTCACGCCGCTGGTCGACCTGCGGCGTCAGTTGGAAGCCGGCGCAGCACTGGGGGACATCGTCGGCAGATCTCCCGCCATGCGACAGGTTTTCCAGCTGATTCAGGATGTGGCTCGCGTCGATTCCACGGTGCTGATCGAGGGCGAGACGGGCACGGGCAAGGAGCTGGTGGCCCGGGCGATCCACCGCCTGGGACACCGCCGCGACAAACGTTTCGTGGCGATCAACTGTGCAGGCCTCAGCGAGGAGTTGGCCGCCAGCCTCTTGTTCGGTCATCGCCGCGGGGCCTTTACGGGCGCTGTCGGCGATCAGGAGGGGCTGTTCGAAGCTGCCCACGGCGGGACCTTGTTCCTGGATGAAATTGGCGATTTGCCGATCCGCGTCCAGACCACGCTGCTGCGCGTGTTGGAGGAACATGCGGTGGTCCGGCTGGGAGAATCGCAACCACGGGCCGCCGACGTCCGCATCCTCGCCGCGACGCACCGGGACTTGGCCCGTGAGGCGGCCGAACAGCGGTTCCGTCAGGATTTGCTGTACCGCATTCGCGTCGCCCGGATCAAGTTGCCGGCCCTCCGCCAGCGCCGCGAGGATCTGCCGCTGCTGGTCCGCGCCTTCCTGGCGGACCATGCCGCCACGACGGGCAAACGCGTCGACGGGATCAGCGACGAGGCGCTGGCGATTCTGCTGGAGTACGATTGGCCAGGCAATGTACGGGAACTGCGCAACGGTTTGGAGTATGCGGTGATCCGCATGCGCAGTTCGATCCTCCAGGTTGATGATCTGCCGCCCGAACTGCTGGAGTTCAGCCCTCAAGCCGACCCACAACCAGCCGACCAGGAGGATGCCAACACCGCCGACGCAGACCGCTTGCAGTCGGCGTTGCGTCGGGCCAGAGGAAACCGCACCCGGGCAGCCGCCCTGCTGGGCATCAGCCGAGCCACGCTCTATCGCAGACTCCGCGAATTGGGACTGGACGAGGCCTAGCTGGGATCGTGCCTCAGAAACATGCCTCGCGTGACGCTCCTGAGACACTCGTGAGACACTTTCCAGGATTCCTGGTCGTCACGTGCCGCGCGCGGTCGCCTCTGACTCGAATCCGCTACGCCCGAAACCTTCCGCGGAAACACGGCGTCAACCACGGCCCTCCACAAGCTGTCAAGGCTGCTGTCGAAGTTGCGGACTCGACCCAGAGCCGTCGGCACATAATTTGCCTGCCAGATGTTACTGCGGGAGGTTTCCATCCCGGCCGCTGCCGTCGGCTTCTCCGGCGAATCTTCCAAGTGTTCGACTTTTCGTGCGGTTTTCGAGGATCTCTTCTGAAAGGATGGACAAATGAGAGGCAAGATGTTGTGGGTAGAAACGTTGGAACGACGGGACTTGTTGGCTGCTCTCTGGAGCGGCTCGGTTGGCGAACCCGTTCAGACACAAGAGCGTGTCCAGGTTCAAGAGTGTGTTGAGTGTTGCCAGGACCCGGTGCAAGCCCAGGCCCAGACGCAGACGCAACAGCAGGACAGCGGCGGCGAGGGCCCGGTCCAGAATTCCGTGCAGGAGCAGGAGCAGGCCCAGACGCAGACGCAACAGCAGGACAGCGGCGGTGAGGGCCCGATCCAGAATCCCGTGCAGGAGCAGGCCCAGACCCAGACGCAACAGCAGGACAGCGGCGGCGAGGGCCCGGTCCAGAATCCCGTGCAGGAGCAGGCCCAGACGCAGACGCAACAGCAGGATGGCGACAGCGCTGGCCCGGTCCAGGACCCCGTGCAGGACAAGGCCCAGGCCCAGACGCAGACGCAACAGCAGGATGGCAATTGTGACGGGGCCGTCACTGATGCAGCCATCGAAAGCCTCGTGGCCGACGACGCCGATCCACTTCGTCAGCGCAGCGGCGAGCCGGCCCAAGACGATGGAAACTTCGTCCAGCAACGGGACGGCACGAGCTGGTAGGAATCTTGGCGTGAAGGAAAGCCTGGCGTGCTGCGTCTGATCCGTGAACCAGAGAAGAGGATCGTTGTCGATCGTATCTCAAGACTGTTTTTGGAGGAATTTGACATGACCAAGCTTGTTGCTTCGCTGGCCGCCTTCCTTGCTCCCGTGATCCTGGCTACGGCCGTCCACGGAGCCGACGCGACCGTTCCCATCGTCGTCTCGCCCAGCACGATCAACCTGCAAGCGGCGGGCGAGTGGGTGACCGTCCATGCAGAAATTGACTATTCCGCCGTCGAGGGGGCGAGCGTGACGCTTAATGGGATCCCCGTCCAGGCGACCTTTGCGGACAGCCGGGGCGATCTCGTCGCAAAATTCCTTGTCGGCGATGTGAGAGCGATCGTGGAACCCGGCACGGCGGAGCTCACGCTGAGCGGTACGACCCGCGACGGCGGGACCTTTTCCGGCACAGATACCGTGAAGGTGATCAACGTCAGCGGGAAGAACTAAGGCAGCCCGCAGAGTATCGGTTTCCGGCAGGACGAGCAGCGCGGTGAACCCCACCCCGCTGCTTTTGCGTCCACGTCAGTCCTTCCCAACACCGCCCCTGCCAAGCACATATCTGCTCAGTTGGTGACGGGCCAGCCGCCGCCACACCCGGTGCCTGCAAACAGGTCGGGTGTGGCACGCGGGCGTCGCCTGGCTTGTCGGCGGGGTGTGACGCTGCTACGCTGAGAAACGTCAGGCCGTAACGTCTGCGGGCATCCTGGCGGGCAAGCGTAACAAGCATCAGGGAACGAGGACGTGAACCGATGAGCAAAACCAAAGTCGCTTTGTTGGGCGCCGGCTTTATCGCCGACATTCACATTGAATCCTATCAGCGTTTTGTGCCCGACGCCGAAGTCGTGGCGGTGTACACCCGCGATCCGCAAAAAGCTGCGGCCTTTGCCGCTAAGCACGGGATCGCCCAGTGGTACGACGATCTGGAGCAAGCGATCACCCAGTCGGGCTGCGACGTGGTGGACATCGGATTGCCCAACTTCCTGCACCATCGCGCCGTGTTGGCGGCGGCGCGGGCCGGCAAGCACGTGATCATCGAAAAGCCGCTGGCGCTGAATTTGGAGGAGGCCGACGAGATGATCGCCGCCTGCCGGGCGGCGGGGCGCAAGTTGATGTACGCCGAGGAGCTGTGTTTTGCGCCCAAGTACGAGCGGGTCCGCAAGTTGGTCAACGAAGGCGCCGTCGGCAAGATCTTCCAGATGCGGCAGTGCGAGAAGCACAGCGGGCCGCACACCGCCTGGTTCTACGACATCGAGCAATCCGGCGGCGGCGCGATCATGGATATGGGCTGTCACGGCATCGCCTGGTTCCGCTGGATGCTGGGCGGACGGCCCAAGGCGGTTTCCGTGTACGCCCACCTGCAAAACGGCCTGATCCACCAGGCCCGGACGAAAGCGGAAGAGAATTCGATGGTGACGGTCGAATTCGAGGGCGGCGCCATCGGGGTGGCCGAGAACAGCTGGGCCAAACTCGGCGGCATGGACGACCGCGTCGAAGTCTACGGCACCGGCGGCGTGGTCTACGCCGACCTGTTCGTGGGCAATTCCGCGCTGACCTACAGCGAAGCGGGTTACGGCTACGCGATGGAGAAAGCGGCTTCCTCGAAGGGCTGGAGTTTCACGATCTTCGAGGAAGCCTTCAACCAAGGCTATCCCCACGAACTCAAGCACTTCATCCAGTGCGTGCGGGAGAACCTGGATCCGGCCGTCACCGGCGAGGACGGCCGGGCCGTGCTGGAGATCATGCTGGCCGCGTACGAGTCGGCGGGTACCGGCCGGAAAGTCCTCTTGCCGTTCGAGCCCAAGGTCAAGAAGCCGATCGACCTGTGGCTCGGCGCGTAGATCACGCATCCGGTGCGGGACCACGGCGTCTGGTCTTGCCGGGACGGCCGGCCGCGGCGCACCGGCCGCAGTGAGTGTGCCTATGTCACCAGCGGGCGAAAGCAACTTGCTCTTGGGAATTCTCGCGCTGCAGATGGACTTCATCAGCCGCGAGCAATTGATTGCGGCCACCAGCGTTTGGGTCCGGGACAAATCGCGGGCGCTGGCGTCGATCCTGCGGGAGCAGCACGCCATCGATCAGGCCGTTCACGACCTGCTCCAGGCGCTGGTCTCCAAGCACCTGGAGTTGCACGACGGCGATCCGCAGCAGAGTCTGGCGGCGTTGAGTTCGCTGGGGTCGATCCAAGACGACCTGCGTTCGCTGGGCGACGAGGAGCTGTCTCAGACCCTGCCGCTGGTCGCCGGCGCGAAGAGCGAGGACAACGACCGGACGCTGTCGTGGGCCGCCGGAGAGGTGTCGTGGGCCGCCGGAGAGGTGTCGGCAGGCGGGGCGCGTTTCCGCGTCCTGCGGCCGCACGCCAAAGGCGGACTGGGTGAAGTCTTTGTGGCCTACGACCGGGAAGTCAACCGCGAGGTGGCGCTCAAGGAAATCCTGCGGCAGCACGCCGACGACCTTCGCAGCCGGGCCCGCTTTACGCTGGAGGCGGAAATCACCGGCAGACTGGAGCACCCCGGCATCGTGCCCGTGTACGGGCTGGGCTGCTACGGAGACGGCAGGCCTTTTTATGTCATGCGGTTCATCCGGGGAGAGAATCTGAAGACCGGCATCCAGCGCTTCCATCGGGACAACGCAAGAAAGTCCGCGGCGGAGACGTCGCTCGAATTCCGCAAACTGCTGGGACGCTTCGTCGATGTCTGCCAAGCCATCGAGTACGCGCACAGCCGGGGCGTGCTGCACCGGGATCTGAAGCCCGGAAACATCATGCTGGGAAAGTACGGCGAGACGCTCGTGGTGGATTGGGGTCTGGCCAAGGCGACCGGACGGGATGAGCGGCATCACGCCACGCCCGACGAAACCACCTTGGTCCCCGGATTGTCCGACAGCGGTTCGGCGGAAACGGCGCTGGGATCGCTGGTGGGCACCAAGGAATTCATGAGTCCCGAGCAAGCGGAGGGCCGGTTGCGGGATCTCGGACCGGCCAGCGACGTGTACAGTCTGGGCGCGACGTTGTACACCTTGCTGACGGGTCAGACGCCGTTTCGTGGCGAAACGCAAGAGGTGCTGGCGCAGGTCCGCCAAGGCCGGTTCCCGCCTCCCCGCCAGATCCGGCCCGAAGTCCCGAGGGCCCTGGAAGCGATTTGCCTGAAGGCCATGGCCCTGCGTCCCGACCAGCGGTACGGTTCGGCCCAGGAGTTGGCGGCCGAGATCGAACGCTCTCTGGCGGACGAAGCCGTCCAGGCGTATGCCGAGCCGTGGCTGGACACCGCTCGCCGCTGGACCCGCCGCCATCGCATGACTGTGGCCGCCGTGGCCGCCCTGCTGGTCACGTCGTTCGTGGCCTTGGCCGTGGGCTACGTGCTGGTCCGCAAGGAGCGCAACGTCGCCCAGGAAAACGCCGCGATGACACGGCAAGTGGTCGAGCAGTTCCTGATCCGCATCGGCGACGACCGCTGGTCGCTGCTTCCCCAGTTCGAGCCGTTGCGCGTGGAAATGGTCGATCAAGCGGTCGGCCTGTACCGTCGGTTGCTCGAACAGCAGCCGCGCGACGTCTCGCTGCGATTCGACGCGGCCTTGTCCTTCCGCCGCTCGGCCAACCTGTATCGCATGGTCAATCGCTTTGACCAAGCCCGGCAATTGTATCGGGATTCGGCGGCGCTGATGGAAGACATCCGCCGCGAGCAGCCGCGAGACGAGTTCTTGGCGAACAAGTGGGTGGAGTTGCTGTCCGACGAAGCGGACTGGGCTCTGCGTGCCGAGGGTGCTGCGGCAGCCGAACCCAAGTGCCGCGAAGCGTACGAAGTCGCGAATCAGACCCGGACGGATTTCCCCGCTTCCGTGGCGGCCCGCCTGGGCGAGGCCCGCGCCCAGTTGAGTTATGCGGAAGCCCTGCAGCAACGGGGCCGGTACGCGGACGCCGTTCCCATGGCGCAAGCGGCGGCTACGACGTTCGGCGAGTTGTCCAAGGAGTTGCCGAAAGACCTGTTCTGCCGAGCAAGCACCGTCATCGCCTGGAACAACCTGGCCAACATGCTGCGGGCTGCCGGGCAACTGCAACCGGCGGAAAGAGCGCAAGCACAGGCCGTCGAACGCGGCCGGGCCAACCTTCGCCACGCCCCAGCCGAACCGAACTCGCGCTTCGTCCTGGCAGCGACTCTCGTCGAACAGGGCCGACTGTACCGCGTGCAAGGCGGTCGTGAAAACGAGTCGCGAGCTTCGTTGGACGAGGCCGTCGCGATGCTGGAAACGCTGACCCGGCAGTCGCCCTCCACAGCCACCTTCGCGCGGCGGTTGGCCGATGCCCTCGTCGCGCGGGGCGAACTGGGCCTCGTTACAGGCCCCGCCTCAGCCGCCGTGACGGATGCCCGCCGTGCGGTGGAACTGGCCGAACAACTTGAGCAACAGTCTGGCGGCGTCGCCGGTTACCACTCGCTGCTGGCGTTCGCCTACACGCTGGCCGGCCAAGCCGAAGGGAAACTGGGAAACAACGCCGCGGCTCGTGCCTTGCTGGCAAAAGCCCAAACGCGAATTGCCAGCGCCCGCCAAGTCAATCCCGCCGATCCACAGTTGATCGAGAAAGCAGCCGAGATCGAGTCG
>JAAYYU010000372.1 GCA_012515235.1 Candidatus Anammoximicrobium sp.
AACAAACCCACTGATATTTCCCGGTCGGACAGGAAGAACGGACGAGTCATCCTGACTTCCGGCTCAGATGCGCCGTCGCCCCGCATCGCGTCACCGGTCGAGAACTTACCCGCCGGGATGCCTAACATCGTCATCCCTACGCTGTTGACGTACCACTCGCGCCCCTCCATCGGTTCAGTAGAAGCCGCAATCTCCGGCGGTGGCAATCCCCATTGCCGAAGCGCCCAGCCGGCGGCGCTATGCACCCCAGAGTCGAGTTCCGCCTGATACCATTCAGAAAGCAGCGGCTGCCACGCCTGCTTCACCTCGTTTGTAACTTCCTCTGGCTGAATGCTGCCGACCCCAAGGCACACGCCAGATCGGAATGTGGCGTCAGGAGTTCCTCGGGCGACCGTTGCCAGTTGTCCGAAGTCGCCGTGCCAATCAGGAAGCGTGTGGATGAGCGTCGTGCGCTCTATCGGGTTCGGCGCCAACTGCAGCATTTCCCGCGCCACGGATGCTTCTCCAAGATGCATCGCGACAATCGCCACGCGGGCTTTGCCACGCCAGTCCTTCTTTGCCTCGGCTTTCCCAGCCGCTCGTCGCAGAGCGTCCCCCACAGAACCCTTCGACTGCCCCAGCGCCAATATGATGTTCGCACACTCACCGGCAGGCGAGGCGACGATGCTGTCACTTAAGAACTCCCGTTCAATCTGTCCGAAGGACGCCAGCGCCAAAGCCGCATGGAGGCGACAAAGCGGATCGGTCTTTGCGTCCGAAAACCGACTCCGCAAAACAGGGATCGCGTAATCGGGTATTTCGCGCAGGTTGCCAATCGCGTAGGGCATTACTTCGGGAGGAGCTGTCAGCACTGCTTCAATCAGGGACTCGGTGCGTTTCTGTTGTTCCTCCTTCGCCAAGACTTCGCTGCGCTGCGCCTGCAGGGACTTCTCGGTGGCCACACGGCTCGATTCGGTGGCCTTCACGCCGAAGATCGTCGACACGACGGTTCCAACCACGAGTGCCGTGGCGGCCGTGGCGATCAAGCTGGAAACCACCGGGTTGCGGCGGCACCAGCGCCAGAGGCGTTCGGCTCGCGTCACCGGTCGTGCCAAGATGGGACGGCCTTGGAGAAAACGCTTCAGCTCCATGGCCAGATCGCGGGCGGAACGGTACCGACGGGCGGGATCCTTCTCCAGGCATTTCAGGCAGACCGTCTCGAGATCCCGATGCACCCGCTTGTCCAGCTTCCGCGGACTGGGCGGTTCGTCGTTGATCACCTGTTGCAGCAGCATCCGCAGCTCGCCGCGAAACGGCCGCTCGCCGGCGAGCAGCTCGAACAGGATGACTCCGAGCGCGTACACGTCGGAACGCCGATCCGCCTCGTGGCCGCCGCCGCGGGCCTGCTCCGGAGACATGTAGGCGGGCGTGCC
Organism: Candidatus Anammoximicrobium sp.; assembly: GCA_012515235.1. Lineage (GTDB taxonomy): Bacteria > Planctomycetota > Planctomycetia > Pirellulales > Pirellulaceae > Anammoximicrobium. Next base: position 1,413 of record JAAYYU010000372.1, read on the forward strand.
GAGGATCTGACCCTCGACGGTCATCGTGATTTCACCCGTCTCTCGTTTGGCCAGCCCGAAGTCCATGACATGCGGCTCGCCAACGCGATCTATCATGATGTTGCTGGGCTTGAGGTCGCGATGCACGACGCCCTGCTCGTGCGCGTGGTGCAACGCTTCGGCGAGCTTCACGCATAGCGCTGCGGATGCTGTCTGGCCAGGTCGCTGACCGGCCAGCCACTTGTCGAGCGATATGCCGTCGATCCAGTCGCTGACGATGTACACCACATCGGCGTCGACGCCCACCTCATGCACGCTGACAATATGCGGGTGGCGAAGCTGGGCCGCCATGCGGGCTTCGCGCAGAAAACGATCGACATCGTCCGGACTCAGCTGCGTACGGCGAGGGATCTTTACGGCTACGATCCGGTCGAGCTGCGTGTCACGGGCCTTCCACACCGTCCCGTAGGCGCCGGTCCCAAGTGGTTCGAGTAACTCGAAGTGCGCAACCGAGCGGCGGCTGGGCAGAGCCGCGCCCGTTCGCCCGGTCCTGTCCAACGTGGACGCCGCACCCAAGTTGAACTCCGTGCCGCACGATGGGCACTTGATCTCCTCCAGGGCGACGGCGCCCACCAGTTCGATCGGGTTCTGGCAGTGCGGGCACGTGATTCTCAAAGCGTTTTGGGTCGGCGGCCCGGTACGAGTGGCGGTCTCAGTTTCACTGGCACCACTTTCGCCCTCCACGGGGCGTCCTCCAGCCGCTGGCACCTGCCCGATATCCGAGAAGATCTGAGCGATCAGCGAGCGATGTTCGGGAAACCGTGCGAGGTACTCTTCGGCCGTCGGCTGCTCGCCGCGGCGACCGCGGTAGTCGAGGTCGAGCACCAACAACTCGCGTAGCAACGCCGGCCGGGCCGATTCCGCGACCTGTCCCAGGTAGTCCTCGATGCGCGGCACCTGCTGCGATTTCCAGACCGCCTC
>JAAYYU010000373.1 GCA_012515235.1 Candidatus Anammoximicrobium sp.
CCCCCCCCCCCCCGCCACCGGCGACCTGCCCCGAAATGCCGATTCCTTTGGCGAACACGAAGGCGTCGGCCTGCGCGCCGCCAGTGAGATTCTCGAACCCGGTAAAGGGCATGGCGTTCAATTTGCCGGCATTGGCGGCCGACACCGTCCAGACGCTCGCCTGGTTCGGGCCGACCAGCGTGTCCGACATGCTCGTACCTCCCACAAAACTGCCGAAGTTGGCAATGCCGCCCGTGACATTCGTCGCGGAGAGTGTCGTCAGATCGACCGTGATCGGCATGGCATAGGGTGCGTAGCTGAGGACGTTAGCCTTGCCGGCTCCGCCATCGATCTTTCCCGAAACCTCGCCGTCAGCCAGCACAAACGTATCTGCCCGCGTTCCGCCACTGAGGTTGCCCACATTGGCGAACGCCGTCGCCCCGACGGTACCGGTATTGTCGGCCGTAATGTTCCACGTAGACGTAGAATTCCGTCCGACCAGCGTGGTGTGAATGCCTGCCCCGACGATCTGCTGGATATTGGCGAAACTCGCCATGCCGGTGGCGACCTTCGTTTGCAGATTGACCTTGTTGTCGGCGGTGTCGCCCGAGTAGTCAATCGTGTTGGCTCCCTTTCCGCCGTCGACCTTGCCAGTGACGCTCGCGTTGTCCGCCACGGCAATCGTATCCTCCAGGGTACCGCCGGTGAGGTTCTCGAAATCAGCGAACGCTGTCCCGTTCACGGTGCCCGCGTTGGGACCCGTGATGGTCCACTGATTGACCTGATTGGCGCCGATCAGCTTGTCGGCCTTCACGCTCCCCACAAACGATTCGACGTTGACAAAGCCCTTCGTCCCGGTGGCGGAGAATGTCTGCAGGTTAACGGTCACGGCCGCCCCGTAATTGGCGTAGTTGAGCGTGTCGGTGGTTCCGCCTCCGCCATCGATTTTGCCGGCCAGTTTCGAGCGGGGCGACACCGTAAACGTATCGGCGTCGCTGCCGCCGGCGAGATTTGGAATTTTGACAAACGAAACGGTGCCGCCCAACGTCCCTCCGGTGGCTGACGTAATCGCCCAACTGTTGGCCGCGTCGGGCCCTTGGAGATTGTCGCTGCCCCCGCCGCCTGAGAGCGTCACCGGGAAGGCGGGCAAGCCGACGACGGTGAACGTGTCGGCAGCCCGTCCGCCGCTGACCGCCAGATTCTCAAGGTTGCTGAAGTCGTCGACGACTCCGTTCACGGTCAGCGCCGTGGTGTTCAGACCAAACGTGCTCGCGGTCTTGGGACCAGTGACGGTCAGCTTGTCGCTGTCCGCTCCGCCGTCCACCGTGACCGGCCCGCCGAGATTCGTGAGCGTGATCGTATCGTCGCCGTTGCCCCCCGCGATCGAGAGTCGCTTGTTCAGGTTGCCGACGGTAACCGTGTCGTTTGCCTCATGTCCCAGGATGGCGATCCGCTGAATCGCCGAGAGCAGAACCGTCTTGCTGATCACCAGCCTGTTCAACGTCACCTGCAGTTTCGCCGTGGTGCCCGTGCCGGCCGGAGCGAGGTCGATCGTGTCGGCGGCGTTCGTTCCGCCGACAATGAGCACGCCGCTGGGGGCGTCGAACAGCGCTTGATTACGCACATCGGCGACCGTCAGGGTGCCGTGGGCGATGACGGGACCAGAGTCGATCGCTGCACCCGTTTCGTAAACCCCAGCCTCAAAGCCAGCCAGGCTCACGTCGCTGAGCGTGGCCACGCCTTGGGAGTTGGTCGCCGCCGTCCCCAACGGCTGACCGGCCGCGCTGAACGTGATCTCTTGTCCGGCGACCGGCACCGTATCGACCGTCAAGGTGGCGGAGATCGTGGTTGTACCGCCACAGAAGCCCGAGGCGGGATCTACGACGAAACTGCTGCTGCCGACCTCGAAGGCCCCGATGTCGACCGTGCCGCTGACAATCCGCGCATGTTCCGGCCCTCGCTGGTCGTAGATCACGCCCGCGGGAACAAGGCTATTGCTGCCGGAGTCGATGGCCGGACTGCCGGGCAAGAGGGGCAACGTCTGGGTTGGGCCGCCGTAGTTGCCCAAGGGCCCCAACACGGCCGGCTGGCCCAGGATGTTGCCCTCGGGTGCAATCCACACGTCCGTGGTGTCTTGGATCAGGCAGTGGTTGGCCGTGAAATACCCATAGACATCATGGGACTGAGACGCCGTATTGCCGGCCACGATCGTGTTGTCCAGCACAGCCGTGGCTTGACTGTAGATGCCGCCGGCGTAGGTGTTGTCCCCAACGGCTGCGTTTCCCGACAGGGTACTGCCCGTGATCGTCAGCCCACCAACGGCGCCGTTGTAGATGCCACCGCCGCGGGAAGCAGTCGTGTTTCCCGACAGGGTGCTGTTCGTGATCGTCAGCCAGCCAAAATAGTGTTCGATGCCACCGCCTTGTTTAGTCGCCGAGTTTCCCGATAGGGTGCTGTCGGTGATCGTCGCTGTGCCGGAGATGATTAGAATGCCACCGCCGCCATAGTCGCTGCCGCCACTGGCTGTGTTACCCGACAGCGTGCTCGCGGTGATCGTCAGCGTGCCGTCATTGAGGTTGAAGATGCCGCCGCCGCTAGCCGCCGAGTTGCCCGACAGGGTGCTGTCGGTGACCGTCACGGTGCCGCTGGAACTGATGCCGCCGCCGCTAGCCGCCGAGTTGCCCGACAAGGTGCTGTCGGTGACCGTCACGGTGCCGCTGGAACTGATGCCGCCGCCGCTAGCCGCCGAGTTGCCCGACAGGGCACTATCGGTGATCGTCAGCGTCCCCGAGTTGGCGATGCCGCCGCCGTAATCGGTAACGCCCGCCGAGGAGTTCCCCGACACGGTACTATTGACGATTGTCAGCGTACCGCCATTCAGAATACCGCCACCGCTGCGCGTCGCCGAGTTGCCCGACAAGGTCCCGGCCTCGATCGTCGCAGTGGCGGAACCAATGTAGAAGCCGCCACCGGTGCCTCCTGTAGCCACGTTTCCCGAAAGGGTGCTGCGGGTAACCGCCAGCGAGCCGGAGTTGCCGTAGATGCCGCCTCCGAAGCGAGCTTGGTTTCCCGACACCGTGCTATCGCTGATGGTCAGTGCGCCTTCGCTCCAGATGCCGCCGCCATAGCCGTTGCTGCCGATCGCCGAGTTTCCCTCCAGGGTACAATTGGCGATCGTCAACGTGCCGCAGTTGTAGATCCCGCCGCCGAAAAGAACGGAAGCCGAGTTTCCCGACAGGGTGCAATTGGCGATCGTCAGCGAGCCGCGGTTGTCGATACCGCCGCCGCGGTCAGAGGCCGAGTTATCCGAGAAGTTGCTGTCCGTGATCGCCGCTGTGCCGGCGGGCAGAATGCAGATGCCGCCGCCCTGGGAAGCCGAGTTTCTCGACAGGGGACTGTTCGTGATCGTGGCCGTCCCGGAAGCAATGTAGACGCCGCCACCAACACCGTCCGCCGAGTTCTCCGACAGCGTGCTTCCGGTGATCGTCGTTGTGTCGGCCGACGTGTAGACTCCCCCGCCGAAATTGGTCGCCGAGTTCCCGCACAGGATGCTGTCGGTGACTTCCAACGTCTGAGAGCTACTGAAGATGCCGCCGCCGCAGGCAGTGGCGTACCCAACAAACAAAGCACTGGAAGCAGACGCGGAGTTCCCCGACACGGTGCTCTTGGTGACCGTCAGAGCAGCGCTATGCCAGATGCCGCCGCCGTAGGCCATGGCGGAGTAGTTTGCGGTCGTTGCCGAAGCCGAGTTTTCCGACACGGTACTATCGGTGACCGTCAGCGGACTGCTGCTGTAAATGCCGCCGCCAAAGGCGTACGCGTGGTAGTCGCACTCAGAAGACGCCGAGTTCCCCGACAGCGTGCTGTCCGTGATCGTTAGTGGGCCGGCGTTGTAGATGCCGCCGCCAAAGGCGTAGGCGTTCTGGTTGCAGGTGGAGTAGACTTCGTTCAACGACACGGTGCTGCGGGTGACCGTCAGCGGACCGGTGCTGTAGATGCCGCCCCCATAGGCATAAGCATAGTCGTCGCTTGTGGAAAAAGCCGAGTTTTCCGACACGGCGCTCTCGGTGATCGTCAACGTACCGGCGTCGTTGTAGATCCCACCGCCAGCGAACGCGGCCCCGCCGGCAATCGTCACCCCGGTCACAGTGACCGTCCCTTGGCTGTATAGATCGCCGCCCCACCTTGGTTTGCCCAGGTCCGTGCCGGTTTGACGGCCCCCGGTCAGCGTCAGGCTTTCGGCCTGCAGCGTAGCGCCATAGAGAACATCGAATATCCGCTCGCCGATTGCCGAGGCACTGATGATGGTCGCCCTTGCGCCCGCGCCGACGATCCTCAGGCTCCCATTGCCACTGGTCACGTCCAAGTCCCCGCTCGCTGCGGCGTCTTCGGCGGGGCCGCTGAGGCTGAGCGCGTACGTGCCGGCGGGCAGGTTGATCGTGTCGTCGCCAGACCACGCGTTGGCCTCCATGACCGCCGCGCGGAGCGTGCAGCGGCCCAAGGTGTCGGCCGCCACGCCGTCGCCCAAATTGGCGTCCACGGAGTCGTCGAAGGAATTGACCTCAAAGGCGGTCAGCAGCCTCCGCCCTTCCAAAGGTTCGACGCCCAACAGCCGGCATCGCCGCGAACGTAAAACCGACGGGCGAGTTGCGAACCGCTGGAGACGGCGACGCCAGACCCGCGACAACGCAAAAGCCATACGGAACAACATGGTCGTTCTCTCTGTGAGAGGCTTTGCGGAACCTTCCAACAAGCTGACACCGTTTACCATTATAACCGAAACGTAAGAATCTGTAAAAAACCCCGACAGCACCGTGAGCCTGGGGACGCCACCACGCACTCTGCGGACATCAATCACCTGCCGGATCGCGGCCAAGCGGCTGACGCTCACGGGCGGTGCCGATCGTGTGGGCGTCCGGCTGCCGGATTCTGGCCAGACGTCTACGTCGCCTACGTCGCGACGCTGGCCACAGGGACGCACCTACCAGATCGCTGCCAAGCGGCTGACGCTCACACGCGGTGCCGGGCCGGATGCCGGAGTAGCTTGTGGGACACTGTGTCCCACAAGCTACTCGGTGGCTCGGACCAGCATGGCCGCAACCCCGTGGCCAGCACCCCGCCGGATCGCGGCCAGGCGGCTGACGCTCACAGGCGGTGCCGATCGTGTGGGCGTCCGGCTGCCAGCACCTGCCTTACGCTCACAGGCGACGCCAGTCCCGCTGTGGACAGCAGGCGTGACTTCCGCCCGTGAACCCGGATCGCGGCCAGCGGCGACGATCAGCGAGATGACCACGGAGGCAGAGAA
>JAAYYU010000374.1 GCA_012515235.1 Candidatus Anammoximicrobium sp.
AAGATCCCTTTCCCTCTTGGCACCACACACGATACTTTCGTAGGAAACCACTCATGACTCGCCTGCCGCTTTATCTTGTTCTGGGCGCCGTGACAATCGGCGCGAGCCACTTGCACGCCGAGCAGACCGAGGATGGCAACGCACCCGGCGTTCCCGTGCTGGTGAAACTCGATGCCTGGGCCGACGTGGACGGGATCGCGTATGTCCGCTGGGTCACGGCCCAGGGAGATCCTGCCAAAGGCCAGGTCGAATATGGTCCCACCCCAGACCTGGGGTTCATTGCCGTCGAGGACCCGAACAACCTCCGCGGCACGACAAACAACCGGGACGCCGGGACCGGCTGGGCCAACAACCACCGGGCCGATCTGCGGGACATCAAGGCGTGGCCCGTATCTCTTCGCGTGACGGGCACGACCCGCTCCGGCCGCGATTTTGCCAGCGAAGTCCTGACCGTGAATCGGCCCGAGCAACCGCTGGGGCGTGCGATTGACGAGCGGGTCCGCATCGCCATCGATCCGGGCGACTGGAAAGTCGAGCGGCTGCCGATCACCGTGGGGATCCCCTTTGCCAAGGGCGAATGGGGCGATCCCGCTCGGGCTCGGGTGCTGATCGCGGGCCAGGAAGTGGCCTGCGGCGTGAAGGCGGTCGTCCGCTGGCGCGAGGACCAGAGCGTCAAGTGGGCTCGAATCGACTTCCTGGCGCCCGCCGCCGCCAGGGAAGCGGTGTTTCAGTACGGAAGCAAGGTGGCGCGGCTGAAAACCGGTCCGGATGCCGCGCCCACCGATGCCACTTGCCTGCCGATTGCCGCGGAGCTGTTCGACGACCGAGGGAGACGATACTGCAGCGTCGTGCAAAGCAGCGAGATCGAGGAAAGCAACCCGGTGAAGAGCGTCGTGAAGGTCAGCGGGCACCATGTGGCGGAGGATGGCAGCAAGTTGTTCGGGTTCACGGCCCGCTGTCACCAGTGGCCCGCGGCGGGACTGCAGCGAGTCGATTACACCGTGGAGAACGACAACATCCAGAACGAATTCACGTCCCTGCAGTCGCTGGCGATTGGCCTGGCTGGTTCCCAGGCCGCTGGCCGGTACACCGTTGGTTGCGCAGGCGATGCGCTCGAGCTGGCCGACGGGGAGAGGGTTCTCCAGAGGGAAGATTTTCAATGGATCCGGGAGCCCGGCAGCGAGAAAGGCAAGCGGTTGGCCGGGCTGGTTCACCTGGGCGGCGAGGATTGGGCGGTGATGCGGAACTTCTGGGAGCAGTGGCCGGCCTCCGTGGAAGTGCGCGACGGGCGGGTGCTCTTTGGGCTTTGCCCCCGCCTGCCCGCCGGTTTCTACGAGAAACGCCCCGACGAAGACAAGCTCTACTACCAGATCCGCGATGGATTGCACACGTTGCGGCAGGGTTTTTCCAAGACCTGGGAGTTGTGGCTGTACCGCGGCGACGCCGCCGCTGCACCATTGCTCCTGGGGGAGAAGCCGGTGGCCTCGGTGCCTCCGGAGCGCGTCGAAGGTTCCCGCGTGTTGCAGGGGCTCGGCGTGGCCGGCCGCGACCAGTTTCCCGGCTACGACGAGGCGCTCGCCGCCGGCATCGAACGGTTCCTTCCGAGTCGCGAGGCGGCGCGGGAGTACGGGATGATGAACTTTGGCGATTGGCATGGCGAGCGCCGCTGGAACTGGGGCAACTTGGAGTATGACCTGGGGCACGGCTTCCTCACCCAATTCGTCCGCAGCCAGAATCCGAGCTTCTTCCGCCGGGCGGAGGAGGCCATCCGTCACGAGCGCGACGTCGATACCCGGCATTATGCGTCGGATCCGCGGCGGATCGGCCAGCAATGGACCCACTGCATGGGCCATACGGCCGGCTATTACCCCGCCGACTACAAGGAGATGAAGGTCTATGCCACGCCGGGATGGTCGGACAACCGCGGGCACGTCTGGTCGCAGGGGATGTTTGAACACTACCTGCTGGGAGGCGACCGGCGATCGTTCGACACGGCCAAGATGATTTCCGACGTTTACGGCGGCCCCGGCACGACGAATTACAGCTTCTTCAACGCCCGCGAGCCCGGCTGGGTGGGCAAGATGCAGATGGCAGCCTACCTGGCCACCGAGGACCTCTTCTACCTCAACGCGGCCGGGATCCTGATGGATGCCGTGCATGAGAAGTCCTTGGCGACCGGCGACCACGGATTTCACTTTCACAAGCTCCCGACCGGCCACTGCAATTGCCCGGACGACCGGAAGCACGATGGCGAGGCGGGCTTTATGCTCGCCGTCGAGATGACGGCCCAGCGGATGTACTACGAGGAGACCGGCGACCGGCGGATCGCGGACGACATCGTAAAGACAGCCCGCTTCATCGCCGACACGATGTGGGTGCCCGCCCAGAAGGGATTCCGCTACACGTCCTGCCCCCTCACGTCGGCCGCACCCGGCGGATGGATTCAAATCCAAGGCATGGCCTTCGCCGCCCGCTATGCCAACGACGAGCGGCTGGCGGACATCTGCCGCCAGGCGTTGGCGGCCGGTTGGAAAAACCTTCCCACCAGCGGCAAGTCGGCAGGATACATTCTGTGCACGTCGGCCCAGGCGCTCGACGAGGTTGCGCAGCTGCCAGGCCCCGGTTTTCGCGAATATCTCGAGAGAATCACCGCCATCCTCAACAGTCCGGCGGTCCATCGCCTGCCGACGTTGGTCCCGAATCCAGACTTTGAAACGGGAGTTGATGGCTGGCCGTCCCGCGGCTGGAAAGTCGAGCAATGCCAAGAAATCAAGCACTCCGGATCGTCGTCGCTCAAGATTACCGGCAGCCTCGGCGGCCAGGGCGAATATGTCAACACGACCTACGACACCGCCAGCTCGCCCTATGAGATCAAGTCGCTTCGCCCCGGCCACAAATATCGCCTGACCGCGCGGCTGCGAGTTGACAAGATCAGTCCCGGCGTGCCGCCCCCCTCCCTGCGAATCCAGTTCCGCGACGAGGTCCAAGGGTCGCGGTCCGCAGCGACGACCGACGCCTACGACCTGAGCCGGCTCAAGACCTGGCAGAAGCTTGGCGTCGACTTCACCGTCCCGGACTACAACACGAGGAACTACATTGCCCTGAACACCGGCACGCGGAACAAGGTCGAGGTGGAGATGTACCTCGACGACGTGAGCCTGGTCCCGGCGGACGTCGCCGGCGAAGGGCCTTACAGCTATCTGGAACTGTTTCCGGAAGAGGCGGCCTTGAAGGACGGCGCCCAGGCGGAGCCGCTGCCAGACTTCCCCGAGTGGACCACCATCCTGGGCCCCGGCACGGCATCGTGGCCGGCGACTGTGCCGGCTGCGGGCGTCTACCGCCTCTGGCTGCGCGCGTGGAGTGCCGGCCGTGCTCCACAAGCCACGATCGAAGGCAAGCAGCTGCCACGGCGAGGCGACATCGTCGGGCCCACCTGGCAGCTCCTCGGCACAGCCACGCTTCCTGCTGGCCGTCACACGATCTCCATCCAACTCGGCCAGGGCGGGGCAACCATCGGCGGTTTGGTGCTTACCGATGATCCGACGGAGCTGGCATTCGAGAAGTAGTGGAGACGCGAAGGCTCCAGTCCGGCGATTGCGGCGATGACGAGCCCCTGACGTGGCCACGGCTGCTGAGGTGGACATCATCGCGCTCCGGGTCAGGTTGCTCGGCCTCTCAGTCTTGCCAATCGCGCGAATCCATGACCGTCTGGTGTTGAACATCGCTCCACGCTGGCAAGCAGCGTGGTGACGCGGGGCGCGCGTCGGGCGCAGCCGAGGCGGGCTGGGTGTGGCCACGGCGGAGCTTGCCTCCGTCGAGCCGTGTTCAGCACCAGACGGCCGGCCCCCGAAAATTTTCCCTTCGGCCACCACGCTGCTTGCCAGCGTGGGGCCATGTTCAAGACCAGGCGTCGTACCCTTCGCACGGCATCCGGCGTCGTGAACATCGCTCCACGCTGGCAAGCAGCGTGGCGACGCGGGCGTGTGGCAGGCCGCGTCAGTTTCCGTACCCGTGAGGGTGCCGGCTGTGCCAGCGCCAGGCGGTGGCGACGATGTCGCGCAAGTGGGGGAACTGCGGTTGCCAGCCCAATTCGTCGCGGATCCGCTGGCTGCCGGCCACCAGCACGGCCGGGTCGCCGGCGCGACGCGGACCGACGCGCGCCGGGATCGGATGGCCGGTGATTTCGCGTGCCGTCTCGATTACTTGCTGGACGCTGAATCCCTGTCCGTTGCCCAGGTTGTACACGCGGCTGCCGCGATCCAGGGCCTGCAGCGCCAGGATGTGGGCCTGGGCCAAATCGACGATGTGGATGTAGTCCCGCACACAGGTGCCGTCCGGAGTCTCGTAGTCGTCGCCGAACACGGTGACGTGCTCTCGCTGACCGAGCGCCACCTGCAGGACGATCGGGATCAGGTGGTTCTCCGGGTGATGGTCCTCGCCGCGTTCCTCGGTGGCTCCGGCGGCGTTGAAGTAGCGGAGGGCGGCGTAGCGCAGGCCGTGGATGCGGTCCAACCAGTGCAGAAACCGTTCGATGATATGTTTCGATTCGCCGTAGGGGCTGCCGGGCACAATCGTTTCGGTCTCGGCGATCGGGATGCGCTCCGGCGCGTCGAACAGATTGGCAGTCGAGGAGAGGATGAACCGGCGCACGTCGTGCTCGACGGCGGCCTGCAGCAGGTTCAAAGCGTTGGTCACGTTCTCGCCCAGGTAGCGGAAGGGCTTCTGCATCGACTCGCCGACCAGCGTGTGCGAGGCAAAGTGCATGACGGCTTCGGGGTGATGAGCGGCGAACGCGGCGTCAATCGCAGCGGCATCCGCCAGGTCGCCCTGGACGAACTTCGCCTGCGGGTGGACGGCCTCGCGATGCCCTTGGTACAGATTGTCAAACACGACGACCGAGTGGCCGGCCAGAATCAGCTGCTCGACGACGATGCTGCCGATATAACCCGCTCCGCCCGTGACCAGGATATTCATGGTTCCCTCCTCGTGAAATGCCCTGCGCCGTCAGGCCGCATCAGCCGCGGACGATCTGGGCGCCCTGGGCAGGCCGCGTGGTAAACAGCGACGGCGCGATGCCCGTCTGCTGCCGATAGTCGGTGCCGATCGCGGCGGCCACTGCTTCCAGATGGTTTTTCCGGACCAGGCTGACGGTACAACCACCGAAGCCGCCGCCCGTCATTCGCGAACCGATCACCTTGCCGCCTGCGCCGTGCTTCTGCGCCAATTCGACCAGCAGATCGAGTTCCTGACAGCTCACTTCGTAATCGTCGCGGAGCGAGGCGTGGCTGGCGTACATCAACTCGCCCAACCGCGCCCACTGGCCGGCGGCCAGACACTGGGCCGCCATTTCGGTGCGTTCGATTTCTCCGATCACGTGCCGCGCTCGACACTGCAGCACGGGGTCCAGCGACGCGCTGAACTCCGCAAGCAGGGCCGGGGATGCGTCGCGCAACGAGCGTACGCCCATCGTCCGTGCCGCCGTTTCACACTGGCTCCGCCGCAGGGGGTACTCGCTGCCGGTGAGTTCGTGTTTCACATTCGTATTGATGATCAGCACCTCGACGTCCGGATCGGCCAGCGGCACCAGCTGGACTTCGGTCGAACGGCAGTCCAGCAACAGCAGGTGACTGGCTTGGCCCAGGACCGAGGTGAACTGGTCCATGATCCCGCAGGGCATGCCCGCATAGTGGTGTTCCGCCTTCTGGCACAGCAGCGCTTTGCGGATCGGGTCGAGCGACTTGCCCGTCACCGCTTCCAGCAGTGTAGCGGTGGCCACTTCCAACGCCGCGCTGCTGGACAGCCCGCCGCCCAAGGGCACGGTCGAATCAATCAGCACTTCCAGGGCCGGCGGCGCCAACCCCTGCTCGCCGCAGCCTACCATCACGCCGTACACGTAGCGTGCCCAGGGCGCCAGCTTCCGGAAATCGGACGCCCCGACTTGACAGCGTTCGGACTGATTCAGCAGGCAGCTGTGCAGGCCCACTTCGGCCTCGCCCGCCGCGCCCGTAACCTCGGCCGCCGCCACGACGACGTACCGTTCGATGGCCATCGGCAGCACAAAGCCTTCGTTATAGTCCGTGTGTTCGCCGATCAGGTTCACGCGGCCGGGCGCTGCCGCCAGCCATTGGGGAGCCCGTCCAAACCGCTGCTGATAATCGCGTTTCACCCGGACAACCAGTTCGTCCAAGGGGATTCCCGGATCGATGGTCAAGCCCGCAGCGTCGCCCCTGTGTGTTCCCGATGCAGCGTCCATCAGCTTGCTTTCCAAGAGGTTGCGTTCTAGGAGTTGCAAATTGACCACCCGCTCCGTCGCCCCGGCCTCTTCGGCATCGCCGGACTCTGTCTGAGCCAAACTCCCCGATCCGGCCGACGAACCCGTCGCCGTCGCCGGATTGGCTTGTGCGTATTGTCGCACAGTGGCAGACAAAATCGAGGGGGCCTGCCGGGACCGTCTGCCGAGCATTTTTCCCGTTGCCCGGTCTTGGATTGAATCTGCGAATGGTCTCCAATGTCCGAGGCCGTCTGAAATCCAGCATGAGGAACTTGCCGGACCAGGCATTCCCCCACCGTTTGTGCGAAGGTCTTTTGAGGAGTCTCCGGCCATGGCAAGCATGATCGCAGGTCGCCCCATGACACGTCGATACCCGATCGGTCTCCCTCTGCTATCGATTGGCATGTACTTGTGGTGCGGCGTATGCCTCGCGGCCGAGGGTCCGTTTCAGGCTCGAAAAGGCGCGGTAGCGACCGCCGGCTTGTATGTACCGGTGCGGTTGGAGTCGCACGCCGCGGACCGACTTGGCGTCGAGTTTCCCAGCCGGCACGTGACCGTGGCGGGCGTCCCGTTCGAGTTGGTCGCTTCGCCCTCGGCGGACAACCTGTTCTTGAAGTCCGCCCAGTGGCCGGACTGGCAAGAGGATCCCAGCAGCTACTATGCCGCCTACGACCGCGGCCCGGAACTGCCCGGCGATCCTCGCCGGCCGCTGTTCCAGGTTCCGGTCGCCGATTATGCGGCCGTGTACTTGTTGGCGGCCGCAGACGACGATCCCGCGTTGTCGAACACGATCAGCTTCCGCATCGGGGCCTTCGACGGGCCCCGACGCACGACGCTGCACGACGTGGGGGCCGAAGTGCCGCGCTGGAACGGCAAACGCAACGCCGTGACCCAGGCCGTGTGCCCCGTCGCGCAAGGCAATCTGTACCTGGTCCGCGTGCCTATCGGCAAAGCCTTCGCGCAAGACTTCACCGACGAATGGGCCTTCGACGTGGAAGTCACCAAGCAGTTGCGGCTGGCCATCCGCAGGCCGGACCCGTGCCGATACCAGATTCGTCCGCTGGGACTGCCCAGCGGCGTGCATCTGTTCGGCATGACCTTCCTGCGGTCACCGGTTCAAGTGCGAGTCTCCAGCGACCAGGCGGGGCACGTCTTTAACGCACCGCAGACACCGACGTTTCGCGTCCAACTGCGCGGCGTCGGCCGGAAGACGGCATGCATGGTGGAGGCGGTTGCGACGGACTTCTACGGCCAGCAGCAGGTGGTGCGGACCGACGACTTGGCTCTGGCGCCGGGGACGACGATCGAGCGAGACGTGACGCTCCCCGTCACCCGCTACGGCTATCACGAATTGTCGGTCCGCGTCATCGCGGGGCGCAGCGAACTGGTCCGCCGCGAGACGACGTTTGCCTGGCTGCCCAAGGACACACGCCGCCATCGGGACGAGTCGCCCTTGGGCACGTGGGACTTCAGCGGCACGCACTACACGCCCAACGATCCCGACGTCGTAGGACCGTTGTACGTCAAAGCCGGCCTGCGCTACGGCATGTTCGGCTTCTCGGCCGAGGCGCGGCAGAAATACGGCGTGCTGGCCGGCAACGAACCCCGTTCCGCCGAAGGACTGGGCAAGGCTCTCGAAAAAGACCCGCTCGCGCCACGCCGCGTGCTGATCTTCCACGAACACGCCATCAGCGGGCCGCACATCCTGCGCACGCCCGACGTGTTCACGGGCCGCTCCGCGTACCAGTTGGATGCCAAGGAACAGGAGCGGTTCGACCAGCTTTGGAAGGAAGCCATCGAGACCGGCCAAACGACCCGCCAGCAGTTCCCCGACGCCAAGCTGGCCTTTGGCAACGGCAATCCGCACTTGCTGGAGGAATTCCTGCGACGCAAGTTTCCCGCCGAGTTGTTCGACTCGCGCGGCAACGAAGCCGGCAGCTTTATGCGGATGCCGGAGACGCAGCCGCCGGACTTCGTGGCCAACAACGCCAGCTTGTGGATGGACCGGCAGATCCTCGACCACTACGGCTACGCGGACAAGCCGATCACCCAGTGCTACGAAATCTGCTACCCGAACACCAATCCGGGCAACCTGTCCTTGCAGACGCAGGCCGCGTACTACGTCCGGCACATCCTGCACTCGCTGGCCTGG
>JAAYYU010000375.1 GCA_012515235.1 Candidatus Anammoximicrobium sp.
AGCGTTTCACGGCTTCGGGCATGCGAGCCATTGCGGCGGGCAGCATCTTCAACGCCACCACGCGTTCCATGCGGCGATGATAAGCCTTGAACACCTGCCCCATGCCGCCGCGGCCCAGCTTGTCCAGCACCACGTAGTTGCCCAGCACCAGCCCGCGGGTCTTGCCTTGATACACGGCCCGGGCCTGGAACCGCGTCAAGCGGCCTTGGCGGTGCAGCAGTTCGGCCAACTCGTCGCCCGTCTGGGGCCGCTGGTTCGGAGGCTGTTCGTCCAGGACCCGTTGCACCTGATCCTCGGACATCAGCCCCGACGCGACCAGATTCTGGACGAACTGAGCGAGCGTGGCATGGTGTCCCGGCTTCTGCCCGTGTTCCCGCTGAATCGTCTCCAATTCGCGCCGCAGTTGGCTGCGTTGCGGCTGCGGCGTGTCGCCCAAGTAGGCATCAAGTTGCGGTTTGTTGCCGGCTTTCAGTTCTGCCTCAAACTGCCGGCAGATCTTGTCGATCGCCAGCAGGGCCGAAACGGACGGCGAATCGCTGGAAACCTGAGGCGGCACGGCCATCACTGGTCCCTCCCAAACGTGGCTCTGTCTCCTGATTCAGCGGACGATGCCGTTGCATTATGGCGACTTTTTCCGAAGACGGGAACCGCGTCAAACGGCTGTCGGGCGTTTCTGCAGGCATCACCGTTTATTCTTTTTGGCTTCTTTCTTTTTCTTGGGTTCTTGCCTGTCGGGCAATGTTTGCCCCCACACGGGACCGCGGGTGCGATTCCGCGGAAGGGGATTCTGGAGGGCCATCTCGCGCGCCAGGGGCGAAGCGCTGACCGCGCGATACGTGCCCCGATTGGCCGACGCAATCGCTCGCAGTTGCACTTCCCCTCGCGGCTGGACCTCCATGCCGAGCGTGTGAATCGTGATCCGCCGGTCGTGCGGCGCGGTGAGCAACTCCGTCGTATCGTCCGTGAAAACGCCATCGCCCAGGATGTAGATCGCGTCGGGGTTCATCGCCAGCGCCGCCGTCACCGCTTCGCGGCCCTCCGTGTGGAAACACAATTGCACGGTGCTCAGCCAAGTCTTCAAACGCCGCTTGTTGGGCTCCGTGGCCGGCACCAAGCCCGGCGCAGGGGCGGGGTGAAACATGCGGTAGGCCGTATCGCTGAAGAAGATCACATAGAATTGTTGTTCGGGCGTCATGCTGTCCACGGTCCGGATCAATTCCAGCAGGGCCGTCTCGAATCTTCCCCGGATCATGCTGTTGGAATTGTCGACCACAAACACGAACCTCTCGCCCCGTGAGCGGGCGCCGAAGAAACTGGCCGCCTTGAGCCCGTCGCCGATGTCGGCCATGCCGGCGCCGTCCGCTCCGAACAGGAGCCCGATCTCGTCAAGCGTCGTCTGCGGTATCGGCAACTCGCCCCACGGGTCTCGGCCAGCTAACTCGGCGGCCAGGGTCAGGTCCCCCAACGCCAGGACGCCCACGTCGGGGATGGCCGCATCGCCGGCAAACGACTCGACCGGGAGCGGCGGCAACGCCTCCAACTCCAGGTCCCAATTCTCCACGAACTCTTCGGCCAGCTCGATAAGCTCCGCGGTCACGTAGATGCCATGCGTGCGATCTTCCGCGAACTTGCTCAGAGCCAGCACCAGCAACAGAGCGAGGTGGACGAGCAAACTGACGAGCCAGGCAGGCATATGCCGCAAAGTAAGACGCCAAGCGATCGCGTCTCCGTCGCCAAGTTCGTCTTCGCTTTCCGGCCACACTTCGTCTGGCAAATCTGCGGGAGCGGCAGCGTGTCGCGACGATGGTCGGTGCTGGAAGGTCATGAGGCTAATGCCAAAGCGGATTAAGAGTTCATGATCCCACATTCCTTCTCGCTTCGGTCTGCTTTGGGATGGCAGCCACTAGCTTCTCGAACAAGGCCCTCGGCGAGCCCATCATAGAGCTTCATGCCGATAATGTCGCTCATCCCCGCCAGCCCGCCCAGTTAGTCGGGCCCGCCAACTTTCGCCGATCTGTCGGATCTCAGCGACCAACTCGGGACGAACACGCAGACCTCGCCAGAGTTGGTTGCCGATATGGACATCCCCATAAGCGACAATCATGCCAGCCAACTTATGCTTTTCCACCAGGTCTGCGAATGCCCGATACGTGCGCACCTGGACTTGCGGCGCATAATTCGGGATAGGAATGACGGGCCTGCCCTTGGCTGCGGCCATCCATTCGACCAAACTGCCCTCCGCGCGGCTGGTCACATCCTGTGCCGAGTGGTAGCCAACGTATTCGGGAAAAAGCACATCCACCTCGCTCAAAGCGACGTGCGGAACGGCATTCTTGTCGTCACCTCCTGCTGACAGGCAGTATTCAATCCCGGGGAAGATACGTTTTATCTCGCGTGCAAATTCCGACACCTCCGAAGGCTGGATACCGAAGTACGGTGGGCACATCGAGCCGATGCCGATTACGACATCGCGGTTGCTTGCGACAAGGGGCACGCCGCGTTCCCTGAAGCTCTGAAAATCTTCCCGGCCCCACAAGGCGAAGACAATCTTGAGGCCATGCCGACGAGCCTCTTGCACCACCTGCTCGCCACGCGTCGTCCAGTTGTGATCCCAAAGGAAGTTCGCGAAGGGGGCCACTTCGGGGATGAGTTGATCGGCGGCCTCGCCCACGTCGCAGCCGAACCAGCAAGGCTTCTCGAACGGTCCCGTGTTGAAGCGAACGCCCTGCGCGACGCCCGCTGCAGCCTCTTGAATCCCCCAGTCGTTGGCAATCTGCCTGATCTCGGAGACCAGGGTGGGGCTGGTATCGATGCCCAGCACGTTCTGGTAGCCGCGGCCGTAGGCAGAGAAGATCAGCCCTGCCAGACCATGATTGTCCACCAGTTCAGCAAACGCCGCAAACGTCCCCGGTTCGCACGCAGGCACGAGACCTTGGGGGTTGTTCGTCAGACCGTTCCACCAAGTCAGAACCACGGGCCTGCCGTCCGCTTTCTTCAGCCATTCCGGAAGCACTTCGGCCGTCTGTGCGCGAACGGCCTCAGGCGACGTCAGATCGATTTCGAGACTGATCGCATCCACCACCGGCGGAACCGGCAGCACTTGCACCTTTCCTCGCGGCTTGGGAGCGAAATTGCACCAGAACTGCAAATCCGGCAGCGACGCCTTCAATTTCCGACCGAACTCGGCGACCTCGGCGGGCTGACGCCCTTGCACGTACGGCGCCTGACAGCAAATGGCGAAAACCGAATTCGGGTGGCGCCGTGCCAACGCGATGGTCTCGTCAGCCACCGCGCCCACGATGTCCTTGCTGTCCAGGTTCAGGAGAACCTTCAAGCGAGACTGCTCGGCCGCTTCCACGAGAGCGTCGCCGTTCTTCGAGTAGATCGAGATAAAGTTCGTATAGCCGGCGATCTCACCGACACGTTCCGGCTGATAGATCTCGTAACCCAGCCATCGCGGTTGGCGGACAGAATCGGTGCCCGTAGGCGTCACCGGCGCCTTGCCTGCCAAATCAGCCGATGGTTCGACACTCGATGCCCGATTCGTCGCATCGTTCAACAGCGCCGGGTCGGTCTCCACGCGGACGATCTGATCGCCGTCGCGCAGCAGGAACCAAATCCCCAGCAACAAGCCTGCAACGGCCAGGATACCCAAGCCGATGGCCAGCGGAACCCAGGGCACATCCGATCCGCCGCCGGATCCTCGCACGGGCTGGCCCGGCTGACGAGGATGCGGTCGGCCGGCAGCGGTCCGGCGGCGGGTCAGACGCTGGTACACCAGCCGGGCCAGGCGGTCGCCCCAGCTGTGACGCAAATGAGCGGGCAAGAGCGTGCCGTCCTTGTCAAACCGCAACGGCTCGCCAGGACCGTATGTACCCAGATGCTCGTACAGGTCCCGGGCCGTCAAGTTGCCGGGTTCGATTTCCAGGAGCCGCGCCAGGACGTTTTCGCGCAAGCCCCCGTACTGCCGATCGCGCACGGCGCGGTTCATCAGTGCGTTCAACTGCTCGACTTCCGCCTGGAGGTCGCGGGCCTGCTTCAACAGTTGGGCGGCTTCCTCCGAACATTGCTCGGGCGGTATGCCGCCCAGCAGATCGACCACTCCCGCATAATCTTGCCGGGCCAGCCGCTGGACTGCCTCGGACACCAAAGACGCTGTGGCCGGTCTCCCGACCGAGCCACCAGGCCGACCGCCGGTCTCCGGGATCGCGGGAGACCTGCGGTCGGCGATTTCGGCGGGGTCGGAGACCCGCGCCGAGCGCGCAGGAGACCTGCGGTCGGGGGTTTTGGCGGGGTCGGAGACCCGCGCCGAGCGCGCCTCGTCGGGAGCCGCCACGGGACGGTCCAGACTGATCTCTGGCGTTTGGCCCGTGGCCGTATCCGCCAACCGATCCGCGGTGAAGCTCTGCGTTTCGGCTGGCGGCACGCGGGGCGGGGGCAGCGGCGGAGGAGCACTGCGGGCCGTCGGTTCGCCTGCACTCAGCTGCGCGATGACCTCCGCCATCGACGACTGCCGCTGCGCCGGATCCTTGGCCAGCATCTGCTGGAACGCGGACTCCAAAGCGGCCGGCACGTCCGGACGCACCTCATGCAACGACGGAATCGGTTCCTGGCGGTGGGCCAGGATTTTCTTGGTCATCGTGTCGCCGCCGTAGGGCGGATGGCCGGTCAGCAGGTAGTACAGCGTACAGCCCAGACTGTAGATGTCTGTCCGGCCGTCCACGTGCCGCGTATCCAGCGCCTGTTCGGGCGACATGAAGTCCAGCGTGCCCATCACCTGGCCCGTGTGCGTCAACGGATCATCGCCGGATGTCGCGGTTTCCACGCGCGCCAACCCCATGTCCAGAATCTTGACTATCCCCTCGCCGTCCACCAGCACGTTCGACGGCTTGATGTCACGGTGCACGACGCCTTGACGATGCGCGTACTCCAGGCCTTTGGCCGCTTGCAGGACGTAGTCCACGGCTGGCCCGCCAAAAATCCCGGCGAGCGGCGGGAAGATCGGTATTTGTGAAAACGGGCATTTTTGTTCTATTGTCGCCTGTTTTTGTGAGGGGGGGCGACGATCGGTTTTCTGGTCTCTCTCGCAG
>JAAYYU010000376.1 GCA_012515235.1 Candidatus Anammoximicrobium sp.
ACGGAGTACATCCCTCGCGGACCTTGATCCAGTGATCAGCCTTCGCGAGGGAATTTTTTCGCGCCCATCAGGCAACTTGCGCAGATTCTGCCGGTTATCCCGCCCTGATCTCGCCCACGCTCACTCACCAGCCTCCACCCGCCGGGTGTGGGACTTGACTTGTTCTTCGATAGACATGATTCTGAAAGACGCTTAGTTCTGTCGGGGGCGTGCCGCGGAAAGACTCGTCCGCGCCGCCCCCTTTTCGTTCTCCCCGTACCCAAATAACGCACGTGCCGCGGCGCGCAACAAAGAGGGGGGGCGGGGTCCTATTTTCTTGTTTCCAAGGGCGGGGTTGCAAGGGGGCGGGGCTGCCCTGGCGGCCGGGTAGCGGTTCAGCGAATCTGAGACCCCAGCGGCAATTCAGTCTCCAAGAATTCGGGCCGCCCCACGAACGTGAAGCGATGCGTCGGGCGTTTGCAGCCAGGCTTCGGCCGCACCCGTCGCGATTCTTCTTTCGAGCTGAGAGGCGTCATCTCCCAGGTGAAGTAACGGGCCGCTTGCTTCTTGCCGAACAACTTGTTGACGCGACGACTGACCGACTGCGGATCGGTGGAGCGATTCCCCTGGGCCACGCTCTCTTGGAGTTTTGTGAGACCTTCCTGAAGCTTCTTGATTTGCTTCTGCCGTTGTTCACGGACCACCTTCTGGTCGGCCGTGCTGAAGACGAAGATCACGCGCGAAGGGATGAGCTGTTTGCTCTCCTCATCCTTCCACGTATGCTCCGTCACGGCGAGTTCATAGTGTTCCAGGGGCAGGTCGTTTTTCTTCTTCCTCTTGCGGCGTCGCTGTTGCTCGATCGACAAGTAGCTGGCCTTCTTCCAAGTCAGCCGTTTTGGCTCTTGGTCGAACAGTTCGCGAACCTCGTCCCAAGGCACCGAGCACACGGCGTAGAAGCCCTCGGCCCAAAGACGTGCCAGATGACCTACGGAGAAAGTACCGCGGTCGGAGATCATCGTCAGTTCGGCGGGCTTGAGGTGTTGATGCATCAAGGCGAACTGTTCCGCCACCGCGGTGTGGCCATTTTGGTTGCCATCCACGGTATGGCCGAACAGCGGCAGAGGGCCGAATTGGTCCACGTAGGTACATAGCCCGCCATGGATCATCTTCGCTCCATCGGGAGCGTCGTCCATCGCACGGCCTTTGGTGATGTGAGCTGGGAGCAGCTGATCGTCACTGCGGACCTGCTCGCCGTCCACGACGCCTGGACGAGACTGAGAGTCTTCGTAGACGCCGTGGAACAAGATGTGCGTCGGATCGTAATGCACCTCGGACAGAGGCACACCGAACTCGCGAGATACGCGCAGGGCCACGTGCGCTGCCACGGAGTGACGCTGCAGGAAAAAGACGCTCAGCGATCGCGCCAAGCGATCATCGGTGAGCTTCTCCGCGGGAATGCCCCACAGAAGGTCCGCACCTGACTGCTCGGCCCACGCGGCGACATTCCGCAGGGCCACGGGACTATACAGCCGGGCCGCCATCAGCAAGCTGAGCACCCGGCCATGGTCAAATTCGGCTTGGGGATCGGCCGGACAGTGTTGATTGATGATCTCGGCGATCTTCATCCGCTCCAACAGCGGAAAGATCACCGCCAAGGGGCCCAGGTTACAGCCTTCAGCTTCCGCTTGGTTCCCGTACCAGGTGAACGACATTGCGCGCCGCGACCTCCGTGGACAACGGGGGACGAACGAGAGTCTCCTTACCCTCTGCTACGCAACGCGGACTGCCGAGGTTTGCTACTGCTGCAAAGAAATTGTCCCAGCACTG
>JAAYYU010000377.1 GCA_012515235.1 Candidatus Anammoximicrobium sp.
CGGCGAACGTCAGCGGGTTGCCCATCGGATCCGTCGATTGCCCGTCGTACCGCAGACGGTCCCAGCCCGGATCCGAGGCGCTAAACCGCTCGAAGTACCACGGCAGCGTCCCCACCCAGCCGGCCGTGTTGATCGTCTTCTCCTGGAACGGCGACAGCGGCTCGTAGTACTGCTCCGTGGCCGTGTGGTTGCCGAAGCCATTGAAGTCGTACCGCCCCGGATGCGTCAGCGTCACGTCGTTGTCGTCCGACTTGGTGTAGTACGAGATGTTCATCAAGTTGCCGGTACCGCCCGAATAGAAGAACTCGCCTTCGTCCAATGTCGCCAGACTATTGTTCGGGTCGCGGAACCGCTGGTCGATCAAATCGCCCGGATCGTACACGACAATTGTGTGCTCGGCCCCCACCGGCATCACATACCCGGCGTCGGCTTGCAGACGCGCCCCCGCGCCGCCGATCCCGAAGTCGAAGCCGCCCAGATCGAGCGTGCCCGGCACGCCTTCGTGCAGCACCAACTGGTCGTAACCGTCGCTCGTGTACGTCCCGCTGTCCACACCCGCCGCCAGGCCGTTCAGTTGCACGCGGAAGATCCCGTCTACGTGGAACGCGATGTCCCCGTTCACCGCCAGCTGGCCCGGATAAGCGATCATGCAGTTGCTCGGATCCAAATCGCCCGGATCCAAGATGCCGCCGGCACTCACCTGAATATCGCGTTCGCCCGGCGTCGCCCCGATCGTCCCGTTGCCGCCCAGCAGAGCCCCGGTGCCGACCGTGATCGCCCCGCCGTCAGTCGTGATCACGCCGTTGACGATCAAGGCCCCCGCGTTCACCGCGGTGGTCCCCAGGTAGGCGTTGGCCGTCCCGTTCAGCCGCAGCGCGCCGGCCCCGTTCTTGATCACCTGGCTGGCCGACACGATGCTGCCGTCGGCGTTCGTCCCCTGCCCCGTGGCCAGGTTCAAACCGCTACCCAGATAGCCGTCGCAATCGGGCAGGCTGAGCGTCACCACGCTGGTGACGACCGTACCGGCATCGAACATGCCGTCGACCTGGATCGTACCGTCGCCATTGCCGCCCACGCTGCTGCCGTTCGCGTCGGCCATGATGCCGATCGCACCGCCGTTGCTGGTTACGTCGCCAGCTGCGGCGCCGAGCACGTCATGGTCCGCCGTGATGCTGATCGATCCGCCTTGACTGGTCACCAGGTTGTTCAGCGTCACGTCGCCGCGCGTCCCCGGCGACTCCTCATTGACGTGCGTCGCGTCCAAGTTCGCGTCCAGCGTAATGGTCCCTGTCGTATTGCCGCCGTTAGCCAGTCGCACGCCCAGCGTGGCGGCGCCCGCCAAGACGGTCAGGTTGCCGTTCTCGACGGTCAGCGAAATACTGCCCGCCGTGCCGTCCTGAATCGCCCGGTTGACCTTCAGGTTCTCCCCGACGGAAGCCAGCGGCCCGGCGACCTCGAAGATCACGATATCGCCGCTGGTGCCGTTGTAGGCATCCAACGTCGCGATACTGGTCTCAATGTCCGCCGCGGAGCCGCCCGAGCCGATGCCCGTCTCGGCGTCCAGCGTGGCCATACCCGCCGTGACCAGGTTGGCCCCTTCGCCCGCCGTGTTGTCCGTGATAGCCCCCACCAGCGAAGGCCCCGCGCCCGCCGTGACGTTGATCGCCCCGCCGGTGCTGGTCAGCAGGCTCAGCGCCACGTCGCCGGTCGCGTCGTACGCAATCGTCCCGATATCGCTGCTCGTGGTCGTGCCGTCGGCCATCGTGATCGGACCGTTGTCGGCAGTCACGTCGACCGTCCCGGCCCCGCCGGTCGTGATGTCGGCGTCTTGCGTGACCGCGTCGCCGGTGACGTCAATCGCGCCGCTGGTCGAACTGACCACCGCGTTGATATCCACCGTCCCGGCGTCTGCGTTCAGCGCCACCGTCCCCGCCAGTCCTGCCGTCACCACGTCGTCAATCGTCAAACCGCCGGCGTTGGCATCCAGGTCAATGTTCCCGTCGGCCGTCGTGGCCCCCACGGTTGCGGCGAAGCATGCGCCCGCCGTCACGGTACCGACCGTGAACCCCCCGCTGTTCTGGAACTCGACCACGCCCGCCGTGGTCGAAGCGGCGGCGAAGGTCCCGGAAACGACGTTGACCAGCGTATTCAAATCCACGTTGCCGGTGGCCCGCGCGCCCAGGTTCGCCGCCGTAACCACCCCGGTCGCGCTTTGCGTGATGTCGCCGCCCCCGGCGCTCAACCGCACCGTGCCGGTCGCGGTCAGAGGCGTGGTGATGCTCATCCCTCCGCTGCCGGCGCACAATTCGACGTCCGTCGCCCCCGTGATGCCCGTGGCCCCAGGGAAACACCCATCCAACGGAACCGTACCGATCGCAAACCCGTCGCTGTCCGCGAACGAGAACGTGCCGCCGACCACCGCGGCCAGCGTGTCCACGTCGTTCGCGTTGGGCAGACTGATACTGCCACTGGGCGCGGCCAGCCCCAGGGCGGCCGCCGTAACGATCCCGCCCGTCTGCGTAATCCCGCCCGTCGAAGCAGTGAGCCGCACCGTCCCCGTGCCCGCCGAGATGCTCTCGCTCAGCGACAAGGACGCAGCGCACAGCCGCACGTCGTCGTCCGTCGTCGCGATCCCCGTCGTGGCGACGGTCCCGACTTCCAAATCGTCCGTGTCCGCGTACGCAATCTGGCCGTCCGTGCTGGCCGCCATGGCGTCGACATCATTGCCGCTCTGCGTCAACGAGAACGTGCCAACGCCCGTCAGTTGCAGGTTGGCCGCCGCGATCGTCGCCGCCGTTTGGCTGACGCCCGCCTGGGAAGTCAAGGTTAACCGGTCCACCGCCGTCACGGAGCCCGCCAGCGATATGCTGCCGCTGGCCGTCCCGGCGCGAACCAGGACGTCGCTGCCCGCGTTCGTCGTGGTCAGGCTGCCCGCCGCCGTCACGCTCACGCTGCCGCTGCCGTCGTTGCCGGCCCGGACGTTGATTGCGTCGGTCGCGCTGACGGCGGCATTGACCGTGATGTCGTCGTCCGCGTCCAGATCGACCGTCGTCGGGTCGATGTCCGCGTCGATGGTAATCTCGTCCGCCGCGTCCAACTGAATCGTTCCCGAACCGGTCAGTTTCGCATTCACATCGATGCCGCCCGTCGTCGTGCCCGCGGTGATCAACGTATTGCCAATGACGGTGACCGCTCCGTCCAGCGTCACGTCGTCGGAACTGACCAGCGTCAAGCCCACCTGCGCGAGGTTGGCCCCGACCACCCGCGTCGAAGAATCCTCGCTGATCACGACGGCCCCGTTGGCGCCGGAAAAATTGAGGCTGCCGAAGTTGATGGAGTCGCCGGCTTGATTGCCCAGGTCGATTCCGCCGTTGCCAATCAGCGAGGCCGAAAGCGCCACATTCAGGCTCGCCGAGGCATCATTCGTGAGTAGTCCACCCAAATATGCCCCCAGAATCAGCGAACTGGCCGTGCTGGTCCCGGTCAGCAGCACGCCGCTGAGTTCGTGGATATTCACGTTCCCGCCGGAATTGAAGGTCAGGCTGCCGAAGTTGTCCGTCTCGCCGTTGGCCCCCAGCGTGATCGCCGTCCCGCTGAAGTTCGCGTTGCCCGTCACGCTGATCCCGGAGCCGGCCGTCTGCGCAAGGCCACCCGCGGAGGTCAGCCTCAGGCTGGCGGCCGAGTTGGCCGCCGTCAACAGCGTGCCGGAGTCCTCGCGGATGTCGACCGCACCCGGAGACGAGAACGTCAGCGAACCGAAATGCATACTGTCGTCCACCTGGTCTCCCAAGGTCACCGTCGAACCGCTAATCGAGGCCGTGCCGCTCACGTTGACACTGGCCCCCGCCGCATTCGTGATCGCCCCGATGGACGTCAGCACCGCGCTTGCCGCGGTGTTCGCTCCCACCAGTGCCGTACTCGCATCCTCCTGAATCGCCACGGCGCCGCCGGACGTGAACGTCAGGCTGCCAAAGGTAGTCGTCTCGCCCCCGCCGCCCAGCGTGATCGACGCACCGCTGAAGCTGGCGTTGCTGCCGACCGAGACGTCGCCGCTGTCGGTCACCGCGCCGCCGGCCGAGACAATCATACCGCCGCTTACGGTGGACGCCCCAAGATCGATGCCGTTCGCGTCCGTCAGGCTGACATTCCCACCGGCCGTGACCGCGACCATGGCAAAGTTGTTGCTGGCGTTGGTCAGATTGAGGGCCGTGCCCGAACCCTGGTTATTGAGTGTGGTCGTGCCCGGAACCGTGACCGGTCCGGTCTGGTCGATCGTCTCGCCGGTCAGTGACAGGCTCTCTCCCGCGCCCAACGTCAATCCCGCGCCGGTCTGCAGGTGGATTTCGTCCGTCCCGCCCTGGCCGGTGACCGTCAGGCTGGCGGCAAAGCTGCTGCCCACGCCTTGAACGTTGAAGACGTCCGGGTCGACGTTGTCCCCGTTGATCGTCAGCGTGCCGGTAATGGTCCGGATCAGCGTGTTTTCCAGGCCGCTGGTGAAGGAGACCAACGTGTCCGTCCCGCCGGAGGCGGCGACGGTGGTCGTTACCGTGCCTGCCACGAGACTCGACGGATCGACGTTGATCGTGTAGTCCCCCAGGCTCGAACCAGTCAAGTCCGTGGGCTCCAGGCCGGTGAAGTTGATCACCGCCGCGCCGAGCGTCAGCGTGCCATTGTGCGGAGCGGTGGCGTCGTAAACCGCCGTGGCAAACGTGCCGCCCGTCACGACCAGCTTGTCGCCGGCCCCACTTGTCGGATCGCCGCCGTTAAACGTAATCCCGGCTCCCAGCGCGGGGTTTCCTCCGGAGAAATTGACCGTCAAGGTGTCGTTGCCCGCCAGCGTGTTCACCGTGATCCCGGCAATGCCAGAAATGGGGACACGAAGCGTGTTCGTGCCGGAGCCCGTGGCCCCTGCGATCGACGTGCCGAGCCGGTAATTGGGGTCATGGATGACGATTTCATCGGGATTGGGCGTCGTGTCCAGGGATACCGTCAAGAGATCGTTCTTGCCGACGGTGTTGTCCTGAAGGACTAGGTTGTTCGATCCGTCCAAACTGACGGTCGTGGGAATCGTGACCGTCAACGTCGTCGTGTCGACGTGTTGTGCGCCTTTCTCATCGGTTACGCGAAGAGCAATCGTGTGAACCCCGCCTCCCAGCGCGAGTGTCGTCGCGGAGCTAATGTTCAGGGTAGGGGAAGCGGAAGGACTATCGAACACGCCGTTATTGTCAGTGTCCCACTCGTACGAAACGATCGAATCGCCGAAGGGGATGTCGATGTCCGTCGACGCGGAGCCGTTCACAAGGACCGACTGGCCGAGCAAGGTCGAGTACGGACCGCCGGCGTCCGAGGTGGGCGCAGAATTCGGTACAAACGTGAATTCCGTCTGCGTGGACCAGAGCAGGGACACGGGGTGGGAGTGCGCCCCGTCGGTTGAAGTGTAGCGATTAAAGGGCTGGACCAAGTGATAGTGCGCGCCGTCGGTCGATGAGTTGACGCTCGAACCGGTGGAGATATTGAAATCACTGGCCGCCAGGAAAGGTGACAAGCCGGCGCCGCTGTAGCTCGAAGTGCGAACTTGATCGTTGAAAACATGCCCGCTCGTCCCTCCCGTTGTGGTCACAGACCAGTAGGGTGGAACGGAATGGCCGCTGTTGCTTACGGAACTGGTCGCGAAGCTGAATCCGCTGAGCGACAGGCCGCCACCGGAAAAGGGCGGAACGTTGACGGAATGAGCGTGGCTTGGGGGCGATGCGGCTACGGTGCCACCACTGGAACTACTTGAATTCACATTATGATCGTGCGGAGGACTGGAGCTTGTCCCGCCGCCCTCCAGCGTCAGCTGCAGGTCGACGTCGGTCAGCCAGCCCAGCGACTGGTTGAACACGGGGATCGGAATCGCGCCGCTGGTCGGTCCACGAGGCTCGATCGCAAGATAATCCAGTGTCAACTGGGCCGAATCGGTCGACGCCGCCCCGAACTCATCGGTGACCCGCAGGCCAATGGTGTGCGTGCCGAGGCCCAACGCCGCTCGCGCGGCCTGCGGCACCGCATACGTCGCATTGGAGGTGGAGATTTCGTAGCTGCCGTTATTGTCCAAGTCCCATTCGTAACTGACGATCGAGTCGCCCTGCGGGATGTCCACGTCCGTGCTGGAGCCGGCATTCAAGGTCAACGCGCCGGTGATTCCTGCCAGATAGGGACCGCCCGCATTTGCGGAGGGAGCTGAGTTCAAGTTGTACGTAAACGTTGCGGTCGTGGACCAAGCCAGCGAAAACAGGTGGCTGTGGGCACCGTCCGAGCCGGTCGTGCCGCCGGTGCGGGGATCGCCGTGAACGTGGTTTCCGTCCGTCGCGGTGGTGCCCGTCGAGCCCGTGGAGATGGCGAAATTAGAGCCGGCCAGAAAGGGTGCCAGATCTCCACCGGTATAACTGTGAACATTCGTTTGGTCGCTAAAGGTGTGTGCTGCCGTGCCGCCTATTGTCGTCGCTGATGAGTAGGGCGGAATCCCATGCCCGTTGTTACTCACCGAACCGGTCGTAAACGAGAATCCGGACACCGTCAGGCCGTTGCCTGAATACGGCGAGATGGTCACGTTGTGGGAATGGCCGCCCGGTGAGGCGAATGTGGTCGATGCGCCGTAGGAAAGGTAGCTGACGCCATGATCGTGGCCGGGGGAACTGTTGGTCCCACCGCCTTCCAGCGTGACCTGGAGATCGACGCCGGTCAGCCAACCTAGGGACTGATTGAAGACTGGGACCGGGATGGCTCCGCTGGTTGGTCCCAGGGAAGCTGAGTAACTCGCCAGCAACCGTCGATCCTCTAACTGCTCCAAGATCAACTTGCGTCCGCGCTGGCGGCTCCGCGATTTCTTTGTCTGGTTCTTGTCCCGCACTGTGGTCATGGTCTTTCGGCTGGTCATGGTCAATCCTCGGCGTATGAATGGGGGTCAGTTGTCCGTGGTCCGTGGTTTTTGGGGCGATTGTTCAACACGGAGCGGACAGGGGGCACGGAGGAGCGGTTCTCTGTGAAATCCTCTGTGGCCTCTGTGAACTCTGTGTTTCCAACGTCTTGGTCCGTTGTCCGTGGTCCGCGAGAGGGATATACTGAAGTTGGGTCTTGGCTCTGTTTTGACAGGGAGAAAGGGACGGGGGAAATACGAGTTCGATTGCGTCTGACGAATGCGGCTGACGACGCGCTGGCGCGGCGCGGCCAATTGGCGGCGGACCAAGTGCATTGGCTGGAAACCGACGCCCTGATCGGAACCGGCCCCGTCCGGTCGGTGATCCCGCAGAGCCTGCTGGCGCCGCCGGGGTCGCGACCCGAGGCCGGCGGACCGCGGAATACGCGGACGGCCGGACCGAACAGGTCGGCATGACGGAACCGTTGGTCTTCGAGTTTCTGGGGCGGGACACCACCGAGAAGACGCTCGTCCTGGGCGACGAGGTATTGATCGGACAAACGGTAGTGGGAAGGCTGGACCTGCTGTCCATGACGCTCGTCAGCAACTGGTCCCCGCTCATCCGGAAGGGCCGATTTCCAAGGTGAAACGGGAGGCGGTTCAGGGTCGAGACGCGTTCGCGACTTCTGCTGAGGGAGGCTTGGTCATGGGAACGGTGTATGCCGAGGTGGAACTGATGAACGGTTTTGATCTCACCAAGGCCCAGGCCGGCGAACTGCCGGAGGAACAAGTGCGGCGGATGCCTGTCCGCATTCTGGCCGACAGTGGGTGCGGCACGCTGGCCATTAATGAGGACATTCGAGCCCAGTTGGGACTGCCACAGCGCGAGCGGCGGACGATGCAAATGGCCGACGAAAGCGTCGTGACGCTGGACGTTGTGGGCCCGGTGGAAGTCCGCTTCGAGAACCGGCGGACCAATCTGGACGCCGTCGTTCTGCCCGGTGACGCGGAGCCGCTGTTGGGGGCGATCCCCATGCAAGACATGGACGTTTTGATTGATCCCCAGCGGCACCGGCTGATCGTCAACCCGGCCCACCCGATCCTGGCGGGCGGACTGCTGAAGTGATCGCCGTGGCCGCGTGCGGGGACGTGGCCGAAGGCTGGCAGCGACGGTCTTCGATGGACTCGTTTGTCGCCTCCAGGGTCTCTGTGGTCTTGCCGTTTGGGTCATTTCTTCTCGCTTGGTTGGTTCGTCTGTCCTGCTTGGGCGAGCGGCGGGCGTTAGCCCGCCGGTTTTCCTGACGGCCAGCGGGATAACACGCAGGAACCGGCGGGCTTACGCCCGGGGACAGCACCGGTGGGCTGACGCCCAACCGCTCGCCAGGGGAACAGGGGGGCGATCCTCCCTTCTCAGGGCCTATGCCCCGGCGCACGGCGGAACGGACAGATCTCGCGGAGGACTTTTGAGAAAAAGCGGCGTGGGGAAATGGAGCGACAAGTACGGAAGGCTCGTTCGAGGCAGAACTGTCCGGTGTTTCTTCCCAATCATCCGGCAAAACGTGACGCCTAGTTTGACGAGGCGAGTGTTGTTTCTCACGCGATGCAAACGGGATGCAGACCAGCCGGCGGCAGGCGTCTTTCAGGAAGAGGAGTTTACGATCGTTTTTTCCTTTGCCCCGACAGCCTTGGCCCGATTCCCTTTCTGTCTTCCGCGATTGAACTCTTTAAGGCGATTTCTTCCTCGACGGATGGCCGTGACCTCCCTAGAATCCCTTGAACCTTGTCACGATGCTCAAACGGCAGAGGCTTCTGTATGACGAATTCCGGGACCAGCGCTGCGCCGTTTGACGTCTTGCTCGACCGCCTGCGCGACGGCGACGAGGACGCGGCTTGCGAATTGATCGACGAGTTTGGCGATGCGGTGCGGCGGGAGATCCGGTTCAGGCTGCGGGACAGCCGACTGCACCGCGTCGTGGGGGACAGCGACGTGTTCCAGTCGGTCGTGCTGCGGTTCTTGTGGGGCTTGCGGTTGGGCAAGTTCGATGTGACCAGTCCCGAACAGATGCGGGGTCTGCTGCGGAAGATCGCTCAGCGGCGAGTGTGCCGCGCGGCCCGGTTCTGGGGGGCTCAACGCCGCGACGTGAAACGCACCGGAGATGTCGCCGACGCGTCGGACACGGCGCTGATCGCCGACGATCCTACGCCTAGCCGGGCGGTTTCGGAAAAGGAACTGATCGCCGCAACGCTGGCCCGGTTGCCGCAGCACACGCGGCAGATGCTCCAGTGGCGGCAGGACGGAATGGGTTGGGCGGAAATTGCAGAAAGGCTGGGTGGGACGGCGACTGCCGAATCCGCACGGAAACAGTACGAGCGGGCCGTGGCCCAGGTGACGGGCGAACTGGGGCTGGAGGATTTCAGCTGAGTTGCGGCGAGGGCTTCTCTTGGGAACGTAGCCACGAATAGCACGAATGAAAGAAAGGTCCAGAGGGTTATGGCAGAACTCATTCTCCCTGACGAGAGCTACCAAATCATCGGGGCGTGCTTCGAGGTGTACAACGAGATGGGTGTGGGGTTCCTGGAGTCCGTGTACCAGGAATGTCTGGAGTTCGAATTGCAGGAGCGAGGAATGCCGTTCGTGCCGAAGACGCTCTTGGGACTCCGTTACAAAGGCCGTCCGCTGAAGCAGCGATACGAGCCGGATTTCATTTGCTTCGGCAAGATCATTCTGGAGATCAAGGCGGTCAAGGAACGGTGCAACGAATTCCGGGCGCAGGTTCACAATTACCTCCGCGCTACTGGCCACCGTCTCGGGCTGCTGGTGAACTTCGGCCACTACCCTAAACTCGAGTACGAACGTATCGTTGTCTGATTCCCCAATTCGTGTGATTGGTGTGATTCGTGGTTCCTCAGCGGTTTCTCGGGCGGGTAACTACGAATCACACGAATGACACGAATAAGAAGACAAGGCGGTCGTTCTCCTATTCGTGTGTTTCGTGGTTCTTTTGCGGCGTGCTGGGCGTACGATCTGAAGTCCGTTGTGGACGTGTTGCATGCCTTCCGATGATCCTCAAGACTTCTCCGTGCTGGCCGACGCCTTGGAGGCGGCCTGGGGATCCGGCGAGCGGCCGGATTTGGCGGAACTGGTGCGCGGCGGCCGCGGGCTGTCCGCCGCGCAGTTGGCCGAGTTGTGTTTGACCGACCAGGCGTTCCGTTGGCGCACGGCGGAGCCGTTGCGGGTGGAGGACTACCTGGCGCTGTGCCCGGGGATCGCGCAGGACGAGGATTCGCTGTTGGACCTGGCGTATGGCGAGATCCGGACTCGACAGCAACTGGGCGATCCTCAGGCGGCGGAGGAAATCGAGGCCCGCTTTCCGGCCCTCGCTCGAAGCCTGCGGCGGCAGTTGGAAGTGAGTTTCTGGATGGACGAGGAGACCGCTCCCCCGGTGAAGTTGCGGAACAAGGGGACGGGCGGTGCAACCGATACGGATTTAGCGTTCGAGCTGGTGCAAGCGGTTTCGGAGCCGGCGGTTGCGGAGCCAGTCCCCTCTTTCAGCAGTTCCCCAACACCGGTGGCGCCGCCGTTGCGGGTCTGCACGCTGCACCCGTCACGGTCGGCCGCAAAGCCGCTGCCGACAATCTGTGCGCTGCACCAGTCGGGCCGGATGGGGCCTTACGAGTTGTGCGAGGTGGTCGCGCACGGCGGCATGGGCGTCGTGTTTCGGGCGCGCCACGTCCAGCTGAACCGGATTGTGGCCCTGAAGGTGATCCGGCCCGACCGGATTGCCAACGAAACCGATCGGCGGCGGTTTCACAACGAGACAGTCACGGTCGCCCAACTGGACCATCCCCACATCGTGCCGATTTACGACGTCGGCCAGGCGGACGGCGTCCACTACTTCACGATGAAGCTGATGGAGGGCGGAGACCTGCAGCAGCACTGCCTGCGTTACCTGGACGATCCCCGCGCCGCGGCCGGCATTGTCGCGGACGTGGCCGGAGCGGTCCACCACGCGCATCAGCGCGGCGTGTTGCACCGCGATGTGAAGCCGTCCAACGTGCTGCTGGACGAAGAAGGCCGGCCCCACGTCACGGATTTTGGGCTGGCCCGCCGGCTGGACGGCAAAGCGGGACTCTCCGATACGGGCGAACTGCTGGGAACGCCGGCGTACATGGCGCCGGAGCACCTGGCGCCGGAGTTGGGGCCGCTGACCGTGGCCGCCGACGTGTACGGCTTGGGCGCCGTGCTGTACGTGCTGCTGACCGGAAAGCCTCCGTTCGAGGGTCAGCATACGATGGCCGTGCTGGAGAGCATCCGCAGCCGGGAACCGGCGTTGCCGCGGCAACTGAATCCGCGGGTCGATCGGGACTTGGAGCAAGTCTGTCTGAAGGCGCTGGCCAAGCGGCCGGCGGACCGGTACGCCGACGCGCAGGAGTTGGCCGACGACTTGCAGCGGTATCTGAGCGGCGAGTGCGTGCTGGCCCGGCCGCTTTCCTGGCGCCAGCAGCGTTGGCGGTGGGTCCAGCGGCATCCGGACCTGGCGGCCCTGAGCGCCGGGATCTTGATCGTCGCCACGGTCCTGCTGACCCTGCTGGGCGTGCAGACCGTGCGCTTGAGTTTCGCCCGCCGCGAGGTGGACCAATCGCTGCGACTCGCCCGCGCCAATCAGGCCGAAGCGGCGGCCAATCGCCGGGAGGCGGCCCGCTTGCGGGATTCCGCCGAGCAGCAACACGGCCAGGCCGAGAGGGCCCGTGCGGAAGCCATGACGCAGCGTCAGGTCGCACGAGAAACGGCTTACGCGGCCACGATCCATCACATCGAGATGGCTCGGAGGGCCGGGGATACGACGGAGTTCACGCGGCTGATGGACGAACAGGTGCCTCAGAGCGGCGAGCCGGACATGCGCGGTTTCGAGTGGTTT
This sequence comes from Candidatus Anammoximicrobium sp., assembly GCA_012515235.1. Lineage (GTDB taxonomy): Bacteria > Planctomycetota > Planctomycetia > Pirellulales > Pirellulaceae > Anammoximicrobium. Next base: position 11,818 of record JAAYYU010000377.1, read on the forward strand.
GTGCTGGATCGCCTGCACCGGTTCCGCCCGCAGCGTTGGCCCGCGTTCCGGGGGCCCGTCCACACCGTCAGCTACTCGCCGGATGGCCGCCGGATCGCCGCGGCCGGAGAGCCCGGTCGAATTCAGGTGCTGGATGCAAGCACGGGACGCGAGTTGGTTTTTTGGCCGTCGCTGACCACGACGCGCGACGTGGCGTTCTCGCCGGACGGGACGCAGTTGGCTGCAGTCGGCGACGACGGCCAGCTGATGCTTTTCCCCGCTCGCGGCGGCGCTCCCCAGGCCTGGCCGCTGGCCAAAGTGCCCGTCTGGCAAGTCGCCTTCGTGGGCAACGGTCCCTTGCTGGCGACGTGCGATCAAGAGGGAGCGATCCGGCTGTTCGACCGTCCACAGGGACAAGTCACGGCGACGCTGGCCGCCGAACCCGGTGTGATCCAGTGCTTGGCGGTGGCCCCGGACGGCCAGTGGCTGGTCAGCGGCCGTCGCGACGGAAATCTCGATGTCTGGGACGTGGCGACTGGGCAGGTCGTGCATCGCGTCAGCACGGACTCGACGTCGAAAATCAGGTGCCTGGCCGTTTCGGCGGATGGGGCCATGTTGGCCACCGGCGACACGGGCGACCTGGTGCGAGTGGCCCGGCTGGATCGTCCCTGGTCCCACCGCTGGCTGCTGTCGGGTCAGCACTTCGACCGCTTGCAGGACGTCGCCTTTTCCGCCGACGGCCGCCGCGTGGCCGGTTGCGACAAGAGCGGCGCGGTGCGAGTCTGGCGGATTCCGGACGAGGCCACCGACGGCGATGGGCAACCGTTGCCGCCAGAGCACGCCTGGCAAGCGCATGACGGCCGGGGCTACGCGATCGCCTACGACCCGAACGGCAATCGGCTGGCCACCGGCGGACAAGAGGCCCACGTCGCCGTCTGGGAACCGCAGGACCGCGAAGACGTCCTCACACTGGGCCCGTCGGGCCGAAAAAGCGACGACGCCCGCTCGCTCGTCTTTGCTCCCGACAGCCGGCAACTGGCAGTGGCGGCAGAGAACGGCGTGCAGTGGTGGGACCTGCCGACGCGGAAACTCGTCGCCCGGCTGTCCCGTGACAACTTGCCGAGCGACCATGTCGCCGTGTCCCGCGACGGGCAGTGCCTGGCGGTGGGTCGAGAAAAACAGGCCAGGATCGAGGTGTGGCGGAGATCCTCCGACGGCTGGCAGTTCGCGTGGGAGGCCGAGGACCAGCCGTGCGATCACTTGGCTTTTTCGCCCTTGTCCCAGACGTTGGCCGTCGTCGATTGGCTCCGGGACGAAGTCGCCGTCTACGAGGCGGCCACCGGGCGCGTCGAACACCGCCTGGAGGCCAAGCAGTGTTGGGCCGCCGAGTTCTCGCCGGACGGACAGCAACTCGCGTTTACCGAATTGGATGATATCGTGCTTTGGGACCGGACCCAGCAGCAACGGCGGCGGCTGCAAAAACACCGCAGCACCGTCACCGATCTGGCCTACAGCCCCGACGGACGGCGACTGGCCTCCTGCGGCCACGATCGCCGGATTGCCGTCTGGGACGCGCGGAACGGCACGCCCTTGCAGACGATGATGGGACACCGGTGTAATGTGACCCAAGTTGCCTTCGTCGGCAACGACCGGTTGGTGTCGCTGGGCGATGATGGTACGGTCCTTGTCTGGCACGCCGGCTTTGGCGTCCGTTTGTGCAGCTTTTCGCAAGGCGGAACCAGAATCTGCGTCCGCTTCGCCGTCTCCCCGGACCAACGTTGGCTGGCCTGCCGACTGTCCGACGGCGATATCCAACTGCTCGATCTCTCATCCGCCCAGCCCGCGCACGATCCCGCAAACACGGCCGCCCAGCCCGCAACAACGGCCACCGAGACAACTCCCCGCATCGGGACTTGGATGGCGGCGTCGTGGGTTGGATGCGGCGTCCGTCAAATGGAAACCGTGTTCCGGTGGGCCGGCGCTGCTCAGTGCGCGATTCCAGCTCGGCGGTGGTGGTGACTTCCGGCGCGGCGCCGGCGGCCGTGCCGATGGTCCGCTCCGGCCCACCCTACACCTGAACTGGTTCGATCATCGTCCGCCACCGCCTGCGAGCGAGTTCATCAAAGGTCCGAGACGATTGCAGCATATTCCTCACGGATCCATTCGACTATCTGGATGGTCGTGTGGTCGGCAGCTTCGGCGAGATCACGTGCTTCAGCTTCTACGCCAAGAAAACGATCACCACGGGCGAAGGCGGCATGTTGGTGACGGACGACGAAGAACTGCACCGGCGAGTCAAGATCATGCGGCTGCACGGAATCGACCGCGATGTGTGGAACCGGTTCACAGCCGCCAAGCCGTCCTGGGAGTACGATGTCGTCGCCCCCGGCTTCAAGTACAACTTGCCCGATCTGGCCGCAGCCGTCGGACTGGCCCAACTCGAACGTGCCGAGGTGTTGCGGCGGGAACGCGAACGCTGTGCCTGCTTCTATCTGCGCGAACTGGCGGACCTGCCGGGCCTCGACCTGCCCGTCGTTGACGTGCCCGACGCGGATTTCGGATGACTCCGCCGGCGCTTACAGCCAATCGCCGTAATGCTCAAACAGGTAGTCCACGTCCAGGACGTCGAGCGTGTTGGCTCCGCCGTTCTGGGCGTAAGCCTCCACGAGGTCAAAGCCCTCGCCGAAACTGGACACTCCGGGCATCTGGAACGTGAACGCGTTGCCTCGCCCGTACAGGTTGTCGTCGCCGGCGGAATCGAACAGCCGGGCCGTGTCCGTGCCGCCCAGTCGGGCATACGCCGACACGCTGTGGAAGCCTTGCCCGGAGACGAAAAAGCCCGTCCCGCTCAGATAGGCGGACTCCGGACGACTGACGAACAGGTCATCGCCGGCCGAATCGAACAGCATCGATATGTCCACCCCGCCGGCCGTCGAGTAGGCTTTCACCTCGGCAAAACCGGCTACGTAGCTCAGGTAGCCCGGTCCTTCCAAATAGCTGTAAGTCGGACGCCCGACGAACTTGTCGTTCCCCGCCGAATCGAACAGCATCGCTGTGTCCAGCCCGCCCGCCGTGGCGTACGGCGAGACGGTCTCGAAGCCCGACGCATAGCCTAGATAGCCCGGTCCTTCCAGGTAACTGTAGTCCGGTCGCCCGACGAACTTGTCGTTCCCCGCCGAATCGAACAGCTTCGCCGTGTCCACGCCGCCCGCCGTGGCATACGCCGTCACCTCGTCGAAACTCTGCACGTAGTTGTAGAAGCCCGTCCCGCTGATGTAGGCGGTCGTCGGCCGGTGGACAAACACGTCGTCCCCCGCCGCATCGAAGA
>JAAYYU010000378.1 GCA_012515235.1 Candidatus Anammoximicrobium sp.
GCCTTGCCGGGCACCACATCCACGGCGAACGTCAGCGGGTTGCCCATCGGATCCGTCGATTGCCCGTCGTACCGCAGACGGTCCCAGCCCGGATCCGAGGCGCTAAACCGCTCGAAGTACCACGGCAACGTCCCTACCCAGCCGAAGGCATGGCCCGCCTTCGCCTGCCACGGCGGGACGTCCGTGTAGCCGTCGGCCGTGTGGCCGCCGAAGCCGTTGAAATCGAACCGCCACGCATCCGGGAGCGTGTCGTCCGATGTCTGCCTCAACGTGACGTCGTTACCCCCCCTCGTACGACTGGTATGAGATCCTCAGCGACGCGCCGCCCGCCGTCAGCACCGCTCCTTCCGGCAGGCTCAGGAAACGCGTGTCGATATCTTCTTCGTCGTCGTTGTCGATCAGCCAGTACTCGGCGCCCGCCGGCACGGAGTATCCGTCCATCACCTGCACGTCCAAGCTGCCGCCGCCCGAGCCGTCGGTCGGCGCGCCGTTCAGGGTCGCCGTGCCGCGCAGCAATAACTGGTCATGTCCGTTGACCGGGGTCCCGAAGTTTGGCCCGCCCAGCTGGACGCGAAAGGTGCCGCCGGGCCGGATGTCGACCCAGGCGTCTTCCGGCACATCCACCGTCAGGCGTCCGGTCTGCGGCGTACAGCCGAGATAGTCTCCCGGCTCGAGAATCCCGCCGTCCAGCACGGTGATGCTCGCGGCAATGACCCCCGTGGCCACCCCGTCGCCGTGCCCGCCCAGCACCCCGCCGGCTTCGACGACGACATCCCCGTCCCCGCCCGGCGGCTCAGCGGGCCAATTGTCGGTCAACATTCCGTTGACGATCAGGGTCCCCTCAACGACAGTCGTCGTGTCGGAGAAACGGTTGTCGTCGCCTTGGAGCCGCAGGACACCTTCCGGAGCGTTCGCGTCGACGCCCATCACGATGTTCGTAGCCCAGATGTTCCCGTCGGAGCTGCCCGGCGTGTCCCCGATCCAGCCGTCACAGTCGGCCAAACTGAACGTGACGGTCCCGGCTTCGAGGTTGCCGGCCAGCTGGATCGTGCCGTTGTCGTTGCTGCCGGGGGCATCCGCGTTGGACGCGGCGATGATCTCCAATGCCTCGCGCGCGATGATCCGGCCCGCCGCAGAACCGGTGACGTCGTGGTCGGCGGTGATCGTGACGGAGTCCCCCCCGGCGACGATCTCCTGGACGATCACGTTGCCGCTCAGCGGCTCGTCCGCCGCAGACGTCACGTTCGCGTCCAGCCAGATCGAGCCCGCGTTCCCTTCGTCCGCCAACAACACGCCGTCCCCGCCTGCGAGCACCGTGAGATTGCCGCGCGCGACCGTCAGCCAGATGCTCCCAATGCTGCCTCGGACGGTGGCCTGCTGCACGTCCAAATCGCCGCCCGCGGCCATTTCGTCGATCCGGATGTTCCCGGCGCCATCGTTGTAGGCGTCCAGCGTGGCGATCTCCGTTTCCAACGCGTCCAGCGAACCGATCCCGGTCACGGCGTTCAGTTCCACATTCCGGCCGATGATGTCGACCAAGGGGTAGAAGTGGGGAGGGTCGACCGCGTCGTGGTCGTCCACAATGGCCCCGCTGGACGACCGGAGAACTACGTCGCCGCTGCCGGCATCCACCGTCTGTTGCAGGGTCAAGTCGCCGGTCGCCGAGATGCCGATGTCGCCGCCGTTGGAGCGGAGCGTGCCCAGTTCCTCGATGCCGCCGATCGTCAGGGGCCCGTCGTTGGTCACGTAGATGTCCCCGCCGACAAACGCCTCGGCCTCCAGATGGCTGACTCGCGTTTCAATCGGATTCGCGGCGGTGCCGACGTTCAAGTCCGGCCCGAAGACCACGCGGCCGCCGTCGACGTCCAGGCCCGCCGCGTCGGCATCGAGAATCGCGCCGTAGTTCCAGACGTAGATCAGGCCGGTCGAACGCAGCAGCGAAAGGGTGATGTCCTCGTACGCAAACAGCGTGATCGTCCCGCTGTCGGCGTCGATTGCCGCGCCATCGGCCATGGTCACCGCACCGCCGGATCCTCCGCCGTCATCCGCCGCGACGCTCACCGGTCCGCCGATGCTGCTGATCCCGCCCGCGGCGCCGAAGCTGATGTCGTTGTCGGACTGCACGGTCACGCTGCCGCCGGCCGTGGTCAGGATTTGATTGACGCTCACCAGGCTGGCCGAGCCTGTGCCGAGCAGCACGATCGTGCCCGCCCCCGCCGTGGCGATCGCGTTGTTGACGCCGATGGTCTCCGCCGCGGCAATGAAATGGCTGCCGGCGGCGAGCGACAGCGTGCTGTTGAAGGTGAGCGAATCCGTGCCGCCTTCGCCATCCACGTTCAAAGAACCCGTGTAGCCGCCGAAGCTGGCGAGGAAGGTCAGCGTATCGTTTCCGCCGCCCGCGTTGATCTCGATCGAGGTGATGTCCGTCAGGTCGATCGAGCCGTCCTCGTGCGTCTGGGGCGGGCCGTCCGTGTTGTCGACGATCAGGTTCCCGCCGGAAATGCCGAAGCTGGTCGTGTTGGAGGTGTCCGGCAGGTTGATCACGAGGTTGCTGCCGGAGCTGCCCGTAATATCGACCGGCTCCAGCCCCGTGTAGGTAATCACGGAGCCGTCGACGTCGACGCTGCCCGCACTGCCGCTGGTATGGTTCAGCGTCAGGGTTCCGTACACGGCGTTGGTCACGATCAGCTTGTCGCCCGGCCCGCTCGTGGGATCGCCGCCGTCGAAGGCCACGCCGCGAGGCAGCGAACCGCCGCCGGAGAAATCGACGGTCAGCGTGTCGGCGCCGTCCGCGCTGTGGATGATGACGCTGCCGGTGAAGGCCGCGAGCGGGACGGTCAGCGTGCGGCCGTCGGGACTGAGCGTGCTCGGCGGCGTGGTGGCCGGGACGCCCGTGAACTGCTCGGCGGCGTCCGCGATCACCACATTCCCGCCGCTGAACTGGACCGTGATTTGGTTCGCCGCACCGGCCGGGGCAGCGTCGCTGATCACCATGTTGCCGTTGGTGTCCAATTCCGCGAGCAGGGAAGGCGTTGATGCCAGGGGAAACGCCTGCCAAAGCTCTCTGCCGTGGAACCCGTCGTTGGCGTTGAAGAACAGCGTGCCGTTGGCGGCGGTGAGGTAGTCGGGATACGAGCTATCGCTGCCGGGGCCGATGTCCTTGACGAGGACTGTGCCCGCTCCGCTGCCGTCGGACGTCCACAGCTCGCGGCCGTGATTGTCCTCGTAGGCGACGAAAAACAACGCGCCGTTCACATCGGTGAGATATTTGGGATAAGAAGCGGTTGTGCCCGGCCAGATGTCCTTGACGATCACGGTGTTGGCCTCCGTCCCGTCCGACTTCCACAGCTCCCGGCCGTACGCGTCGGCGGCGGTGAAGAATAGGGTGCCGCCGACCGCGGAGAGGGACCTGGGGCGGGAACTGGCCCACGCATCTCCAGGACGGATGTCCTTGACCAGGACGGTGTTTTCGGCCGTCCCGTCGGACTTCCAGAGTTCGTAGCCGTACGCGCCGTCGTCGGCGCTGAAGAACAACGTGCCGTTCACGTTCGTGAGATAATCGGCATAAGAGCCATCGCTTCCCGTGAGAACGTCCTTGACCAGGACAGTGTTTTCCGCCGTCCCGTCGGACTGCCAGAGTTCGTAGCCGTGAGTGCCGTCGTTGGCGCTGAAGAACAAGGTGCCGTTGACGTTGGTGAGCGTGTCACTCCAGCTGCCCAGTGAATCCGCGGAGCCGAGGTTGATGTCCTTGACCAGCACGGTGTTTTCCGGTGTCCCGTCGGATTTCCAGAGTTCATCACCGTGGGCACCGTCGTCGGCCCGGAAGAACAGCGTGCCGTTCACGTTGGTCAGGTCTTTGGGGCATGAGGAACCGCTGGCGTTGATCTCCTTGACCAGGACGGTGCCGACTGAAGTGCCGTCGGATTTCCACAGTTCATAGCCATTGGCGCCGTCGTCGGCCCGGAAGAACAACGTGCCGTTGACGTTGGTCAGTTCGGTCAGCGAGTCCCAGTTGCCGGCGCTCAAGTTTTTGACCGGGACGGTGCCGCCTGACGTGCCATTGGACTTCCAAAGCTGATAGCCGTTCGCTCCGTCGTTGGCGCTGAAGAACAACGTGCCGCTGACGTTGGTGAGATAGTGAGGGTAAGAATCCCCCGAGCCGTCGTTGATATCCTTGACCAGGAGGGTGCCGCCTGGCGTGCCGTCGGACTTCCACAACTCGTAGCCCGTCGTTCCGTCGTTAGCGTCGAAAAACACGGTGCCGCCGACCTCGGCGAGCGACCAGGGCGAGGAGCTGCGCGTTGGGGGGAGGGTTTGGATGTCCTTGAACAGGACGGTGCCGTCTGGCGTGCCGTCCGATTTCCAGAGTTCGCCGCCGCTGCTCCCGTCGTCAGCGGCAAAGAACAGCGTGCTGTTGATATTGGCGAGATATCTGGGGTCGGCGGAATCGCTGCCGGGGCGGATGTCCTTGACCAGGACGGTGTTGGCGGGCGTGCCGTCCGTTTTCCACAGCTCTGTGCCGTTGGCGCTGTCACTGCCTTGGAAGAACAGCGTGCCGTTGACGTTGGTCAGATTGCTCGGATCAGACGAGCCGCCGCCCGCTTGGATGTCCTTGACCATCTGGGTGCCGCCCTCGGTGCCGTCGCTCGTCCACAGTTCCACACCGCTGGCCCCGTCGTTGGCACGGAAAAACAGGGTGCTGTTGACGGCGGTCAGTTGGTCCGGATTCGACGAGCCGCCCGATCGGAGATCCTTGACCAGCACGGTGCCGGCCTCGGTGCCGTCGCTCTTCCACAGTTCATTGCCGTAAGTGCCGTCGTTGGCGCGGAAAAACAGCGTGCCGTTCACGTTGGTCAGGTGGTAGGCGTACGCCGAGTACGAATCCGATCGGATATCCTTGACCAGCACGGTGCCGGCCTCGGTGCCGTTGCTCTTCCACAGTTCATGGCCGTGAATTCCGTCGTTGGCACTGAAAAACAGCGTGCCGTTGACGTTGGTCAGATAGCGGGGACCAGACGGGGAACTGCCCGACCGGATGTCCTTGACCATCACGGTGCCGGCCTCGGTGCCATCGCTCTTCCAGAGTTCACTGCCGTTAGTGCCGTCGTCGGCGTTGAAGAACAGCGTGCCGTTGAAATTCGTGAGTTCTCGGATCAGGGAACCGCCAAATTGTCCTGTGGTGTTAATGTCCTTCACCCGCCTGGTACCCGCCTCGGTACCGTCGGACACCCAGAGTTCCGGACCGCCATCCAGTTCGGGGCCGTAAATGTCGTAGGTGGCGGCGCCGGCGCGGAAGAACAGCAGGCCGTTGAATTCGGTGAGCAAGGCGGGTTCGCAGAAAAAGCTGCCGTCACGAACATTGATGACCTTGACCAACTCCGTGCCCGCTTCCGTCCCGTTGGACTTCCACAGTTCAAAGCCGTTGGTGCCGTCGTCGGCGACGAAGAACAGGGTGCCGTTGACGTCGGTCAAGTATGGGTCCCGGCCCGATTCGAAGGCGTCTTCGGGACCGGGCCGGATGTCCTTGACCAGAACGGTATTCGCAGCGGTGCCGTCCGACCGCCAGAGTTCCCGGCCTGCGGCGGGCGTTTCGGCGGTGAAGTAGAAGCCTCCGCCGACCTGCACGATGTACTCGGGCGAGGAGGAAGCGTCGCCGCTTGGCACGGCGTTGATGTCGGCCACCAGGTGCGCATCGAAGGCCAACAGGCGCCGGTCCTCGAGGGACTCCAACAGCAACCGGCGGGCGCGGCGGGTGCGCCGCGACTGGCGGACGTGAACTTGTTCCGATCGTTTCCGGCGCGTCGGGCGGTGCATGGCAATCTCCTTGGGAGGGGGGACCCGGAGCAATTTTTCTTGAGGGGCACTTGGATTCGGACGCTTGGCCAGGCTAAATCCAGCCTTGGATTGCAACCCAGCTTCGGGGTATTCGAAACGCGAACGGTGTTTTCACCTGGATTGCCTCACCTGGCTTGTGATTCTGTTTCCCGATCGCGATAATCACGGTTGGATCGCCAGACTCAGCCTACGTCCATCTTGGACGAGAAGGCAACAGAGGGAGGCACAGAGAGAGGTTACTTGGGGGTTACATGGTGCGCGCCTTCCCGCGCGCCTGGCACGACGTGTCTTCAACCACCGCGTACTTTTCGATGTCTCCCATCATGAACACACCGTCACAGCCCGGTCCCGGACCGCAGATTGACGCGGACGCCGTGCGCCAGGAATTGGCCCGCATCCTCGCCAGCCGCGGTTTTCGTGAGTCCTCCCAGTTGGCCGATTTCCTGCGGTTTGTGGTCGCGGAAACCCTGGCGGGCCGGGAGGATCGCTTGAAACAGTACACGATCGCCGTGCATGCCCTGGCGCGGGCCCACGGCTTCAATCCCAAGCACGACCCGATCGTCCGCGTCACCGCGCATCGCGTGCGGCGGTTGCTGAAGGAGTACTACGACCAGAACGGCGCGTCGGTCGGCATGCGTATCGAAATCCGGGCAGGCCATTACACACCCGAGTTTCACACTGCGGCAGGCGAGTGCCCCCGCAGCGCGACCGTGGGGGACCGCGCCGAACCGAGCTCTCCGGGAACCTTGGAGGTTGCGAAACCGCTCCCGTCGCAGGCCGACCTTTCGCTCCTCATCCTGGCCTTCGCCGGCTGCGGCCGGGACGCGGCGACTCTGGCCTGCTCGCTCGCCGAGCAGTTGGCTCTTCGCCTCACCCCGAACCCGGCCTACCGCGTGCTGGGGCCCTGGCCGCGGCCGGGCTCAGCTGGCGTCGGCGAGTTCCTGAGCACGCTCGGCAATCAGTTTGGCGTTCGCTTCGTGCTGGACGGCAGCGTCTGCACGTGCAGCGGCGACCTGCGCGTCGCCGCGCGCCTGTTCGATGCCCGCACGGCCCGCAACGTCTGGGCGGAAACGTACCGGTACCGCCGCCGGACGTTCGGCACAACGGACGAGGTGGCGTCGCTGATCGCTGCCGCCGTCGCCGACGATTGGGGCGCCATCCCGCTGGCCATCGAGCGGGAAACGCGGAACCGAAGCCCTGTGGAACTGACGTCGTACGAGTTGCTGCTCCGCCGGAACCGTTGGATTCGGGAGTTTTCGGCAGAGTCTCTGGCCGACACCATCCGCTGCCTGGAGCACGCGGTCCGGACGTTTCCCGACCACTCGAGTCACCGGGCCTGGCTGGCCTGGGCCTACCTGGACGACTTCGCCCACGGGATGGGGCTGGTCGAGAACCATTTCGTCCGCGTGGCCGACGTGCTGGCAGGAACGCCGCGGAGGGACCCGGCAGCCGAAGCGGAGGTCCGTTGCATGGGGGGCTATGCAAACTTCTTGCAGGGGAACCGGTCCGCGTCCCTCCGCGAACACGAAGCCGCCTGGCGGGCCAATCCGGACGACCCTTCGACCAACATCGTCTTTGCCTCGGACGCCTGCGCCCTGGGCGATTGGGACCGCGGCCTGACGCTGGTGCGGGCCGTGATGGAACGTACGCCGCAGTACCCCGACTGGCTGCACCTGCTGCCCGCCGTAGGTCACTACCTGCGCGGCGAGTACGAAGAATGCTTGAGCGAGGCCCAACGCTGCCAGACGGACACCTTTCCCTGGTCGCCGCTGTGCCGGGCGGCCGCCCTGGGTCAACTGGGACGGCGCGAGAAAGCGGCCGCGGAAATGCGCCGCCTGCTGGACCTCGTGCCCGACTTCCGCACCCGCGGCACCGACCTGATGCGGCGGATTCTGTACTCCCATCGCAGCGTGAAAGCGATGTCGGCCGGACTGCAGAAAGCGACCGAGGCGTTGGCTTGAGCAGGAGGAAGCCCATCCCACGATCTGACTTCAGCCGCAGGCCGCCTCAAATCGCGCTTTCCGTCACCTCGTGCAGGAACTCGTCCCACGCGGTCACGTCCTGGTCGTTCTCGAACAGCACCGGGCATGTGTCGGCGATCTCCCGCTGCACCGTGCGGCGGAAATCGCGGTCGGTGGCCAGCCGCACGGCCAGCGACACGTACTGCTCGTCCGTGGCCGCCACGGCCGAGTCCAGGCCCATCCGCTGATACAGGGCGCCGGCGATCCGGCCGCGCAGGAACCGGCCGGGCTTGGTCACGACCGGAGTGCCCACGGCCAGGGCCTCGTAGGTCGTGTTCCCGCCGCCGAAGGGAAAGGGATCGAGCATCACGTCCGCCTGGGCGAGCAAGTGCAGGAAATCCGCATTGGGCTGCGCGGGCACGAACCGCACGCGGCGTCCGGCGTCCGGCAGCGTCCGCGCCCAGCGCTGGCGCAGCCGGGCCGTCCAAGCCGGGACCCGGCCCTCCGGGACGACCAGATCGCCCCGCGGATCCGCCTCCAGGATGCCCCGCAGCACGACGTCGTACTCCGGGTGAAACTTGAACAACGTTTGCGGGCACAAGTACACGTGCCGAGTCGGGTCCAAGCCAAAGAACTCGCGGTTCCGCGGGGGACCGGACAAGGCCGGGCGGGCGTAGTACACGCCCAGGTTCGGCAGCCGCACCAGCTGTTCGCTGTAGTGCCCGTCCGCCTCGTCCGTCTCCAACAGCCGGCTCGACACAAAGTAATCCATGGCCGGACTGCCCGTGGTGTCCGGATGTCCCCACGTGACGCACTGGATCGGAGCCATCCGCGAATAGGCCAGGGTCTGGGTCAGCGTGTCCATGCCCACGTCGGCAAAGACCAGGATGTCCAAGCCCAGTTCGGCGATCGTGCGGCGGGCCGCGGCCGGATCGCGAGGGACCAGCACAAAGCGGTCGGCGGCCTGCTGGAACGCCTGGGCCATGGCGTCCGCCGGCGGGCGGAGCGAGATCACCGTGACTTCGAACCGGCTCCGCGCCAGACGCTGGACGCGGCCCAGGTTGAGCCGCCCGATCGTATGATCGCGGAAGTGCGCGGACAGGAAGCCCACACGGAGCCGCGGGCCGCGCGGCCGCCAGAGGCCGTCCCGCGCGGCGAGGCAGCACGCCACGCCGCGATAGACGCGGGCCAGGTCCAGCATCACGCCGCGGTCGTTCTCGCCCTGGTAAGCAAAATAAAAACTGGTATCGATCCGGGCGTTGGTGGTGTCGATCGCCACCCCAGCGTCCACCAAGGCACGCACCCGGTCGACCAGCCGCTTGCGCCACGAGCGAACGTCCTCCGGCGAGTCGTAGATGACCGGCACGACCGTGGCGCCCAACACCAGGTTCATCGCCTCCGGCCGAGCCTGCTGGGCCAGCTCGAAGTGGCGCAACGCCAGGTGCGGCTCGCTCAACACGGTCGCCAGCACGCCCAGATTCTGGTGCGCCGGCGCAAAATCGGGCTGCAAGGCCACGGCCCGCCGGTAGTACGACAGGGCGGCCGTCTGATCGCCCAAGTCCTGCTGCAGGTTGCCCAGCTGGTTCATCACGGTGGCCGACGCGGGGTCCAGTTCCGCCGCGCGCCGCAGGCGGTCGAGGGCCTCCAGCAGCCGGCCTTCCGTGTGCAACGCCTCGCCCTCGCGCGACAAGGTCTGGGCGGCGGCTTGCGGTGCCGCCCGCTGCGTGGCCGACGGTCCCGGCAGCGCCGCGGCAACCACGGCCTGGGCGGCGGCCCGCCCCGGCCCGGCTTGCACGGGCGGCCCCGGCTCGACCGACGGCCCCGGCTCGGCGGGCGGCCCCGGCTCGGCGGGCGGCACGATCCAGACGTCCTGCGTCTCGTCTTCGTCCAGCGTCACGCCGCACAGGTGCGGATGCACCGCCCCCGGCAGCAACTCGACGGCAAAAATCTCCTCCACGCCGCTGTGGAACTGCAGCGCCGCCACCTGCCGGCCGCTCCGCAGGTCCACCACCCCGACGCCGCATTTCAGTTCCTCCCGATGCTCCGCGATCGGCACCCCGCCGAACACGGACGTCTCCCGGATGCGCGACAAGCCGACGAAGGCAAACGGGCCGCCGAAGGCCAGGCCGCGGGTATAGCCGGGCATGCCCGTCACCGGCTCGACGTGCCCGCTGGCCGGATCGACCACCGTCAGCAGCCCCTTGCCGGAATCCAGCACCCACAGCCGCCCGTCATGCCAGCGCGGCGAATGCGGCATGGAGAACCCCCGCGCCACCGTCTGGCCGCTGGACACGTCCAGCACACACCCGCCGGTGGCCTTCGTGGGACGCCAGCCAGCCGGCTCGTCCGACTCGGCCATCACAGTCACAAATCGCGGCTGGCCCTCGTCCATCGCCAGACCGTTCAAGTGGCAGCGGTCCTGGTCGATCAACTGGCTGATGAACGGCGGTCGCCAGCGGGGCACGAAACTGTAATTTTCGTGCAGCGTACACAGACACGAAAACAGCGTGTTGACGACCCACAGCCCGTCTTGGCCCCAAGCCAGATCGTGGCTGTGGATGTTGCCCGTGACAAAGCTGGTCCGGGCGATCCAGCAGGCGTCGAACGTGCCGGAGGGCGCCAGCCGGCTGGCTACGTCGTGCGCCGGGTGGAACGAGTAGATCTGCCGCCGGGCGCCGACCGCCACCCGCACCGGGTTGGCGGCCACGCCCATCACGCGTTCCACGTTGTGGAAGGAAAACGTCAAGCGGCTGTCGCACGCCCCGACCACGCACAGCTTGCCCGCTTGGTAGGTCGAAATCAGCAACGCAGAGTGCAACTGCTCCAGCACCCGCGGGAACTCCGCCGTGTACTCAAACCGCACCTCGCAACGGCGATTCGAGCCCTCGGACTCCGGGGCCCCGCCCGGCGACGTCTCGGCGGCCGCGGGCGGGCTGCCAGCACCCACCGCCGTCGGCGAGCCGTTCTGCCCCTTCCCACCACCGGCCGCATCGCTCTGCTGGCTCGCGTCACCAGTCCGCTGGGTTGCATTCGCTTCCGCTGTCATGCCACGATCCTCCACCACTCGACGAATCGCCGCAACAGCTTAACGAACGCCCGTACAGATTCAAGCAACCTCACAGAAATCAAACCTGTCCGCAAAGCGGACCGATCCCGTCCGAGAACGGCTGGCGGGGACCAGACGTAGGGTGGGCCAAAGCGGACCACTTCCTGGCGTGTGGAATCGCTAACCGAGTCAACGCCGGGAAAGTCGCCTGAACCACGCCGACGCAGCGGCGGCCCACCGGGAGACGGTCACCACCGGCAACCCAGCCGCATCGGGACGCGGATGGTAACTGCGTCGGATCGATGCGGCGTCCGGGGGATGGTGGCCGTGTTCCGGTGGGCCGCCGCTGCGCAATGCGCCATTCCGGCTCGGCGGTGGTGGTGACTGCGGGCGCGGTGCGCGCGGCCATGTCGATGGTCCGCTCTGGCCCACCCTACGCATGACGGGCCGACCGACGTAGGGTGGGCCAGAGCGGACCACTTCCAGGCGGCTGGAATCGCTAACCGAGTCAACGCCGGTCAAAAAGCCAGCAGCGCTCCGACGCAGCGTCGGCCCACCGGGAGACGGTCACCACGGGCAACCCGGCCGCATCGGGGCACGGATGGCGGCGGCGTGGGTTGGATGCGGCATCGGGGAGATGGTGGCCGTGTTTTGGTGGGCCGGCGCTGCGAATGCGCCATTCCGGCTCGGCGGTGGTGGTGACTTCGGGCGCGGTGCGGGCGACCGTGCCGATGGTCCGCTCTGGCCCACCCTACACCTGCACGGGCCGACTGACGTAGGGTGGGCCAGAGCGGACCACTTCC
>JAAYYU010000379.1 GCA_012515235.1 Candidatus Anammoximicrobium sp.
CACCGCCGCGACGAACCAGTGTCGCTCGTCATGTCCGCACAGGAACTTGTGCTTGTCGTCATCCTGGCGGGACAGCAACAGCAGGTGCCGCAACCGGGGCTGCGTGTCGATCACGGCCAAGCCGGAGTTCGCACCACGGGCCACCGCGATGTCGAAGAACTCACCTTCGTCGTCGTGACCGATGTCGATGCGGACGCCGGTCTCGCCGTCCGGCCGAGTATCGTTGCGCACCAAGGCCCGCGCGCCGATCTTGGCGAATTGTCGTTCGATCAAGTGCGCGTTCATGGTTACGTCCTCCAACAAAGTACAGCCTTCAATCCCAAGTCAGCGGAAAGGGAGGGAGTCGAACCCTCAAGGCTCATCGCTCAACCGGCTTCCAACCGGGTCCCGTCGCCAATCGGGTTGCCCTTCCGTTTCGTCGTTCTCCTCCAGCAGCCCGACCAGGACTCGAACCCGGAACACCTCGGTAGAAACGAGGCATGATGTCCGTTTCACCATCGGGCCGTTAGCGGAAGGTGGGGGAATCGAACCCTATCCAACCCTTGATCGGGCGACTGGTTAGCAACCAGCTTCCTGAGCCAGTTCGGTTACCTTCCGTACAACTCGTCCATCCCTTCCTGCATGTTCAAATCAGCCAAGCACAGCTCGCGCGTCTGGCGATCCAACAGCTTGTCGCCATGACACAGAAAGCACCGCGCTCTGCCACAGTCCAGCGCGTGTCGCTTGCGAAACCGGCCCAGTTGCCGCTCGGCGCGGCGGACCTGTCGGCCCGCGGCGCTGCCGGCGAGGTCCACACGATCACGCTGATGCCGACGTGCGATGTGCTTTTCGCTGTGCCAACGCTGCATGCCGTCTCCCTCAAGTGGACCCACCCAGAGTCGAACTGGGATCTCCGCCACGCCAGGGCGGCATCTTCCCCTTGGACCATGAGCCCATGCCTGCAAGTGGACCGCCGAGGAGTCGAACCCCGATTGCCTGGGTGCAAACCAAGCGTCCTACCGTTGAACGAGCAGCCCATGTTTCAAGAGGTCCGTCCGGGGCTCGAACCCGATCTTCCGCCTTACCACGGCGGCGTGCTGCCACAACACCTACAGACCGTCGTTTCAGTGATCCCGGCTGGAATCGAACCAGCAGTTTCCTGCACGTCACGCAGGCGCCTTCGCCATTGGACCACGGGATCGCATGGCAGGTGACCAGGGTGGGAATCGAACCCACAAAATCGCCACGCCCTCGACGTGACCGCTTTACCTGTTTGCGTACCCGGCCATGTTCAAGTGGCGGATCCGGGTGTCGCACCCGGCGCGCGGAGCACATGAAACTCCGCTGAGCGCTGGCCCATCCGCTAGTTGCAGTCCCCGGTATCGAACCGGGCACACCTGCCTTATGACGACCAGTTAGGCACCTGCCAGGACTGCAATCAGGTTGGTGAGTAGCCAACGGCAGCGTCGAACCCCCGCCCCCGCAGTGAGCGCGGAGTCCTGAACGTCGCAGGTCTCGCCGACTCCGCCGCTTGGCTACGTCCAGTGACTCGGACGGGAATCGAACCCGCGTCGGTCAGGTTGAGGGCCTGACTGTAAAACCAACATCACACCGAGCCAGAACAGTGACGCGGACGGGAATCGAACCCGTGTGGGCGAGATTGAAAGCCTCGCTGCAAGACCATCATCGCACCGCGCCGTCGTGGTACACATTCCAGGTGCGCCGGGCAGGAATTGGACCTGCATAGCCTTTCGGGCTGGCTGCTTTACAGGCAGTTGGGCTCGCCTATGCCCAGCCGACGCAAACGTCGCAGGGGTCGCCTTGACGCGACCGCTGCGCGGGACAACATGCCAAGTTCTGACGCCAAGCCTTGGCCAGGCTCCGAATCTGATTCGGGTCAGGAAACCGAACAACGCGTCGGGGATCGACGCTGTCTATGCCGCCGATGACGACCTTCGGACGTGGGCCAGGATGCGCCTGGCCGCCTTCCGCAGTTTCGTCTTCGTGACGCCGTGGTGCGTTCCCGGCTCGGACTCGGCCAAAGCCAGAAACTCATTCACGGAGACAGACGTAATCCTCCGAACACCCCGGTACCAGGCCGCCCATCGCCGGACGGCCTCGGCGTGTGCCCGATCCAGGAGGTTCGCCGCAAGGCGTCGCACCTCCTGGTCGGCGTATCCGCCGTGCAGCGCGATGTTGACGATCCCGTCCGCGGACACGGACGTGATCCCATGCGCCGCCAGGTACTCAGGAGCCCGCATGCGGGCCACTTGCTCGGCTTCCCACAAAAAGGTGCGACTCATGTGCATGAACACACTCGTCCCCTGTTGGGGAAAACCAACTCAGCGACAAGCGCGTTCAGCACATGATGCACCTCCGAATCTGTGATCCTGCCGTCGCCGGCTGTATGCCGGCGACGAAGTACGAAGCCAAGACTGTGTTTCGCAGTAGCACGGGAGGGAGTCGAACCCGCATCCACCAAGGTTTGAAGTTGGTCGCTCTGCCAAGGTTGGCGTACCGTGCCATCTCAGCGCCCTCGACGGGACTTGAACCCGCGATCTCCTGCGTGACAGGCAGGCGAGCACTCCAACTGCTCCACGAGGACGTGTCGTTCTGTCAGTAGCTCAGGTGGGAGTCGAACCCACAGCATCCCTGAATCTGAGTCAAGGTGGTCTGCCGATTGCCTACCGAGCCGTGTTGCTGGTCAGTACCCAGAGCAGGATTCGGACCTGCGAACATCCGGGTTTGAGCCGGACCGCTCTGCCGCTTGGTGTATCTGGGCCTGATCAAGTAGTCCCGGATGGAGTTTAACCATCGTTTCCTGGATGTGACCCAAGTGTCGTTGCCGTTGGACCACGGGACCGTGCCTTCGAGTGGACCCACCCGGATTTGCACCGGGATTATCGGCGTGCGGAGCCGGCGTCCTGCTATTGGACGATGAGCCCAGATCGTGAGCGAAGGTTCGCTCAAGGCATGCCCCCAAGGACTTGAACCCTGACCAACTGGGTTGGAACCAGCCGTGCTGCCAATTACACCAGGGACACACGAATCTGTTTCAGCGGAAGTCGTGGGACTCGAACCCACAACGGCAGTGCCGCGGCCTGTGTTCAAAACAGGTTCCTCATCCGGCCGGATGACTTCCGTTTCGTTCGTCGAGCCAAGCTGCGGGGGCTGGAATCGAACCAACATCAAGACGTTCAGAGCGTCCCGTCCTACCGTTGAACGACCCCGCATCGGTTACTTCTGCTGACACTCACCGGTCGCGACAAGTTCGTTGCCAAGGCTGCGGGGGCAGGAGTCGAACCTGCGGACCCGTGGTTCAAAGCCACGTATTTCTACCGACAGAAACTACCCCGCAATCAACCAACCAGAGGGACGGGCGGGACTCGAACCCACGACCCGGTGCTTAACAGGCACCCGCTCTGCCGCTGAGCTACCGACCCAAACATCAGAGTGCCCTGCGGGAGTTGAACCCGCCTCGCCAGGTTGGAAGCCTGGAACCTCTGCCGCTCGGCCAAGGGCACGTGTCGTCAAGGCGGAAGGTGCGGGAGTCGAACCCGCAAGGCTGTGAAGCTCGTCCCGCTTCGAGCGGGGTGCCATCGCCAGTTGGCTTGCCCTTCCACAAGGCTGCGGCGGCAGGAATCGAACCTGCGTCGGCGCGGTCAACAGCCGCACGTCCGTACCAACACGGAGACCACCGCATCAGTTCAGTCAGGACGGCTGGAGTCGAACCAGCGTTCTCGTGCTCCCAGGGCACGCGGGATACCAGGCTTCCCCACGTCCTGAAACTCAGAGCACCCAGTGGGAGTCGAACCCACGCTTCCGCCATGGCAAGGCAGCAGGCTATAGGTAACAAAACCTATTCCATGCTAGGCCAGGTAGATCGAGGGTTCGACGGCGCAGATATGACAAGGAAAGCGGGCTAAAGGTTCGGGCTGTAAAGCCTCGCGGGGTGGCTTAGGGTACTAGCCTAGCATACCCGCTCTCAACCGCCCCCTACCCCTGATCCTAGGTAAGTTAGTATTTGTTACGGGTAGCTTACTTACCGTAACGAATACTCCCTGAAATACCCCGCCGGAGCACCCCCGGTAGCCGCTCTCTAGCCTACGTCTAGGGCATCCGCTAGGCACCCCGTTTAAGGCCCCTAGCAGGCCCGTAGCGGCGTTCGGGGACGGTCTTAGGGTAAAGTTACCCTCTTCTGCCCTGCGTGGCCTAAACGCCCCTAGCGTGCCCCGTACGCTCTGTACGTGTACGGTCTGTACGTGCCGCGCCAAAACGGCGCGGTCGAGAGACTGGGATTTGTTATCCCGTTTTTGTTCCTCCAGGAGCCGCGGCAAAGGCCAGTCGGCGCTGAGACTGGACGGACGGTCCAAGAAGGTCGCGTCCCCA
>JAAYYU010000036.1 GCA_012515235.1 Candidatus Anammoximicrobium sp.
GCGGGCTACGATGCGGCGAGGCTGTGGTCCCGGAAAGGCCGGGCTAGTTTGACGAGCGGCCGAATTCCAGCGGCCGTCCTGACGCTGGCGGCACGAGACCGGCTTCGGAATCTGTGTTCGCATTATAACTCCGGTGGCGGGTGTTCGCCAAGTGGCCGAAGGCAGTCCCCTTCGGTGTTGTCCGGCAGCGGTGGGACGGCGGGACGCCTGCGGGCCAACCGCGCCCCGACGGGAACGGCTTGCTGCTCCGGCCGGACGCTTTCGCCAGCCGTTTCGCGCGAGGGGTCTGCACCATTGGGCTGACGCCCGCCCGCTCGCCCCGGCCGGACGCTTTGGCCAGCCACTTCGCGCGAGGGGCGGGCTCGCAGTCCTGCCGCCCGACACGCGCCTTGCCCGCTTGCTTGACCCTCGTTTCCCAGCGGGTTAGAATCGCGCGTCGTCCGGGGGATTCGCGTCCCCTGGGGCGGCTCGCCGTTTGTGTCCTCTCGTCCCTGCCTGCCCTTGGAGACCACGCAACATGTACCAGCACTTGCAGATCAGTCGGCGTTCACTTCTGAAAACGTGTGCCGCGGCCGGCGTCGGCGCGCTCGCGTTGCCCCAATTTGTGTCCTCGCGGGCGTGCGCCGGAGAGGGGGCCAACGGCAAGTTGAACCTGGCCCTGTTGGGCTGCGGCGGCCGGATGGGCCAGATCCTCGGCTCGGCCCTGGCGCAGGGCGACAAGGTCGTGGCGATTTGCGACGTCGATCCCCGGCAGATCGCCGCCTTGAAGGGGAAATTCGCCGCGCCGCTGGAGCGGGCCAAGGTGTACGAGGATTACCGCAAGCTGCTGGAAGCGGAAAAGTCCGTGGACGCGGTGGTCGTCGCCCCCGGCCAGCGTTGGCACGTGCCGATGAGCAAGGCCGCCATGCTGGCCGGCAAGCACGTGTTTTGCGAAAAGCCGCTGGCGCACAGCTGCGCCGAGGCCCGCGAGATCCGCGATTTGGCTCGCCAGACCAAGCTGGCGACGCAACTGGGCACCCAGGGCGGATCGAGCGACACCTTCCGCCGCAGCATGGAGGTCATCCAGGCGGGCCTGCTGGGCAAGATCCGCGAGGTCCACTGCTGGATCAACCGCAGCTTTCCGCCCAGCGCGCCGATCGACACCAACGCCGATCCGATTCCGGAGGGGCTCAACTGGGACTTCTGGTGCGGTCCGTCGCCGCTGTTGCCGTACAAGAGCTACTACATCGCCGCTCCGGGCGCTGTGGGCTGTCTGCACTGGGGACGCTGGCTGGCCTTCGGCGACGGCCACCTGGCCGACATGGGCGCCCACGGCCTGAATCTGCCCTGGCGAGCCTTGAAGCTCGGCGCGCCCGTACGGGCCACGGTGACGATCGCCGAGCCGCTCAAGGACAGCTATCCCTCGGCCTGCGATTTCCGCTGGGACTTCGCCGCCCGCGAAGGCTTCGAGCCCGTGTCCGTCTGGTGGCACGACGGGCCCCAGGCCGGTCCACCGAAAGAGCTGGGCAAGGAACTGCTGTCGACCTACGGCAAGGTGCCGACCAACGGCGTGTTGTTCGCCGGCGAGAAAGGCATCCTGTGCTCCAACGCCTGGGGCGTCGGCGGCGTGGTCCGGCTGAAGGGCGACGAAAAGTGCCGCGGCGTCCAGGACCATGAGGCCGGCAAGCCAGTCCCCGTCACCCTGCCGAGGACCCGGGACCACATGGGCGAATGGCTCAACGCCTGCAAGGGCCAAGGCCAGACGTTCCAAGGCTTCGACACGTCCGCCACGGTCGCCGAAGTCGCCATGGTCGGCATGGTCTCCATGCGGCTGGGCAAGCCCGTCGAGTGGGACAGCGACGCCTTGAAAGTCAAAGGCCAACCCGACGCCGAGCCGCTGGTGTACCTGGAGCAACGCAAAAAGTGGCTGTAGCCGGCAAGCACGGCAAGCCGATCGTCGCCTTCCGTCTGTCGGGTGGGCCCAGCCTTCGCGGCCCACCGGATCGCTTCGCGTCTGCGACAGTAGTGCGGCTCTGTCAGCTGTCCGATGGGCGAAGCGATTTTAGCGGGCCCCGTGCCAACTGAAACGAGAATTGCGTGCGCAACGATCGAGCTGAACCGCAGTGAGACAGTCCCCTGGCAGGTCACCCCCCCCCCTCCAGAAAAACTAGAACGTTTCCTTTTCCAAGATCAGTTCCACTCCGCACAGGATTGCGGGGTTCTGGGTCGCGCTGGCGAAATCCAGCTGCAACGCTCCGTGGACCTTCACGCCGCGGAACTCCTTGACGATGCCTCGGCGGTCGCCGCCGGCTTCGCGCACGATGTCAAAATCTTCGAGCACCGCTCGGCCCTGCAGACGCACCGAGAAGACTCGCTGGCCGGGCTGCAGGGCGTCCGGTTCCGCGAAGGTCAGCCGGACGGTGAACGAGCGGGGTTCGAGGGACACCGGCCGCGGAAGCGGCTGCAAAACCGCCGGCAAGGCGTGACCCCAGTCGAAGCGGAGTTGCGGGTCCGTCTGCAGGGCCGCGGGACCGGCGAGCGTGGCCGTGGCGTAGTACAGGCCGGTCAACCCGCCTGGCTTTCCTGCGGCCGAGACGAGCCGGTCCGGCGGGATCATGGACTTGGGCGTCGAGCCGCTGCTCCAGGACAGGGCGATCTTCGCCGGCTGGTCCGCCCGGCGCTCCTTCGGCGGATCGTATTCCAGCTTGATCGGCACCGGCTTGCCGCTCTCCAAAGCGATGCTCGCCGACACCTCGCCGCGCTCGCCGCGGCGGAGTTGGGCGCTGTTGTCCAACAGCAATTGATCGGCGACCCACAGCCGCAAGCCGTGGTCGCTTTCGCCGTAAAAGGTGTACGTCTCGCGGTGCTGCGGCTGGACGCTGCCCAGCCAGCGGACACTGAACGTGTTGCCCGGCGGAGTGGATTTGAGCGCCACCGGCTCGATCCGCAAGCTCGTCAAGCCCTTGATCCCCGAACCGCTGACCCAGGGCCAGCCCTGACCGCCTTCGCTCCACAGGGCATGACGGTAGAACGCTTCCGCGCCCTCCGGCTGGACCTGCACAGGGACCATCGGCGACGGGCCGCCGACGCTGGGCCAATCCAGCCACAGCGTGCCGTCGTCCGCCACGCGGTCGCCGGGAGCCCCCAGGTTGATCCCCACGCGGCCAAGCGGAGCCTCGACCGCCACGTCGCCCCAAGCGGACCACTGCTCGAACTGGGGCGGCATCGCGACCAGCGCCAGCGACGTGTGGACGGGGTAGTTGCACGTACAGTTGCCGGTCCATGACGGCAGGCTCAAGACGCCGCCGGCCGGGATGATGCTGTTGCGGCAGCCCGAGCGGGTGCCGCCGATGCTGATCGTGCCGCTCTCCAGCCCCTTGTCGTAATACGCCGCCGTGCCGGATCGCAACGTGTACAGTTCGCCGTAGTCGACCGGCGTCAGGTCGCAGCCGTAGGTCTTGATCATTTCCCGGCCCTCGGCCAGCCCCGTCAGCGGATTGGTGCGAATCGGAGCCGGGAGCGCTTCCGGTTCGCCGTCCGGCGGGCGGGCAAAGTCGACGATGGCACGCGTGGCTTCCGACTCGGACAGCACTCGGCCGGTGTACACGTCCGTGTAGCCGTCGCGGTAGGTCAACTCGCGTTCCAGCCAGCGCAAGTACTCATGGTAGCCCATGCCGCTGGGATTGGGACCGTAGGGCTGCGCCGTGACCTGGTACTTCATCACGCCGCCAGCCACTTCGATGGTTTCCGGGAGCCCGCGGCCCGCCTCGTGGGTGAACGTCTTGTAGAACAGCTTGTGATGGTGGAACGTGTCGCCGAACCAGAGCAGCCCCAGCGGCGCGCGGACCAACTGGTCGCGGTTGGGCTGGCCGCAGTAATCGGCGGCGCCGGGCAGCGGACCGGCGCGCACGACCAGCGATAGATCGCCCTCTCGTTCGATGCGGGCGCCTGCCATCGAAGCCTCCGCCGCGCGGGTCGCCTGTTCGACCGCGGCGTGGCCGTCGGCAGGCAGTTCCAGGCACAGCGTGCCGCCGTAAGGGCGCAAGGCGGCGAAAGTCGTCTGGAGGAACGCCGGAGCGGCCTTGTCAAAGCCGGCCGCGTGCAGATCCTCGGAGACGATCAGGCTGGCCAGGTAGGGCGGCAGGGAGAATTGCAGCGGGTCCGCGACCTGGACCGCGATCCGCTCGCCGTACAGTCCCGCCTGATCGAGGCGGCGGCGAAAAGCGTCCGCTTTCTCCGCGTCCGGTTCGACCGCGATCACGTGCAGGGCCGACTGCAGGGCCAACTCCTCCGCGAGCCGCCCGGTTCCCATTCCCAGCACCAGCGCATAGCCCGCCTCGGCTCCCGTCCGGCGGATGATCGCCGTGGCCGCTTCGCCCCAGCGGTCGTCGGGCCGCTGGAGCGGCGAAGTCGCCGACGGATGCGTCGTCGCCTCCGTCGGCCGATCTCCAAAGCAGTAGATGCTCCCCTGCCTGGTGACGACGAACAGTTTTCCGTCGGCGGCGAGCATCGTGTGGACGTCGCCCTCGACGCCCGGAAAGCCGTCGGCAAAACGCAGCGTTTTGCCGCCCACCGAAATCATGGCGGCGGCGTGCTCCTGCAAGCGATAGGTCTGGTTGCCGATCGTCACCTGGTCCGCCCGCACCTCGCCGGCCTGCGGCCGGACTCCCGCCTGGCCGATGATCTGCTGCCCGGCGTCGTGAATTTCGGTATTGATCTGCGGATCGACCACCAGTTCGCCGGCTGGGTCGGTGGCTACGAACCAGCCTCCGGGCCGGCTGCCGTGCCCGCCGTGGCCGAACGCGAAATCGGCCAGTTTGCCGGTCTCGAGATCGAACAGGGCCGGGAACGCCCGGCTGCTGGGCACGACCAGTTCCCCGCCGCGGATCAACAGCGATCCTTGGGGCGACGGGCCGCCGAAGGCCATCGCGCCGTGGGGATGTTCCAGATACAGCGAGCCGCAACGATCGTTGACCCACACGGGACGGCCCGTCTGGGCATCGAGCGCCCAGACAAAAATGCCCTCGAAGGGCCACACGCCGGCCGCCAGGTACACACGTCCGCCGGCCACGACCGGGCCGCCGCGCACCGGCCAGACGGAGATCAGCCGGCCGTTGCCCAGCACGTGACGTTGCGCCGGAGCCGCCCGGTGCCTCCAGCGCACGGCGCCGGTCGCGGCGTCCAGGCAGTACAAGCAGCCGTCGTCCGAGGCGCAGAACACCTTGCCGTCCCACACCGCCGGGGCGAACCGCAGCGGCCCCTGGGCGTAGAACCGCCACCGTTGGCGGCCGGTCTCCGTCTCCAGCGCGGTCACGCTGTCGTTGCGCGACGAGCAGACGAACATGGTCTGGCCGCACACGACCGGCTCGTAGCCCGCGTCGAATTGGACTCGCTCCTGCCGCACTTGCCAGAACGCCGGCCGCAGCGGCTCGTACTGACGCACCCACTGCAGGTGCAGCGGTTCGGCCAGTTTCTCCGGCGAGCACGCCGTGCGGCCGACGTCGCAACGCCACATCGGCCAGTCGGCAGCACTGGCCGGCATCACGGCCAGGATGCAGAACACCGCGATCAGCCACGCGACGGGCGCGGATCTTCGTAGCAGGGCTCTCCGAGCCGTGTAAAGGACTCGGCACGGCTTGGAGCGCGATGCTCCGTTGGTTGCGGCGGCAAGCCGCGTTGAGCGCCGAGCAGGCCGGTTCCAGGCAGAGAGCATGTTCTTCATTCCTTCAGAAAACGCGGGAGGTCAGCGGCCGAACTTGCGCGGCCGACTGCGTATTGTAGCACGGATGCTGGAGCTGTGACCGTGGAGGGCCGGCGAACTTGGAGAGGCTCATTCCGCCATTTCACTTTCACGCCTCCGGATTTCCGCAGCCAGCCTTCCGAGGCGTCGGGCAACCGGGCTCGCCCCCCTCCGTGGCTCGCCGCCCGCTCCCGCATCTCCTCGTTGCCGCCAGGGCTGCGCGGGGCGTTCAAGCGCCCGCTGCGACTCGCGTTTGGCCGCCCCGCGTCAAACCACTCGAACCGTTCGGCCTGGCAGGGCGGCGATTCACCGGTGGCGAGCGCCGTGCGGTTCTCTCGTTTTGCGGACGGCGCTCGACCTCGGCGGCGGGAAGGGCCGTTCAGGGCTTTCTGCCGACGTTCTCCGTCCACCATTGCCACTGGGCCGGATGCCGTTTGACGTATTCGACGGCCGATCGCGTGCCGTACAAGACGGCTCCCTCTGGTTCGCGCCCGTCGCGGATGACGCAGACCGTACGGCCGTTGCGGCAGGCGTCCAAAAAGTGGGGCAGTTGGTGGCCGGCGGCCAGATACAAGACGCGTTGCTTCTCGGGTCGCGAACGCCACTTCGCCAAGTCGCCGTGGGCGTCGCCGTCGGCCAGAGCCGGGAGTTTTCCCACCCAGCGCTCGCGATACGGCGTCTGGCGCACCCAATCCCAGGCCGGCCAGCCCAGGGCCGCGAGAAAGGCGTTGTAGCCGGGCTGACCGTCCAGTCCGTCGTCGTAGACCAGGTAAGCGTTGGTCATGGAGAAATCGAGTTCGGGGTAGAAGACGGTGCCCAGTTGGAGCGCCGGCCTGATGACCTGCTGTTTGAACGCCTCCCACGGCAGCCCGGCTCGGCCCGCCGCGGCGGCCTGTTCCCACCTCCGACGCTCGTCGGCGCTCAACTGCGGCGGCACCAGCCAGTTGGACACGTGGTCGGCCGGGTCGCCGCCGAGCCAGCGAAGTTTGTGCGAGTAGTTCTCCGGATTGGCCAGGACTTCCAAGGCGTAGCCGCGGTCGGCCGCATGCGCCCGAGCCGCCGTCACGTCCTCGGTCTTCGCGCCAATCAGGTGCAGGCCCATCTTTCGGACTTCGTCGACCATGTCCGCCGGACTGCCGGCCAGATCGGCGGCCGATTTGAAATGAGCTTGGAAGATCCGGTACTTGCCGTCCGCGATCTGTGCGACGCTCCGGGAAACGCGTTTGGCAGCAATCGCGTTCCGCGCGTCGCCGGTGAGGACTTGGAGTGCGTGGACGGCGTAGTAGGTGCTGTAAATCCGCGAGTCCCAACCGGGCCGGTCGCCGAAACCGCCGTCGGGGTTCTGCAACCCGTTGAGCCAGGCAACGCATCGGGCCGGATCGCGAGGCCGGGCGCCGAGTGCGTCCAGCGCGCGGACGGCCGCCCAGGTGTACCAGGCGTCGGCCTGGTTGCTGTGCGCCCCGTGGCTGGGACTCCAGCGAAAGCCCCCGTCGGGCGTCTGACAGGTCCGCAGGAACTCGACGCACGCGTCCCGCTGCGGCACCTCCAGGCCCAGCGCCCGCAGGGCCATGACGGCGTGGCAGGTGATGACCAGATGCGCCGCCGTCGGATCGGGCGGCGTGTCGACGCGGTAGGCATCGACGAATCCGCCGTTGGCGCTCTGCCGGGCCACGAGGAATTCCTTGGCCAAATCCGAATTGGCAATCGTGCCGTCCAGGCCGGTCAAAGCGCTGACCGTATACCAGAGCGTCGAGACGTCGTAGAACACGCCGACGCCGTAGGGCCCGTAGTAGGCCCCCTTGCGATCCTCGAACTTCAGCGTCCAGCGGTTCCCCAATTCCAGACGCCGGCCATCGTCGCGCTGGCCGGGAAAGACGGCGATCGGCAAGCCCGCAGCCCGGTGCAAAAGGCGATTCAATTGGACCTTCTGGTACAGGTCCCAGTGCAGATTGGTCCGATGCGCGTCCGGCTCGCGAAAGGCGGCCCAAACGCCGTTGACCAGACAGTCCCGGGGCCGCGGAATCGGCTCGCCAAGCAGCACCAAGGCGCGCACGGCCGGATAGTTCCAAGCCAGATCGCTGTGGGCATAGCCATCCGGCCCGAACGCGCCGTTGGGTTTCTGGCAGCCGAGCAGATAGGCGATCGTCGCCCGACCGTCCACCTGCCCCTCGACTTCCGCTGCGGGAGCTTGCGCCGAACACGCCTGCAGTCCACACCCAGCGATGACGGCGCAACACAGGCCGTGAAGAAAGGACTTATGCAGAGACATCATGGACTCCTGGCGAGCGAAAGACCTGGCGGACGTGAGGCTCGATTCCGGCAGCGATTCTACTCGTGTGCCATCGTCAACTCAACACAGCCTGCTCCCCCGCGCGGTGTCGGCCGTCGGAAGGCCGGGGATGAGTCCCTGCCGGACGCTCTGCGCGGTTGGGGCAGGAAGCAATGTCGGGGTTCACAGGTCTTCGGCGGTTCCGCTTTCTGCCCGCAGCCTGCGTTGCTTGACTTTCTGTCCCGTGAATTCGATACTTGCCGCTGGTCTTTGGGGAGGTGACGGCATGATTCGACGGCAAGCGGCGATCGCGGGCGTCCTGGTGGTTCTGGCTTGGATGGGTTTTTGTTGGCCGCTGGCTACGGGCGGCGAGCCGTCTTTGCCTGTGGCGACGGCCGCCGACGGCGCAGCGAGCCCTGCGGCAACCCCGGCAGTCGCCCCGCCGGGCGTCGTCCGGCCGCTGGTCATTCTCGGCATCGGCATGGTCATCGTGCTGGGGCTGATCATCGTCGTCAAGATCAATCCCTTCATTACAATGGTCGTGGCGGCCATGGTCGTCAGCGTTCTGGCGGTCGTCCTGTTGGGCGAGGGTCAATGGTCCGATTCGATTGCGCGGGTCGCCATGTCCTTCGGCTCGGCCGCCGGCAAAATCGGCATCGTCATCGGCATGGCGGCGGTGATCGGCAAGTGCATGTTGGACAGCGGGGCGGCCGATCGCATCGTGCGCACGTTCCTGCGGCTGTTCGGCGAGAAGCGTTCGCCGCTCGCCCTGACGGCCAGCGGCTGGGTGCTGGCCGTCCCCGTCTTTTTCGACACGGTCTTCTACTTGCTGGTCCCTTTGGCGCGTTCGCTGTACCGCCGCACCCGCCGCAATTACTTGTTGTACATTCTCGCGATCGGCGGCGGCGGGGCGATCACGCACACGCTGGTCCCGCCGACTCCGGGCCCGCTGGTGATTGCCGCCACCCTGGAAGTCGATGTGGGCTTCATGATCCTGATCGGCGGACTGGTGGCGCTGCCGTCCGCCGCGGCCGGACTGACCTTCGCGTATTTTGCCAACCGCTGGATGCCGATCGCCATGCGGCCGATCGGCGACCAGCCCGATCCGGAACCGCTGGACGACTCGCAACTGCCGCCGCTGTGGCTGAGCATCCTGCCGGTGGTGCTGCCGGTGGTGCTGATTTCGATGAACACGATCGTCGAGGCGTCGGCCAAGAGCCTGATGCAGCCGCAGTTGCAGCAGGCAGGCCTTCCCCGCTCGCAACAGGAAGAACAGCTGACCCGGTGGCTGCGGTCGCCAGACGAGGTCACGTCGCCTGCCGCCCGCCGCCTGGCCCAAGCGTCCGGCTTGACGAACATGGTCGGCAACGCGAACTTCGCCCTGCTGTTATCCTGCCTGCTGGCCGTGGCGATGCTGGTCAAGCAGCGACAGTTGGCGTTGCCGGAAATGGCCAAGGCGGTCGAGACGGCGCTGATGAGCGGCGGGGTGATCATCCTGATCACGGCCGCCGGCGGCGCGTTCGGCGAGATGCTGAAGGTCGCCAGGGTGGGCGAGGCGATTCAGCAGTTGTTCGCCGGTGCTGGTGGGAGCGGCGGATTGCTGCTGCTGGTTTTGGGCTTTTCCATCTCCGCCGTGCTGAAGACCGCTCAAGGCTCCAGCACTGTGGCCATGATCACCGGCTCGGCCATGTTGGCCGGGATCGCCAGTCCTGAATCGCTGGGCTTCCATCCGGTGTACCTGGCCACGGCCATCGGCGGCGGGTCGCTGGTCGCATCGTGGATGAACGACAGCGGCTTCTGGATCGTCGCCAAGATGAGCGGACTGACCGAAATCGAAGCGTTGAAGTCCTGGACGCTGATGCTGGTCGTGCTGGGCACCTTCAGTCTGGCAGTCACCATGTTGCTGGCCGTCCTGATGCCGATGGTGTAGCAACGCCAAGCCCCATCCGGGGACCGAGGAATCTGTTCGGCGGCGAGTGTCGGCGAGGCTGTGCTGCCTTTTTACGCCCCCTTTGTCTGCGCGACCGCCCCCAGGTTGCGCAAGACCCATGACGCGCGAATTGCCCCCTTCATCCTCGCGTCGCTGCGTTGGGGTCAGGCTTACAGAATTCAATTTTGGCCGATGGTGGGTCCAGCTATAGGCAACGACATGGCTCGGCCAAAACTGAATTCTGTAAGCCTGACCCCCTGTCGTGCGAGTGTGCGATCATGACCAGCAACACGGCATACCGATTGGCAGAATCTGGATGGGACGAGAGAACGGCGGGGGATCCGGCAGGACAATCGGCGTGAAGAATCGATCGCGATTCCCGCTTCGGCCTTTCGCTTGCTCGTCGACATCCCGACGGGGATAGCGCAGGAGAACGCGGTGACGTTGATCCCCCTGCACGCCGAACTCACTACTGCTACAGGCGACCGGGTTGCGGCAGGCCTCGCGTCCGTTCCCGGTCCAGGTGATCGACGAGGGGAAGCTGCCGTCCCGCAAGGTCGGTATGCACCGGCGGATGCCGTTTCGGGACTTGATGGCGTACCAACGGCCGAGGGATGCCGAGCGGCTGAAATCCTGGATCAGCTTTGCACGGCCGGCGGCGTGTTGTACCATGCACGCTGGAATTGCGGCACCTGAACCAACCACCCTGCCAATCCTGCCATGAAGACAAACGTCCTGCCATTGTTTGCCGCGCTGGTCGCGCTGCTTTCAAGCTCCGCCTCGTGGGCCGCGTTGCCAGAAAACTCGCAAGTCGTCCAGGCCGAGTCGATGACGCTCGTCGGCGAAGGCTGGACCGTCCGGGAACACTCCGCCGCCAATTGGTACGCCAGTCGGCCGGTCGGCCAGATGCTCGGCGGACAGAACAAACATGCCGGTACCGCTGCGGCCACGTTCGAGATTCCGGCATCCGGCAAGTATCGAATCTGGGTCCGCTATCTGGACATGGTCAACCATCGCAGCAAGTCCGGATTCCTGCTGACGGGAATGCAGCAGGGCCAGCCGGTTGTCAAGAAGGACTTCGACAATACGGAAGCCTCGCCGCGGTCGACGCCGGAGGGGCAGAAGAAATGGGGGGACGGTTTCGCCCGTTGGATCTGGGACTTCGTCGAATTCGACGCGGCGGCCGGCGAACTGCAGGTCGCGGTCGAGAAGATCCATCTGGCCCCCGTTCACGGCTGCACCCGGACGCTGGACCTGCTCCTGCTGTGTGACGATCTGACATACGAGCCGGCGGTGACCGACCTGACGCCGCTGTACATCAAAGTTCGCATGATGCCCGAGCAGAAGGAGCCGGTTGTCATTCACTTCTGGGGCCGGCGGCCGTTTTCGCCTTGGTACACCCCGCACGCGAACATCAACCGGCAGGGCATCTTCTCCGGCGTCAGCACGGGGTCGGCGGACAAGCCCGGCATTCGCATGGCGGCCGGCCAGGAAAGCGCCTGGGTCGACGTGGCCCCGTACCTGGCCTATGGCGGTCTGAACCGGATCAGTCTGTACGCGATGCGGTCCTATCATGAACCCGAGTCCGAGGCCCACTTCGAAATCTGGTTCTCCAAGACGCCCTCCGAGGCCGGTTTGATCCAGCGGGCCGAACGCAGAGGCACGGGCGACGGATACATCTTTGCCGTCGATCTGGTCGATGACCGGCTGATCACGGAGACCGAGGGCAGCTCGGCGTCGCTGGAAATGGCCCAAGCGGCTCCCGCCGTGCCCGGCAGACTGCCCAGCGAGTTCCCGTTCTTCACCGGCATGTCGCTGTCCGAGCAGCGGTCGACGGCCGAGGCGGTGGCCCGCGAACGGGAAGCACTCCGGCGGATCGGGATCGGCAGCGACAAGAAACGGGCGTCCAGTTTCTTTTTTCATCGGACGAAGTCGCCGGGCTGCCTGAGCCAACCGGACAGAAAACGGATCGACGAAAGCATAAAGGAATTGGCCGCCAAGAATCCCGACCGCACCGGCTGGACGATGATCAACTTGATGGACGAGCCGGGCTTTGGGTTCGATCACGTCGCGGCTTGCCCGGCCTGCCAGCAAGGTTTCACGCCGTATCTGAAGCGGCTGGGCCTGGCCGATTCGCAGATCGCCAAGCTCAAGATCCGCAACGACCCCGCCGGGACCGACGTCGACGAGAAGGCGTCGTACTACTACACCCGCCGATACATGAATCACATCATGACGGAAATGCTCCGGGCGGGTACGCAGAGCGTGCAAGCGCATTTGCCCGGCATTCCGACGACCGCGAATTTCGCCTGCGAACTGCTGGAAGGCAATCTGGTTTCACGCTGCGTCGATTGGTACGAGATCTACGGCAGCGGAGCGCTGACGTTCGGCTGGAACGAGGACTGGGGCGGCTGGGCGCGCACGCGGCAGGTCAACGGCTTCTATGTCGACGTGATGCGATCCGCCTGCCGGCAGCCCGGCTTGGACTTCGGCATCTACAACGTGTTGGGCCGGCCCAGTTGGGAAATCCAGGCCCGCGGCTTCCTGGAGATCGGGCACGGAGTCAAGGCCATCAGCTTTTTCAACTATGGGCCTTACTACGCGATCACCAGCGACACGAACAGCCACCGGCCGGAGGTGTACGAGGCGATCAAGCGGATCACGTTCCCCACCGGGGCCGTGGAAACGCAGGTGCTGGCCGGCCAGCCGGCTCCGGCCGACGCGGCCCAACTGTTGAGTGTCACGGGCGATATCTGGTACGCGACGCGGGACAACGTGTTCGGCAAAGAACGGGCTTGGCTCAATCTGCTCCTGCGGCACTGCAACGTGCGCTGCGACGTCCTGTCCGAGGACGATCTGGCAACGCGCTTGCCCGATCACCGGATGCTGTTCGTCACCGACGCGAACCTGCGCAGGTCGGCGGTGCCGTCCCTGGTGAAATGGGTGCATGACGGCGGGGTGTTGTACCTGGGCGCCGGGGCGCTGGCGCGGGACGAATTCGATCGCCCCTTGGGTCTGGACGAAGCGTTGAAGTTGCAGCGTGAGCCGCTCGATCTTCAGGCCGATCCGGGCCGCTCGGAATACGAGATGCGGCGTCTGCGGGAGTTGGGCGCGTGCGAGGGAATCAAGATGTTCTGCGGCACGCAGAAGCCCCATTGGAAAACCCTTCCGGCCGGCAAGGGCAAGGTCATCGTCGTGGGATTCTTCCCGGCGATCAGCTACATCGCAACCTCCGAGCGGCCCGAGGGCGCCGAGCATTCGACGCTGGACTTTGACGTCGCGCATCGCAATTGGATGCAGAAGGTCCTGGCTGCGGGCGGCATTCGGCCCCGCGTACGGACGGACAACTATCGCGTCGAGGCCAATTGGATTCAGTCACCCGAGGCGGACCTCATCGCGCTCTCCAACTGGACGGGTCACGAGCAGACAATTGCCGTCGAACTGGACGGCGCCCCCGCCTGCCGCGAAATCGCGTCGGTCACGGGAAAAATCGCGTCGCAGGAAACGAAGGACAACACGCTGCGGATCCGGCTGACCTTGGCGGCGGGAGACTTGATCCAGCTGAATCACTAGGTAGGAATTCGCTTGATGGTCGCAGCCTTGATTTGTGTGCCGCCACGCGAAATCAGGCCTTCTTCTGCACGCGGGAGCAGACTCAGCCCGGACCCTCGAAAACTTGCGCTTGTACGAGTTTACGTTTCCCCTGACTTCTCTGTTGCGTCTCTGGGCGTCGGACCGGGCGGCAGGCGGAGGTACGTTGGGCCTGCAGCGTCACGCCGAGATGTTCCCGACACCATTGCGACACGTGTTTCAGCGGACCATCCCCCGCGTGCGGTGGGCCGGCCGCGTCGAGCCTCACGGGCTCTCCGGCCAGAGACATTGGCGCGTGTGGGGAATTCGGGGCAACCTGGTCGCAGCCCAGCAAACGCAGGCGGGGACGTTGGCGCGCGTCGCGAATTCGGTAAACTTGGACATTCTCATTTCGAATCCGGCGGACAGCGACGACCCTGCGCCGCCAAGGAGCCTGCCGTCATGACGACCAAGAAAAGCACCGAACTGACCCTCCGTGACAAGCTCTCTCGGCTGAACTACCAAGACGCCTGCAAGCTGATCGGCGAGGAAGGGGCGAAGTGGATTCAGGAGGGAGCAAAGTACACGATCGACATCGACCGTCAGGTGCGGCTGAACGACGAACGGTTCGAGTTGCGGTTTTTCGACGCCGACCGAACGACCGTCACGATCCGCTTGGAGGATGACGCCCGCAAGCGGCTCCATTGGGAATGCAGCACGTCGAACACCGCGTGTGCAGAGGTCGGCGCCGCGTTTTCGGTGATCCTAGAAGACAAGATGGCGTTGGGGCTGTCCGCGGCGCCGACCGAGGAACTGCCGCTGGAGTGTCTGAACGAGGACCAACTGGTCCGCCGCGCGCTGCGGGAGCGCAAGGCGCGGGCGCTGTCCGAGAAGATGACGCTCCAGTCGCTGGACCCTTCGCAACCGTGGACGGACTACACGCTGACCAGCGCCGAGTCCGGCAAGACGTACCGGCTGGCCCTGCGCGGCGAGCAACGGGGCGAATCGTATTGCTCGTGCCCGGACTTCCGCACCAACACGCTGGGCACGTGCAAACACATCATGCACGCCCTGGAGAAGATCAAGCGCCGGTTCCCCGCCTCGGTCCGCCGGCGGCCGTACAAGTGCCAGCAAGTGGTGGTCCATTTGCGCTACGGCGATCACCCGGCCCTGCGCGCGGACGTGCCCGACCGGTTGCCGTCAGAAGCCGAG
Source organism: Candidatus Anammoximicrobium sp. (assembly GCA_012515235.1). GTDB lineage: Bacteria > Planctomycetota > Planctomycetia > Pirellulales > Pirellulaceae > Anammoximicrobium. The sequence goes on from JAAYYU010000036.1 coordinate 14,701, forward strand.
CCGATCGTCCGCCCGTTGCGCGGCCGCGACCTCACCGACCTCCACGATCTGCTGCGGCGGATCCAGCGCCTGCAGCGACTGGACCAGGACGTGATCGTCACCCCGGACGCTCAAGAGTACATCGACGGGCAACTGTTTCAGGACCGCATCAAGTCGCTGACGGCCGAGGTCCGCAGCAATCCGGCCAAGCACCCGTTGCGCAAGACGCTGCTGAAAAGCGAACTGCTGCCTTACCAACTGGACGGGATCGCCTTTGCCGTCGGCCAGGGCCGCGCGATCCTGGCGGACGACATGGGCTTGGGCAAGACGATCCAGGGGGTCGGCGTCGCGGAACTGCTGGCCCGCGAGGCGGAGATCCGCAAGGTCTTGGTCGTCTGTCCCGCGTCCCTCAAGTCGCAGTGGCGCAGCGAAATCCAGCGGTTCAGCGGACGGGATTGCCAGCTGGTTCTCGGCCCGCACTCCACCCGCGCCTCCCAGTACAACAACGACTGCTTCTTTACGATCTGCAATTACGAGCAAGTCCTGCGGGACATCCTGGCCATCGAGCGCGTCAAATGGGACTTGATTATCCTGGACGAAGGCCAGAGGATCAAGAATTGGGCAGCCAAGACGAGCGCCGTGATCAAGGGCTTGAAGAGCCCGTTTGCCCTGGTACTGTCCGGCACGCCGTTGGAAAACCGCCTGGACGAACTGTACTCCGTCGTCCAGTTCATCGACGACCGGCGACTGGCCCCGGCGTTCCGCTTCTTCAATCGCCACCGGGTGGTGGACGAGAACGGCAAAGTGCTCGGCTACCGGAACCTGGACCAGTTGCGGCAGAACCTGAAGCCGATCCTCTTGCGGCGGACGCGCTCCGGCGTGATGCAGCAGTTGCCTGCGCGGACGACCGAGATCGTCCGCATTCCGCCGACGGACGAACAGCGGGATTTGCACGCCGCCCACATGCAGGTCGTGTGGCAGATCACGCGGAAGAAATTTCTCACCGAAATGGACCTGTTGCGGCTGCAAAAGGCCCTGCTCATGGCCCGCATGACGGCCAACGGCACGTTCCTGGTCACCAAGCAGCAGCCGTCGTACTCCAGTAAGCTGGAACGGATTGACGAGTTGTTTGATCAGCTGTTCGAGGAGGACAACCGCAAGGCCGTTTTGTTCTCCGAGTGGACGACGATGCTGAACCTGATCGAACCCCTGCTGCACAAGCGCCGCGTGGATTTCGTCCGCCTGGACGGCTCGGTCCCGCAAGCCAAGCGGCAGCAGCTGGTCAACCGCTTCCAGACCGATCCCCGCTGCCAATTGTTCCTGACCACCAACGCCGGGGCGACGGGCCTGAACCTGCAGGCCGCCAATACGGTGATCAACGTGGATTTGCCTTGGAACCCGGCGGTGCTGGAACAACGCATCTCGCGCGCCCACCGCATGGGCCAGAGCCAGCCCGTGCAAGTCTTCGTGCTGATCACCGAAGAGACGATCGAGGAGAAACTGCTGGCCACGCTGTCGGCCAAGCACGAATTGGCGCTGGCGGCCCTGGACGCCAATTCCGAAATCGAGAACGTGGACCTGGCGTCCGGGATGGAGGAATTGAAACGCCGGCTGGAGCTGCTGCTGGGCGCCAAACCCGAAGCGCCGACGGACGAGTCGGTCAAGGCGGACCGCCAGCAGGAGGCCGAGTTGCTGGCCCGCCGCGAGCGGGTCGCCGCCGCCGGCGGCGAGTTGCTGGGGGCCGCGTTCAATTTCCTGGGCGAGTTGATGGCCGAGCACCGGGAAACGCCCGCCTCGCAGCAATTGGCCGGCGACCTGCGCAATCGCCTGTCGGAATGCGTCCAGCAGGACGAGGACGGCCGGCAGCGTCTGACCGTCACGCTGCCGGACCGCGGGGCGCTGGACAAGCTCGCCGAATCGCTGTCGCGGCTGCTTGCCGTCGGGCAGTAGCCGCTCGCGGCACCACGGCTGCCCCCGGCCATTCCGTTCGGAGTTGGCCGTCGAAGCCGTGGATCGAGGAAACTGGGGGAATTCCCGCGGTCCGGTTTTCCCCGCCTTCCTCGGCCGAAGTCGTCTCGAAATTCTTGCCGGAGCATTTTGGGCACTCCGCAGTTCCCCCCAAACATCGCTCGCTCGGCGAGGGACAGAATTCGTCCTACCCGCCGACACAGGGTCGGCGGAAGTGTCTCCCAGGAGAAGCGTGACCCGCGCACAACGGGCTGTGCCTGGCTTGGCCACGAAAGAGCGGCGGGCTAAACTTGGGGCATGCCTCTTATTGAATAACACCAACGTCGAGGGTCAAGTCGATGAAATTCAAATTGTCTCTTACGATCGTCGTGTTGGCCGTCGTCGCCATGATTGCCCGTGCCGAGGATGTCGTCGGCCGGCCCATCGAGTCCTGGCAACCGGGAATGCTCGAGATCCACCAGATCAGCACGGGGCGCGGCAACGCGGGCCTGTACATCTTCCCCGACGGCACGACCTTGCTGGTCGATGCGGGCGAACTGCCGGGGCCGAGTCCCAAGCACACACCCGCACGGCCGGATGACACGCGGCGGGCCGGCGAGTGGGTCGTCCGCTACGTGCGCCATGCGCTGCGGCACGACCCGCAGCCGGCACTGGACTACGTGCTGTTGACTCACTTCCACCAGGATCACATGGGCGAAGTGGCGGCGGGCATGCCGGTTTCACCCCACGGATACACGCTCACCGGCGTCACCCGCGTGGTCGAGGACCTGAAGGTCGGCAAGCTGCTGGATCGCGGCTGGCCTGATTACGGCAACGCGGTTCAAGCCGAATCCGCGTTCATGAAGAACTACTTGGCGTGCGTGAAATGGCACGCCGAGAACAACGGGCTGCAGGTCGAACGGTTCGTGCCTGGGCGCAGCGATCAGGTGGCCCTGCGTCGCCAACCACAGAAGTACCCTCAGTTCGAATTTCGCAACGTGGCGGCCAGCGGCGAAATCTGGACCGGCCAGGGCACGGCCACCGAGCACCGGATGCCGTCCTGGGAGACCATCCCCCGCAACAAGTGGCCGGATGAAAACGTCCTCAGCATCGCGTTCCGGCTGAGCTACGGCAAATTCAAGTTCTTCAACGGCGGCGACCTGCCGGGAATTCGCCCGAAAAGCCCGGCGTGGTACGACATGGAAACGCCGGTGGCCAAGGTGGTGGGTCCCGTGGACGCGGCCATCCTGGACCATCACGGATACCTGGACTCGATGAACGAGTCGCTCGTCGCCACCTTGAGCGCCCGGGTCTGGACGATCTCGGTCTGGGATGCCCATCATCCGACGCCAAGTGTGTGGGAACGCCTGCAGTCCGAACGCCTCTATCCCGGTGCGCGCGACATCTTCGCCACCGACGTGCATCCCGATGCACGCTTGGCCATCAAGGACATCGACCGCATGGCCAGCGGTCACGGCCACATCGTCTTGCGGGTCCCGCCCGGCGGTGACGACTATCGCGTGACGATCGTCGACGACACGTCGGAGAGCCACAGCGTGGTCAAGGTCTGCGGACCGTACCGGTCGCGCTGAATGGCCTCTCACGATTCGGAGACAGATCGCTGTGCGCGGGTCACGGACGCAGAACTCGGACAACTCACCGGCTCTCTCTGGTTGACCAAGTGCGTCCCGCATCTTCCAAGCCCCTCCGTCCCGTTGCCAGGCCGTGAGAGGGTCCGCTAGAATGAGCGTGTCAATGTCGGTCGTTTCCCAACGGAGGACGATTTGTGCGAAACGAGTTCACAGCAATCATCGAACAGGACGAGGACTGGTTTATTGCCTATTGTCCAGAGATCCCGGGTGCCAACGGGCAGGGACGTACCAGAGCAGAGGCCAAGTGCAATCTGGCGGAGGCTATCGAGCTGATCTTGGAGGATCGACGCCAGGACGGTTTGCGCGGCATTCCCGAGGATGCAACCAGAGAAGTAGTCACAGTGGGATGAAACGCACTGAGTTGTTGCGGCATCTGAGACGCCACGGATGCGTGCTCAAACGGGAGGGGCGGTCGCACTCTCTCTGGACAAATCCGTCCACTGGCGAAATCGAGGCCGTGCCGCGACACGTCGAAATCGCGAACAAACTCGCACGGAAGATCTGCCGCGGGTTGTCGGTGCCCGAGATCGGGTAACGGACCGTGGTGCGATTCCTCTGGTCACTCGAAGGTTCCCCGCTCGAACTTGTCGACCACGAGCGTCCAGCCGGCTGGCGAGGTTCGATCCGTGAAGCCTTCAGCAAGCGAGACAAAACGCATCATCTCGTGATCTTAACCTTCGGCAATGCCTTCTGGAGTTGCGCGACACCCCCGTCGGTCACTGCGGTACCTTTGAGTTCCAACTGTTGGAGTTGCGCCAATCCGCGAAGATATTCCAGTCCCGCGTCGGTGACCTGCGTATCATTCAGACTCAGCGATTGGACTTGCGTCATTGCTCGCAAATGCGCCAGCCCCACGTCCGTGACCGCGGTGTTCCCAAGTCCCAGACAATCGAGGTGTTGCAGCGTCTGGAGGTGAAGCAATCCCGCATCCGTGATACGGGTGCCGTTGAGTTGTAGGTGTTCCAGCTGCGTAAACGTCCCGAGATGCTCCAAGCCTGCATCCGTGACCTGGGTGTCGCGGAGTTCCGCGCGATTCAACTTGGTCAGCCCCCGGAGGTGCGCGAATCCAGCGCCGGTGATCTTCGTGCGCCAGAGTCCGAGGCATTCCAATTGCGAAAATTGCCGAACATGCGCGAGTCCGGCATCGGTAATCGGCGTCCCGTGAAGCCCCAGCACACGGAGTCTCGTCAGTCCTCGGAGACGCTCTAGTCCGGCGCCGGTGATCTGAGCGTCCTCGAGGCGTAGGTATTCGAGTTGCGTCAGTCCCCGGATGTGCTCCAAGCCGGCGTCCGTGGTGCTCTTTGGGAGAGCCAGCGATTGCAGTTGCGTCAGACCTCGAAGACACTCCAGGCCAGCGTCGGTGACTCGGGGGCTGTTGATTTCAAGGCGTGTCAACCTTGTCAGTCCCCGGAGCTGCCTTAGTTGGGAGTCGGTGACCTCGGGGCTGTGCAATTCTAGTTCTTCCAGTGTGGTCAGTCGTCCAAGAAGCTGCATGGCAGCCTCTGTGTCCTGGACGCCCCGAGTGTACAAGGCAACATGATTCACGCAGTCGGACAGATCTTCTCCCAGCCACGTCCCAACCCAAGCCAGCACAGTCCGCGGCCAGCCACCGCTCGTGGCACCACCCAGTTCACGGATCGCTTCCGCCGCCTCTCGCCGCTGCCGCACCTGTTTGATCTCATGAACAAGCCAGCCAAGACCGCAGGCGAACACCAGCATCAACGCCAGCAGCGTCCGCAGGCTGAACTGCAGCCAGCGACAGCGGGGCTTCGGGGTGGGCGGGGAAGACGTGGCGTTCATCGACTGATCGACAGGACCGTGCGCTCTTGCGGCCGGAACCGCCCGGTCGCTCGGCAAATTGTATCGCGCGGCAAGAGGTGGCAACAACGGCTAATGCCCCGTGGTGACCGCCGCCCTCTGCTCTTGAAGTCAGGGGCCCGTCGGAGCCGCCTGTCGGTGAAGGGGGGAAACTGCAGTCCTTCACAGATGAAAGCGGCCAGCGGAGGTGCCGCTGGATGGAGTTCCTGCAGCGGCAGATCGTGACGGCTTGCCTCGATTTCGGGTTTCGCTAACAATGAAAGCTGGTGAGCAAGCATGATTGGACAACAGCCCAAACAGGATCCGGAGACGGAGATGGCGCAAATCACAATCGGCGACGACCTGTTGACGCAAATCCAGCGAACGCTGCCGGCAGCTGTCTCGGCTGACAGGTTCATCGAGGAGGCGGTGCGTGAGAAACTGGCTGTGGAAGAACGCCGCGCGGAATTCTACCGGCTGTCTGAGGAAACCCGCCGACGAATGGACGAGAAGGGGATCAGCGAGTCAGAAATTCTCGGCGACTTTGAAACCTTTCGCGAAGGTCTGACGATTGATTGAGTCACTGGTGGTGAACTGATCGGCTGGCGAGACCCCAAGGACGTACCCCAAGGACGTACCCGTGCTGGCGTTGGCTCTCCGGCTGCGTTAAGCTACAACGCATAGGCCGGGCCGGGATGCGCCGCCAGATCCGCCGCGTTGTCGGCGAATCGCTCATTGTTTCCGCTCTTGCTTTGCCGGGCCGAAGACGCCGAACTCCCAGATCGTGGGTGCGAAGGTGGCGTCCAGAATATGCAGCCGGACGTGCCGGGCTTGGACGGGCGGGAACTTGGCTTCGAAACGCCGGCCGGCCTTGTCACCCGACATGGCAGTTTTCCATGCGTCGTCCGGGGGCAGCCGATACTCGATCTGGAACTTGGTGATCCGAGGCTCCAATTCCGCGATCGTGATGCGGTCGATCGTCTGCGGCTGACGCAAGTCGACTGCGAGCCAGCACTGGCGGACCTCGTCGGCGGTGGCCCAACGCGTCTCGGGGTCGTCGTCGACCGCTTTGTCAGCGCCGAAGACGGTGCCGCCGCCGTGGACGTTCGACGCTTCCGCCGGCTGATGCGCGGCCAGCGATCCGGAGCCGGCTGGGGCGGCCAACTCGCTGTGGTAGGCCCCGAAAGAACAGATTGCCGGGCAGGCGGCCGCCTCGTCGATCACCAACCGCAGGGCCTGGGCCGTCACAGCGGGAATGCGCAGCAAGTTCCTGTGTCCGATGATCGTGCCGCCAGCCACCGTTCGCCACTGGCCGGCCGTTTTCGCTTCGATGTGATACCGCCGCACCCGCTCGCCCAGCGGAATGTACTCCTGGACGTTGATCACGTTGACCGGTTGCGCCGCCTCCCATTCGATCTCCACAGAACCGGTCGTCACGCTGTCATCGGTCGCCCAGTAGGTGTCGAGGTTGCCGTCGGTCACGTTGGCCGCCGCGAACCGCGGATCGTTGCCGCGAAGGTTGCTGCCGTGCGCCGGGCGGCCGGCGCACAGGTCGGTCTTGAAGATCTCGTCCAACGCAGCGCGGAATTCGGTCAGCCGCTGGACGTCGAACTTTGAGATCTGCCCGGCGCGATCCGGGGGCACGTTCAAGAGCAGCACGCTGTTGCGGCCCAACGACTTGAAGTAGATATCCAGCAAGTGGGCGACACTCTTGACCTTGTCGTCCTGCGCGGCGTGATAGAACCAGCCGGGCCGAATGGACACGTCGCATTCGGCGGGATACCAGACTTTGCCGCGGGCGTCGCTGCCCTGGTGAGCCCCGACGTCCCGGACGCTCGATTCGCCTGGACGAGCGACGCCCGATTCGTTGCCCACCCAGCGTACGTCCGGGCCGCAGATCGCAATCAGGGCCGTCGGTTCGAGCTTGCGGATCGTGCCGTAGTAGCTCGCCCAGTCGTACTCCTGCCTCTTGCCGTTGGGCCCTTCACCGCACGCCCCGTCAAACCAGACCTCGGCGAACGGGCCGTAGGTCGTCAGCAGTTCGGTGAGTTGGTTGACGAAATGCTGGTTGTAGCGGGGGCTGTCGCCGTAACTTGGTTCGTGGCGATCCCACGGCGACAGGTAGAACGCGGCGGGCATCTGCCCTTCGCGGCAGGCGTCGACGAATTGGCGTACAACGTCGCCTTGGCCATTCTGCCACTTGCTGGACCGGACGCTGTGGTCGGTGAAGCGGCTGGGCCACAGGCAGAACCCGTCGTGGTGCTTAGCCGTGAGGATCATCATCCCGAACCCGGCCGCCCGCGCCTGACGCACCCACTGCCGGCAGTCCAGGTCGGTGGGGTGGAACACGTCGGGCGACTCCTTGCCGTCGCCCCACTCGCGGTCGGTGAACGTATTCACGCCGAAGTGCAGAAACATGGTCAGCTCCGCGCGTTGCCAGCGCAGTTGTTGCGGAGACGGAACAGGCATCAGCGGCGCCGGAGGTTCCGCCGCCTGAACGGCCGGCCCGGCCAGGATGACGAGGAGTGTCGGAATCAGTCGATGCATGTTTCACCTCCGCAGCGAATGATCGTTGGAAATCGTGGTGCTTGCTCGACGCAGGTCTCCCGGATTCCGGAGACCTGTGGTCGAATCGTGTGCGGAGTCGGAGACCCGCGCACCGCAGCGTGGCGACCTCCGCACGAGCTACGTCCCTTGGATGCAGTGGAAAGTCCCGCGATCCTCGAAACGATTCTAGCCCAGACGCTCGCCGAGGGCTACTTGAGTCAACGCGTCCGCGCCGCCGATGATCGGCCACTCGCCGGGCGCACCGACGAAGCGGATCGGCTTGTCGGATGCCCAACTCGTTGCACTTCCATGACACCACAGACGCCCGGCGACGATACTTCCAGTGCCGGGCCACGCTTGACACGCCGAATCCCCGCTGTCCAAAATCACGGCAGTCGGCCGGCTGCCGAGCGGTTGCGCCGGGCACGGTAGCGACAAGAGTCTCAGGAACGATCACCCGTTGTGGAGCGACAAGCGTGAAGAATGCAAGAAAGCGTCCAGGGATGCTGGCCGTTGCCATGGTGCTCGCAATCAGCTCTGCCGCGCAGGGCGGAGTGGAACTGGTCAAGGGCGGGCGCGCCGTGTCCGAAATCGTGATCGAGCCGGATTCGATCCAGGCGGTAAAGCTGGCGGCGCAGGACCTGCAAGATCATCTGAAGCAGATCTCCGGCGCGGAACTGCCGATCGTGACGGCGCCGTCGCCCGGCGTGGCCAGTCGCGTGTATGTGGGCGAAAGCCAGTTCACGCGGGAACTCGGGTTCAAGCCGGCCCGCTTCCGCACCAGCGGGTTGGAGATCCTCGCCGCGAAGGACTACGTGATTCTCGCCGGCCCGGACAAGCAGCGTGCTGCCTGCCCCTACGGCCAGACGGCTGCGGACAGCATCTACCTGGGAGGCAGCGCGATCCTCGGCAAAACGGCCGCCAGACCAGAGGGGTTTCCCTCGCCGGGGTTGAAGAAGTGGCAGGAATTCTGCGGCGACAAGTTCACCACACAGCATCTGGACGATCACCTCGGCCCGTTGAATCAGTCGCTGCAAATCCACAGCAACGACGACACCGGGACCTGGCATGCGGTGGCGGAACTGCTGGAGCAACTCGGCGTGCGCTGGTACATGCCCTATGAAGACGGCACAGTCATTCCGCACAAGCCGACGGTCACGGTCGCGGAGCAACACCTGGTCAAGGAGGCGAAATTCGACCGCCGCGAGTGGTGCTTCTACAACGCAATGCGTTCCGATGACGAGGGGCTCGCCTGGCTGAAGCGGCTGAAGGCGGGCAACTACAACACGATGCTCTACAATCACACGACCTACGCCATCTACAGCTCCCTGGAACAGCAGCAACTGCACCCGGAATGGCTGGCCTGCGGTGCCGACGGCAAGCCTTACGTCGGCTATCCGCCGGGACGCGGCATGCCGCGCTACACCGACCCCGGCTTCCGCCAGGCTGCGGTCGCGTACATGAACAAGGTCTTCGACACGTTCCCCGACCTGTCGGCCATGACCGTCGGCCCGCCGGACGGCGGCGTCAAGATGGATGCCCGCGACCTGAACGCGTACGGCAAGCCGGACGACAGCGAGGAACAGAAGGCGTCCAACTACGTGTGGGATTTCCACGTCCATCTGGCCAAGGAGTTGCAGAAGTCGCACCCGGACAAATGCTTGCTCTACATGACCGGCTACGGCGCGCGGCTCATCCCGACCAATCTCGAACAGTTCCCCGTCAATCTGATCGTGCCGCTGCGAGGCTACAGCCCCGCCAACCGGGTTCTCCAGACCGAGGCGCGGATCCTGACCGATGCCTGGCAGCAGTGGCGCGGGCTGATGAAAGAACCGCGCCGAGCACCTGTGTGGAACTACTTTCTCTGGTACCGCACGCCCACTCACCCGCGCTATCCCGTCTTCTTCACCCAGGCCCTCCAAGATGAGATGCAGCAGATTCAGCCGATCTGCGACGGAAAGTTCATCGAAATCCAGCCGACGCGGGTAACGACTCCCGCAGGGCGCGAGGGCTTCAGGCTCAACACCCCCGGTCTGATCCATCTCATGGTGTACTGGCAGAACAAGCTCTTTTGGGATCCGGACATGGACCGGAAGAAGATGCTGGAAGAGTACTACACGCTCTTCTTCGGTCCCGCCGCCGCGGAGATGAAGGAGTTCATCGAGTTTGCGGAAGAGGTCTGGATGCGGCAGGAGTCGCGCAGCGTCACCCTGACCACGGGTTTCCTCAAGGAGCCTGACGTGGACCGTTTCTTCGAGCTCCTGACCCGGGCCCGCGCTCGGGCCGGCAGCGACACCGTCTTTGCTCGTCGCATCGCACGGATGCAAGACGAGATGCTGCCGCTCAAAGACCTGTTTCCCAATCTGGCGCGCACGGGACCGCTTGTGCGGGCGTATCCGGTGAGCCTCGCGTGGACCGGCCTGGACGGCGACGTCAGCAAATACCCGTACGGCTGGATATCCCTCCGCGACAACCGGACAGGCGAACCGACTCCGAAAAACACCGCGCCCACCCGCGCTACAATCTGCATGACTCGGGACAAGTCGGCGCTGATCGTTGCCGCGATCTGTCCGGAAAGCAAGATGAGCGACCTCAAGGCGGACTGCCGAGCGAGCGACGAGGCGAGCATCTTTGACGACGACGTCGTCGAGGTTTATGTGAACACTCCGCAGCGTTCCTACTTCAAAATCGTCGTCAACCCCAACGGCGCCATCTGGGACGAATCCACCGATGTGGCGATTATCGAACGCACGACGCTTCCGATCCTGTGGAACCCCGGCACCAGGGCGGTGGTCAAGAAGGAGGACGACCGCTGGACCGTGGAGATCATGATTCCGATGAAGGACTTCGGCGAGATCGGCCCGTCGGAGACGTATCCGTGGGGCCTCCAGGTGGGCCGCACCCGGTTCACGGGCGGCCAGCCCGAAAGCTGGTCCATCGCCCCCACCGGCGGCTCTTACGCCACGCTGAACCGCTGGGCAAATCTCTGGATCAGACCCTGGTAGCGCCGTCAGGTTTGAAGACTCCTGCACGGACGCCAGGCAGCACGCACCGGCGCCGTCGTACCAGGCGGTTTACCGCTTTCGGTAAAAGACCAATTGGAACGACCGCGGGTCAAGTTTGACGGTCCAGCCTCTTAGCGCGGAACTCTGCACCGTCTTTTTCGCGCCGTCGTAGCAGTCGATTTGGTACTCTGCGCCGGACTCGATTCCGCGGAGTTGGAACGTGCGGGATTCCTCCGCCGCCGCGCCCCGCCGGAAGAAAATCGCGAATCCCGCGTTCAAGTCCGGCCGGTCGCCTTGCCACGCACACCAGACGTCGTCGCCGGCGGCCGTCTCGTCGGTCAGCTGATAGAAATCACCCAGGTAAAACGGCCGCATGCGGATCGCGACAGCAAAGACTTTTTTGAACCAGGCCGTTTCCTGGTCGGTGATCTTGCGGCGGAGAATCCCGCCGTCGAAATCGGACGGCGTGATGACGGTCCCGGAAGAAATGATACTGAACGCCGCGTAGTCGTCGCCCACCGGCACGCAGTTGAACTCGCAGCCCTGGAACGGCAGATAGGGCAGTAGGTTCAGCGTCGCGTTCTGCCCCAGGACAAACGCGGTATCGCCCGGCTTGCGCCCGATGTAGTAGTCGCTGCGGCAGTACGTGTGAGCCCGCGAAATCATTTCGATGTCGATGCGCCGCCCGCCGGACGAGCAGTTCTCCTGCAGGATGTCCGGGAATCGCGATCGCATGTCATCCAGGAATTGGTACATCGCGGTGATGTGCTTTGCTTCGGCGATGCCGACCCGGTCGGCCGCATCCATGCCGCGCCAGACGGGGCCGGGATCGATGTTGAAATCCTGGCGGTAGACATCGATCCGGTGCTTGGCAATGATTCCATAGACCGTATCCTGGATCCAGCGGAGCGCCTCGGGGTTGCCATAATCGACCAGTTGCCCATGCCGGTACTCCGGATGCGTCTGCAAGATGGGCGCGGAATCGGTCATCCGTTCCGGCTCGAACCAGAGCAGGAATTTCATCCCGGCTTTGTGGACTGCGTTGGCGATCGGCAGCAGGTCGCCGGTCGGATGCGTGGTCGTGTTGACCCGCCAGTCGCCGACGTACTTCCACCAGTTCGGCCCGCAGTTGGAATACAATTCGTCCTCGTGCGGCGCGCCGTACCAGCCGGCATCGACCCAATACGTGTCGAACGGCATCTGGTTGTCGAGGCAGTACTGCAGGATGTCGGCCATCATCTGCGGCGTCTTGTTCCCGCCGCCCGACGCCACGGCCAGAATCGGCGGGATGATTTGCCCCTTCGAATCGCGCGGAACCTTGTTCTCCAGCATGAACCGATGCACCAGCGTCTTGAATTCCCGCCGCGTCTGGTTCTGGCGGGCGAAAACAAGGACGGACGGCTGACGGATCGTTTCCCCGGGCAGCAGCCGAAAGTGGGTCCGCTCCATGCCGATCTCGACGTCCACCGCTGTGCCGGTATTTGCAAACCGCGCCTTCCAGGACCCCGTCCAACCGATCGCGAACAGATAACCGTGCTGGTCGTCGAGATTCAGTTCGAGGAACGGAATATAGTCGTTCGACGACCGCCCACAGGTCGTCGCCAGAACCCGTTCTTTTCCGGCCTCGATAGTGAACGTTTCGGGGACGAAATCCGTGGGCTTGCAGGTGGAACCGCGCAGGACATTCACCGTCACAGCGTTTGCCGAATCCGGCTTGTCCACGGAGAGCTTCAGCGACCGGAAATTGCTGGCGATTCCCGTCGGCTCCGTCTTCGAGAGGTTGGTCACCACGACGGCGTATTCCTCCGCCGGGAAGCCCTTGTAGGTCTTGCCGTCGAGCCGAACTTGAAGTCTCCCATCCGCGGCGGTCATCGTACGCGACTCGGCCGTATAGCGCTCCGTGTCGATCTGCGAACCTGCCACCGTCGTTTTCGAATACGAGCCGTCCGCCTGCGCCGGTTTTCCGTCGTAGTCAAAAGCGGGCCCGCAGGCATTCAGCCGCGAGCCTTGTGCCTGAGCAACGGCGGAAAGGACTTGTGCCGCCAGGAAAACAGACAACAGCAGCCATCGTTTCAGATTCATCTTATTCCTCTTCTTCAGTCCAGTTGTTTTGCCGCATTCCGTGACGGGCGCTCTGCGACTTCGAAAGGGACGGCCTGGAACTCGTTGCCGGACAGTACGAGAGCATGGCCGGTCGGTGGTAGGCCATGGCACACATGGCGATGTCTCGGCGATAGATGGGATCCTGCATCAAACACTCGCGGCGGTCCACGGCAGGAATGGCGGAGAGATGGATGCGGAGTTCCCCTTTGTCCGTGAATTCCAGCAGTTCTTCGCGCCAATCGCTAACCAGATCGACGGGCACGAATCTGTAAGCCGGAATCGGACCTAGCGACGTGCCTCGGTATTTGCGAATCGACCGGCCGACGATCAGCTCTTTCTGAGCGTCCGCATCCCAGTAGATTGTTGGCCTGCCGAATCCCCAATCGGTCGGAGTCTCCAGCGGTTTGCCCGTGGCGGTTTTCAGCCATGTTCCGACAATCTGTTCCTTTCCGTCGATTGCCCGCTTGTCGACACCAAAGCACTCCAATCCCGGTGCCGCCGGGTCGAGGTCGGCGCAGAGGCCGCCGTGGACGTGACTGGTGGGAGTCTGCAATTCCCACAGCGTCGTGCCGGTGACCGCGTCGGCCAGGATCATACCGCCGGTCGTGTTGCGAGTCTCGACGTAGTTGTACATTTCCAGGCCGGAGCGAGCGGGGTCGATGTCGCCGATGAACAGGCCGTCGGGGTGGCCCTTGCCGGTGCTCCACCGCGGGATGCCCGTGTCGTCCAGGACCATGCAGCCCAACGCGACTTCGTCGCGTCCGTCGCCGTCCACATCCACACACTGGGTGAAGTGGGCTCCCTGTCCCCAGTACTTGGCGGGCGCGTTGGCGTTGCTGAACTTCCAAAGCAGCTGGAGTTGGTCGCCGACCAGTTCGTAAGCGTCGACTTTCATCAGCCCGTACGTGCCCCGCAGGACAATCAAGCAAGGCGTGCGTCCGTCCAAATAGGCCACGGCCAGTTGATTGCGCGAGACGAAGTTGAAGCAGTCGAACCCGGCCCGGCTTGGCCACGCGGCGCGGGCGATCTCGTTGCCCGTCAGCCCGTCCCAGACGGCAAACCATTCGGGGCCGGCGACCACCCGGCCGCGCTCGTTGCGCGGATCCCCCTCCGCCACCTTGGCCACCACTTCGGCGCGGCCGTCACCGTTGAGATCGTGGACGATGATCGGCGAAAACCAATTGCGGTGCTCGATGCCCCAACCCAGATCGCGCCGCCAAAGGTGCTTGCCCTCGGCCGTAAAGGCGTCGATCTTGTAGGTGTCGGGCGATCGCTTCCACTTCGTGTAGTCGTCGTACAACAGGACGCTGCCGGTGGGATGCTTGAGCACAAAGTCGTAACGCCCGTCGCCGTCCAGGTCGCCGATGCCGACTTTCTCGATATCAGTCACAGGACGGTCGTCAGGCCACGCCAGCCGGATGGCGTGGTAGGCCGTGCCCGGCTCGCAGCTCTCGACGGGGCAGACGGCCAACTCGTGCTCGCGCCCGTCGCGGACCGCGGTCAGCCGGTAGGCCGTCGCCTGCTTCGCCTCCGGCGTGATGTCGAGGAAATCGGTTGTGCCGGCGATCCGCTCCGCCGAGACGCGGGAGAATCGGCCGTCGGCGGTTTGGCGGTCGAGGTGAAACGCGACGTCGGCTGGATCGCCGCGCAACAGGCGCCATCCTACGTAGACGCCCTCCGAGCGACGCACCGCGACCAGCCCGCGATCGAGCCGCTCTTCGACGCGGCTTTTTGCTTGACCGTTGACGAGCGTGGCCGACGGCTCGTAGGCAAGCTGCCCGCGACGAAGCTCCACGTCGTCGATCAACAGATCGGATCCTAGCTTGCCGATGAAACTCAATCGCAACGACGAAACGTCGGGCGGCACCGTGAACGCTCTCTCGAATCGCGTCCAGTCGCAAGGACCGAAACCGAGTACAGTGCCTTGACGAACATAGGCCCGTTGCTCCCCCAAACGCGGCTGGACCAGCGTGTCTCCGTGATAGCCGTCGATCACGAGTTTCACGGGCCGATCGCAGGCCGCCTGCAGCCAGAACGAGGCGATATAGTCGCTGCCTGATTCCACGGCGACCGGCTTTGTACAGGCCAGTCGCCAAGCGATTCCCGGACCGAGTTCACCGGGGATGCGCACCTTGACCGCACGTTGGCCCTGGTGCGAGGTCCCTTCGGTCCATTCTGCCTGAAGTGCCTCGGACGGTTCCGTCCACACCCATGCCTCGGGCTGAGTACCGTCGCCGTGTTCAAAGCTGCCGTTGGGAACGGGCACTGGCGTGGCAGCCGCGGCCGCCGTAAGCGTTGCCGCTACGAAAGAGACTGCCAGGAGCAGGATCAGATGCCAGCGAGAAAGCCGAGCAAGTTGCAACAACCATTTACCCGTGGATGCGATCATGATAAGACTCCGACTGCGTTGGCTTTCTATCCGTTGCCCTTTGCACTCCACACGAGAAAGCGGACGCTTTCCGCAGGAACCGCTTCCGTTGCGTCCACCGGTTCGGTTTCGCCTGGAGCAAACACGCCGAGGAGCTGTCGTCCCTTGGCGGAAACACTCACCGCTTGCGGCTTGCCGCCGTAGTTCCACACCACAACGCCCAGCCGGCCATCGTGGGCAAGGAACCCGCGCGCGACGGAATCCTCGCCCTCAAAGCAAAAGCCTTCGCTGTCGATGAAGCGGCCCCGCTTGAAAAAGTCGGCAAAACGATCCCGCATTGCGATCACCTCGCGCAGGTACTTCGCCGCCGGCTCCAGCGGGGTCGTGCAGACGACGAAAACATTTGGGGGCGAGTTGCAATCGGCATACTCCTCCGGCGCCGGCAGAGTGCCGCCGAGGTATTTCACATCGGCCACATAGCGCGATTCGATTTCGTGCCGCATTCCGTACAGGCACGCTTGGTTGGTCGCGTTCCGCGTGGACATCGGATTCGGGTTGCGCTGCGTCGCGATGATCTCCGGAAACGTGTAGAAGAACAGCTCGGGGAAGTTCTTCTGTTGGGGCGTCGGAAGGAAGGGATAAAACCCGTTGCCGCAACCGTGGAAGTAGGAAAAATCGGCCATCAGACCGTCGATGACCCATTCGGTCATGACGACGAAATCAGGCCGCCGCGCTCGCAGTGCCTCCGTGAGTCTCTTGGTGAGCTGAAACCGGCACTCGGCCCACGCCTCGTTCGGTTTGGCATGTCCGTGCGACTCGTTGTAACAAAAGCCGGGCCCACCGATGCCGAACTGATCGTAGATCAAGCCATCGGCGCCAAGGTCCTGGGCCTGGACGCCAAGTTCAACCAGCCGCTGATACCATTTCTCGGAACCAAAACACGCTCGGGCGAAAGTCGGATCGGGTGTCGATTTGAATTTGTTGTAACGGTCCGCATACGGCTCCCCGTCGGGTTGCAGCGAAGTACACTCGACACCGTGTTTCTGGTAGAAAGCGCTCGCCGTGTCGAGCAATTGCCCGTTGGCATAAAGCATCACCTTCTTGCCGCGTTTCTGCACCCGCTTGATCGCCGCCTGGAGTTCCTCGGACCCGCCCATCTTCGGGTCGGGGACATAGTCTGGATAATCGCGGTCGTGTCCGCCCTGCGCCCAACCGAAGAGCCCCAGCACGTCGAGCCCCCACTTGTCGGCAATATCCGCCACGCGATCCAGCTCGTGGTAACGGAACATCAGATCACCGTTCTGCTGTTTCAGAATGCACAAGAACCAGCCGGCGTTTTCGCGGCGGACCCACTCGGGCATCGGTGCCCGTTTCAGCCACGTGTCCGTCCACGCGCGATAGCGCCTGGCCGCCGTGTGCCACGTTCCCGCATACGGCATCGCGACCGCCGGCGCCGACGACCAGCTTTGCCCGTTCAGGCAGTAGGGCTCATTCTCGAGCGAAAAATCGTAGCTGCTGTCCCGATTGGCGATAGCGAAGGTTTTGCGCGATCGGTGCTGATCGTGGCACGCGAGATAGAGCCCCGCCTCGCCGCCGTCGATCACCGAATACTGCATCGCCGCAGCCTGGCCCGAAGGATAGGTGAAGCGACGCAGCTTGCCAAATTCCTTGGGCGTCGCCACGCGCTCGCCAAGACAGCTCGGCAGCAGCACGGCCAGTCCCTGGTGCTCGGCCCCGCTTTTGCGGATATCGAACAGGATCGGGAATTTGAAATGCTGCACGCACCAGCCGGAGGCGCGGTTTTCGACCTTGGCCTGGAACTCGAATTCGTCGCCGACCTGCCGAACTTGGAGCGTCAGGCCGATGTCCCATGTTTGCTCACCATGCCGAAGCGAGTCGTAGCGGAACTCGGCTCCCTTCTCGATGGCCGAAAACTTCGGAACGTTCTGATTGCCGGGCGAAAAGCTAATCGCGTCGATCAGTTTGAAGGGACATTCCCCTTTGGCAAGCGTGATAACCCACATTTGTTCGGCCTGAACACTCCAGACCGGGCAGTCCGCGTTCTTGGTCGTGAAACGCATCGCGCCGCTGGGAGCGATCCTGAACTCTCCGCCCGAATTCTTCAGCACGACCTTGCCCGCAAACGCCTTGCGGATTTGCGGAATCCAGATTTCCGTATAGCCAGTGCGGTTCATGTGCAGATGGTCGTCGCGGAAGATGTCCTTGCGCGGCTCGCCATTGTTGCCAAGCATGCCCTGCGAAACATCGATGTACGTGGCGTGAGGCAAACAATCGCAGAGTTTTTTGCAGAGCTTGTTGGCTTCGGTCATGGCCGGCCAAAGCTTCCAGCGGGACCGGCTCGGTTTGAGGCTGATGAAGTAGATTTCCGCTTCCGGCAAAGCTGTATGGATTCGATCCATGAACTCTTCGAGGTTGTGGCGTACCTGCTCGGGAGAATGTTTTCCTGCGATATCGTTTTCGCCGCAGTAAAACACCACCTTGGCCGGCTTGTAGCGGATGACGTATCGGTCCACCGTCAGCAGCCACTGAGGGATGGTGGCGCCGCCGAATCCGCGATTGATGGCGTGGACGTCCTTGAAATCCTCTGGAATCAGATTCCAGCCGGTGATGCTGGAACTGCCCGCGAAAACCGTGCATCCGGGAGCCGGCATGTTCTCGGCATCCTGTTTGTCGAACTCTGCAAACCGCTTGTGGTATTGCTCCAGCGAGGCCGGCCACAAGAGGGGCGTTTTTTCAGTCGTCTCTGAGGTCGCGACCTGAGCCCTCGCCGCCGCGGACAGCAGCAGGGCCAGAGTGATGGTGAGAAGGTTTCGTAAGTTCATAGCCATGTTTGCGTCCTTGGAAGTATGTCTCACACGTCGATGGGCAAGCCGCAAGCCTCCAGATGGCATCTGTGTACAAGGTAATCATGCTCGTAGGTGTACGGATTGACCAGCTCCCCGTTCAGAACGGCGGCGAACTCCCGCCACTGGTCTTCGTAGCGGTCTTTCAGGGGCGGCATGTCAACGGTCTGGATGCCTTTCTTGAAACCGTCGCGATCTTCCTCCAGGGCAAGCGTGAGGACTCCGCCGGACATGTTCCCCTGGGATTCGATCGGCTGAATGATGATGCTTCCCTTGTCGCCCATTACCTTGAAGCGTCGGCGCTGAAAGCCCTTCGCCTCGGTGATGGAGGTGCGGATCGTGGCCAGCCGAGCGCGGGAAAACTCGAAGACAGCCAGGCAGTTGTCGAGTACGCCGTCAGCGCGGGTCTGGCGCAGAAAGGGTGTGATTTTGGCCGGTTCCCCCATGACCGAGACGACGATATCGATCAGATGGCAGGCCAGAATGTACGCGATCCCGCCCTTGTACTCTTTGATGAGGTTCCGGTAGCCCTGCCCGTCGTACCGCCCCATGGCTGCGTCGAGATCAAACACGTTCCCGATCAAGCCGTCTTTCACAGCCTTGATGCAGAACTGCACGGCCGGGTTATTCCGGTACATGTACCCGACCTGGACCGTCAGGTTTCCGGCTTTCGCCTCGTCCAGCAATTGCTTGAACTTTGGCAGCGACTCGCCGCACGGCTTGTCCAGATGGATGTGCTTTCCGGCCCGGATGCAGCGCAGCGCGGGAGGAATGCACACCCGCTCCTCGGTTTCAACCGCCACGGCCTGCAGACCGGGAACGGCCAGCAGTTCTTCCGTAGACATCACTTTCAACCCCTTGAACGCACTGCTGTGCAGGGCTTTCTCGCGCAAGCTCGGGTCGTCCTCCACAAATCCGACAACCTCGAAGAGATCCGTCAGTTTGCGCAGCGACCCGATCTTATAGGCGTGCTGGTTCCCGGTGCCGATCTGTCCGATCTTGATCGGTTGCTTCTTGGCGGGAATTCCTTCTGGGGCGGCGAACCCACCACCGGGAAGAACCGCACCTGTTGCGGCCAGCCCGGATGCGGCCAGAAAGGTACGTCGCGAAAAGGGCAACTCGTGATTCATGTCCTGTCTCCTCACTTCAATCCCATGATTCTATCTGTCCAATCCGATCTTTCACAATCAGAACCCTTGAGCCGCTCAACTTTCCGTCTTGTCAACCTCAAAGGTCTTGCGGTACTTGCGAGTCAACATGGCATTGGCGACGGCGTGGTTGGTAAACGTCTCGGTCTTCGCGTCCATTTTCAGCACCGCGCCCAGGGTCATCCGTATCTCATTCAGGTCGACACCGTTATTCTTCAGGTGGGCGACGGTCCGCTCCAGGGTTTCCACATTGTCGTCGGCACCGCCAAACGCTTCAGCGGCCTCTTTCACTTCCCCGATCGACGCCGGTTTGCCAAGTCGATACGAAATCGTGGCGGCGTGGCCAAGGCCGGCCGAGAGATGTCCTTCCCGTATTTCCGCGTTCAAGTCGCGGAGGTTGCGACTTTTCACGGCGCCGACAAAGTTCCGGATATGATCGGCGGTTCCGATCTCGTACGGTGAACCCTTGACATCCTGGCCGAAGTGCTCCACGACCTTGCCGTCGCGGTCCAGCGCGACGCCCGCGCCCCAATTGGCCAAGGCGACGATTCCTTCGGTGCCATAGAAAATGTCTCCGATCTTTGCTTCGAAGAGCGGATCGGTCTCAAGACCCCGGACCTCGAACACAATGGTCTTCTTGCCAAACTGGTGGATGGCGACTTGTGTGTTCGCCGTGTCCCCGGCGTCGACATAGCCCAGTCGACCGCCATAGCTGATGACGCTGTCGCTCAGCGAATCGATGCCCAGTCCCCAACGGGCGACGTCCATTTGATGTACGCCCTGGTTGTTGATGTCGCCGTTGCCCCAGTGATATTGCCAGTGCCAATCGTAGTGGAACTGGGGACGAGTGACTGGCTGCATTTCGGCCGGGCCGACCCAGAGGTTGTAATCGACCGACTTCGGTGGTTCGAAAACTCCTGCCGTGCCGATCGATTTGCGACGGTTATAGCAAAGTCCCCGGGCGAGTTTGACGTCGCCAATTCTGCCGCTTTGCACATAATCCACCGCGGCGATGGCTCCCGCGAGCGAACGGCTCTGCGTGCCGGTTTGGCAGACCTTTTGGTACTTCCGAGCCGTGTCAACAAGCCGCTGCCCTTCGTAGATATTGTGGGATACCGGCTTTTCGACATAGACATCCTTGCCCGCCTGCATGGCCCAAATCCCGGCCAAAGCATGCCAGTGATTGGGCGTGGCGACGACAACGATGTCGAGGTCCTTGTCATCAAAGCCCTGACGCATGTCGCGGATGAACTTGGGACGATAACCGAATTGCTTCTCAAACTGATCAATTCGATTTTGCCCAATCGCTTCGTCCACGTCGCAAAGGTACCGGACGCGGCACTCACGATGCTTAGCAAATAACCGAACGTGGTCATTTCCGCGACTGCGAACACCACAAATCATCACCTGAAGCCTGTCATTGGGCGCGGCAGAGGTGTCGGCGGCTGGCGATTCTGCTGCGTTTGAGATGAAACGCGAACTGGAGCCAGTGGCCAGAACCGCGGCGGCGATGGCCGAGTCGCTGAGGAAACTTCGTCGCGTGAGATGGGGCATGGTTAAAGGCCTTTCTTGGGTTAGATGTTCAACTCGTGCAACTTACCATCGCGCGCCGCGATGGTCACGGTCGCGTCGCCGGACAGGCGGGCGGTGTGCGCCGTTGCTTCGGGGCTGGGCGTCGCTCACTTCTCGAGGGTCTCCGCGTAGGCCTTCCAGGTTTTCTCGGCGAAGTCGGCGTTCTCTGTGCCCGGCCCCCACAGGAATACTCGCCGCTCGGTCGTGCCGGGACAGCCGAGGCCCATCTGGCCGCGGTGCGTGCCGCTGTCCCAATAGGTAAATCCCTCGGCAGGCGTGAGCGCAAAGCAGGCGCTGCGGTACTTGGGCCCGAACGCGGCAAACCATTGCGGTTGTCCCGCAAAGCCGAAGTCCTCATTGTCGCCCACACCATCCATGACAGCCTGCCCGCCGCTTCCCTTGACGGCAATGCCATCCACGGCGTACATGGTGCGCGTCAGGAGTGACCGGTGCGGCTCGCAAGCAGAAATCACCTCGAACCGATCCGCGTAGAACAGGAAGCGACGAGTAAGCTTGTACCCGCCTTGCAGCGTCTTCGACATGCGAAACACGGCCCGCACCGGGCCAAGCTGCTCCAACGCAAAATCGGTAAGTTGGCCTGGTTCAGCGGACCAGCCCGTCTCCTGCGACGACTCGATAATGGAGGACACGACCGTCAATTCGCTGCCGTCGGGCTGATGAACCGCAATGTCGGTCAGCGTTCCCTCGTGCAACGTCAGGGAGTACGTACCGAACACCAACCGCGAGCCGTCTTCGGGCACGGTGAACGGCGAGTCGGGTGGATAGACACCACCCTCTTTCCCCTTCGGCACTGCCAGCAGTTCGGCCTGCGTATTTCCGGCCGGCGCCCCGGCCGGAAGCACGAAGACCAACTTGCCCGGCGCTTCTTTCCCGCGCTCGAACTGGGCGGGTGTGGAAATGCCGCCGGCAAACAGAACGCGCAGGTTGGCCGGATCGGCCTCGGCCGGCAACGGGTACGTCAACTCGATGGCCAGACCCTCGGCGTTCCCAACGGGCACATGGAAATGAAGCTCCTGTCGAATGGGAAACGCCGAAGCAACCGTCGGGGTGCGGAAAGGCGCGGTCTTCTGGGCCGGCCCGGTCTGAGTCAGTTCCGTGCCGGAAATCGAGGCGACAATCTGCCGCCGGCCATCGGCACGATTACCAGGCAAAGAGGTGTGGAACAAAAGCTCGCCCCCTGCAGCAAGCTCCGGGATGCGTTTCTCCAAAAGCACCGGACCACTTGTGCCGTCAAGCTGAATCCTAAAGACGGCCTCTTGTGCCATTGCCAATCCCAGGTTCTTCACCTCCGCATCAATCAGGATGGCGACCGGAAACGCCCGGTCGCCACCATCCGGTCCCCGGTCGAGCTTCACGTCGAGACGGCTAACGACCAGATCCGGCGCATTAGCCGCGTCACCGACGAGCAGCGCGTAGCGAGCGTCCTGGTCACCGGCCTGCAGCGACACCTTGCCGTCACGCACGACCGGTCCCCGGCATCGGACGTTGCCTCGGTCGTCGAGTACGAGAAGAGCGACGGGTTTCCCTCGCCAATCGCTGCAGTAGTCGGCGAGATCCAGATCGAGGGTCGCACCGTTGCCAAGGGAAATCCGCGCGCCGGCCTCGTCCCGCTGCAAAGAGACGTTGCCGGAGGCCACGAGGCCCTGCTGGCGGACGTTGCCGGCCGGCTTCTGCACGAGCAAAAACTGTTCGGTGCGGATGTAAACATCCCGCTCGTCGTTGGCGCCGCCCGTGCGCAGACGCCACTGTTCGACTCTGGGTCCCTTGACATAGAAATCATTCGTGCCGAGGGAGAACTCGCGCTCGCCCGCCGTTACTTTGTACACGGCATCGCCGAAGTTGACCGTACAGACCGTGCCGTCGGCGAACGTGCTGCGCTGCACCTTGCGGTCGGGCGTGAGGAACTCGTGCGACACCATTTCCTGATCGGCGATCACCTCGTGCAACTTGCAGGTCTGCTGGTAGATCTCGATCATCAACTGCCGCTCTTCAGGTTCACTCCACCGCAGGCCGTGGCTGTTCACCCACATCATCGGAGGCGTGCCGTAAAGCACGTTCAGGGCCGTTTTGCGGTCGGTGATTTCGGGCGCGAACTTGTGCAGGTAATCGTTGGTGGCTCCCCAGTACCAATAGTCAACCACGCAATCGTGGAAGACCAGTTCGAACATCGGCACCCGATAGGCCGGGTCGATTCCGTATTTCAAGTACCGCTCGTCGATCTCTTCCCGGCTCTCGATGTCGCGGAGATAACCGGCGGGCCAACTGTAGCAACCGCCGCCCATCATGCCCTCGTGGTAGTCCAAGAAGCGGACATCGTAGTACCTGCCGTGTTCGCCGCCGGCCACCAGGCCTAGTTCGTCTCCCACGTAGGCACACAGCGCCTCGCGATTGGCCTGATCCCGCTTGCGGTCGCAGGGGTGCAGCGGCGAGTAGCACTCCTTGAGACCGGTGGCCGTGGTCACGTCGAGAAAGCGGGTGTTGTAGGGATAGGTTGCCAAGACCTGGGGAATGACGATCCGGGCGCACTCGGTCATGACGCCGGTACACTGTTTCATGAAGGTGTGGACAGGATTCATATCCTTGTCTCGGGTCACCCACGCCGTCATGAATTCACCATCGGCCTTGACGACGGCGTGCGTCTTGACCGGCGACTTGGCGCGATCGATGACCTCGGAGTCGTTGATGTCCTCGTAGTTGTCGTACTCACTCATCAGCCAGCCCTGCGCGACGACCTCGGCCATGCTTTCCGGGCTGGGGCGGCCGTTCAGCAGGCCGTGGGTCATCCCGGCCGCTTTCGCCTCCAGCGCAAAAGCCGGACTGCCGCCCCACCAGTTGACCGCCCCGAACAGTTTCCGCACGTTCGGCTTCTGCTTGGCCTTCTCGGTGAACGTGCGAACCAAACCTTGCTCTTGCGCCAGTTCGCGATAGATCTTGCAGGCCGTCGCGTATCCGCCGTTGGCAAAGAAGCTCAAACGCCCCTTGCGTGCGCGAGCCCACATGCCCTTGGCGGGATACCAGCGGAAACCGGGAAAGCCAAGCTTGTCCGGATCGCCGCCGCGAGTCTGCATTTGCACGCTTCCGTCCCAGGGCGTCAGCAACGTGGTCGACAGTCCCTGTTGTCCGTCCGTCACCAGCAGGAACGGCAGATCGCCGCCCGCCAGGCAGAATTCCTTGCTGCGACAAAACGGATCACCCACCGGGAGGTATCGCCCGTTGGTGTAATCCGCCACGCCGACGAAGTACGTTTCGGGTTTCGAAGGGTACAGCGCGAAGGGGTAGTTGAAAGGCTTGATGGTCGTCTCCGGCCCGGATCGACACTCCAACTCCACGTCGATCGCCGCCTTTCCGTTTACCAGTTCCAGCGTCACGTCGAGAGGAACTTCCGCGGTCTGCCCCTCCTGGAGAACGCACTTGTACGTCAGGCGATTCGGCCGCGCGTCCGGTTTCATCTCCGAGACGCGGCGGCCCGCGGCCTTGGCGCTTCGATCGTTCTCGCTGGACCGGGCCGGGGTCTGGCCTTCCTCGTCGGTGAGCACGGCTACAGAGAACGTCATCGGAGCCGAATGGACCCAGTTGCGCGGGGAGTAGCTTTGCCGATCCCGTTTCACGGGTGCGCCAGGCTGCGGGTCGGCGTCGTTCAGCCCCAGAGCAAAGCTGAACCGGATCCCCGCCTGGGCATCCTTCAGCACCGGAAAATGCTCCAGCGGCATCGCCACCTCCAACTCGTACCCGGGCAGGTGATCCGTTTTGACCAAGCGCACGGCCAGCTTGCTTCCCGCGAACGCTTTCCCGTGGGAGTCCACCGCCACTTCCTTGCCGGTCGGCGCGAGATGCAGTCCCACCTGCACCGAATCAACCCAGAACTCGACGGAATCAGACTCCCACCACTGTTCCGTCGCCTCGCCCCCGAACGCCACGTTGTCGTCACGGATGCGGACATAGAGGTAGAACATCGTGTCGTCCCACATGACCTTCGCGCCGCCCGAGCAGTTGGCCTCGCCGTTGTCGCCCATCCAGGGAAGCCAGATGTAATCGTCATGAGGAATTCGCGACCACTCTTCGGGATTGCCGTCCACGACGATCGGCTTCGCGGCGCGGCGGGCACGCACGTCATCCTTGTTGGAGGCATGTTGGGCGGGATCCGCCTGGCTCCACAGCGTGCCGGAGGCCTTGTCCAGCACGGTCAGATGCGCGTTCTCGGCCCCGACCGTGACTTTCAGTTGGGTATCTTCCAGGACCCATGCCTCGCCTTCCCGGCGGACCTCCCCACGAGCCCACGGAACAACGGCCAGCAGCAGACAGAAAGAAAGCAGGGTTTTCATCGCAACCTCCGGCGGGAAACAGGATTCGTTCGGCGTGTGCAAACAGGGAGCAGTTTCGTCCATTGTAGCATTTCACGTTGCAGAACCGGTGGGCTAACGCCTCACCGCTCGCCAAAATACCGCGCACGCACCGGGTGTCTATTTCGCGCTGCAGACGAAACGTTGCGGCGGCCTGACGGTGAGGGTGATCTGCTCGCCTTCGGTTCCGAAATAGCCGCCCCAGCCGACGCTGATGGAAGCCACCTGGGACAGGTCGAGTTCCCCGCGCGTCTGCCCGAACGGCTTGAACTGGCTGAACATGACGTAGGCGCGGCTGGTCCCCGGTGCGTTCAGATACCGCCCCGTGCTCCCCAGAAAACGCCCGCCGTCGGCCGTGTTCAGGAAGACCAGCAACTCGGTGCCCGTGCGCTGACCTGGTGGCGCCGAGGCGTCGATCGCCAACCCTTCGCACCCGGTCAGATTCAGCGGCTCCGGATAGGCGAAGTTCAGGAACAGGAACGTATCGACCTGGCCCTTGGTCAGGGTGGCCGCCGCGCGCCAGCCGGAGCTGTCATCGCCGGTCAGTTCGGATCGCACGAACTGTCCCTGGCCCACGGCCGGTTTGGGCGTCTTGGGCAGCGGCTCGCAGGTGATCGAGAGGGCGGCCGGGACCGTGCCGCCCCAACGTTTTGGCACGTTGGCGGTCGTCGATCGGAACAGCATGGCTCCATAGGGGCCGAGTCGCACGGGGACTTGCGTGCCGTCCGCCAGCGGCGTCATCACGCCGGTCGCGGGATCCCATTGCTCGCTCACGCCTCGGCCGCAGAAGCGGATCGCCCCTTCCCAGGCCGCGTCGCTGTCGTTGATCGCAAAATAGACCTCGTGTCCGTCGATGCGGCGCCGTGTGATCTTGACCGGCGATTTCGTTTCGGCACAAGCCGCATCGCGTTCGAACAGCGAGTCGACGATCTGGGGCACCAGCGCGATCATGCCGGTCGGCAGCAGAATGCCTGCGCCGCCGCCCGGATGGGTGGCCACGCCCGGCGCGTCATCCGCACCGAACAGCTCGCGGGCGATCGCCTGCACGCGGGGCGAAGCAAACTCGGCTTCGCTGTTGGCGGGCCGTGTGCCGATGGCAATCACCACGCCGCCTTGACGCCAGAACGCGGCCACGTTCTCCCACGCACCCAGCGGCAGCGTATCGGCGGCGGGCAACACCAGCACGCGCCAGCGCAGGTCGCCATGCGTCAGGGTGCCGTCCGCGGCCTTCGCGTCGCAAAGTGCTTGCGCATCCACGTAGGCGAAATCGCGGTTCGCCGCGTACAGCGCCGAACTCACCCCGTCGAAAACGCTCTCGACGCGGCGTGCCGCGGGCTCGTCCGTCGCGCCTCGGAGTGCGGGAATGAAGGCCGGCCAGACGCTCTCGATGGGGTACAGCACGGCGATGTCCGCGACCTGATGCCCCCCGCGCAACGTGGTCTGGCAGCGGCCGACGTGCGTGTTGATCCGCTGCAACTGCTCGTCGGTCAGGTCCTTGAAGGCATAGTAGCTGGTCAGCGTGTTGATGCCGCCCCACGCCAGCCGATTGCAGGTGCCGCGAATCTCGTCCTCGGTGACGATCCGGACGGGGCGTGTGTCGCCCTGCGGCCGGTAGCGCTGGCTGTGGTCCGAAACCTCGCACATCGTCACCGTGCGGCCTTCCAGATCGGCCGCGCTGCCGATCATGCGGGCGATGTGCCACGGGACCTGCGGCGGGAGGCTCGTCAGGCAGTCGATGCTCGGGGCGTCCAGACGCCGCAGGCAGCGAAAGAAGTGACCGTACAGCGGCACGTGCCCGACGAGCGACTCTTCCATCAACAGATGGCCGCCGGAGAGGAGGTTGTGCTTGTGGCACCAGTTCTGAATTTGGCCGAAGAAATTCTCCGAGACCAATTCGCCCACCGTGTTCCAGAAATCGTAGCGGGCCTGCGCGCCGGCCGGCCCGGCCTCGGCGATCAGCGCCGGCAACAGCGGCCGCAATTCCCGACCGCGGCGACGGCGGAAGTCTTGCTCGATCGTCAGCGACCAGGGCAGCACGCGGTAGGGCATGGGTCGGAACCAGAGGTTCTGCAGCGAGGGCTCGTCGGTGAACGTCGAGACAAAGTACCGCCCCAGGTCCGGCCCCAGTTTTTCCGCGTACCGCTGGTGCGTCACTTCCAAGAACCGCGCGGTCGGCTCCGGCGTCAGCAGGTCGATGCAGGGTTTTTTGTAGGCGAGGCTGATGGCCGCGTGCGTTCCCTCGTAGATCAAATCGTCGGTCATCGCGACCACGAACCAGTCGCCCGCCGGAGCCTGCCAGACGAGTTGGCCGTCGCGGATCGAGGCCGCGAGATCCCGCGCTTCCTCCAGCGCGATCGCGCCGCCGCGCCGCGGCAGCGCTGCGGCCAGCACCAGCCGGCCGGGCGGCAGCTTGAGCGAGACGTTGCCGCCCGAGGTGTTCGTGTCGGCGACCAGCAGACCGCGCGCGGCCCATTCCGGATGGCCGCGCAGCGTCAGGTCCCGCGCGCTGCCGGAGGGGTAACCACACTCGTCGTACAGCCAGAGCGACATCCCGGCGGCCTTGGCCAGCCGGACTCCGCGCAGGAAAGCGGGCCACTTCGACTCGTCGTCCACATAGCCGTCGAAGGCGACGTTGCCCGCGAACCCGCCGAAGCCCTGCGCCGCCAGGGTCTGCAAGTGCTTGTCCTGCTCTTCGGGGTTGTCTTTCTGCGCATGAATGATGCGCAAAATCCGCGCCGAGGCCGGCGGCACCGCAAACCGTTCCGCCAGCGGCCGATCTTCCGTCGGCAGCGGAGGGAGCACACCCGTAGCCGGCTCCGCCGCCTGACAGAGCGTGCCACACAAGACAACGAAAAATCCGACGCGATATACTTGGCTCATTCCATGTCCCTTCCGTAGCAACGGCTGGCAAAGTAACTTGGCGATTTCGTCCGCGGTCTGGGGTCAGGCTTACAGATTTCAGTTTTCGCGGCCAATCGTTTTTCCATGTAGTAAGCGCCGTGGCCGCGAAAACTGAAATCTGTAAGCCTGACCCCTGCTCCAGAACCGGGAACTTGTTTCGGCCATCTCTGCTGCACCTTTCTCGGGTCACTTGGATGCGTCCGTTTTCTGGACGCCGCTGCCAGTTGAGGCTGGCGCAGCACCGTGCAAACGACCGCCGATTATCGTAGCACAAAACGGCGCTCTTGCATGCCGCCATGCCGTTTAGGAGGGTGGGTACAAATCGTCCTTCCCCATCAATCTTGCATCGCGCTTTGTTGGGGCTACGGTGCCAACAGCCGGCCCCGCGAGTTCACATCTCCACGCATTACACGCGGCTCTGCAACCTACATGGGTTGGTTACTGGCTCAGCCAGGGGGCGTGACTCCTACACAGCATTCGAGAAAAACCAGTCGCCTCGTCAAAGTAGCCATCACACTCCGCGTGATGATCGGCAGGAGACACCGGACAGTTGTTTCTCGAATGGCGCTCAACAGCAGCCATCAGGCAACGAGCCACCGAGACGAGCTCGGTAGGGCGGGACCCGCGCCAGGTAACGCTGGTAGTTGCGCGTTTCGTCAATCAGGCCGCGGCAACCGTGGATTCCGAGGCCGGGATCGAGCGGGAAACGTGCGAACTTCGGCTAGGGCGGCGTCCAGGCTTAGTCTTGGGGTATAGGCCAGCATGGAAAAGCGAAATTGGCATGAGGGTGCGTGTTTTACTGCGCGTGGGACGCGAAAAGGATGCCGCAGGCTTGCCCTGCGGAGCCACCCGCTTGCCACTACAAACGCCGTCATCTCCCACATCCCCGGCCTCGTCTTCGGCGGCTCCGCCGCCGAAGACGAGGCCGGGGGGGAGTGTTGCAGGGCCCGCCGGTGTAGTGGGAAACGGAAAGAACCGCAGGGCAAGCCTGCGGCATTCACGGCAGAACCGCGCTCCCAGGGCCACGAGACCCAACCCCAAATCTTATCCTGGACGACGCACTAGGGAGCAACGTCTTTGCGCAACGCCACCTGATCGCGTTCGGCGAGCATCGTCGGGCTGTCCCACACCGGCAGCTGCCTCAGCGTAGTGTTCCCGTCCGCGCTCTTCCAGGCGGACTTGTCGAGTTCGTAGACCTTGCCCGTGATCAACTCCACGTAGACAGGGTCCTTGAACGTCACGCCCTTGACGGTCACCTCGACCTTGTCCCAGGCCAGGTCGTCGCCGGGGATCTGGTCGCTGTACCAAAGCAGCGCGACCGGGGTTCCCGCCTTGTCGAATCCCGCGGCCGTCAGTTCGCGCGGCGAACCGGACTCGCACTCCAGCAGGCCGACGGGCTTCACTGCGTCGTCAAAGAAGCCCATCATGTGCTGGACGGCGTAGAAGGCGGGCCGTTTGTAGATGAACTGCAGCAGCAGGTTCGAGCGAATCAGGCCGAACGACTGCAGCATGTCCGGGTACTTCAGGTCGATGATCGTAAACACGCTGCAGGGGATGCCGCGTACGCGGTCGCCGGCCATGCGGCGGAGGTCCCATTTGGCCTGGCTGTACTCGGTCCAGGGATAGAACGACAGGGCGTGCGTCCATTCCAGGATCGACGGGCAGCCGACCTCACCCTGGTACACCTTGTACTTGGGGCTGTAGGCCGCCAGTTCCTGCTTCATCTTTTCTACCGCCGCATACGACGTGTCGGGGTTTTGGGCGTAGGGATGGTAGACCCAGTATTCGACCAGGTCCCGCTTGCCCGCGGCCTTGAGCGCGTCGAGGACGACGGTGCGGTCCGCGTTGGTGATCGCCGTGACCAGGATGACGGCCTGCGGCTGGAGCTTCTTGATGAGTTCGGCGGTGGCCAGCACCATGACCGCATAGTCCTTGCCCTGGCCGAACGGCTCATTCCAGATCTCCCACTCGTGTACCACGTCCTTGTATCGCGTCACCGTCACCTCGACGTACTTCAGCCATGCGGCCAGCGCCTCGTCGGAGTTCACGATCGGGGCCAGCGACGAACCCAGCTGGATGGTCGATCTGTAAATCGGGTTGCCGTAGCACAGGCACATCCAAGGCTTGACACCCTGTTCGTTCAGGCCGTAGACGCATTCGTCCAGCCAGGCAAAATCGTAGACGCCCTTCTCCTTCTCGCACTTGGCCCAGCCGCTTTGCAACCGTCCGCGCTTGGCGCCCAGTTCGCCCACGTACTCCTTGTAGACGCTGAACCTGGCCTGGTCGCGGTCGAGCGTCTCGCAGCCGACCGACCAATCCGAGGATTGGATCTCCTTCGCGTGCCGCGTCGCGAGCCAGCCGATCTGTTTCAGCTCCGGCCCGGATGACTTGAGCTTTTCCCAGGTGATGCTGCGATACGTTCTGCCCTTCTCCGCTCCGATGGCGACGGAACAGATCGACAGCCCGAGGACTGCGGCCAGGGTGACGTTTCTCATGTTTGCTTCTCCTCTGCGGTTGCGTTGGATTGACGATTCGCGTGCTTGAAAATGGGACAGGCACCGAACGTCCTGTTCGGAGCCAGTCCCGTTTTCAGAACAGCATCCATTCGGGAGCGGACAACAGGCCGATCTCCGGCCGCGGGTCCGGCGGGGGGACCCAGAAGTTCTTGTTCCAGGCGGCGTTGGGGTTTTTCCAATCGCCGAACATGGGCGCCACCGAGGTCCAGACGCTGATTTTCAACTCGGCCTTCTTTCCACGGACGCCAGCCGGAATCGTCCACTCGAACGGCGCCCAGGCACGTTCGCCCAGGGCCTGCCCATCCAGGGCGACCGACGTGTACAGCCCGCCCGTGTCGAGCCGCAGTTGGACGTCACCTGTGTGATCCGGGATTTTCACCTGGGCCGTATACGTCACCTGCCCCGCGAAATCGGCGAGACCATGTTTCCACAGCGAGCCTGCGCCAACGGCGCTTGGCAAGGTCTTGATCGTCCCGCTGTCGACTGCGAAAACGCCCGCCAGCCAGGCGAGCGGCAGGAAGTAATTGGTGTCGCTGCCGCCGGCCTGGATGGCCAGCACGTGCTCGCCCGCGTCTAGTCCCAAGGGCTCGGACTGCCGGTACAATTCGTTGAGGCCCGGCCGCAGGGTGTTGCAAGGCTGATCCGCCCGCACGGGCTTGCCGTCCAGTGTCAGCGTACTTGGCGCGGGATGATTGCGCACCACGATTCGGGCTGCCGCAACCGGCTGGCCGACCGTGATTCGCGCCTGGTTGTCTTTGCCGAACGCCAGCCGATGCGTGTTGACGGCGCTGAGCGCGATCTCGAACGACGTGTCCGGTTCCACCGAGCGGACCGCCACGGGGGTCGCCGGCTCCGGCGTCTGGCCTTCGAAGCGGAACACGCCGCGCGCCGGCAGCTCGAACGGAACCGGCTGGCCGCCGCGTCGCATCAGACGCAGTTTCCCGTGCTCGTTTGCCGTCAACCCCAGCACCACGACGCTGCCGTCCTCATACTGCCGCAGCAATACGTCTTCCACGGCGTTGCCCTCTGTGTTCTCAACCCACACGGCGGGCGGACAGACGGTCTTGGCGAACGCGGCAGCCTCGTCGGGCGAGTTGAACCTGCGGCCGGATTGCTCCTCCTTCAAGACCGCGCCCTCCAAGGCAAACACCAGCGGCTTGTCGCACGGCTCGTCCTCTTCGTACAGGTCGTACGTCAGTTGGGCTGCTGAGAAACGGCGGAGCGTGGCGAGCAGCGCCGGATGTGCTTGGCGTTTTGCGGCCAGCCGGGCGGCTTCGCGTTGCGGATAGCGGACGGCGATCTGGCACCGCACCGGCTTGGACGCATAGCGGGCGGCGACCCGCGACTCGTCCCCCAGCAGGCGGAAGGCGGGAAACCACGGCTGCATGCGCGTCAGGGGATTGAAGTACCCGGATTTTTCCACGTTGCCTCGCGCGTCGATCGGGGCAATGGCCAGGACGTAGCGATCGATCTTGTGCATCGCGCACAGCCAGATCATCTGGCGATGCGTCGCGTGCCGCAGATCGCTCGGCCCCAGCGCAAACAGCTCGACCAATCCGCCTTGGCCGCGCCGGCCCGCGGCATGCTGGGCCACGGCCAGCGTCAGCCACTCGATGCTCGCGGGATCGTACCGCGTGCCGATCTCGTCCATCCCCGGCAACGTCAAGCCCTTCAGCGCGTGCAGCGGGTTGCCGTTGTACAGCGCGGAGTTGCTCGTGCTGTTTTCCGAGATCATGTGCCCTGTCGCCAGGATTCCCACGCGGTCGCACCAGGCGCGGATCGGATCGAAATAGGCCTGGCGGAACCGCTGGCCGAGCAGCCCGTAATAGACGGCCCACATTTCGTCCTTGGTCTTGTCAGCCAGGTACGCCTGGACATCGGCTCGCAACTCCCGGCCAGTCGCCGCCTTGTACTCCGCTTCCGCGCCGTCGAAGTAGCGGAACAGCAAGTCCGGCTTGCGGTCGAGTGTCGCCGGCGTGGGATGCGCCGGCTCGTCCGTGAAGATGCCCACGATGGTCGTGCCCAAGTACGGGCCGAGTCGCTGCTCGTACCGCTTGTGCGTCAACTCGATGAACCTTTGCATGGCCGGGAAGCTGTAGTTGTCGGCCCAGCCGGGTGAATGGACGACTTGCCAGCGGAACGTGCCGTCGGCGTTCTTGTAGACCGCATACTGGCGGGACTCGAAATCGGGATTCTCCGCCGGCACTCGGCCTTTGCAGGAGCCGCTGGGCCAGTTGTATTCGTCGTACAGCCAGATCGACATGTCCAGTCGCCGGGCGTGCTGGCAGAACCACTGGCACATCTGCAGCCACTCGTCGCCCAGGTATTCGTATTCCAGTCCGCTTCTCGGGTAGATCAGATATTGGTCCACCCCGACGGCCTGATAGGCTTCCAGGGTCTGCTTCACGGTTTGTTCGTCAGGCTTTCCCGTGATCGCGCCCATCGGGATCAGCGGGCATCGCGGCTCCGCGGCGACTGCGGCCAGCGGGCTTACGGCCGCCAGGACTAGCCAAATGGCTCTCGTCTTCATGTCCCTCTTCCCTTTCCAGATCCGCGGTATCGCATCGCTTGAAAACTGAGCATGGTTCGCCAAATCACCCTTGCCTGTCAAATCCGCCGCCGCACTCTTCTGTCGTGCGGCCGGCTCGGATGTCCGGGCCTGACCGAAGCGTTGCCGCCTCCTACCACCGCGCCGCTCCGGTCGTCCCACGGCAACTTGTTGTACTCACCGGTCACTTCCGCTTGGCGACCAGGTAGCCGAAGGCTTCAACGTTCAACAGAGGGCCGTTGCCTTCTGTTTCGGTCTTGGCGCCGGCGGCGAGCAACGGGTCGTAAGACCAGGTGTGCCCCGCGGGTAAAGCCAGGCGGACCTTCAGGGCGCGGTCCGACAGGTTCACCACGGACAGAACCTCCTTGCCGGCCGCGCGGCGGAGCAAGGACAGGACGGTAGCGGGCTGATCGTTGTCCAGCCAGACGACTTCGCCCTGCGTCAGCGCCCGCTCGGCGTGGCGCATCGCGCACAACTGCTTGCAAAACGCGAACCGGGCTTGGCCCGCAGGCGTCTGGCCGCTGGCCCAGTCGATTGGCAACCGCCCAAAGATACTGTGGCGGGCCGTATCGGCGACTTCCTGCCCGTTGTAGAGCATCGGCACTCCGTCCAGGGTGAACAGCACGGCCAGCGTCGCATTCACGCGTGCGCTGCCCCACGCCTTGTCGAGACGGTTTTCATACGCGTCGTTGGCGATGTCGTGGTTGTCGATAAAGCGGATGAACCGCGCTCCGCCGCGCGGACGTTCGGCCTGCATTTTCTCCCATTGCTTGCGGATGCCCGCCGCGTTGTCCCACTTGAACCCCCAGCCGTAATCGAGGTCGAACGCCTTCAACTGATCCTCGCGGCGGGTCCCCTCGGCCAACATGCAGATTTGGCCGGGGCGGATTCTTTCCAAGCGCTCGCGCGCCGTCTCCCAAAAATCCAGCGGAATGCCGTCGGACACGTCGCAGCGGAACCCGTCGGCGCCGAAATCCCGGACCCAGTATTCCATGTTCCGCCACAGGTACTCGCGGAGTTCCGGATTGGCCATGTCGATGGCCGGAAAGCCCCACGCGGCGGTAACGATCTTGCCCGCCGCGTCCCGCTTGACAAAGTTCGGATGCTCCTTCAGGAACACCGCATTCGGGCCGCAGTGCAGGTAAACCATGTCCAGCAGCACGCGCATCCCCAGCCGGTGCGCCTCGGCAATGAACGCCTTCAGGTCATCGTCCGTGCCGTACTCCGGATCCACGTGGTAGTAGTCCTTCATGCGATACATGTTGCGCGGGTTGTTCAGCCCGGATTTCCGCTGCCGCGGGCTCCAGCCCTTGGTTTCCGGATCGTCGTCCGAGACAAAGACGGGACAGAGGTAGACGATATCGACGCCCAGTTCTGCCACCTTCGGCAGCCGCGACTGGGCCGCCTTGAGCGTCCCCTCAGGCGTGAAGGCCCGCGGCTGGATCTGGTACATCACCCCGCCCGTCACCCACTCCGGCGACGGCCGCGCCTGCCGTTGGTTCAACGGCGTCGGCTGCGACGCCTGTGCAAGCGTGGCCAGCGTCAACAGGCCAACGATTCCCAACAAGGTGACTTTCATCTTGCGGTCCTTTCATGCTGCAACTTCGCGATGGTTTGTGGTTCAAGAGGGACGGTGAGCCGCTCGGCGACAAACCATGCGGCAAACCCAACCGGCATCGATGTATTCTGTGCAATCGTCCGGGACACCGTCAAGCTGCGGGGCGACCGGCAGTCGCAACGGAGGCCAAAACAACTTCCCGGTTTCAGTGGGAACTGGCGGCATGCCGAGGGCCTCGCCGGTTCAGATCGCGGGGTCCGAGGCAACTTTGCTGCTCGCCAGCGTAGAGCGGTGTCCAAGACCAGAGATGACTGCGCAAACAAATCCGTTGCTTCGCCACCACGCTGGCAAGCAGCGTGGTGGCCGAAGACGGGCAGGTCGCGGGGCGGGGCGACGGCTGGTGCTGAACATGGCTCCACGCTGGCAAGCAGCGTGGTGGCCGGAACACCGTCGCCTTTCCCATCCGCCGCGGGGCGATTGCTGCGGTTTTTCGTGGGGAAAACTCGGGAGGGTTCACCGCCGGCCAGCGCCGCTCTGCTCCAAGCAAGCGGCTTTGGACGCCAGGCCACGGTGATCGGAGCCGGACGAGATCGCGTTCCCGCGGATGGGACAGAGTCTCCTCGAACGACGCTTACGACTTGCCCAGTCCGGCCATGAACTCCTGGTAGCGCTCGGCCACACGCCCCGTGGCGGCGTCGCCGGAGTGGACGAGGATGCCCACGTGCTGCTTGAGCGACTCGCCCTTTTTCAGCACAAACGGCACGCCGCTGCGGGCGTCGGGCCGGCGCGGTCCGAAGGTGCCGTAGTCGCGCACCAGCCACAGCGGTGGCGTCTCGCCGTCGGCCACGGGGAAGACCGCCAATCCCTCCGTGACGCCGTCCACGCAATTGGAGCAGTCCACCCAGAAGGCTCGCTTCTCATGAGTTCCCTGCTCATTGACGCCGCCGGCCGAGTTGGTGATGGCGCCACCGGCCTCCTTGACGAACTTGGCGTGCATCCGCACGTAGGGCCAGGCATAATGGTTCCACTCGCTGACGAAGCTTACGTCGTCATAGTTGGCCTGTAATTCGAACTGCAAATCGAGCATGTACTCGCCCCGGCCCAAGGGCACGACGCGCAACCGCCGCACTTCGTCCAGCACGCGCAGCTGGCCGAAATCGGCCAGCCAAGTGGCCTGGGTCCGGATGACGGCCTGGCCGCCAACCACGTCCTCGCCCAGGAACTTCATGTGCCGGATGCAGTCGCGGAAACCACGTGCGGTCCGTTTGGACTCCTCTGTGACCCCGATGCCATAGAACGAGATGGGCTCGTGGTTGGGCGGCTGCACAATGTCGTTGACCCAAATCGAACGGTGATGCGAGTGGCGGTCGTCGGGGTACTGGACCGTCAACGGCTTGCCGGAGGGACTGCGGACCGGGTAGTAGTGCGGAAAGTCGAGATCGGCGGCGTATTGGTAGGCGATGGCTTCGCGGCTGTCGATCAGGATCTGCAACTGCCCTCGTTGATCGTCACGCTTCAACTCGATCGCCGGAGCCGGCGCGGCCGCTTGGACGATACCAACTGCGGACGACAGCAACAACAACAGACCCGTCCCTGCACGGACAATCCAAAACGTTTTCATTCCAGGTCTCTCCTTTTCTTCATCGAGTAGGTTTCGCACACACCAAGGAATGGTTGTCAGGACAGCCGTCCCTGCCCCTTCCGCACTTCCCAGGCTCCGGCGCGTCCAGTGTACGCGATCGGGTCGCGACCGACTACAGCGGTCCCTCTCTGCCACTAGTCCACTATCTGCACCCGGTACGGCGCATCGCTGGGTGGAAGTGTGGCGCTCAGCCAGCCGTCGTGTTCGGTCGCGGCAGGAAACGCGGCGGACTGGTTGCCGGGCGCTAACACCAAACGGGAAACAGCCACGGAAAGTCGCTGTTATCAGGGCACGGTCGCGCGAAATGGGGTCAGGCTTACAGAATTCAATTTTGGCCGAGCAGAGTCATACGACGCGGCTGGCACCAAACTCGGCCAAAATTGAATTCTGTAAGCCTGACCCCAGCATCGAAACCGTGACTTCATCAACGACGCGGAAAAGTGCCGAAATCCCGTTTGGTGCTAGTTGCGGCTTGCTGCCGCGCAGGCCCCGTCGGACGCGCGCGTCGGTAGCTCCACCCGTGCCAGCCAACTGGCCAATCCTTGGGGTGACTTTCCGGAGCCACGACGAAGAGCCGCAGGGGCCACTTCACGGCCACTGCGGTTTCAGCCGCAGTTCGATCGTCGCCTGGGAAACACCCGCCAGGTGAACGGCCAGTTTCCGGATCCGATTGTTGCTGCCTTGACGTTCGGGTTGGGGCGAAGTCGGCAGCGACGCGGCGGGCAGCACTTCGAGCTTGGCGTCAGCCGGCGACGCCAGTTCGACCAGCAGCGATTGGCCGCCGATGCGCAGCGTCGCCGTGCGAGCGTCGTCGCTCAGGCTGATGTCGGCCGGCGTGTGCAGCTGCGACCAGATTTCGGCCGGAGCCGGCGTTTGGATCTCGTCGCGGATCGTCACCCAGCGGCGGTCGTGCAGGCAGATCGTACGCTGGACCTGCGTGGCGTGCATGGCGTAGGCGGGCGTCAGGTCCAGCACGGCGGACGGCGAGCCGCCTTCGCCGGGGGCCTCGAACCGCACGATCTTGGTGGCCGCTCGCGGATCCTGGTCCGGACCTTTCCCCGGATTGACCAGCAGCGTATTGTGGCCCTCGGCCCGCAGCCGGTAGTAATCCCAACGCTGGCGGCCGAAGTAGCCGGGCAGGTTGTAGTTGTCCGCGCCCAGATCGACGAACCAGCGCTGGCCCAACGCCTCCAGCACGAAAGTGCCCAGGTCCAGATGGCTGTGGTTGACGGCGTTCGAGCCGGCTTTGAAGGCGACCCAGAGGGCGTGGCGGTCGTTCCACGCGCTGCGGAAGATGCCGACCTCGGCGTCGCGGAAGTGCTTGCCCAGCGGCAGCGTGGCCGGATCGGACTGATGTCCGCGCGAGTCGTAGTACACCAGGTCCATCGCCGACGGCTTGGCGTGGTCGATCTGGAAGGCCGCGTACTCGGGCCGGTTGAACTTGCGGGCGAACCAGAACAGTTGGGGCGGGCGAGGCGTGCCGGCGTGGGCGTCGGCAAAGTCGAACGTCCGGTCCAGCGGCCCGGTCAGGTACAGCGGGAACGTGCCGGCCTCGGCAAAGCCGGGAATGGCCGACAAGCCGTAGTCGGTGCCCAGCCCCGACTCCAAGGCGGCGAGCATGGCCACGTTGTACTGCGTGGCGTAGGACCAGTAGCCCGGCCCTTCGCCCCACGCGCCGTCGGGGGCGAAATTCTTCATCGCCCGCGGCACGCTGCGGATGGCACATTCCAAGATCTCGCCGGCCAGTTCCGGCAGTTCGTCCGCCAAGGCCAGCGCGCCGACCGTCATGCCCCCGTTGCAGACCTGGTTCCAGTTGTGTTGCGAGTTGTGCCACCAGCCTTTCGGCTGCCGGTAGACCTTCAAGCCCGGCTGCAGCCCCAGGTCGACCATCGCGGTCTGCAGCACCTGCCGCTGGTCCGCCGTCCACTGGTCGTACAGCCAGTCGTAGCCGAGGCCGAAGGCCGCGGTCATTTCGGCCGTGTCCAGAAAGTGCCGCGGGTTCCAATCCGGGAACTTGGCCGCTGCCTCCAGTTCTCCCCACGCGCGCTCGACGTAGCGTCGGTCGCCGTCCAGTCGGTACAGCAGGGCCAGCGTCGTGACTCGATCCAGCACGCGGCGGCTGGTCGCCAGCAGCCGCAGGCCATCGGGAATCTCGTACTGCGACGGCCGGGCACGCAGGATCGCTGCGCCTTCTTCGCGGAGCGACTCGTGCCAGCGCGTCAATGTCTGGTCCGCTTTGACCTCCCGCTTCAGTTCCTCGAACCTGTCGGCCGTCGCGATCAACCGCGGATGCCCGGCCCGGACAGCCGCCAGGATCTGCGCGGCCTTGGGCAGCTCGAGCGGTGCGGCGTCCGCGGCCAATGCTTGGCTGGACAAAGCGCAGACCAGGAGGACGCTGAGGACGGACGAGAATCGGCAAGCGGAATGCATGGTGGGCTCCTTGGTGGACGATCGTGGTTTCACCGCCAGCCGAACGGGCTGCGCGGACCCGAGACGCCGCTTCGACGTGTCCGGGTTTGCGCACGCCGACGGCCTTGCGGTGAAACGAAGATTACATCATCGGCGGTCATGCGTCGATGTCCTGCGCCTGCATTTCGGCAGGTTTTGGCTTCCGCCACACCCAGGGCAGCGGGAGAAGAGTCAGCAGCACGAACACGGCCAGCCGATAGAAGTTGCCGACTTTCGGTCGCTTCCAGTCGTCGGCGCCAACGGTCCAGTCCAGTTCGGACGTTGCCACGCCGTCGTCGATCGTCAGCAGCGCGGACCAAACGTCGCGCGGCAGCCCGTAGAATTGGTAGGAGACTCTCCCATCAGCGGTCGCTACGTAGCGGCCGCCAGAATACTCGTAGAAAAAATCCTCCCGGCGGTGAGGGCTGGCGAACTGCCGGTCGGGCGAAGTGAGGATTCCAAGGGCCTCGTCCAACGTCAGGTCCCGCGGATCCATCCAAGGGATGTTCGTGCTCTGGTCCTCCATCACCAGGATGGTGCTGGCTGTGCCGTCCGTGATTTCGCTCATTTTTCTCGCGGACGCACCGGGCCACGCCGTCCGGGGCCCGACGACCGCCACGTAGCTGGTCCAGAGACTGGTTCCACGCACAGCGCGCCGGTCGCTTGGACACGCGTAGACCCAAGGCACGGGATTCAGCAGTCTGCTGTTGTTCGGACCGTCCCAGGGCTCATTGAAATTGTACTTGTCGTACCGGGATTTCTCTTCCACGTACGGCAGCAACAGCACTCGCCAGCTGTGCGTGGGCCTGCCGTCCCGGTCTGGGACGAAGGCCGGCGGAAAGACCCCGTGATCGGAATGGTAGTTGTGGAGGGCATACGCGAGTTGCTTGAGGTTGTTGGCGCACTGCGCGCGTCTGGCCGATTCGCGAGCGGTTTGGACCGCAGGCAGCAAAAGGGAAATCAGACAGAAGCAGATTAGTACCACCAGGCAACCGCGAGCCAACGCCCGAGGGCGTGAACGGCTGAAGAAGACGGAGGCCCAGAAGCCCAGGATCGGGACCGCCAAGGGCAGGCCTGCCGCGCCGAAAGTCGCCAGCGCGGCGCCCAGCAGGGTCATCGCGTAGAAGACGTGGATCAGCCGGAAACGGAGACCCGGCAGCAACGTTTCATCGGCGGCTGGGACGGTGTTGTTCGTCGTCATGGGAAGCAGAGGCCAGGAACTTGAGTTCGGGTTGGGCAACCGCGTGCCCGAAATGACTTCCTCGATCCGGGCCACCACGCTGCTTGCCAGCGTGGAGCCATGTTCAGGACCAGCCTTCGCCCCGCCGCGCGAGTTCCTCGTCTTCGGCCACCACGCTGCTTGACAGCGTGGAGCCATGTTCAGGACCAGCCTTCGCCCCGCCGCGCGAGTTCCTCGTCTTCGGCCACCACGCTGCTTGCCAGCGTGGAGCCATGTTCAGGACCAGCCTTCGCCCCGCTCACAGCGTCCAGCATAGTGAACACCGCTCCACGCTGGTAAGCAGCGTGGTGGCGAAGAAGCCGATTTGTTCGCAGGGATTCCTGGTCTTGAACACCGCTCCACGCTGGCGAGCAGCGTGGTGGCGAAGACACCGATTTGTTCGCGGGCATCCCTGGTCTTGAACACCACTCCACGCTGGCGAGCAGCGTGAAAGTGATGGCCGTCGCCAACATGCCGAGACCAGGGGCATTGCCTTTTCGCCCGGCACCTTGCCTTTTCGCCCGGCACCTTGCCTTTTCGCCGCTGTTGCCCGCGGACGGCGTTGGACATACGATACGGGCTCCGTCGATCGTTTGACAAGCCCGCGAAGAGACTATCACTGGGGGTCCACTCATGCTGATGCAAACTCTATGGCTGCTGGCGGCGTTGCTGACGGCGCAGGACGCTGGAGTGCAGGCCGATTACGTGATCGAGCAGGTCGAGATTCATGACG
This sequence comes from Candidatus Anammoximicrobium sp., assembly GCA_012515235.1. GTDB lineage: Bacteria > Planctomycetota > Planctomycetia > Pirellulales > Pirellulaceae > Anammoximicrobium. The sequence goes on from JAAYYU010000036.1 coordinate 55,609, forward strand.
GCAGCGGCGGGGAAGCCCGCCAGGGCGATCTGGCCATTCGCGGCGACCGATTGGTGGCGATCGGCAAGTTCGCGGTTGCGGGCCAACCGCGGCGGATCGACGGAACGGGGCTGATCGCGGCCCCGGGCTTCATCGATGTGCACACGCACTGCGACAGCGGCATTACCAAAGAGAAGACTCGCATCAACAAGAACTATCTCACCCAGGGCGTAACCACCGTGGTCACCGGCAACTGCGGCGGCGGGCCGCTGGACATCGCCAAGTTTCTGCGGGACGTGGACGACGGCGGCACGGGAACGAACGTCGCGCATCTGATTCCGCACGGCGCGGTCCGCAGCAAGGCGATGGGATCGGCGAAACGCCCGCCCACGCCGGCCGAACTGGACGTGATGCGTCAACTGGTCGACCAAGGGATGCGCGACGGTGCTTGGGGCATGTCGACCGGCTTGATCTATCCTCCCAGCTCTTACGCGGAGACGGACGAGTTGGTCGACTTGAGTCGCGTTATCGGCCGCCACGGCGGGCTGTACGTCTCGCACATCCGCAGCGAGGGCGTGGAACTGCTGAAAGCTGTCGGCGAGGCGATTGAGATCGGCAAGCGGGCGGGCGTGCCCGCTCACATCTCGCATTTCAAGGCGTCGGGACCGGCGGCCTGGGGCCTGGCGACCAACGCCATCGGCTTGGTGCAAGCGGCGCGCGACGGGGGCCAGATCGTGACGGCGGACCAGTACCCCTACATCGCCAGCAGCACGTCCTTAAGCGCGATGGTCATGCCCGACGAATACCGCGGAAAGAAGGCGTTGACCGAAGCGCTGGCCGACCCTCAGCAGGCGGCAAGAGTTCGCGAGCGGCTTGCCAAGAACATCGAGACGCGTTCGTCGGCAGCTTCGCTGGTCATCGCCAGCTATGCTCCGGACAGGACGTTCCACGGCAAGAATCTGGCCGAGTTGGCTCAGCAGCGAAATTGCACGGTCGTCGATCTGGTACTGGAGATCGAACAGAAGGGCGGCGCCCGGATGGTGAATTTCGGCATGCAGGAGGAAGAGGTGCGGCGGATTATGCAGCAGCCCTTCGTCTCGACGGCCAGCGACGGAGGAGCGTGCGTGCCGGACGTGACCGTCCCGCACCCGCGGAATTACGGCTGCTTCCCGCGCAAGATCGGCCGCTACGCCATCGAGCTGAACGTCGTGCCACTGGCGGCGGCGATCCGCAGCGCCACCGGACTGCCCGCGGACACGTTCAAGTTCCCGCAACGCGGCTATCTGCGCGAAGGCTATTTTGCCGACGTTGTGGTCTTCGACCCCAAGATCTTCCGCGACACGGCCACGTTCGAGAAGCCGCACCAGTACGCTACCGGCGTGTGCTACCTGTTCGTCAACGGCCGCCTGGCCATCGACGGCGGACAGGTCACCGGACAACTGGCTGGCCGAGCCCTGCGGCATCAACCGTGAGCGGGATGGCATTGCCCTAAACGGGATTTCGGCAGTTCTGACACGCCGTGGATGAAGTCACGGTTTGGGTGCCGGGGTCAGGCTTACAGAATTCAATTTTGGCCGATCGTGGCACCAGCCAAATGGTACGACCCTGCTCGGCCAGAATTGAATTCTGTAAGCCTGACCCCATTCTGGACGGCGTCTCTCCGTGTCCGTTTCCCGTTGGACGCTCGCCACCGGTTGTGGGTCGCCCGCACTGCCGGCGGCGAGCGTCTTGCCGCTCACCGATCGCTTGACCGTTCTTGCCCGATGAACGCTTACCGCTTCTTCATCGTCACGCCGACGCCAGAACCTTCCATCAGCAGGAACGAGGTTTCGAAGTCGGGGTTCTTGGTGATCGCTTCCAGGAAGCGCGGATCCGGGTTGGGGCGGACCATGTTGTGGGCGATGATCAGACCGCCGGGCCGGAGTATCGGAACCAGCTTTTCCAGGTAGTCCAGGTAGCCGCTCTTGTCGGCATCCAGGAACAGGATGTCGATCGGTCCCGCGACGTCTTTGACCTTCTCATGCGCGTCGCCCTGAACGATCGTAATCAACCCCTCGACGCCGGCTTTCTTAAAGTTCTCCGTGGCGACGGCCGCGCGGCCCGGATCGATCTCGTGGGTGATCAGCTTTCCGCCCGTCTTGCGCAGGGCCAGGGCGAACCAGAGGCCCGACTCCCCGGTGGACGTGCCGATTTCGACGACCAGTTTCGCGCCGGTCGTTTCCGCCAGCAGGCGCAGCAGCCGTCCGTCGGCTTCGGAGACGTTGGCATATCGGGGTCCTTGCCGCGACTGCTGCAGGGCGTCCAGAATCTTCTTCTCTTCCTCGTCCTTCGGCAGCGGGACGTTTTCGATGGGCGTGCGAGCTTCGGGTCTGGGGCCAGATCGGCGGGGGCCGTCAGGGCGTTGAGCCCAAGCGGTCGTCGAGAACAAGGTCAAGGCGGTCAGGACACAAACGGCGAACGTCAGACGCGGCATGAACGGCTCCTCGAAAGTTCAGGAAACGAGAATCCTCTTGTCCGGATCACACACGGTAACTGGGATGCAGACGATTCACTTCTGGCGAGATGCGCGCGACGCCTCGGCTGCGTCACGGGCGTTCTCAATCGCTTCCTTCACCGTTTCGGCTTCGGTGATCCATTCGGGATCGAGCGGAGACGTTACGACATAGCCGCCCTCTTCGGCGGCTTCCAGGTTCAGCACCAGTTGTCCATCACGCACGATCCATGACTTGGCCAGGCCCATTCCTTCTGGACCTCGGCCGCGAGTGTCACGTTGCTCCCGTGCTAAGAATAACGGCGACCAGGACCAGCCATCAAGTACCGAAAGCCGGTTTCCGCCGACGTGGTTCAATCCCTCACGGCGTTGCGGAACTTGTCGTCCGTCAGCCCGCTTGCGGTGACGTACACCGGCGTGCTGTCGGGCGTGAACCGCCGGCCGGCTAGCGGCTGGCCCATCAGATCGAGGATGCGGACCTTGTCGTTTCCCAGCGAGATTTCTTTGGCGGTCTTCGTGTTCTCCGCCCAAATCACGCAAACCAGGCGGTCGCCGTCGCGGAACAGGTAGGCGCGAGTGGGAGCGGCGAGCGTCAGCCGCGAAACGAACTTGGTCGTGGGCGTCAGGAAGTGCGCCATCGCGGCCTGGGCCGCGTAGATCTTGTGCGGTGTGCCGCCGTACTCGAAGAAGATCCCCTGCAGGCTGTCCTGGTTCAAGCCGTCGCACGTGCCGGCGTGGTAGAAGATTTTATCCACGCCGTTAGCGAAGTTCAGCACGGCCCAGCGAACCGCATAGGCGCTTTGCTGCACTTCGCTGGCCAGCGGCTGGTTGAAGCCGTGGTGCGTCAGGGGCACCGTCGCCGGGTCGTCGTCCGCGTAGTAGCCGTATTCGGTCAGCCAGACGGGCTTGCGGCCGCCGTGCTTGGCCATCAGGTCATTCAGCTTCTGCAGCGGACCCTCGATGAATTCCGGCGGCCGCAGACGCGGATAGTGATGGATGTCGATCGCATCGGCGGCGGCCAGTCCACCTGCGGCGAAGAACTTCTCGAAGTCCTCCAGGATTTGCCCGTCGCTCAAGTAGCCGATGCCCGCCAGCACGCGGGCCTGCGGGTCGGCTTGCCGCGCCGCGCGAGCAAACGCTTTGACGTGCGTGGCATAGGTCGTTCCGTCGTAGCCCAGCTTGCGCGGCAGCGAATAATCGGTAAACAGCGGTTCGTTGAACACTTGCCACCAGTGCATGCGGCCTTGGTAGTGCATCACAGTCCGGGCCACGTAGTTCTCGAACTCGGCCAGATCGCGCGGCGCATAGGCCGCGCGCTGGCGGTTCTCCGGGTAGCGGTCGCCGGCCTGGACGCTCGCCGGAGCGGACGACGACCAGTTGCTGGAGGGAAACGGCAGCAGGCCCAAGACCTGCAGTCCGTGTTTCCGCGGCCGGTCGATCTGGTAATCCGGCTCGGTAAATGTGAACCGGCCCTTCTCCGGCTCGACATCCTGCCACTTCAACGACCAGTCGCGCATCCAGACCAAACCGGCTTGGCGGCACAAGTCCAGCAGGTGCGGCCAAGGGTAGGCGTGGTTGACGCCGAACCGCGAGTTGTCTCCGCGGTGGATGGGAATCGCGGCGATCCGCATCGCGCGCTCACTCACGAGATCGCCCGCCGTCAAGCGGGCATGGACTCGCAGGAAGCCTCGCAGTGTTTCCGACGAAGGGATCTCGAGGACCGTCTCGCCCGAGGCCACGCGGTCGATAGCCTCAGCCCGAACCTGACGATCGAAGAAATCGGTCATTCGCCATTCGATCCGCGCGTCCCGGAGCCGGTCCGGCTCGCGACTGCGGACGGTCAAGCGGATCCGTAGCGGCTCGTCCCAGTCGAAGACGTTGCCGGTCTTGTCCGTGGACAGGCCGATTTCGACGGGCTGCGAAGTTTGGAATTCGCTCGGCGATTCCGCCCGCTCCAACTGGACCGCGTCCAGCCACACGGTCGCGCGAGCCGGCGGCGCGGGGCGATCGGGCGCTGGCCGCAGGTCCGGGCCAGCCAGGACGTAGCACCAGCGCGCCGTGGGCTTGAAGGTCAGGGCGAACCGCTGCCAATCGCGGCCGACGCGCACCGGTTTCTGCTGACTGCCCCCGCCGAAGAGTCGCACCGCCAGCAGCGCGGGCGTGTCGTCCTTCGCCGCGCGCAGGCAGGCGGACAGCGTGTAGGCCTGTCCCGGCTCGACCTCCAGGAACCCCTGGTTCCCAGCCAGCGGAGCGCGGACGGGACTGCGGTGCAAATCGTAGTAGTCGAAGAAGGACACCGGCTGGTTATCCGGATTCAACTCGATGCGCAGGCTGGTCCGGCCATCGGACGCCTGCTGCGAATCCAACTGGCCGAACAGCCGGTTCATGAGCCCGCCCCAGTGCGCCGTGCGGTCCCACTCGGCCGATCCCCAGCCGTCGCTGCCGCACTCGAAGCTGGCGTTGGGAACCAGGTTCCGCCGGCCCGCCGCCGCGACGATCTCGCCGGGGCGATACAACTGGTCGCCCGCTTCCTCAAACTCGACGTCATCCATCCACAGCGCGCCGGTCGACTGGAACCAGATTTGAAAGCGGCTGCCCTTCGCGCAATCGCGGGACGCGCGAAATACGAACTCGAACTGCGTCCACTGCGGCGTGGGCACGAACGAATCCTGCAGCCCGCAATTCGCCCAGACCGCCGTGTCGGACAGGGCCACGGAGACCACCTGGTCCCCGATGCCGTCGCCTTTGGCCCAGAACGATACCCGGTAGCCGACGCCGCGCCGCACCGGGATGTCCAGTTGGCAGATCATCGCGTGCGCGGCCGGATTGCCCGCCTGGTAGCGAGTGCAGGCCAGCCGCGCGCACTGCGAGCCATCGCGCCCGGCGTCCAGCGTCAGCGACTGGTCCACCAGCCGCGCGTCGCCCGACGTCCGCCACTCGTCCGGCACGCCGTTGCCGTCCGAGTCGCTCTCGAAGCGGGGATTGCGAGCCAGGTTGTCGGCCTGCAAGCAGCCAACCAGGACCAGCCAAGCGGCCAAGCTGAAGCAAATCCGGGACATGGGCGGGATTCTCCGGGCGTGGAAAGATGGGGCAGTTGATGTCCGGCCGAACACACAGGTCTGCCGATGTTAGAGCAAGCGGAGCGTCGAATCAATCCGCAGGAGCCCGTTTCGGAGCTGGGCGTAACTCGCAAATCTCGCTCGCACCCCTCGGTTTCCGCCGCGGACGTGTCACCGGGCGGGCTGTGTTCGAAAGTTTTTGCCGCGGTCCTGGAATCAACGCTACTGCCGAGAGGCGAAATGCCTTCGCGAGTTGCACGGCATACCATGGGCCCGGCTGGGCCGTGAAAAAAACCGCCCCGTTCTCCAGCTGGAAGCGATTCGAGCTGAGTCGTTTGCCGTCGCTCGTCACCGCGGGCGCCGCTCCTGGCTTTCCGTCCGGAAAGATCACGTGGAATCGCCGCTGGAACGCCAAGCGAAGTTCGACCACGTCGTCCTCCGGATAGGCGACTTCCATCTTGCCCAAGTCAAGTGAAGTCGCCGGCCCTTCGCGCCGGGTGGCACGAAAATCGTGTGAAAGTCTTCATGCACGCCGTAGCAACGGTGGCTTCGGCGCCCGTTGCTATACGCTTTGGACCAGCAGGTGCCAGGCTGTACACGTCATGGCTACGCCCGGATCGCCGATCGCGCGCCCGGTCAGGGCCAGGGCATTACACCAGTTCGCTCGCTGCGTTCGCAGACAAACCGCGAACAGGCTCGACTGCTTTCCGCCGTGCCTGCCGGGCAGGGGCAAGGCCTCGCCGGAGACCTCGACCCCCTCGGTCGTCAGCGGCTCGATCTGCAAGACGGCCTGCTTGCCTTTGGCCAGAGAGACGTTTCCCTGGCGTTCTGCCTGTTGTTCCGGGTGGAACCGCGACTCCAGGGACGATTCCTTCTCCAACAGAGTTTCGTCGGCCACGATCAGCGCGTCGGGCTTCACGAAGCTGCGACGGCTCGAAGTGCGCGACCGACCGTAGAGTTGTGCCTGCGGCGATGAAGTCAACGATTTCTTCGTAGGCTCGAATCATGCCGTCATTACTTGCTCGTATCAGCCGAATCAGCAGCTCGCGAACCGCCCAGACTGCTCAAAGGGATCGGACTCTGGCCCGGCTCAACCGGGGCGACAAGAACTCAGTGTTTCTTGAGCACGAGCCGGTACGTGGCCGAGGCACCTTTGGCGACGTGGACCTCAAAATCCTGGACCCTGTTTCTTAATGTGACCTGGGCCTTGTAACCGCCGTAGAAGCCGCGGAATTGGGCTCTCCCTTGGGCGTCGGTCTTGACCGTAAGGTTTGTCTTCCACTGGTGGTTGATGAGTTGGTCCAGGGCCTGGTAGGCGGGCTTGGGGTTCATGTCTTTGTCGAGCAGGCCGCCGAGCGCCGCGTTTTCGTTCCGGTAGGCCGTGCCGTCGGCCAGGTTCCACCACGTGACGCCGGCCATCGCCGGGGTGCTGAACCACAAGCGGTACAAGTTGGCTACGATCGTCGCCTGCTCGGCTGGTCCGTTCTCGCCGACGCCGGGGACGGTGATCTCGGTGATGTACAAGGGGAGCCCCAATCGCCCCAGTTGCTCGTACACGGCGAGCATGTGGCTGGGCGCATAGACCTTGCCGCTGAGCATGGCCCCGCGGCTGGTGTGGAACTGGATGCCGATCCCTTCGACTCGAACCTGGCGTTGCAGCAACCCCCGCACCAGTTTCTCGTACTGGTCTGTCGTGACGTGCGACTGGTTGATGCCGTCGTTGATCATCAGCGTGGCGTTTTTGGGGAACAGTCGGCCCGCCTCCTGAAAACACCACGCCAGGTAATCGTCCGGCACGGCGTGCCACTGCTGGGGATGCGCCAGCCGAGGCAGTTCTTCGTTGACGACGTCCCACACGGCGATGTCGCGGCCGTAGCGTTCCGCAATCTGGGACATGTGACGCTGGGCGAGCGTTTTCAGCCGTTGCGGGTCGTCGGGCTTGATCCAGTCGGGCATGAACATGGTCTTGGCGTACATCAGCGCGTGGCCCTTGGCCGTGATCCCGCGAGCCCGGCACCACTTGACCAACTGGTCCGGCGGCGGGCGGCGCCAGATGGGCGGCGATCCTTCGGCGAAACGCGGCCGGCCGTCCTCGGGCTCCAATTCCCGCCAGTAGAACGGCAGGGTGGCGAAATTGTTGATTCGGGCGAATGCCTCTTCGTACTTGCGGTTCAACTCGGGCGATTCGAGTTGGCCGAGCGCGAACAGGTTGCAGCCGAACAGGAAGTCATGGGTCTTCTGCCGGATTTCCAGTGCAGCCCCCGCGACGGGCTGCCCGTCCGCGTCGACGACTTCGATCACCGCGTCGCCCTTGCGGTGACGCTCGATGCCCTCGTCGATTTGCCCCGCGACGCCGTCCCACATCTGTTGGTATGCGTCCGGAACGGCGGCCCCGGCGGACGACGCCAGAGCGGAAACGAGCAACCCCGCCAACAGCGTCCAGCCCGCGCAGCCCGCCAAACGGGTCAGGCCGGCACCATCTTGCGAATGTGGTGTTCTCATGGAATCGTTGACCTCCTGTTTTTCTTGTCTCAGGATCGTGTTGGAAAGCCGATCCGACCGCTGTTGTACGACGGCCCTTCGAGACCGTCCAGGCGGCAGACTCGAAGGCGACGGATGGCGTCAGAGGGCCGCCGTCCAGCCGGCAGGCCCGCAGGCACGACGGCGTTCGCGCTGGCCGGGCGAGTCGCTGTTGCGGCCTGCCGCCTCGGTTGACGCGATCCGTCGAGCGCCGTTATCTTACCGCTATTCGCAGCTTTCGCCCAGGAGCTTGTAACTCATGAGGACTCGCCGCGTCGTTGTTTCGTTCTTGCCGATTGCCGTCATGCTGATCCCGATGATCCCCGCCGTCGTTGCGCCCGCCGAGGAAGGCCTGTGGCTGTTCAATAACCCGCCGGAGAAGTTGCTGAAGGACAAGTACCAGTTCGAGGCGACGCGCCCGTGGCTGGAGCATTTGCAGCGTTGCTCCGTGCGGTTCAACAGCGGCGGCTCCGGTTCGTTCGTATCCTCCGAGGGCCTGGTGCTGACCAATCACCACGTCGGCGCCGACGCGCTGCAGAAGTTGAGCACGCGGGAACGCGACATCCTCACGGAGGGGTTCTTGGCCCGTACGCGGGACCAGGAGATCAAGTGCGTCGATTTGGAATTGAACGTGCTGGTCAGCATCGAGGACGTCACGGACCGGGTCCAGCGGGCGGTGGCCGCGGGGATGGCGCCGGCCAAGGCCAACCAGTCGCGGCAGGCGGTGATGGCCGCGATCGAGCAGGAGTCGCTGGACAAGACGGGCCAGCGGAGTGACGTGGTCACCTTGTACCAAGGCGGCCTGTACCACCTGTACCGCTTCCAGAAGTACACCGACGTGCGGCTGGTCTTCGCGCCGGAACAGGACATTGCTTTCTTCGGCGGCGACCCGGACAACTTCGAGTATCCGCGGTTCGACTTGGACGTCTGCCTGTTCCGCGTTTACGAGAACGACAAACCGCTTCGCCCGGCGCACTTCCTGAAGTGGGATGCGGCGGGCGTGGCCGACGGCGACCTGGTATTCGTCTCCGGGCATCCGGGCCGCACCAACCGGCAGAACACGCTGGCCCACCTGGAGTTCCTCCGCGACCGGGCGTTCCCGTTCACCTTGGACGTGCTGCGGCGGCGGGAAGTGCAGTTGGCCACGTTCAGCGAGCGCAGCCGCGAAAACGCGCGGCGGGCCAAGGACGACCTGTTCGGCGTGGCCAACAGCCGCAAAGCACGCCTCGGCGGCCTGGCCGGACTGCAAGACCCGGCCGTGATGAGCCGCAAGGCGGCGGAGGAGCAGAAGCTTCGCGACGCCGTGGCCGCCGACCCGCAAGTGCGGGCCGCCTGCGGGGACCCCTGGCAAGACATCGCCCAAACACTGCGGGTGTGGGACGAACGGTACGTGTCTCACCAACTGCTGGAACGCGGTTGGGCGTTCAACTGCCAGAAGTTCGAGATCGCCAGGACGCTGGTGCGGATGGCGGAGGAAGACGCGAAACCGAACGCCGAGCGGCTTCGCGAGTACCGCTCGTCCAACCGCGATTCGTTGCGGCAAGCCCTGTTCTCCGACGCGCCGATCTACGACGATCTGGAAACGCTTGGCCTGGCCGATTCGTTGAGCCTGTACGCCGAACGCACCGGGATGACGGACCCGCTGCTGCAGACCGTGTTGGCCGGCAAATCGCCGCGGCAGCGCGCGGCGGAACTGGTCGCCGGCAGCCAATTGCAGAACGTCCAGCTGCGAAAGCAACTGGCCGACGGCGGCCAAGCCGCCGTCCATGCGTCCTCCGACCCGCTGATCGCGCTGGCCCGAACGGTGGACGCAGCGGCGCGGAAAGTCCGCCAGCAGTATGAAGAACAGGTGGAAGAGCCTCAGCGGCAAGCCTATGCCCGCCTGGCGGATGCCCGCTTCCGGCTGTGGGGCACCGACACCTATCCCGATGCCACCTTCACCCTGCGGCTGTCGCTGGGCGTCGTCAAAGGCCTGACCGACGAACGAGGCCAGCAAGTTCCGGCGTGGACCACGCTCGGCGGCGCGTACCAACGGGCCGCCGAACACGACAACACCCCGCCGTTTGCCCTGCCCAAGTCCTGGCTGGAACGTAAAGACCGCCTGCAACTGGATACGCCGTTCAACTTCATCTGCACCAATGACGTGATCGGCGGCAACTCCGGCAGCCCGGTCGTCAACCGCCGGGGCGAGTTCGTGGGCGTCATCTTCGACGGCAACTTGACCTCGCTGGTCTGGGACTTCATCTTTACCGCAGAACAAGGCCGCTCGCTGGCCGTGGACTCGCGGGCGATCCTCGAAGCGCTCCGCAACGTCTACCGCGCCGATGCCCTGGCCGACGAACTGGGCAGGTGAGAAGTGATCGGCTATCAAGAAATCCCATGACGAAGCCAACGATCGCGGACAACTGACCCCTGACAACTGACCCCTGACCAATGACCAATGACCAATGCCCCATGACCAATGACGAATTCCGCCGCTACGGCTACGCAGTGATTGACTGGATCGCCAAGTACTTGGAGAACGTCGAGCGGTATCCGGTCATGTCCCAGGTCCAACCTGGGGACATCCGCGCGCAGCTACCCGACCGACCGCCGGACGACCCGGAGCCGTTCGACCAGTTGCTGGCGGACGTCGAGCGGGTGATTCTGCCGGGCATCACGCACTGGCAATCGCCCAACTTCTTCGCCTATTTCCCCGCCAGCAGTTCCGGGCCGTCGGTTTTGGGCGATCTGCTTTCGTCGGGATTGGGCATCCAGGGCATGTTATGGCTGACAAGTCCGGCCTGTACGGAACTGGAAACCCACGTGCTGGACTGGGTCGCCGAGATGCTCGGCTTGCCTGGAAAATTCAAGTCCGACAGCGCGGGCGGCGGCGTGATCCAGGACAGCGCCAGCAGCGCCTCGCTGTGCGCGCTGTTGGCGGCGCGGGAGCGGGCGACGGGGTACGAGACCCGCCGCGGCGGCCTTGCCAAACACCTGGTCGCCTATGCGTCCGAACACGCGCACTCCTCGATCGAGAAAGGCATGAACATTGCCGGCCTGGGCACGGACAACCTGCGCAAGATCCCCAGCGACGAACGCTTCGCCCTGCGCCCCGACGCGCTGCAGGCGGCCATCGAGGCCGATCTGGCGACGGGCCGAACGCCCTGTTTCGTCAGTGCCGCGGTCGGGACGACTTCGTGCGGCAGCATCGATCCGTTGGTGGAGATTGGCGAGATCTGCCGCCGCTTCGGCTTGTGGATGCACGTCGACGCCGCGATGGCCGGCACCGCGGCGATCTGCCCCGAGTTCCGTGACATCCACCGCGGACTGGAAGCCGCCGACAGTTACTGCTTCAATCCGCACAAATGGATGTTCACCAATTTCGATTGCGACTGTTTCTTCGTCGCGGATCGCAAGGCCCTGATCCAAACGCTGTCGATTCTGCCGGAGTATCTGCGGAACCAGGCCACGGAGGCGGGCAGCGTCATCGACTACCGCGACTGGCAGATCCCGCTGGGCCGCCGTTTTCGGTCGCTGAAATTGTGGTTCGTGATCCGCAGTTTCGGCGTCCGCGGGATCCAGGAACGCATTCGCCGGCACGTCGCCATCGCCCAACAATTCGCCGCCTGGGTCGTCGCCGATCCGGACTTTGAACTGGCGGCCCCGGAGGCGCTCAGTCTGGTCTGCTTCCGGCATCGGGGCGGCGATGCGATCAACCAGCAGATCATGGACCGGCTGAACCAGTCCGGCCAGTTGTACCTGACGCACACGCGGTTGTGCGACAAGCTGACCCTGCGCCTGGCGATCGGCCAGACGAATACGGAATTGCGGCATGTCGAGCGGGCGTGGCAGTTGATCCGCGAGGCGAGCGGTTCGGTTGCGTGAATCCAAGCCTTGCCGGCCTGGGAGGAACGGGGCGTCGCTGGCAGTCGGGCCATTCGAGCGGAAGGGGGCAAGCGTGAACCTTCACCGGGCTGGTCAGAGGCGGTACTGGGTGCTGATCGCCGCTGCCGCGTTGGGGATTGCGTACGGAGTCCGGTTGCTGATTCAGAGCCAGACGGAACCGGTCGACGCGCGTTTCGCGCCGCCTCCCGGCGGTCACGTCATGTACTTGCCCACACCGCAGGATGTCGTCGAACGCATGTTGACGCTGGCCGCCGTGTCCAAGGACGATCTGGTGTACGACCTTGGCTGTGGCGATGGACGCGTGCTGGTGACCGCGGCCCGAACCTACGGTTGCCGCTGCCGCGGCTACGATATCGATCCTCTGCGTGTCCGTGATTCGCTGCAGAACGCACGTCGCCACGGTGTCGAAGACCTGATCCAGGTCGAGCAGCAGGACATCTTCACACTCGATCTGAGAGACGCCGACGTCATTTTTCTTTACCTGCTGCCGGAACTGAACGTCCGGCTCATTCCCCAGCTGAAACAACTCCGGCCGGGGACGCGCATCGTCTCGCATCTGTTCGACATGCACGGCATCCAACCGGATCAAGTGCTGCACGTCGATTCGGCGGAGGACACGTGCGATCATGTCGTGTATCTCTGGACGACGCCGCTGCGGAGCGTGCAGGAGGAACCCGAACAATCCGCCGGATCACGCGGGGCGACCGCGACTCCGGACGCAGAACGCTCATCGCCCGGCGCTGGCGATGCCGGCGCCCAAGGGGAAACGGACACGGAAAAACGCCCTCCCTGAACGCGCCGTCGAGCGAAATGGGGTCAGGCTTACAGAATTCAAGTTTGGCCGAGTTTTGTGCCAGCCACGTCGCATGACTCTGCTCGGCCAAAATTGAATTCTGTAAGCCTGACCCCAGCATCGAAACCGTGACTTCATCAACGACGCGGAAAAATGCCGAAATCCCGTTTGGTGCTAGCAGGGGACACGGAGTCGGGCGGGCCTGTAAACCTGGTTAGAAACGGGGGCCGGAAGCCCATCGCTTGTGCCAAAACCGGGATATCGGTATAAGGTGGCGCAGTGCCCCAACCCTTTCTCCCCAGCCTCCTCGAGACGCACCGCTGTGCCGCTCATCGGCTTGGCGACAGCCATCGCGGCAGTCTGCGCGCCGCCTGAGGGACGGAGACCGGGCAAGGCAAGACGTTTGTCACGTTTTTTGCATCTCGCATGGAAAGGAACAGAGCATGTCGGAGCAAACCCCATCCAAGTCGATCCTGAAGGCGCCTGCCAAGCAGGTGTTCTCGCTGTTCGACGAATTCAAGAACTTTGCCTTCAAGGGCAACGTCGTCGATCTGGCCGTCGGCGTGATCATCGGGGCGGCGTTCGGCAAGATCGTCGACTCGCTGGTCAAACACCTGATCATGCCGCTGATCGGTGTACTCACGCCGGGCGAACAAGGATACCTGGCCTGGAAGTGGATCATCAACGGCAAGGAGGTCCCCTACGGGCTGTTCCTGGGCGAGGTGGTCAACTTTCTGATCGTCGCCGTGGCGTTGTTCATCTTCATCGTCAAGTTCCTGGGTTGGATCATGAAGAGCAGGAAGGAAGAGCAACCTGCCGCGCCGCCGCCGCCCACCAAGGACCAGGAGTTGCTGACGGAAATCCGCGATCTGCTCAAAACGCGGGCCTGAGCGGGACGCCGATCCGCGGTTTCGGCGCGTGACGGGTACCATCCGTCACGCGTTCGACGCGCGGAACGACCTGGCCGCAGCCGGCGGCCTGCCGCAGCGGCGGCGCCGGCACGCTGCCGCGCGGCTCGCCGCCGAACTCACGGTTCTCGCCTCTCGCGGTCGTCCGTGCGCCGCCACAGAAGGGCCACTTCGTCGCGGGGCCGGAAGCCGAGAATGCGTTTGGCCTTGTCGTTGCGGAATTGGCCCTGAGGCGCGTCGCCCAAAATGAAGAAGACTTCGAATCGCGACGGCAGCTTTTCCAGCTCGATCGCCAGTCCCCGGCGAAACGCTTCCGCCGCATCGCGCCAGGAAACCACGAACGGAACGCCGCCCGCCCCGGGCCTCAACTGGGCGGTGTCCTGCAGGCTGTAGAACAGGTACTCCTGCACATAGATCTCGTGGGCTTCTGCCCAGATACGGCAGATCTCGTGGCCGAGCGATTTGGACAGCGGGTACAGGCCGGTTCCGGGATGCGGCGGCGCGTCGGGCGAAATCGCAAAGTCCACTCCCTCGTACGTCGGCCCCGCAACGGTGAAATGCGGGCCCGTGTTGATCACCCGCCGGATTCCGTGCCGGACCGCGGCCCGCATCACGTGAAGACACCCCAGCGTGTTGACCCGAAACGCCAAGACCGGGTCGCGGCGGACCACCGCCAGATTGACGATCGCATCCATGCCCTCGGCGGCGCGCAACACCTGGTCCGGGTCCGTCACGTCCACCTCCCGGAATTCGTGGTTCCCGTACCGTTGCCGGATTTCGTCCGGCGGCGAGTGAATGTCCGTGATGCGCAGCCGATGCTCGGCCGCGATCGCCCGCACAACGTGAGGTCCCATGTAGCCGTTGGCGCCTAGCAGCAGCACGTTCATCGCATCACCACCGATACTGAGGCCGATAACCGAGCCCCGCTTGAGCCTTGTTGACAGAGAACCGCGCCCCGGCGGAATCCGAGAGGATGTGGAATACGGCCCAGCCTTCCGTTCCCCGTGGAAAGGAGATCTGTTTGGCGGCGAGGGCCGCCGAGACAGCCTGCAGCACGTCGCGTTGGTCGACCCACCAGGGATCGAAGGCCTGGCCGGCAACGGCTTCTGCCCGGACCGCCTTGCCGATCCTCAAGACGACGACCTCCAGCTTCCGCTGACGCGCGAATTCACGGCCCACGCATTCGGCCAGGTATTCGGCCATCGCCGCCGACTCGGCAGCCGGCCGCGGCTGCCAATCCTCGGCGACCTGAAACGCGTCGCCGTAGCCCGACATTACCTGCAGCGAACTGATCAGCACGGCGCGCCCCACGCCGGCGGCGGCGGCCGCGGTCAACAAGTCATAGGTCCCGCGTACCAGCCGGTCAATCGCTTCGGCCAGCTCCAGGCCGGCCGGCGCCAACGCCACGTGAACGAGGGAGCTGATCCCCCGGACCAGTTCGCGCGTGCAGGCGTCCGCGGCTAATTCGCAACGGGTGCAAGGAAGGTCGGTCGCCACGTCGGCACGCGCAGTCAAATGCACTTGCCACCGGCCAGCCAGGCCTTCGCCCAGCGACTGGGCCAACGGCAACTCCGCGGCCGTCACCAACACGCGCGGCCGCGGATTCTCTTCCGGGACCGTGCCCGCGGCTGGTTCCGCCGCCACGAGCGGACTGGCCGGCCGAGCGGCGATGGCTCCCGCACCGCCCGCCACCGCGAGTCCTGCCCGCTGCAAAAACCGTCGTCGTCTCATGGCCGCCTCCTTCCCGCGCAGCAGCCCCGCCGGGTTTCCAGAAGCCGAGCTTCTGGCCGGCGGAGTCCGGCTGCACGGGCGCTGGTCGTTCGCCCTTGCCCGGCAGTTGCCCACGCCCGCCGTTCGCCGGATTCTCTCCAGCGTTTGGCTTTCCTTACTCGACGCCCGAATTCATTGTAGCCCGGCTTGAGCGATTCGAGGAGTCGCCGGGCGACGCAGGCGGAATGCTTGTCAGGCCCCTTGACCGGAGCGATAATCAGACGCCGTGTCGGGAAGCGAGTCTGGGTCGGCCCTTTTTCGCCGTCTTCCGTCCTCTCCACGTCCAAAGGTTGAGCAGCAGCCATGATTCCGTCTGAGCCGCGACCGTGGGCCGCCTGCCTGATTCTTGCTGTCCTGAGTGCGTCCAGTGCCGCCGAGGACGTGTTCCGCGAGGCGTTCGAAGTCGCAGGCGGCCGTCCGCCTTTGGAACATACCTGGGGCGATGTCCCGGCAGCGGTTGGCTGCAACGCGGTCCGTCCAGGGTTCGGCGTCGACGGCTCCTCCGCCGCGTTGCTGCAAGTCGATTTTCCAGCCACGGTCCCGCATCGCCTGTCGTACTGGTCGTACCGCTTGCCGGAGCCCGTGCCCTTGGTTCCGCAGTTGGAGACGATTTCGTTTCGGGTCAAAGCGAACGTGCCGGTGTCGATCAAGATCGGCCTTTCACCTTTCGGCTTCATCTATCACGGCCCTGGGGTCGCCGCCTCGCCGCAGTGGCAAGAGGTGCGGCTGGATCACGCCTACGACGAGCTGCGGCGGTGGTGTGAGGGCGGCCAGCGGCAGGCCAAGGAGGCCTGGATCCAGTCGATCATTGTGGCCGTCTCCGCCGCGGCGGAGGCTCGGGCCGAGATCGCGGTGGCCGAGATCGCCGTCCGCGGCGCGGCGGGAGCGGCCCAGGCGGTCACGAGCGAGGCGTTTGCGCGGCGCATCCAACGCATCCGCGTGGCCCCCATCTCGCTGGTCTGGGACGAAGGCCAGCGGACGCTGGACGCGACGCTGACTGCCCTGGACGAGGCCGGCCGGCTCGACGCGGACCTGGCCTGTCTGCCCCAAGAGTGCGTGGACCAGCCGCCGGAAGCCATCCCCGGCCCGACGTCCTTGGCCATCGCGCAGAAGGCCGCTCAGTACGGCATGTACGTGGTCGGCAACCTCCGCGAGCGCGACGGCGACCAGACGTTCGTGACCTCGTTCCTGTGCGATCGCCGGGGGGAGATCGTCGGCAAGTACCGCAAGTCCCACCGCTTGCCCTCGGAGGACGAGATCGCCCTGGGCGACGATCTGCCCGTGTTCGCCACCGACTTTGGCGCGTTGGGCCTGAAGATCGGCACCGACCACTACTTCCCCGAAATCGACACGGTGCTTGCCCGCCGCGGGGCCAGGCTGGTCGTGTGGTCCACGCAGCCTTTTCCCTGCCGCGACGAGCACTTCTTTGCGTTTGCCCTGCGCGGCCGGGCCGTGCAGAACGGCCTGCATTATGCGGTGGCCCAGTACGCCGGCCGGCAGGGTTACGGCGGCTATGCGGATCGTTTTTCCTGGACGGCGTCCTGGCCGCTGGGCCGGGCTCAGGTCCTGGACACCGACGGCCACACCCTGGCCGATTCGGGCCACGCGGGCGGCGTGGCACTGGCCGCCATCCCGGCCACGCGACTGGGTGGCAGTCCCCGCAACGGCGGCTACGAAGCCGACGGCCCGTTCGCCGCGATCGCCGCGCCCGGCCTGCCGCCGCCTCCGGCGAGCGCAGGCAAACGGGCCATCAAAGCGGCGGTCATCGAATGCGACACGGACATCGATCGACTGCTCGCCAAACTCGACCAGTGCGGCCAGCAGGCTTGCGACATCGCCTGCTTGTGGGAATACGTCTGGTACGCCAACGATGAGCAGGTCGAAAAGTTCCAGACGCGCAACCAGCAATGGCTGGCACGCATTGCCGAAGCCGCCCAGCGGAACCGGATGAACGTCGTGATCGCCGGCGAATTGGAACGTGGTTTCAACGAGTCCATCGTGTACGATCGGGAAGGCCGCGAAGTGGGCCGCTACACCAAAATCGCCCAGACCACCTCCCGCGAATCCAAGTACTATCGCGCCGGCGACCGCGTCGGCATCTTCGATCTGGACTTCGGGCGGATCTGCACCAAGATCTGCCTGGATGTCTCGCGGCACGAAATCGACCGGGTCGCCGCCTTGCACCAGGTCGATCTGATGCTGCTGTCCACCCAGGACGCCGGCCCCTACAGCGAACACATTCGCCAGCGCGACGGCCATCGCTGCGTCGACAACGGCTACTACCTGCTCCGGGCCGGCGGCAGGGGCGCCGAGTGCGATCATCGGACCTACATCATGGACCCCTGGGGCATGGTGCTGGCCGCCTCGCAATTCGGCGTCCACAACCCGCCGATCGTGACGGCGATCGACCTGGACAACCGGCCGAAGTATTACGAATGGCCGAAAGCCATCCGCCGCGCCGGAACGTATCCGGACCCGGTGATCCGCGGCATCCCGGCCGAAGACCGGATCAAGATGTACGGCCGCTTCAACCGCCCGCCCGCCCAAGGCGATCTGCGGGCCGTCCTGCTGCCGTGCCGCCGCCCGGAACTGTACGGCCCGCGCACCGATCCGCCCGGCGGGCCTCAATGAGCCGCCGCAGACGGAAGGACGTCACCACCGGCACGGCACACCGTCCATTTCCATCCAGGTCTGCGGATGATTACCCGCGGACGAACGGGTTGTGGTGTTTCTCTTCGCCGATCGTCGTGTGGTCGCCGTGGCCTGGCAGCACGACGGTGTCCTCCGGCAGCGCGTACAACCGCTGGCGAATCGACTGGACCAGTTGCTGGGGGTTGCTGTCCGGAAAATCCGCGCGGCCGACGCTGCCCTGGAACAGCATGTCGCCGCCGAACAGCAGCCAGGGCGAGTCGTCTTGGAAAAGATAGACCACATGCCCGGCGGAATGACCGGGGGTCTCGAGCACGTGGAACGTCATCCCGGCGACTTCGATCGTGTCGCCCTGCTGGACCTGCCGGTCCGCCGGCGGACTGGTCACGGGCACGCCGAACGTCCCCGACAGGTTCCCTCGCGGATCGGTCAGCTTGGCTGCATCCTGGACGCCGATGACGAGGGGGCAATCCGGGTAGCGCTGCTTCAGTGCCGCGTTGCCGGCGATGTGGTCGGCATGTCCGTGGGTGTTCAGGATAGCTGCCAGCACGAGTTGCCGCTGGTCGATGCGTTCGGCGATCGCAGCGGCGTCAAAGCCGGGATCGAACACCACGCACTCGGTCCGCCCTTCCAGATGGACGACGTAGGCGTTTTCCATGAACAGTTGCGAAACCACCACGTCCAAAATCAGTTTTGAGTTGGGCACGAAAATCCTCTCCCCCGAATCACGCCGGGCCGGTAAAATGATACGGTCGCACCAGTTAGCCACCTGCGTAAGCTGACCGCTTAGGCAAGACTTGGCACTGACTTGCCGGCCGCTAATTATTTGCGACTTACGAGGGCGATACAATGCGTGTGGCGCTTGTCTGCGCAGGATTCAGGGAGGAACCAGACTCGTCCAACCCCGCGTCAATCCACTGGACAAGTCTGCTTCTGCTTAAGGAGACAAGATAGATGTTGAAGGAAAGATACCGGGGCTTTACCGTTGGCAACCTTCTGGCGGCCGCTGCCGTCTTGCTAGCAGGGGTCTGCGTGGCGGACGAACCGCAACGCGCCCGCGACAACCTCAGCGAACCGGTCTTGCGGGTGGCCAGTAAGGCTCCGGCTCCCAAGCATCCTCTGGATCCCGCGCTGGACATTGCCCGGAACGGCCTGCAGAACATCCGGGCCACGGTCAACGACTACACCTGTACGCTGGTCAAGCGGGAGCAGATTGACGGCAAGCTGTTGGACTACGAGTACATTTTCGTCAAGATTCGCAACCGCAAGGTCGCTGACGGCAAGATCGTGACACCGTTCAGCGTGTACATGTACTTCCTCAAGCCGACGGAAATGAAGGGGCGGGAAGTGATGTACGTGGAGGGCCGCAACGAAGAGAAGATGGTCGCTCACGAGGGCGGCACGGCAGGAAAGTACTTGCCGACGGTCTGGATCAGGCCCAACGGGATCATCGCCATGCGGAACCAACGCTATCCCCTGACCGAAGTGGGGCTTGAGAATCTGGTCGTGAAGTTGATCGAGCGGGGCGAGATCGACAAAGCGGCCGGTCGGCGAGAGCACGAAGTCACGTTCCACGAAGACGCCAAGGTGAATGGCCGGACTTGCACGCTGCTGCAGATCAAGAACGCTCAGCCCAGCGAGAACCTCGACTTTCACCTGGCGCAGGTTTTCATCGACAAGGATTTGAACGTCCCCATTCGCTACGTCGCGTACGATTTTCCCGCCAAGGCCGGGGACCCGCTCCCGGTGATCGAAGAGTACACCTACCTGAACCTGAAGCTGAACGTCGGCCTGACCGACAAGGATTTCGATCACACGAACGCGCAGTACAAGTTCTAACAGGCTGCGTTTGCGGCTTCGCGTCCCGCCGAAGCCCGGCTCTTTCGCCAGAGCCGGGCTGTTGTTTTTCTTGAACGGCGGGCGGCGGTTCTTACCACCAGACCTCCATTTGGTCCACGATTTCCCGCGCCAATTGCTGGATGACCAGCTGTTCGGAGGTCTGCCGCGACTGACCCGCTTCGGGAAAGAAAGACACGTCCTCGGCCACGGTCATGTTCAGCGGTCCGAAGGGCAGGCTGGAACGTTGGATCAGCGTTTCGCCCCGCCGGCTGATCCACCGCACTTCGACCGACAGGTCCGTTTCGATGCCGCGCACGTCGTCCTGGCGGTTCTCGGCGAACGCCCGCTTGGTCTCGGTCACGATCCGGCCGCTGAGGACGCTGTCTGCATCCGGAGTGCCAACGACTTTGTACGGGGTCCGGGACTCGATTTCCTTGATGACGGCCTCTGTCAACCGCTCGCCCAAATCGCGGCGCAGGCTGTCCGACTCGAAAACGGGCACATGGACGGTATGGAGATCGGGGCGAAACAGGGTTGACTGCCCCACCTGATAGCTGGCGCAACCGCTGACGGCGGCCAGCGCGGCGGCGACGATGCTCAACAGGCAGCCAGTGCGGCTCATCTTACACTCCCTCTTCGTCCGCCCCTTTTTTCAACCGGCGGCTAACGCCGTTTCTTGCCGGGGTCCGACGTCGCCATCAGCGGCTTCTGGTTGGACTCTTTGGGAAACGCGTCCACCAGCCACTGGAAGCGTTGCGGGCGCACGGCGGGCTTGTCCGCGACTTCGGCCAACCGCGTTCGCGCCTTTTCGGCGAAGGGCGTTTCGGCAAAGTCCTTCAACAGGATGTTGTAGTAGAACCGCGCCGCGCCGTAGTCGCCGCGGCGGTCGTAGTACTGTCCCAGGCTCCACTCACGCTCCGCTTTCTTGAAGCGGATTTCCGCGTAGGCGCGTGTCAGGTAGTCCCGTTCGTTGGCCGCCTCCTGGGGGAACTGCCGGCGGATCTGCTTGACCAGTTTCTCCGCCTCGTCCAGCGGAGTCCCGGAGTAATCCGTGCCTTCGTAGCTCAGCAGCTTGGCCTTCAGCCCCAGCAGATGGGCGCGAAACTGGTGCTCGCTGCTGGGAAAGGTCTTTCGCAAATCCGTGTAGAAGCCGTCCGCGTCCAGGTAGCTCTGGGAGGCGAAATGGGCGTTGCCGGCGGCCAGCGTCGCATCGTCGGCCAGTTTGCCGGTCGGATCGTCGATCCGAATCCGGTCGAAGATCCGGACCGCGCTGCCGAAGGCGTCACGGGTGGGCCGAGTGGAGTCGGTGAAGTTGAACGCCCAGAACGATTGAGGATCCTTGTCGTGCAGTTCCAGCCAGAATTGGGCGATGGCGAAACGCCGGGATTCAATCGCGTCCAGATGTTTGGAGTTGGGATACTTTTTCAGCAGCCGTTCCCAGGCGTCGTTGGCCTTCGGATACCGGTCGGCAAAGAAATAGCCCTCGCCCGTCATGAACATGGCGTCTTCTTCCAACGCCGAATCCGGCCAGCGGTCGGACGCGTCCTTGAACGCCGCGGCAGCCGCGGCAAACAGATCCCGGCGTTGGTCGCCTTCCGTCCGCAGCGCCTCCTGGTACTTGCCCTCGGCGACGACGTACAGTTCGCGCGCCTTCTGGGGATTGACGCCTTTGCCGGTCAGCGTCTTCCACGAACTCTCCACCTGGTCCGGCAGTTTGTCCAGGTCGAACCGATCCAGGCCTGTCGGACCCTCGGCGCCAGACGCGGTATCGCGGTTCGTGCCCGTCAGCGAAGTGCATCCCGTTTGCAGCACCAGCAACGGGACGGCCAGCCAGAGGAAGGTCTTTCGCCGCAATCGCATCATGGACTTCCTTGTCCAACAAAGGGTTCCGCTTAGGGATTGACGATGGCTCCCAGAAAAGGCAGCATCCGCGGCGGATGTCCCAACAGGTTCGTGAAATAATGATTCAGCAATCCGCGCAGTTCGCCTCGCACACCAGGGTCGATCTCGCCAGGCGCGCCGACGGCGCGGGCACCAGCCAATTGCCGTAACACCTCCAGTCCCCTTGGACTAACGCTGACCACCTGCTTCTGCCCCTGCCGACACCTCGGACACAACACGCCGCCAGCCAATTGTCCGAACAACACCCGACCTCCTCCGCTGACGGGAGCCCCGCACACGACACAGGCCTCCAGCGCCGGTAGATACCCCAGCAACCGCAAGGCAGCCACCTCGAAGCCCAAAACCGTTTCTCCCACAGGGCCGTCAAGGTCCAATGTCAACAACGTTTGGTCCGCGCGACGGTACAGGTCCGGATGCGGATCTCCCAGGTCGGTCAACTCCCGCAGCAATTCCGCGATGTAATAACCCGCATACAGACGAGACAAGTCGCGGGAGGCCGAACGGAACCGACGCTCCAGACGAGCTTCCGTCAGCAGATCGAGTACGTCCGCCGATTTGTCGATGAACACTATTCGACAAACGGCCAACAGGTCAAGAGCAGAGTCGAAGGGTCCTTTCGGACGCCTCGCGCCTTTTGCCAGAGCGCCTATTTTCCCAAAGTCCTCCGTAAACAGCGTCACGATGCAGCTTGTCTCGCTGAACTCCACCACTCGCAGCACGATCGCAAGGGTCTTTTCCGTAGTCATCGTGGAGGTTGGCAGCGGCGCAAGTATCGTCGCTGGCGGGCCTGCATCTTTCTGCGTGCCGGCGGCGTCGTGTCGTCGTATCCCACCAGGTGCAGTGTGCCGTGAAGGACGTACAGCAGCAATTCGTCCTGGGGCGAGAGGCCGTACTGCGGCGCTTGCGTCGCCGCCGTGTCGGCACTGACAACGATCTCGCCCTCCAGGGAGCCTGCCCCGGAGCCGAACAGAAAGCTGATCACGTCGGTCGCATAATCATGCTGCAGGTAGCGGCGGTTCAGTTGCCGGATCGCCCTGTCGCCGACCACCGCGATACTGAGCGTTGCCTGCGTGATCCCTTCCTGCTCCAAGACCAATCGCGCGGCAGCCACCAAGCGGTCGGCGTCGATCGGATGACGAGTCTGGCGGTTGGCGAGTTCGATTTCCAGCATGGGGCACTGCCCTCGAAGCAGCCCAGGACCGCTTTCATTCCTGCGGTCTTTTTTTCCTGCCGCGGACCGTCGCTCACGGCGTCAGGAGGTCTGTTGATCCGGATACTTGATGCGTCCGTGGTAGACCGCGGCTAACGATTTCACCAGGCTTTCTTCGACCAGATTCAGTTCTTTCAGTGTCAATCCGCAGTCGTCGAACTGGCCATCCAGCAGGCGTTTCATGGTGATGTCATGCACCAGGCTCTCGATGCGCGCGGGGGTCGGTTCGACCAGCGTCCGGCAGGCGCTTTCCGCCGCATCGGCCAACATCAGGACGGCCGTCTCCTTGGTTTGAGGTTTCGGTCCGGGGTAGCGGAAACTGGCTTCCTCGACCTTGCCCCCTTGCTGGGTTTCCGCGTTTTGGCGTTCCGCTTGGCGATAGAAATACTCAACCAGCGTCGTCCCGTGATGCTGCTCGATAAAGGCAATGATCGACTGCGGCAAGTGATACTGGCGGGCCAAGTCCACGGCGTCTTTGACGTGTGCGGTAATCACGAGTTTGCTCATCGCCGGTTGCAGCGATTCGTGCTGATTCCCGTTCTGGCCCTGGTTTTCGATGTAATAGCCCGGTTTCAGCATCTTGCCGATATCGTGAAAGTAGGCGCCGACGCGGACCAGCAGTCCGTTGGCGTCGATCCGTTCGGCGGCCGTTTCGGCCAGAGTTGCGACGTTGATCGAGTGGTTATAGGTTCCGGGCGCCCGGCGGGCCAACTCCTGCAGCAAGGGATGCGCGGCGTCGCCCAACTCCAGCAGACTGATATCGGTTTGGACGTCGAACAGCCGTTCGGTAAACGGCAGCAGACCGGACATGATGAACCCGGCCAGAATCACACAGGCGGCGTACCAACTGGCGCCGGATGCCAGTCTGAGCGCAAAGCCGCCCTCGGCCAACAGTTCCTCTTCGCCGCCGGGAGACAACCCGACGACATGGGCGCTGTTGAAGGTCTGGCCGGCCAACACGCCCACGCCCAGCACGGCGACCAAGGTAATCACGGCGCCATAAAGTCCGACGTAGATCAGTTTGGTTCGGCTGCGGACGCGGTTCAACATGATCACGGGCGCGGAAACGCTCGCCGTGAGGACCATCAGTTCAAACAGGCCTTGACCAAGCGACAGGGCAATGATCAGCGCGACGGCAAGCGACAGGACAAAGGCTAGCTCACGACGGTTGACGACGGCCAAGGTCATCCCGAACAGCACCAATGGTATGCATTCCGCCCGCCAACTGTCTCGCGCGACGAAGATCGCCACCGACACCGTGACGACCGCAGCGCCCAAGAGCCTGGCCAGGCGCCGGGAATCGCTCAGCAACGCCCGATCGTGAAAGTAGATATACGAGCCGCACAGGCCGAACAGGGCGATGTAGACGCCAATCCTGGCCAGCGAGTACAGCAGTCTCTCCGACCAACTCAGATTCGCCGTGTGGGCCTGGTGCTCGGCGCTGAGGATCTGCAAGTACCGAGGCGTCAGAGGTTTGCCGCCGGAAACGAGCTTGTCGCCGGGCTCAAAGGACCGAGCTGCCCTCGTCCCCGGCTGAAATTCAAACGGATGACGGGCCATCACGTCCCGTGGAGGGATATAGCCGCTGCGGTAGGGAAACGGCTTGTGCCACGCCCCGCTCACGGCCCACATGACCAGCGCGGCGGCAAGGCACATGCCCAGCCGTTTCCACACGTCGGGATGGCGAATGCGTCGCCAGCGTTCATCCAGGCGTCTTCGCGACGCGGCGACCGTGGCCACACGAGCGGAACGAGATCTAACCGAAGTTCCGACAGACATGGAAGTTAGCACGCCAACCAGCGGTTCGAGAAACGGCGGCGCCGGATCATTGCCCGTGCCCTTCGTCCCCGCCGCTTGTTGACCGAAACTTAGCTCCTTTTCTTCTTGGGTTCCTCGTCGTACGCCCGCACGATGTCCTGAACCAGCCGATGCCGCACGATGTCGGCCTTCGTCAAGTGAACGATCCCGACGCCTTCGATGCGTTTGAGGCGGATTAGCGCGTCGTTCAAACCGCTTCGCGCGTGCGGCGGCAGGTCCGTCTGGGTCACGTCGCCGGAAACCACGATCTTCGAATCCGTCCCCATGCGGGTGAGGAACATTTTCATCTGGGGAATCGTCGTGTTCTGGCCTTCGTCAAGAATAATGAACGACTCGTTCAACGTCCGCCCGCGCATGTAGGCCAGCGGCAACACTTCGATCACGTCCATTTCCATATACTGCTTGATCTGATCGTGGTCGATCATCTCGTGCAGGGCGTCCATCAAAGGCCGCAAATACGGGTTAATCTTGGCCTGCAAGTCGCCCGGCAGGAAGCCCAGGCTCTCGCCTGCTTCCACGGCAGGCCGCACCAGGACAATTTTGCGGACCCTGCGCATTTTCAGCGATTCCACGGCCATTGCTACGGCCAAGTAGGTCTTGCCGCTACCCGCCGGTCCAATCGAAAACACCAAGTCGTGTTCCCGAATCGCCTGGACATACCGCAACTGGCCTCCCGTGCGAGGGCGAATTGTGCGGCCCACCTGAAACACGTCGATCTTGGTGGGCTCCAAGCTCTCGTCGCCCGTCGCCGCCGCCAGAGCGTGGGAGACATCCTCTTCCGTCAGCAGGCTCCCTCGTTCGGCGCGGCTCTTTAGATGTTCCAGAATCTCCGTGGCCTTGGTGACGGCAACCTCGTCACCCGACACCCGCAACTGGCCATCCCGGTGCGTGACGGTGACTCCCAGCTTGTGACGAATCGATTTGAGATGCTGGTCCCGAGTGCCCAACAGCGATAACGCTAACTGAGGCTCGTCCAGGGCAATGGTTGCTTCGTACATTCACTAGCACGGCGGCTCGATGGCCGCCGCAGCAGACCTGAAATCCAACAACGCTCCGCTAGTATACCTAACGCAAGACCGCGGGGAAACCATCACCCGCAACAGGTACCGAGCAAGAACCCTGCGTGCAAGCCATAAGTTCCTGCCATTCAGCGACTTAAAGCAAAACCAGAAAGCCGGCTTTCCAGTCCGTCGCAAGCCCCCTGATTTAGCCAAAACGGCAGGCTGAATCAGACCGAGGTGGGGCTTCAGCTCGTGGACTTCGGCTCCTGAGCTGACGCTGCAGCAGGCTCGTACTCGAAGTCCTTCCACTTCATGGCGCGGCGGAACGGCTCGACACGCAGCACCACTTGGCCATTTTGGAACAGACGCACGGTCCCCGTGGACTGGCTGACCACCACGGCGACCGCCTTGGTGGTCCGACTGATGGCGGCACCCGCCCAGTGACGCGCTCCAAGCCCCTTGGACAGGGTCACATCTGCGTGGATGGCGTCGACCAATTGGCAGGATTTCTCCACGATGCCTTCCGCATTGACGATGAAGGCTCCGTCCAGGGCTGCGATCTCCTTGACCGCCTCGCGGACGCGGGTGTCTCCGAGGTCCCTTTCTTTGCGGCCGTAGCCTTTGACTGGATCGAAACCCGCCGGCTGACACCGCTCCAGCACGCGCCGCGTATCGCCGACCACAAACAGCGTTCCCACGGGCTTGCCCTCCCGACCTTCGCGGCCGATGTCGACCGCCAGATCGAGCACTTGTTTCAACGTCTCCAAGGGAACGCTGGTCTCCAGTTTTCGCAAGTCCCGAGCGGTCAGCCGCCCCAGATGCTCCTCCATCTCCAGGAAGCTCACCGAATCAATCTCGCCCGGCTCGAAACCGCTGTACACAGCGATCACCCGCGCGCCGGGTTCCAGGAGATCCTGTCCCACGCTCTCCAGCAGGGCTTGAGTCAGTTTCTCGATGACTGGCGCATCCTCCATGTCCAGCACGACCGTGGTCAGCCCCGCTTCCTTGGCCCCAGCCAATTCCTCAGCCAAATCCGCTACCACCAGGACTTTTTCGTTGCCGATATGCTCCTTGACTTGGCTCCACTCGGTGGGTCCGTCCATCACCAACAGGATGGCATCGGCTTGAATGCCGGCCTGCAGTTGGACCGCCAAGTCGAGGATCGCGGCGAACTGGGGTGTGAACTTCTGGGACTTCATTTCGTGGTCGCTGGGCGGCTGCCGCCGGGTTGGGGTCAAAGCAGGCAAGAGAGAGAACTGGGCTGAGGCATATCCTATTCGGCGGAAGAAAAAAGAGCAAGATTAAAGACCGGCAAGCCGCTCACGAGGTCACCTTTCGTGCGCCGTGGCCTGCTTGTCGGCCGGGTCGCGGTGACGCGAGATCTGCCGAAGAGCCGGATCGGGGAGATTGTCAGCGCCGGTGCAGCGAGGGGCATTGAAGGCGACCCGCATGGTGGAATATCGTGATACTTCGCAAAGCGAACGGAGCAACAGCCAGAACAGCGCATTCCCGAAGGAGACCGTCTTATGTCCACTCGACCGTGGCTGCATCCCTTGGCCTGTTTCGTATGGACCCTGGCCGCTTTGATGCCGCTGCACCTGCTGCGGGCCGCCGAAACGCCGAGCCAACGCTGGTCCACGGAGCGGGCCAACCGGTGGTATCAGGGCCAGTCCTGGCCCATCGGCTGCAACTACATCCCCTCCAGCGCGATCAACCAGATCGAAACCTGGCAGGCGGAATCCTTCGATCCCCCGACGATCGACCGGGAATTGGGCTGGGCCGAGGAACTGGGATTCAACACGGTGCGGGTCTTCCTGCACGATCTGGTGTGGGAGGCCGATCCGGCGGGATTCAAGCAGCGATTTCACCAATTCCTTGGCATCTGCCAGGCCCACCGCATCCGGGTGATCGTCACGTTTTTTACGAATGGCTGTTATGGTTTTGAGGGCGAGCCCCGGTTGGGCAAGCAGCCCGATCCCATGCCCGGCGTTCACAATTCGGGCTGGGTGCAAAGCCCCGGCGCCGCCAGCGTGAACGATCCGTCCACGTGGGGGCGCCTGGAGAAGTACGTCCGAGACCTGGTGGGCACGCTGGCCCAAGACGAACGCATTCTGATGTGGTCGCTGTACAACGAGCCGGAGAACACCAAGAAGGGCGCCCAGAGCCTGCCGCTGTTGCGCAAGGTGTTCCAGTGGGCACGCGACGTGAACCCCTCCCAGCCGCTGACCGCGCCCATCTGGGGAATGCCAACCAGTCGCAGCAAGTCGCTGGAGATCGTCCGTTTTCTCGAAGAGCACTGCGACGTGATCAGTTTTCACACCTATTCGAGACCCAAGGAGGCGGAGGCCTTCGTCGAGTACCTGAAGACCTTCGAGCGGCCGCTCATCTGCACCGAATACATGGCGCGGACTCGCGGCAGCACGTTTCAGGACATCTTGCCGGTCTTTCAACGTCACCGCGTCGGGGCGATCAGCTTCGGACTGGTGGCTGGCAAGATGAACACGCACTTCCCGTGGGGAAGCAAGATCGGTTCCCCCGAACCCCAGGTCTGGTTCCACGACATCTTCCGCCGCGACGGGACGCCCTTCGATCCCGATGAAATAAAAGTGATCAAGCGGTTCGCCGGCCAGGCACCATGACGGCACAGCTCCGGCGGCAAAGCGAAACGCACCGCGTCCCGTCCTGACGGCCGCCCAGTTCGGCCGCTCGCTCCCCGCCCCCTAACCCAGCGGCGGCTCCGCGGGTTCCCAATCGTCGCAGCTCCGGACGCGCCGCCTGAGTTCAGATGAAGTCGCAGATTTGACAGCCGCCGACAACCGGGGATAGAATGCGGCCGTGCGCAGCAAGGGAGAGTGGAAATGAAGAACAGCTTGATCGGCTTGGTGGGCATCAGCGGCGTCTGCTGGATCTTCGGAACGTGCGCCGCCCTGGGGGCGGACCCGTCTCCAGCCGCCGAGAAACCCGGCTGGAAGCTGACTTTTCAGGACGAATTTGACCGGCCGCAGTTGAACGACATGTACTGGTTTGCCGCCTATCGGTCGGGCCGCAAGGAGTACTTCCAGCGGATCGGCAAGGCGAGCCGCTGGACCGACCACAACGCCCACTATGTGATCGAGAACGGCGTTTTGAAGCTCCGCATCGACGAGCGGCTGCCCTTCCGCGCGGACAAGAGCGTGCCCTGTGTCAGTTGCATCCAGACTTCGGATCACCGCTTCGGCGCGACGACGGAGGAATACCAGATCCTCGACAAATTCGCGCAAAAACACGGCTGGTTCGAGATCCGTTGCCGCTGTCCGCGAGGCGAGGGTTTGCTCACCGCTTTCTGGCTGCACCAGCACGATCCCACGAAGCAGGAGTACACGCCCGAAGGCGGCCGCAAGGGCGTTGCGGACGGAGTCCTGGAGATCGACATCATCGAGTTGCAGGGCCGTCACATCAGCGACACGCAGAGCATGGTGGATCTCAACGTCCACTTCACTGCGGACGCCCATTACCGGCCCGCGGTCGCCATCGATGCGTCCCAGGATTTCCACACCTGGGCCATGCAGTGGGAGGAAGGACAGATCGACTGGTACCTGGACGGCAAGGTGATCCAGACGTACCAAGGCCCGACGCCGCAAGAGAAGATGTTCATCCTGGTGGCCCTGTTTCAGTATTCGGGCTGGATTGGGAACATCGACCCGAATCTGTCGTACCCGCGGGATCTGGAAATCGACTACGTGCGCGTCTACGCGCGGGACAACCAACCGCCTCAACGATAACCAACCACGTTTCGGCCCCTGGGGCCGGCTTACCTGTCCTGGAAACTGCTTGCAGGCCTGTCGTGCTGCGACGATTTACGACCGGGCTGCGATGAAGGAGAAATCATGCGAAAGCCAACAGCCAAATTGACGCGACGTGAATTCGTACAGACTGCAGCGGCCGCCGCAGCGGCAGCGGCGATCGTGCCCCGGCACGTGCTGGGCGGGCCCCGGTTCGTGGCTCCCAGCGACAAGGTGAACGTGGCCTTGATCGGCGCGGGCGGACAAGGACGCTCGAATGTGCGTGCGTTGTTCCGCCTGGACGACGTGCAGGTGACTGCGCTGGCCGACCCGTGTACCGAGTGGGACTTGGACCGCTTTTACTACAAAGGCAAGGGCGGCCGCCTGCCGGTCAAGGCGGAGATCGAAAAGCATTACTCCGAAAAGACGCCCAACTTCCGCGCGGCCGAGTACGAAGACTTCCGCGTGATGTTGGACAAGGAAAAAGCCGTCGACGCCGTGCTGATCGCCACCCCCGATCACCTGCACGCCTACGCGAGCCTGGCGGCCATGCGGCAGGGAAAGCACACGTATTGCGAGAAGCCGCTGACTCACAACCTCCGCGAGGCGCGACTGGTGGCCCAGGTCGCCCAGCAGACGGGCGTCGCCACGCAGATGGGCAATCCGGGCCACTCGCGGGACGGCATCCGCCAGACCTGCGAATGGATCTGGGCCGGCGCGATCGGCACGGTGCGCGAGGTGCATTCCTGGGTCCCCACCAGTCGCTGGAACCCGGAACTGACCGGCCTGCCCCAGGACCACCCGCCCGTGCCGGCGGGACTCAACTGGGACCTGTGGCTCGGCCCCCGCGAGCCGCGTCCCTGGCACCCGGCCTACGCCCCGGTCTCATGGCGCGACTTCTGGGCCTTCGGCACGGGCAGCTTCGGCGACTTCGGCTGCCACGATATGGACGCTCCTTGCTGGGCGCTGGACCTGGGCGCGCCGGAGAGCGTCGAGGCCTTCGGCGTGGGATCGCGCCATCCGGAGATTCAGCCGCACGGCTGCCTGTGCTACTACCGCTTCCCGGCCACCGAACGCCGGCCGGCCGTCAAGCTGACCTGGCACGACGGCGGCCTGATGCCCGAACTGCCCGCCGCCTACGAGCGCGCCCGGTCCAAGTACCGCCGCGGCGTGCTGTTTGTGGGCGAGAAGGGGTACATCGCCTGCGAAGGCGCCGGCGGGCCTCCGCAGTTGGCCCTGTTGGACCCGGCCGCCACGTTTGACAAGCCCGAACCCACGTTGAAGCGTTCGGCGGGCCATCATCGCGATTGGATCGACGCCTGCAAGGGCGGCCCGCCGGCCAGCAGCAACTTCGAGTACGCCGCCCGCCTGACGGAAATTACCCTGCTGGGCGTGCTGGCCCTGCGCTTGGGCAAGAAGATCACCTGGGACGCCGCCCAGCTGCAAGTCCCCGGCATGCCCGCCGCCGACGAGATCATCCGCGGCACCTACCGCAAGGGTTGGGAGGCGGCGTGAGAACCAAGCCAAATCGCGTGCCGCGTTTGTCGCACAGTCTTGCAGTGGCGCATACTGCACTTCATGAAGAAAGGGCGATTGCCCGGCGGCGACATGATCCAAGGCGAGGTTTCGCGAAATGCAATCCGTTCAGATCGTGGTGAGGGAAGAAGACGGGGGCTGGCTGGGGCGAGATCAAGGAGCACATGGCGAGGCACATCGTCAGAAGGTTGAGCAGCGACGATTCGTTGTCGTAATCCTCGATTTCGCTCAGCGAGGTCAAGGCAAGCCGAGTCGATAGGTTCGCGATCATTTACTCTGGCAAGGCGCGACAGCCTTGAATCGTCGCGGTCAGTGCCTTGCCGGCGCGAACTGGAACGTGCGCCAATACGCCTGGTCGGTTGCGTAGGGATCGACCGGAGCGTCCGGCGCCAGGTCGTCTGGCAGAACCCCGTACAGTTGCATCTCGCGGATGTAGTAGCGGTTCGGGCGAAAGCCGGGCATGTCGAACCGCTTCTGCTGATGCAGTTGCCGCGAGGCCTCCTCGATGCGGGCGAGGATCTCCCGGTAGTCCTTGTCCTCCGTGTCTCGGAACACCGGTTGGCCGCACCGCTGGAGCCCGCCGGCCGATTTCGCCAGGGGCGCACGCAGAACGAGCGAGTGAGCCGGCCGGTCGAGGTTGCACAGCGCCTGGTACAGCGGCGCTTCGCCCAGTTGGAAATAAGCCAGGTGCCGGATCAGGATGATGTCGTCGATCCGCTCCAGCAGCGGCTGCGGCGGCTCCTGGTTGCCGAATTGAAAGTAGAAGGCGTCCTTCTTGACGTTGCGGTACGACGCCTGCGTGGCCCGGTGGCATCCGGCGCACCGGTCGACGACCACCTCGTCGGGAAAGTCGACCGGAAACATGCCGGTTCCCAGGCAGGCGTAGGTTCCGCTGTACGTCGCGCCCGAGTCGATCCAGGTGCGGATCGTGAACCGCTCCTGGTCGGACAATTGGACGTCGTGGTGCGACCGGTCCAGGCACGTCATCAGCCGGCTGGCCGAGGTGCCGATCGTGCGCGGCGGCCGGTTGCCGTGCTTGTTGCGACCGTCGGCGACCAGCGACTTGCTGAACATGGTCCAGTAGGCCGTCGAGTAGTACGGGGTGCGGTCGCCGGAGAGATCGATCTCGCCGTCGCGCCGGTCGTGATGGTGGCACGCCACGCAGTGCCGGTCGAGGATCGGCTGGACGTCCCGCGGGAAATCCAGCACGTCGGGGAGATTCTCGTACGGCTGGATCCGGCTTGGCGGCCGCTTCATTGCGGCCAGCAGGCGGATGTCCCGCAACTGGGGCGTCCGCGTCCGCGGCTCGTGGCAGCCGACGCAGGACGTCGTTTCGCCCGGCTGGACCGTCACAAAGCTCTGCATTCGCTTGACCGACAGCTCGTCTTCGTCCAGAGCCACGAAGAACAGCGAGCGGAGGGCCGGGACTTCGAGATAGGCCGAGCCGTCCGCCTCGACCGGCACGGTCCCCAGGACGCGTTGCAGAGTGAACGTCCCGCCGACCGTCAGAGGTTCCGAGCCGCCGGAGAAGTTGACAGGCTTGGGCAGTTGTTCCAGCACCAGCAGCTTTTTGATCTCGCCGCGTTCGACGCCCTCCATGTTGCGGCCGGTGTAGATGTCGGACAGGACCAGACGGCCCGTCGGCTGCTCGACGGCAAAGCGGCTGGGAAAGACCGGTTCCCGCGGGCGGGCCCGCAGGGGCTGCGGTTCATGGCACTGCCAGCGGGCGCCGGCCTCCTCGGGCGCGTAGACCAGTTCCGCACGGCCGTCACCGGTCAGAAAGTGAATTCCCTTGCTGTCGGCCACCAGAAACAGATCTTCCGTCAGCGGATACGGATCGCGATACGTCGTCTTGCTCACGCGGCGCGTCATGTCCATGTCGTCCGGCCCCCGCCGCGGGTCGACCAGCGTGACGTATCCCATGTGCTCGCCCATGCCGTGCCCCGGCGAGAAGGAGGCTACGATCTTGCGGGACTGGGGGATCGGCTTGGCGTCGATCATCACATAGCCCGGATGCTGATTGCCGAAATAGACCATCACGTTCGTCCCGTCGGGGTTGACGGTCCAGAGGTGATGGTACAGGAGTTGGTTGCGGTCAACGTATTCCCAGCGCATGTACAGCACGCGGCCGTCGGGCAGCATCCAGGGCGTGTTTTCCTGTTCCGCGTTGTTGGAGAGCATGCGCACGTCCGTGCCGTCCGCGTTGCAGCGGTACAGCGTGGCGACCTGGGTTTTCCAGCAGGGCACGAAGCGGTGGCAGCGGCTGGAACAGAACACGATCGACCCGTCGGGCGCGTAGATCGGCTCGATGTCGTTGTCGGGCCCGTCGGTCAGTTGCCGAAGGTCCGTGCCGTCGATGTTGATCTCGTACAGGTGGTAGGCCGTGGTCCCGCCCGGGCGATACGAGAAGAGGATTTTCCGGCCGTCGTAGTGGACGTGCGGATCGCGGATTCCGCCCTGCGGATCGTCCCACAGCACGGTCAACTTGCGGGTCCGCAGGTTGAGGCGACAGAGCCGTCCGCCGGCGCCAAAGGCGTACTTGAAGTAGTCGAGCGAACGGGGCGTGTCGGCCGGCGCGTAATGGCCCGAGTGCCCGTCGGAGTAGTGTCCGAAGTTGCCGTACCAGTGGTCGTGTCCCGGCACGCGCTGGGCAAAGACGATCTCTTCGCAGTCGGCCAGCGGTCCGCCCAGCGCCCAATCACGCACCTCAAAAGGCGCCGGGCGCGGCGGTCCGGGGGGCTTGGCCAACACGTTCGCTGGCAACGGCAAGGGAAGCCCCAGTACGGCCAGCGGATCGAACGCCGGCCGGCCTGACACGGATCGCAGCACCACGCCTGCGACCGCCGCTCCGTCTTCTACGCCCATCGCGGACAGGTCGATTCCCGTGGCGATGGCAGTGAAGCCGTCTTCCGCCTGGGCGTGCGTCCGCAGCGGCCCGGCGAGGAAGCTGCGGATGTCACGCAAGGGCTCCGTGTGGACATACAGGTCCAGGCCGGGCAAGTCGACACAGGCGGGATGCGAGGCAGTGATGTCGTAGGTTGATACGGTGATCCCGTGCCAGCCCGCTTTCGCCTGCAGCGGAGCGATGTGGAACGGATCGCCGGCACTGGCGCCCTTGTGCAGTTCAAAGAACACCAGATCCGGCCCCTTGCGGTTCAGGACCGGTGTGTCGAATCGGACGCCAATGCCCGGACCGGCTTCCCCGTGGTCTGGATCCCTCGTTGCGCCGGGGTTCGTCACGCCGGATACCAGCGGGCGTCCCAACAGTCCGGCCCGATCCAGACTCGAAATGTCCGTCTTTCCCCGCACCGCGAGCGACACTCCCCCGCCGCCCTGATGGTGAACGATCCGGCCCGCGACCAGCTTGGCCCCGTCGAAGATTTTCGACGGCCCACCGTCGTCGACCGTCACGCTGGTCACCGCAAACCGGTCATCGGCCGTGAAGTCGCTCAGTCCCGTGGCAGATACCGGCTCCAAGACCGCCGACAGGCAGATAACAAAAAGACCAGCAAGTCTCGACCCGCGGGCAAATGCGCGGCCGTGGACAGCCGGAGCGGATGTTTGATCCAACATGACAACTCACTCTCGTAGCCGATTTCAACATCTCGCGAATCAGGCTTTAGTATAGTGCAATTTCGGCGTCTGCTTGCTGGACAAGGCGAAATTCACTCCGTTTCAACGGCGGACCAAAGTCCCCTTACCGATTTCTCAAATCACGGAAGACAGC
>JAAYYU010000380.1 GCA_012515235.1 Candidatus Anammoximicrobium sp.
ATCCCGGTTGGAATGGCTGACCGAAAACACTCCGTAGCCGTTCTGCCAATGAAACGCGTGGTGCGATTGGCCTTGTTCGTGAACCCAGATCGAGGAAACACGTTTGACCTCCTTGACCCAATCGGCAATGGACACGGTCCGGCCGAATCGCACCAACAGATGGACATGATCTTCCACGCCAGCGACGCGCAGTGGCGGACAGTCCAGGGTTTTCGTTACGCCGCCCAGGTACTCGTGCAACCGTCGGCGGAGCGATTCGTCCTTCAGGAATGGGAAGCGGTCTTTGGTCGAGAAGACCAAGTGCAAGTACACGGCGGCGAGAGACTGTGGCATGAAAACACCCTCCAGGACTGCCTTTCAGGTCACAAGCGGGGAGCTCAAATCATGAAGCCCGTCTCGAGGCGGTCGCAACACCGCACGGCAGATCTTCGCCGATCCGCAGCCATTCTTGCCACGCGGCTTCGCCGGTCGGATCGTCAGCAATTCGCCCCAGGCAGAGGTGCTTGCGACGGCACTTTTTCGCCCAGCGGTGGCTGCCGTGCGAAAGGGGCGGGCCTGTTCAGAAACGGGCCTGCGATTGCAAGAACGAGAACGTTTGCTAGACTTGGACGTGTGGACACCTCGCGGTAAGCGGTAAAGGGTGTAGGCGTTCGCGTGACCCCCGCTCGCGTCAACGGGCGGGCGTCGTTCTCCGTGTCCTGGCAGACAGGAAAACGGGTGTAGGCGGGCGCACAGAAGAACTGCCCCACAACTGGAAACAAACACGGTAACACATCCTGCGGAAGCGATTGGCGGGCTGGTGCCCCCCTCGGTCTTCAAAGGCAATCGCAAGACACCCCGAAAACGCAAGAAAACACGGTAAAACACCGTGCGAAACGCACTTTAGGCACTCTGCCGAAAACGTCCGAAAACGGCCCGCGAAAACCGATAAAGGGTGTAGAGTACACCCGTTTTTTTGGCATACGTGAACAGCGGTACAGACTGCCGCCCGGCTTCCGCTCGCCCGGCCTGCCGGCAGTCCGCAGCCGGCCGCCGTCCGCCACGCCGATCGCCCAGCCCCTGCCGCCGGTGATCTCCGCAGCCCCTGCAACATGGGACAGTTGCGGACACGTTGTCCGCAATTCCAGCCCCTGCCGCCGGTGATCTCCGCAGCCCCTGCAACCAAAAGGCGGACAAGTTGTCCGTCTTTTTCCGCCGGCCCCTGCCGCCGGTGATCTCCGCAGCCCCTGCAACGGCACTTCCGCAACTCCAGCCACGCCAACGCCCCGCAGCCCACTTTGCGAGCGGTGGCGACTTCCGGCCCGTGTTGTGACCGAACGTGTCACCGATCGGCCCGCAGCCGTCGCCGCAACCGACATTCCGCCGACGCGATACGCGGTTTGCGAGCGGTGCCCCGGTGGCGAGCGTCAACCGGCCGCTCGTTCCGCCGATGTCCGCAGCCGCTGGTTGCCCGATTGCCGGCCCGGTGTGCCCCGGTGTGAAGCCCGGCCGCGGTTCGATGGCTTCCGGGTAGCCTGCCGGCCCCGTGCGTCTGGACGCGACTCACGCGACGATCGGACGATCGGACGATCGGACGAGTACTGCAGTCACCCCGGCCGCTAGCCGCCGGCCGCCCGGTGGCCACGGGACAGCCGGCCCCGGCCTTCGAACTCGATCTTCTTGCCGGATGGCGTATCTGCGGAACGCTCGATTGCCGCAACGAGGATGCGTCAGGGCAGCGTCAGCCTTCCCTGGACGGCAAACGGGTCGACGTCCCGCTCGGTGGCCAGCAGGGCAGCGTATGCGTGCAAGAGCTTGATGGCGGCCTGCAACTCGCCATACCGTTTGATCGGTGCCGATGTCAACTCGACACTCAGCAGCCCGATGGCAAGCTCGGTGGCCCGCTCTAGCCGCTCTACGTCGTCTCGCATGGAAGCCCGGCCGCCCGGCCCCTAGAGAAACGGATTGACGACGGCCCGCTGTCCGCCTGGCTGCGAGCCGCCTGTGTCGGTGTCCTGCCGGCCCGTGATCGTCTGCAGATCCGGGGGAAGCGGACGTAGCGGAGTAGGGAGCCGTCCAGGGGCAGGGGGTGTCGACGTCCGTTGCGGTGCGGGCGCCTGGCCCGGTTCGCTATCCTCAGCCTCTTCGCACGTGTAGAAACTTCTTCCGCAATTCCTGCAGCAACGCCGACGGCGTAGCTTCGTCCGCTTCCGGCCGCCTACGTAGACGGCAACCCTGTAGACGTTCGTTGTCGAATTGTGCTTGCAGCCGCACGATGGACAGCCGATGGCGTTTTGCATGATGCCCCCGCTGCGAAGTGCGAAAGAGAAAAGCTCCCTGCCGCTTTTGCTCGGCAGGGAGCCGGAGCCGGCCGCGGGGGTTTCGAGCCGCGGCCGGGATGGGTTCGGAAAAGGGCCCCTGCCGCTGGTTTCTTCAATCCGGCAGGGACCCGGCTTCATCGGGGGAAAGCAAACCCGATGTCGCCATTATCGGCTGCGGTGTTGTCGCCCCGCAGCCGTTCAGGAGGCAAAGCTCCTCACCGTGTCGAGTTCACCACGGCGAGGAGCCCCCGGTGCCCCGGCCCGGCAAACACAAGGCGGGAGCCGTCGCCGGACTGACGCCCGGCAACGCTGCGTTCTCACTCGCCGGCCGCCCCGGTGGCCTTGACGCCCGCTTTCGGATCGCCCAATGCGGCCCCGAAGTCGCTGTACACCCGCCACGAAACGCCCAGCACGTCCTTATCGTGGTCGAGTCCGAAGAACTCGACGGCGGGGGCCTCGGAGCCGTTAAGGAACGCCACGATAACCGGAGCGTCGCCCGGCCCCGTGAAGACGTACCACGCGGTAGCCGAGTAGCCCGTGAACGTCGCGTTGGACAAACGCGGTTCGACTTCCAGGGTCAAGGCATTCCGATGCACGTTGCCCGTCGGCCCGGTCGAGTCCGAAGTCAACTGGATGTAATCGCTCAGGAGCAACCCTTTCGCGACTTCCTCCAATTCGGGACAGACCAGCAGGATCTTGGGAACCAGATCCAGCGGTGCCCCGTTCGCGTCCGTTTGCGTCCGGAGCATTCGCAGGGCCACGCCCAACGACGTGCCGCTCAGAGCGGACCCGGCTTCGTAGAGATTCGCGTTGCCGCTGGCGAAGTGCGAGCCCGCATTGGCCAGCAGCACGCGGTAAACCAGATCGTTCAACGTGCGGCTTGCCGTCTTGGCGAACAGTCGCGGGATGTCATCGAACGCGCTCATATCGTCGTTGATGATGTCCTTTCGTGTCAGCCCCAGGATCTTGCCGTAGGTCGAGACTTGGAAGGGGTACGCGGATTCCAGCACGGAGCCGTGCTTGAACTCGCCGGACGCCCCGATTTCGCTCATCGTGCCGCTGTCCGTCAGCCGCAATCCGGTATGCGTCCGGAAGTCATCCGCCGACTTGATGGAACAGAAGGACCGCCACGTTTGCGGAGCCGCCTTGTATGCGTCGAACGCGACTTTCCCCAACGTGTCACCCAGGATCTCCGGCAAGCTCACAGTCGAGAAGGACGCCCGCAGAAGCTCGTTGTCGGAGCGGGGAGCCTCGCGGCCTTCCAACTCGCAAGCCGCACGCATGAAGTCCCGAAGGCATCGTAGCCCGGTGTCCCGGCCCCGCTGCATGGCAACCGGCCCGAAGAGCTTTTCGCCCAACGACTCGCGGCCCAGGTAGCCGAAGAGCGCGGCCTTGAGAACAACCCGCCCCTCGTTCATGTCGCCGCCGTCCGCCGTCCGCTCGCCGCGAACCGCCGAAAGGTGATCGTCCCGCGTGAAGTGCCGTCCCGGTGTGTTGGGCATCTGGACCCGCCCGGCCCGCAGCGCCTTGAGCTTGCGGTGCTTCTCGACTTTCGCAACCAGGTCCTTGATGCGAAGCTCGCCCGCGATGGCCTGAGCCCGCAGGGTGGCCACTTCCGCCGCCTGCCGCTCGTCCGTCCAGTGCTCACTGGCGCAGATCGCGTTGACGGTTTCCACCCGCTCGACTTCGGCGTCAACCGTCGCCACGCCGGCGCCCGATTCCAATTCGCTCTGTCCCTCGTTCATGCTCGTCAATCCTTTCTTCGCTCGAGCCGCCGCAATCGAAACGCTCGTTTTGCTGTCGGCCCCCAAAACTGTGAGACTGATCTCTCGAATTCGGCACCGTCGAACCACGTTCAGCGGCCCGCTGTACACTTTGCCATTTACTGTACAAGTTTCCTTCTCGCGGACCCGCTGAAGCTCCTGGATGTCCGCACCGACGGACGCCTGAAACGGGAAGCCGTTTTTCGCGTCCGCAACCAGGTCGATGGCCGCCTGCGAGCCGGCCGAAATGACGCCCGACGCGGTGATCGTCTTGTCGGTGATGGACTGGCTTTCGGTGTGGCCCAGTCGCATCGTCACGTCGTGATCGGCAATCAACGGGAGCCGTTCGGCTGCAAACTTCGCCCCTGTCAAGTCGATGATGACCGGATCCCAGTAGCCCGACACTCGCATCGGCGAGCCGGAGTAGGCGAGGATGCGAACCCGCGGCAGTTTCTGCCCGCCGTCGCCAGCCGCTGCCGCCTGCAACTCGCACTTGCCGCCGTCGAATGTGACCGCCATCGGCAGCGTGATCTTCTCTTCCGTCCGTTCCATGATTGCCCCTTCCGTGTCTTGTCCCGCTGATTGTCAGATGACACATACTGTACAGCCGGCCAGTAGTGTAACGATTGCTAGTTCTCGCTCACGTCCGCCGCGGGGGCCTCGGTGCCGTCGCCCTTGCAGTCGATCGCCCCGCTCGCGGACTGCAAGACCATCGTGATCGATTCGCGTAGCGTTTCGTCGCTCGTTGCCAGCAACGCATTGACCAGTTCCGGAACCGACCAGCCGGCCAACTCGCGTAGCGTCTCGACTCGCTCCTTGGCCGCCGCTTCCGCAGCCGCCAGTTCGTGCGGAAGGTACTTGCCCCGGTGGGAAGGATGGAGGGGAAGCCACTTCCGCATTCCCTCCAAGCAGTCGAACAAGGCCACGACGTTATCCAACGTCCAGAGCAAAGAGCCGCCCGCTTTTTCTGGAAACGCGACGTAGGATTTTCGCATGATGTACGAAAGGCCAGCACGATTCAGGGAGTAGCCGCAGAGCTTGGCCAACGAGAACAGAACGTCGGTGGTGATCGGCCACGTCAGCTTGACGCCCGCCGTTTTTTGTGCCCCCCGAATTAACCGCTTTGCGGTTTCCCCTCGAATGTACGGATCGGCCGATGGCATTTCGGGTAGTGGACGCCTATCGACTTTCACGCGGGCGGATTGTCCGGACTGTCGTCTGGTTTTCGTCGCGGTGGCCATGTCGGTTCCTCCATTTCGAGAATGCTACAGGTGAAACGAAGTGTCGTCAATATGACTACAGTCGAAAATCACTTTGACTACATATACGGACAATCGGATACTTTTACTAAATTTTGGGCGGCAGGAGGCCTGTTCCCTGAGGCAGTTCGGGGCAATTCGCCTAAGAAAGAACCTATTTGTCCGGAACTATCCTTCCGCCCGCCGTCCGGAGCGATGCCGCCGACGATCGCAGCCGCCCGCTTGCCGGCCGCCCGTGCCTCTGCCTTGCGTCGCCGGGTGACACGGGCGTGCAAGCCGGCCTCAAAGCACCATGCCATGCACGCCCCCGGAAGTGCCTCGAAAATCGTCTCGGCAAGCTGCCAGACGCCTACCGACTCGCCCAGTCGCTTGTCGATGGCCTTTGCCGTTCGTTCGTGATCGTGAAACGTCGCTGCTTGGATCATGTGTTGAACTCCCCAGGAAGGTGAAACCCTCGCCCGCCCTTTCTTTATTTGAGGGGGGACAAAACGTCGGTGGGACAAGTCGCCGGGACTGCTGGTTAGTCGGTGGGACAGACGCCCTATTACATAGGGCAGTCCCGCCGACCATTCGACTCGGCGGGACACGGTGGGATTAGTCCCGCCGTGTCCCACCGTGTCCCACCGTGTCCCACCGTCAAACTGTTGCAACGTATCCGGCTTCCGTCCGCCGGTTCTTTTTGATCTCCACCTTCGAAATTCGCCCCTCTCCAAGTAGCGTCCGGATGGCTGTTGCCCCCCGCTCGTTGCTGATTCCAGACAACTTGGAAAGTTCCTTCTGAGTTTCGCCGTTGGGGCAACGCCGCACGGCTTCCAGCATTTTCCGGCAATCGTCGGCGTCCCGTTTTTCGCGTTGTTCGATCCTGCGGGTTTCGGCCGCTGCCTTAGCCTCTTCCCGTGCGTCCGCTACTGGCCGTATGGCGACTTCCCATTTCTGGCCGTCCGGCCCGTTTGCCGGGTGCCCCTCGTCGACGTCCAACGCCCAGAAGCTTGCGTGTCCCGCCCGGCCGCCGACTCGCATGAAAAGCTCATGCTGGCCGTCCGACTTGTAGGCCGAACGCCTGGCCAGCAAAATCCACTGTCCCACCCATTCCGCAACGCCGGCTTGGGATAACTCTTCAAGGGAACAGGGTTCCTCTTGGTCAACCGCAGCGTTCTTTTTGAAGTGGTGGCAGGTAAGGATTGTGCAATTTGTGGCCTGCCCAAGTCGCGTCAAGGGTTCTAGTACAACGCCCATCGCGTACACGTTGCCAGCAAGCCCCGCCGTCTTCTCAGTCAGCAACGCCATGTAGAGCGGGTCGAAAATGCAAACGTCCAGCTTGCTTTCCTCGATGACCTGATGGAGCACTTCGAGATGTTCCGCCAGCGAGAGTTTCGGCAGTGAGAAGTTCACGAATAGGGGAACGGGCCTGTCGATGTCGTGCGTTTCCTTTTGTGCCTTCAGGATCCGCTGAACCTTCTTCCGTCCCGACTCGCCGGACCAAAGGCCAACACGGCATTCTTTCGCCACGTCCCAATGTCCGCAGAACTTCGTTCGGCTGGCGATGGATACGGCAAGCTCGCAAACCATGTGTGATTTCATGCACTTGAGCCTGGCACCGATGACACCCGGTTGCCCGCCGACAAGCACCCCCGGAATGATCTCGTCATCGGGGAAGCTCATTTCCAGGAAGTCATCAAACGCAATCAGCTTGGCAAACGCCGGCCGCTCGGCTTCCTTCCCCTGGCCGTCAACCATCGGCGGTGCCTCAAGCGGCTTGGTTGCGTCCGCAGCGTCGATGATTTCCCACGCCCGGCCCGCGGCAACCAGGTCTCGACAGTCCTTCAAGTTCGCGTCCCGGTCGCCCATGACTTGAATCGGCAGCTTGACGACGCGAACCGATTCGGCCACGCCGTAGAGTTTGCCGGCCCGCAGCCCGCCCCCCTTCTCGCCCGCGTCGTCTGCATCCATGACGACGTAGGTG
>JAAYYU010000381.1 GCA_012515235.1 Candidatus Anammoximicrobium sp.
CAAACGATCAAGGGGGGATGGCGGGTTCAGGGCGGCGGCCGCCGCCCTGAACCCGCCATCCCCCCTTGACTCACCACGTTTCCCTGCTTAGCCTCGGTCCTGTGGGAGAAAGCAATTTCCTATTCCTCATTCCTCCAGATAGCCATCGGGCCCGAAATCCACGGTAGTCCAGCCGTCTTCGCTGAACGCGGGGTCGAGCGTGCCGTCGTCACGGTAGCGGGCCACGGCGAAATCGTCGATGGCCGTGTCCGGCACGTGCGAAGAGCCGGCGACGACGATTTGTCCCGCCGCGTCCAGGGTCAGCGCCATCCCGAAGTCGGACGATGCCCCGAAGTCGGTCGTGACGCGTCCGTCGCCATCGAACGTGGGGTCCAGGCTGCCGTCGCTAAGGTACCTGGCCAGAGCGAAGTCCGCTGTCGCCACGGTGGCATAGGCATAACCGGCGGCGACGATTCGGCCTTCGCCGTCAATCGCCACTCCCCAGGCGCCGTCGGTGGTCGAGCCGAAATCGGTGGCCGTCCAGCCGTCCCCGTCGAACGTTAAATCTAGGACGCCGTCGCTGGTGAACCGCGCCACCAGGAAGTTCGCCGGGGTGGTGCCGGTGGGATCGTAAACTCCGGCCACCACCAGCCGGCCATCGTCCTGCAGTATTACGGCCTGGGCGCGTGCCGAACCACCCGGGAGCGTGACGGCGGTCTTGCCGCCCCCGGCGAAGGTCGGATCCAGCGTCCCGTCCGCGAGATAACGGGCCAGCGCGAGGGAGCCTCCCGCAGAACCCACGACGACCGTTTTCCCCTCCGTGCCAACCTCCGCCACGTCGTAGACTTGGTCGTAGCTGGACGTTCCCGTCACGTTGGTTGTCACCAGGCCGCCGGTGCCGAAGCTGGTGTCCAGGTCCCCGGCGGCCAGCAGTGTGCGGACCTCGAGCCATTCCAACAACAGCCGGCGAGGCCGCGGGCCGCGGGCGAGGCCGACGAATCGCCGCCGGGAAGCCCTACGGTATTTGGGACGACGTGAACGGGTCTGGTTCATGGGGCACCTCCCAAGCGTTGACTGAGGAGCGCGGAGACGGGGCAAAACCCGAACAAGAAAGAGAGCCTTCCCGACCCGAGACGCCGAGAGAGAATCTGGGCAGGCTGTGACAGAGGCCGCGTACGGGCCAAATGTTGGCCCGCGGAACGGGCACCCAAGAACGCAACTGCGTCAGAGAACGTGACGCCGACATCGCACGCCTCCCCGACCAGAAGTCCAAGCTTGACGCCACGAAAGCTCCGACCTCTTCGGGGCCGCCACCGCGTCCCGGCAGACGATCAGCCCCCAACGGGCGTTTCCGTGTCAGACGCGACAAGCTGCAAACGCCCCGATCAGTACTTATGCTAGCCGGTTTGCCATCCCCTGTACAGCAGGCACCTGTAGCAACGGAGACCGAAATAACTTGCCCGTTTCGGCGAGAACTGGCGGCAAGCCAAGGCACTGGCTGTCTCGCACGGTGGAGTCCGCAACGACTTTGCGTGGGGGGCTCCTTTGCGCCACCACGCTGGCAAGCAGCGTGGTGGCGAAGCAGCCGATTTCGTGCAGATAGCAGGGAGAAGTTGTTTCGGCGACGGTTGCCACGGGGTGTGATGGCTACGCTGACGAGGCGACAG
>JAAYYU010000382.1 GCA_012515235.1 Candidatus Anammoximicrobium sp.
CGATCAGTGGAAAGATTCCAGCAGCTTCGGCCGCGATGACCTGCCGTTGCTGGTCAAGGTCGCCGACCAGGTCCACACCTGGATTTTCCAGCAGAAGCCGGAGGACCAGAAGTCGGAGGACGCGAGCAGTTCCAAAGAAGCGTTCTGAGGCCAGTTTGCACCACCGGGCCTCACTTCTTGTCTGGTCGCTGTTTGGCGAGCCAGTGGAAGTGGGGCTGACTCTGGAGAAAAGAAAGCCAAGCAGTGTGACTGCTTAGCGCATCGCAGGAGCTTCATGG
Organism: Candidatus Anammoximicrobium sp.; assembly: GCA_012515235.1. Lineage (GTDB taxonomy): Bacteria > Planctomycetota > Planctomycetia > Pirellulales > Pirellulaceae > Anammoximicrobium. The sequence continues at coordinate 279 of JAAYYU010000382.1, forward strand.
ACGGCCGGAGGGGCACGGTTCGAACGCCTTCGGTGGGCCATTTGGCGACTGCAATCCGCTAAACAGTCCGCGAACTGCATGGCCGAGCCAACTTATGCCACGATTGGCCACCAATGTCACGTCCCCTGTTCTCGCCAACGCTCGATTTGCAAGTTGCCTAGCCGCCCATCGCGTGTCGCATCTTGAACGAAATATAACACCTGATATACTCAGCGGAGCTTGGCCGTTGCCTCCACCATGCCGCTGGGTCGAGAACGACAATGTCTGCCGACATCCCGTCTGCTGCCGGTCTGCCGCCCGATTATCCGCATCGGATCAGGCAGTTTCGTGGGCGGCTGGGGCTGACGCAGGTCGAGCTGGCGGCACGATTGGGGGTGTCGTTCGCTACGGTAAACCGTTGGGAGAACGGGCAAACGAAGCCTTCGCCGCTGGCTTGGTCCCAGATTCTTAAGATCGACGAGGGGGATGCGGCGATGGCGGCCGAGGATGCCGGGGAGGCGGCGGTCGTGCCGGTCACGGACTTCACGGGGGCGGCGGACATGGTCCGGGCGGTTGTCGAGGGCGAACGGCTGTCGTTCGGCCACATGTTCAACCCGGCGTTTGCCACGGAAATCTCGCAGATCGACCCGCTGCCGCACCAGCGGATTGCGGTCTACGAGCACATGCTGAAGCAGTCGCCGCTGCGGTTCCTGCTGGCGGACGACGCCGGGGCTGGCAAGACGATCATGTCGGGACTGTGCATCCGGGAAGGGAAGGCCCGCCGGCTGATCAAACGGATCCTGATCGTGGCGCCCGCGGGGCTGATCGGCAACTGGAAGAACGAGCTGGGGACGCTGTTCAACTTGCAGTTCCGCATTGTCAGCGGTACCGACGCCAAGAACTCGAACCCGTTCATCGGCGAAGACAGCGACCAGATCATCGTCAGCGTCGACACGCTGGCGGGCGCCAAGGTGTTCGCCCGCCTTCGGGAACCGGCCGTCGTACCGTACGACCTGGTGATTTTCGACGAAGCGCATAAGCTGTCGGCGGACCGCGGCAACGACCTGCGAGTCCGAAAGACGGACCGGTACAAACTGGCTGAGGCTCTGGCCGGCGTTGGGGGCCTGGACGCGGCGTGGTCGCTGCCGTGGCGAGCCCCGCATCTGCTGCTGCTCACCGCCACGCCGCACCAGGGCAAGGACTACCCGTACTACGCCCTCTGGCGCCTACTGGAACCGGAGGTGCTGTCGACGCCGGAGGCGTTCGACGAGTACCCGCCCGAACGCCGTGCCGACCACTTCATCCGCCGGACGAAGGAGGAAATGGTCCATCTTAGCGGCAGACCGCTGTACCCGAAGCGGATTTCCGACACGCTCGGCTACGACCTGAGCCAAGGACCGATCAGCGAACAGACGCTGTACGACGAGACGACCGACTACATGCGGCACGTCTACAACCACGCCAAGCTGCTGAATCGCTCGGCGGCGCGGCTGGCGATGAGCGTGCTGCAGCGGCGGCTGGCCAGCTCGACCTACGCGCTCCTGCGCTCGTTCGAGCGCCGGATCGACAAGCTGACCGACTTGATTCGGCAGGTGCAGGAAGGAAAGCTCACGGAGGAACAGCTCGTCGTGCTCCAGCGCCGTCTGGCCGAGGAGGACGATGTTCTGGACTGCAAGACGGCCGACGAGGAAGGCGTCGTCGATGGCCACGAGGAAAGCGAACTCTCGGAAGAACGCCTGCTGGCCGGCGTGATCGCAACCTCGCTGGCCGATCTGGTCGTGGAACGCGATCAGGTCATCAAGCTCCGCGACCTGGCGCGGAAGGTCCACGCCCTGGGGGCCGAGTCCAAGTTCGACAAGCTCCGGGAGGTGCTCACCGATCCGAAGTTTGCCGGCGAGAAGTTCATCGTCTTCACCGAGCATCGGGACACGCTCGACTACCTCATTCAACGGCTGGGCGGCATGGGCTACACCGGTCAGATCGCCCAGATTCACGGCGGCTTGCACTACACCGAACGCCAGGAACAGGTCGAGCGGTTCCGCCTGCCCCACGAGGACGGCGGGGCGCGGTTCATGATCTGCACCGACGCGGCGGCCGAAGGCATCAATCTCCAATTCTGCTGGATCATGATCAACTTCGACGTGCCTTGGAACCCGGCCCGCCTGGAACAGCGGATGGGCCGTATCCATCGGTATGGCCAGAAGCATGACCCAGTGCAGATCGTCAATCTGGTCGCCCCCAAGACCCGCGAAGGCCTGGTGATACAGACGCTGCTGAACAAGCTGGAGGCGATCCGCGTCAGTCTCGGCAGCGAGAAGGTCTTTGACTCGATCGGCCGCCTGTTCGAGGGCGTCTCGTTGAAGCAGTACATGGAGCAGGCGATCCTCGAAGGCGCGGACGCCGTGGCGCAGGAGTTGGATGGCCGGCTGACCAAGGAACAGGTAGCCGCGTTGGCTGCCAAGGAACGGATGCTCTACGGCGACGGCGGGGATGTTGCCCGGCAGCTCCCACGCCTGCGCGATGACCTGGAGCAGGAAGCCTACCGCCGCTTGCTGCCGGGCTACACCCGCCACTTCATCGAGAACGCCGCGCCGCTGGTGGGCATTCAAGTCCAGGGCGACCTCGACGGATGTTTCTCGCTTCATCCGGCCACCAGCGGTGCCGTCGACCCGCTGCTCCATGCGCTGGAAGCGTATCCGGCCAAGCAGCGGATGAGCCTGACCGTGGTCCGGCCCGAGCGAAAGGACCAAGCCATCTGGGTCCACCCCGGTGAGCCTGTCTTCGAGCGGTTCCGGGCCCTTGTTCGCGACCGTCTGGGCGACCAGGCCCGGCGCGGAGCGGTCTTCGTCGACCCCACCACGGATAGACCGTACCTGTTTCACTTGGCCTTGGTGACCGTCGTGCGGCAGGCCGATCCCGATCTGCCCGAGTTAGCCAGCGAGGAAGTGCTGGATTGCCGGCTCGTGGGGGTGAAACAGTTCGACGGAGCCGACATTGTTCCGTGTCCGGTCGAACACCTGTTGTTGCTCAAGGGCGGGCACGGTTTGCCGCCAGCGGCGCAGCGGCTTGCGCTGGCCGGAGAACAGCTCAAACTCCAAGCCGAGGCGTTCATGGTCGAGCGTGTCGCCCGCAGCTTGGCGTTGGACCGGCGACAGGCGTTAGTGGGCACGCTGCCGGATCGCGAGCAGTTCATCCAGCGCGGGTTTGACTTCCAGGAGGCGGAACTGGCCACGGCGCGCGTTCGACTGTCCGAGAAGGCCCGCACCGGCAACGCGGCCGCCGCCAAGGCTCTGAAGGATGTCAAGGAACAGCAGCGATCCCTTACGCAGCGCCGGACGACTGCCGTGGCGACGATTCGCCGTGAGCCGGAGCTGATCGCCCCCGGCCAGCCGACTTTCCTGGCCCACGCCCTCGTCGTGCCCTCGGCCAATCCGGATGACCTGGAGCGGCACGACGCGGAGGTCGAGAAGGCGGCGATGGGGCTGGCCCGCGCCTACGAGGAGGCCGCCGGGGCCGTGGTCAAGGACGTCCACACGCCCGAATTGGCCCGCGCGGCCGGGCTGAACGACAACCCCGGCTTCGACCTGCTGTCGCATCGACCGACGGGAGATCGCCGCGCCATCGAGGTCAAGGGCCGGGCCGCCACCGGCGACGTCGAGGTGACCTCCAACGAGTGGGCCAGGGCAGCCAACCTGCGCGACGGCTACTGGCTCTACGCCGTCTACGACTGCGCCACGCCAAAGCCGCGCCTGGTGCGAGTGCAGGACCCGTTTGGTAATCTGTTGGCCAAGACTAAAGGCAGCGTGCTCATCAGCCCGTCGCAAGTGTTGCAGGCATCCGAGGAAACACCGGAATGACCGATTTCCCACGACTGATCGAATTTGCATTCCCGCTGAAGCAGACGTCGTTGGACTCGGTCCACGAGAAGAACGTCCGCCACGGGCACATCTCCACGCTGCACATCTGGCCGGCGAGACGGCCGCTGGCGGCATGCCGGGCGGCGCTGATTGCCACGCTGCTGCCTGATCCCGGTGACCCGGAGAAGCGGCGGGAGCTGTGCGAGAAGATCGCCGGCAAGGTCGTGAAGAAGACCGAACGCAAGAAGATGCCGGGCGGCCAGGTCGTCGAGCGGGTCAAGGAGGAGACCGAGGGCGGCATCCTGCATTGGGGCCGGGAGACAGAGAACGCCGAAACGCTGGAGTGGTTTCGGCAGGAAATCCGCAAGGCGTACGGCGGCCGCGCCCCGAAGGTGCTCGATCCATTTGCCGGCGGCGGCGCGATCCCGCTGGAAGCCATGCGATTGGGCTGCGAAGCCACGGCGGTGGACATCAATCCTGTCGCCTGGTTCATTCTGAAATGCACGCTCGAATACCCACAAAAGTTGGCCGGGCAAACGCGGCCACTCCCGGATTTCGCGGTGGCTGATCGGGAGTTCATGACCGACTACCTCAAGGCCAAGGGATTCTCCGCAGCGCGGATCGCCAAGACGCTTGCCACGCTCGGCCACGCCAAGGACGGCCAGGGTGCGTTGGAATTACGGTACGAGGGCGAGGACGACATCCTACAGGCCGATTTGCCTTGGCACGTCCGGGCTTGGGGACGATGGGTGCTGGCCCATGCACGGAGAGAGTTGGCTCCGTACTATCCCACCTATGCGGACTTCGAGCCAATCAAGGAAGGCGAGGTCGCGTACGAGCCTCAGCCGATGCGGCTGGTGCCGCTGAAAGACGATGGGACGGCGGACATCGATGCCATGAACGCTGAGTTCACTGCGGAGTACCTGGCCGACAAACGAAATCCCCGCTGGGTGGCGAAGCCGACAGTCGCCTACCTCTGGGCACGGACAGTGACGTGCAAGAACTGCCGGGCGACCATCCCCTTGCTGAAGACACGGTGGCTAAGCAAGAAATCCAACCGGCGTGTTGTGTTGACGATAGCCCCCAACGCCGACCGCACAGGCGTGGTCTTCGGTGTAGACGGGAATGTGCCCAGCAAGGCTGGCAACGCCGCACAGAATCGCGAGCATGACAGGAGAATCAGCGCAGGCACAATGTCCCGCGCGGGGGCAAAGTGCCCGTGCTGCCAGGCGATCATGACGATGGAAGACATCCGCCTGGAAGGCAAAGACGGCAAACTGGGCAGTACCTTGACCGTCGTTGTCATCGACACCCATGACGGCAAATCGTATCGAGTGCCAACAGGTCACGAAGTCGAGAAGGCAAACGTAGACGACGGCAGAATCGGGGTGGCCTTCAAAGATGATCCATTCGGCGTGCCCGATGAACCGACGCCTAGTCCCGATGCGCTTGGAATGCGCATCCCGCTCTACGGTTTCGACCAGTGGCGTAAGCTTTTCACCCCAAGGCAGCTAACTGCCCTCGGGACTTTCGTGAGGGCGACGCGGAGTTCCCGAAACGAGTTGGCCGCTCTGCAGTATCCTCACCTGTGGATCGAAGCCATTGGCGCGTACTTAGCCGTCGTCGTGGGCCGGACGGCAAACTACATGAGCACAATCTGCTTGTGGGACTCGGCAGCGGGAGAGGTCAAGCAGACTTTCCTTCGGTTTGCACTGCCGATGACTTGGGATTTCGCCGAAGCCAACCCGATGTCAGCGGTAGATAGGTATTTTGCAGGGGGCCTGTCGAAGGTCGTTCGGGTCCTGAACGAACTGCTTCCGGCGGCGGCGGCGAGTCCCCGGCCAACGACGATCAACGGTAGTGCGATTGTGCAGCGACGTTTGGAATGTGACGTTGTTGTCACCGACCCGCCGTACTATGACGCTATACCGTATTCGGACTTGATGGACTTCTTTTACATCTGGCTCCGGCGTTGTCTTTACGGCCTGTCGCCAGACATAGATGCTGCCTTTGCTCGTTCGTTGTCGCCAAAGTGGGACACCGAAAGAAAGGACGGCGAACTTATAGACGAAGCCAGCCGTCATGGAAATGACGCGGCAACAAGCAGGCAAACGTACGAGGACGGCATGGCCCGTGCCTTCGTCTCATGCGCCGAGTCCCTCAAGGCTGGCGGGCGGCTGGTCATCGTCTTCGCCAACAAGCAGCCAGCGGCATGGGAGACGCTTGTGTCTGCCCTAATCCGCGCAGGATTCGTCGTCGATGGTTCGTGGCCGATTGCTACCGAGATGCGGGGCGGTGTGCGAAACTTCGCACGGGCTTCATTGGCGTCCAGCGTCTGGCTGGTCTGCAAAAAGCGTTCTGCGACCGCACGGCCTGGCTGGGACAGCCAAATCCTGGAAGAAATGCGGACGAACATCGCGGTGAAGTTGCGAGAGTTCTGGGACGCCGGGATTCGCGGGCCGGATTTCGTCTGGGCGGCGACGGGGCCGGCGATGGAGGCGTACAGCAAGCATCCTGTCGTGCGTAAGGCGAATGAGCCGAACGCTACGATGGGCGTCACCGAGTTCCTGACCCATGTGCGGCGGATGGTCGTGGACTACGTCGTTGGCCAAGTGCTGACTGGCGAACGCGGCGGTGAAGGGGACATGGCCGCGGCCGATCGGCTCGACGAGGTGACGGCGTACTACCTGCTCCATCGCCACGACTTCGGCGTGGACGAGGCGCCCGTCGGCGCGTGTATCCTGTACGCCACTGCCTGCGGTCTGTCCGATGCCGATCTGGACAAGACGTGGGACATCCTGGTACACGCGGGCGGGGACTCGGCCGAGGACGAGGCCGACAGCGATGAATCCGAAGATGCGGACGGCGATACCGAGCCCTCGGAGGACAGCGGCAGCGGCGGGAACAGGGTGAAGCTGAAGGCGTGGAGCCAGCGGCGAGGCAAGAGCATGGGCTACGAGGCGCCCCAGGGCAAGCCGGTTCCGCTGATCGACCGCATCCACCGCGTGATGCACCTGTGGAAGGACGGCGACGTTCACAAGGTCGACGAGTACCTCGACCAGCATGCACTTCGCCGGAACGAGCTGTTCAAACGGGTTGTCCAGTCGCTGATCGAGCTTTCCAGCAACAGCGAACGGGCCCTGCTGGAAAGCATCAGCAATCACGTCGGCGCCAAGGGGGCCAGGCGGGACGACTCGCAGCGGGGCCTGCCGGGAATCGGGGACGCGGAGACGGGGGGACACGGAGACACGGAGAGCGAGGAATGAAGTAACCCGAAGCGTCAGCGAGGACGCAGCCGATGGCGGCGTCTGCGGACGCTTCATCCTCGCTGACGCTTCGGGTTACGATAGGCGACACGGAGCCTCGATGTGGGGCGAAGGAGACAGGCATGGCCAAACGGCAAAAACCTACGGGGATGATCGTGCCGCAGACGGGCGGTTACCCCGAACTGGTAGCCGGGATATCGGAACTACTCGAACGTGCCCGGCGCACGGCAGCCCGAACCGTCAACAGCATCCTGACGGCGACCTACTGGGAAATCGGGCGGCGGATCGTGGAATACGAACAAGGCGGTGGCGCCCGCGCGGAATATGGGGAAGTCCTGATCAAACGTATGGCAAGAGACCTGCAAGCGCGGCATGGCCGTGGTTTCTCGCATCAGGGGCTGTACAAGATGCGGGCATTCTACCTGGGGTGGCAGATTGTCCCGACAGCGTCGGGACAATTCGAAGCCAGGGCAATATTCCCGACACCGTCGGGAATATCTCCGCCGGCTGCGGAATCCCCGTCCGCCCCCAGTGCGCTGGACGTGCAGATTTGCCCGACACCGTCGGGCGAATCCGAAATTGCGCAGACACCGTCTGCGCAATTCAGTACACGCTGGATGACTGTCTTTCCGCTGTCCTGGTCCCACTACGTGCGGCTGATGTCGGTTGAAAAGCCGCACGCCCGGGCGTTCTACGAGGCCGAGGCGATCCGCGGCGGGTGGTCGGTGCGGCAACTGGACCGGCAGATCAGTACGCAGTTCTTCGAACGGACCTCGCATTCAAAACGCCAAGCGGCCATGCTGGCGCGCGGGCAGAAGCCGAGGCCGGAAGACGCCGTCTCGGTGCAAGACGAGATCCGCGATCCGTACTTGCTGGAATTCCTCAACCTGAAGGACGAATACAGCGAAAGTGAACTGGAAGAAGCTCTGGTGCGGCACTTGGAGTGGTTCCTGCTGGAACTTGGCCACGGATTCACGTTCGTGTCGCGACAGAAACGGATTCGTATCGGCGACGAGTGGTATCGCATCGATTTGCTGCTGTTTCACCGCCGACTGCGTTGCCTCGTGGTCATCGATCTGAGCCTCGGGAAGTTTACGCACGCTGATGCCGGCCAGATGAACTTGTACCTCAACTACGTCCGGGAACACCTGATGGAACCGGGGGAGAACGAACCGGTCGGATTGATCCTGTGCAGTGCCAAGAATGATGCGGTGGTCCATTATGCCATGGGCGGGATCAAGGCCAATGTCTTTGCCTCCCATTATCTGACAACCCTGCCCGATCCCGAGACACTCAGACAGGAAATCCTCATGACGCAGCACGCCCTCGAAACGCGGGCGGCGATGAAAGGACCAGATCATGGCTAAGCTCCCCTGGAAACCGTGGCACAAAGTCGTCCAGTTGCGGGACGATCTCACGTCCGGCGACCTGCCCCTGCACCTGTTCGCGGCGGACCTCTACGAGGTCATGATGCAGAACGGCAAACGGCCGGTTTACGAGCAGCCCGAGGAGTTCTTCGCGCTGACGTTTCCCACGCACAACCTGCGAAAGCTGGTGCGGGATGTGGTTCTGCGCCTGGCGGGCAAGAACGACAAGGCGATACGCCAGCTCGAACTGACCTACGGCGGCGGCAAGACGCACACACTGATTACCATCCGGCACTTGGTCTACGATCCGGCCAACTTGCCCGACGTTCCGGCCGTGCGGGAGTTCGTCGAGACCATCGGCCAGACGCCGCCGCAGGCTCGGGTGGCGGCGTTGTGCTTCGACAAGCTGGACGTGGAAACCGGCATGGAAGTGCGTAGCCCCGACGGCGCGGTCCGCCGGCTCAAACAGCCCTGGAGCGTGCTGGCCTACCAGATCGCTGGCGATGACGGGCTGAAACTGCTGCACGCCGAGGGCCAGGCGGAGGAACGCAACACGCCACCCGCCGAGAATACGTTGACGGACCTGCTGTCCCTGCCGTTGAAGGAGGGATTGGGCACGCTGGTCCTAATCGACGAGGTGTTGCTGTACGCCAAGGTCAAGACCCGCTCGGACCCCGGTTGGCTGGACATCCTGACCTCGTTCTTCCAGTACTTGACGCAGGCGGCGGCAAAAGTCGATCGTTGCTGCATCGTCGCGTCGCTGCTGTCCAGCGAGCCCAAGGATCAGGCTGACAGCCTGGGGAAGAGGATCGTTTCGGACCTGTACGACATCTTCCAGCGTCAGCGCGAGGAGGCCGTACAGCCGGTCGAGAAAGACGACGTCGCCGAGGTGCTCCGACGCCGGCTGTTCAGCCCCAAGTCCGTCAGTGATCGCGACAAATGGCCACAGCAAGTGATCGCGGCGTTGAAGGGCATCGCGGCGTTGGACGAACAGACCGCCAAACAAGGCGCGGTTGCCGAGGATCGCTACCTCAAGAGCTTCCCGTTTCACCCGGAATTGACGGAAGTGTTCTATGCCAAGTGGTCGGCCGGCATCGAGCGGTTCCAGAAGACGCGCGGCGTGTTGCGGACGTTCGCACTGGCTCTGCGCGAAGCCCAGAAATGGGACGAATCGCCGCTCGTTGGACCGGCCGTGTTTCTCAGCCCACCCGGGCAGGAGGGACTGTCGGAGGCGGCTCGGGAGTTGGTGTCGGTCGCCGATACCATCATCAGCGACGGCCAGGCCACGCGGTGGACCGGCATCGTCGAGACGGAGTTGGCCTGCGCGCGTCAAGTTCAGGCGGATTCGGTCGGGCTCAAGCTGCGGGAAATCGAGCAGGCGGCGATGGCGGCGTTCCTGCATTCCCAACCCACGGGGCGCAGTGCTAAGACCCGCGACCTGATGCTGTTGATCGGCCCCTGCCGGGTCGACAAGATCGAGTTGGAGAAGGGACTGGGACGCTGGGCGCGGGCCAGTTACTGGCTCGACGACACGAACATCCCTGAGAAAGACGGCCAATTGCCGGGCGAATGGCGTCTGGGCAATCGCCCGAACCTGAATCAGATGCAGGCCGCCGCTGCCGCTCAGATCTCCGACGATGTGGTCAAGGCCCGGCTGGTGGAGGAGATCGGCCGAGCCAAATCGCTCACCAGCGGCGCTTCGGCGTTGGGTGTGCGGGTCCACACGTTGCCCACCAAGCCCAAGGACATCGAGGACGACGGTCTGTTCCACTACGCCATCCTGCTCCCGAGTGTCGCATCGGACTCCGGCAAGCCTAGCGCCGAAGCCAAGCGGTTCCTCGACGAGACGACCGGGGCGGACAAGCCTCGTGTCTTTCGGAACGCCGTGCTGCTGCTTGCGCCGTCTCGGGATGGACTGGACGTGGCCCGCACTCGTGTGCGCGAATACTTGGCGTGGGAGAAGGTCATGGACGACCTGATTCCGAAGAACGAGGAAGAGAAGAAGCAGAAGGCTTCGGTCGATGTAGCTCGGTTGCAGACGCTGAAGATCTACCTCGATAAGGCCAAGGGACGCATGCCCGATGCGATCCGCCAGGCGTATTGCATCGTCGTCACGGTGTCCGACAAGGACGAGGCCCAGGCGTTCAAGATCACGGTGTCCGATGAGGCCCATTTCGAGACGATCAAGAGGGACCCGCGGGCTCGCGTTCAAGATACGGCGATCACGGCGGAAGCCTTGTTGCCTGAGGGGCCGTACAACCTGTGGAAGGGCGGCGAGACGAGCCGGCGCGTCAAGGACCTGGCCGGTGCCTTCGCGCAACTCCCGCACTTGCCGAAGATGCTCAAATCGCAGGCCATCGTGGAGACGCTGGTCGAGGGCTGCGTGCAGGGCACGTTCGTGCTGAAGCTCACGCGGCCGGATCGCACGTTTCGCACTTGGTGGCGCATGCGGCCGGACGACGCGGCGTTGGCCGATCCGGCGCTGGAATTGGTCTTGCCGGAGGCGGCCGAATTGGCCGAGGTTTCGCCGCAGTTATTGGCCCCGAACAGGCTGCCCGATCTCTGGACGGGCAATGAGATTGTGGCGGAAGACGTGTTGGACTACTTCGCTGGCGGAAAGGTGGTACAGGTCGATCGCGGCGGCTTCCAAGAACCGGTGCCAATCCCGAAAGCGGCGCCCGAGGTCGTGAACAGCGCCATCAGCGAGAGTGTCGCCACAGGCCGGGTGTGGCTGCGGTCGGGGCCGGCCAGCCTGCTGGCCGAGTCCCTGCCGACCGGCGTGTTGACGCCGACAGCCAAACTATGCAATCCACCGGCGATGATTTCGGCCGCTGCGGTCCTGCCGGAGAACCTGCCGACCGCATGGCAGGGCGGAACGACGACGGCCCTGGCGATCGCCACCGCCCTATCCCAGCAACAGGGTGTAACGCTGCCCTGGAAGACCGTGCGAGACGCGGTCGGCGGCGCGCTCCAAGCCCGGTACATCGCCCTGACCGACGACTCCGGCCCGTGGCCATGCGACCTGCCTGCGGCCCAAATGGTCAAGCTCAAAGTCGCCCCCACTGGGACTGACGGCGGGACTGGCGGCGGTGGCGGCACGGGGGTCACGACTGGCGGTGGCCAGCCCAAGGTGCTGGTCGCCAGCGGCGAATTCGAGCCATCTGAGGTCCAGGATCTGGCTGAGATCATCCCGCAGTTGCTGGATTTCAGGGCCAAGGCCAAGGTCCCGCTGAGATTCTTCATTCGCATCGAGGTCGGCGACGGGACCAACAGGCCATCGCCGGAAGTCGCGGCGGAATTGAACAAGCTGCTCGACGGGCTCAAGGAAGGGTTCGACGTCGTGTAGCGACGCGCACGCGACGACCACGCAGTCCACCTTGCCCGCCGCGATATCCGCCAGTAGCCGTCGCAGGGCCGGCCGGTTCAGCGCTCGGCCGGACTGGCCGACGTCCTCGTAGGTTTCCGGCCGACACACCCAGCCCCGCGACTTGCCGCTCCCGATGAACGCCCTGACGGCCCGCCGTTGGGAGGGAAGCGAGTTGAACCTTCCGCTGTCACGGCTTCCACTAACGCGTGACAATCCCCAGCAGATGTGGTAGGGATCTGATCGGACCAAAGCTGTCCCTGGTCTTTCCCACCGTCGAATCGAGTAGTTGGCCCATCGAACCACCATCGTCTGCGAAATGCGCATGACCGCACTTTGGAGACCGGTGACGAGTGACAAAGGTTTTTCTTCGGTTTGTGTTCTCCTCTGGGAAGTCGTCGTTCTGGAGCCGCAAACGCTCCAGGGCGGGCCAGTGGCCGGGCTCAGGCGAAGCTTCGCCGACGATCAACGATCGCGGCGAACCAACGCAGTGTGACCGCGCCAACCTGAACAGTGCAGGGGCGAGCGCCGCCGTTCCCATCCGGCGGAGACTCCCACCCCTGCTGTCCTGGCCGGACGGGTTATGAATTTTTGCTCGTTGGTTGCTTTTGGAGGGGTTCCCGTCCCTAAATCCGCAAAACGCCTCGAAAACGGTTAATCGACCGCGGGTGTGCATGCCCCCACCCCCG
>JAAYYU010000383.1 GCA_012515235.1 Candidatus Anammoximicrobium sp.
ACTTGCTGCGGCTCGGCCTGTCAAGGGAGGAGATTTGGTCCCTTGTTTCCGGCTTCAGCAAGTTCGAATCCGACGGTCGTCCGTATTTCGATCTGACAGTTACCAACGCCGAACGCGCCGTGCTGTCGAGGCCGGCCAGCGGCAGTCCTCTGCGTCCCGTAACGTGACGTTTTGCCGTGAGGCCGTTTGGTTGTTTGCACGCCATCGGCCTCCACTACCGAAGATGATTCCGATTCAATCGCTACGAGGAGACCGCTTGTGAGCGAACAGGTTTTGCAGCGTTTGGAACGTATCGAGACGTTGCTGGAACAACTTGTCAGCCAACGCACCGTGAAGGAATGGTACACCATCGCGGAGGTCGCCCAGATTCTTGGCCGAGCTGAGTTCACAGTGCGGGAGTGGTGTCGTCTCGGTCGCGTATACGCCAGCAAACGCGAATGCGGACGCGGCCGAGCCAAGGAGTGGATCATCTCCCACGAGGAACTCACACGCCTGCAGAACGAGGGTCTTCTCCCGCTGTAGTCCACTGCGCTTGTTCGACTCCCGTCGCGGAGCCGATCCGTGCCCTCCAGTCAGTCAGCCAACACGATCACTGGGCCACCTCTTCTGTGTTGATCGGAATCGTTTCTTTCGGAAGACCGCCGAAGACCAGCCGAATCGCCTCTTGCTGCTGGTTCGGAATTAGGTGCCTATAGCGGCGCACCATCTCTTCCGTCTGATGGCCGACCCAGGCATTGATGATCCTCTGGTCAATTCCCTTTGCCGCGCAGTTGCTGCAAAACGAGTGACGGAAGATGTGCCAGCCTCGGATTCTCTCCCACCTGCTGCCCAACAGCGTTCGCTTAAAGTGGTCGTGTGCTTCGTCGCGGGTCAGTTGTGTGCCGATGCTCCTGGTCTTCCTGCTACGCGGAACCTCTGCGCCGAGTGCGAACGTGTGCCGGCCCCCCGGATGGATTTTGAGCCAATCTCGCAAGACTTGAACCAAGAACGGAGACAGCGGAACGCGACGGGTCGACAGTTTTCCGCGAATTCGTTTCTTTTCGCGGATAAGAACGGTTGCGCCGTCGAAGTCGATGTCATCGATCTCGGACCGAACCATTTCGCTCCGGCGGGCGCCAGTATGCGCCGCGAACATCACCATCGGGTAAATGAACGGCTGCTTGGCGTGTGCGCGCACGAACTCAAGCAGTTCTTCGATCTCGGGCAGCGTCAGAAAAAGGCAGTCCCACAGATCGGCGACCTCGGCCTTGGTCAGTCCGCCGCGCGATATCTTCCGTTCGATTTCCTGCCATGTCTGAAACGGCGGCTTCTCCGTCATCTTCGGAAATCGCAGCCCCTTCTTGGGGAGCGGCCTCGACAGCGCACCTGAGTCCAGCCCCCAGGTCCAGGCGGACGTCAGTGTTCGGAGTTCCTTTTTGATCGTCGCCGAACTCAGATGCCGGCCATGAATTCCTTTGTCGCGGGCTCGCTTGTCGACAAACTTCTGGATGTCTTCCAGGCTGAGACTATCCAGCACCAGATTGGCCCCCAGAACTCGCTTCAAGCGTCGCACGTGAATACGCATTCCGACGAGCGTCGAGTCTTCGAGGCTCCCTGGCGTGATGCCGTTAAGATATCCCTCCAGAAGGCCGCCCAGCGTGCGGATGCAAGATGGCGGTTCCGGCCGACGTTGGGCTCGGCCGTCAGACAGAAGGAAGGTTGGCAGGTCCACGCCGTCCGGCACCTCCAGCAGGCCGAGTTCGAGTCGCCGAAGGTTATCCTCCAGTCGCGCCAAGCAGGCGTCGGCCGCCTTTCGGTCCTTGGTGCGCAGGGTGCGGCTGAATTTCCGGCTACCGAACCGGAAAACGATGCGAAACGTGTTGCCGCGTTGCTCGATGGATGCCATGTCCCGATTCTCCCCGTGGGCTGCGGAAAGAACCAGCGACACAAATCCAACGCAAAGGCCACGCTGTCCCCAATTTGTCCCCAGTCGTCATCTGTCACGACTTGGTGGATCAGTGCATCGTTGACGTAACTTGTTACAGGATAAGCGAGTGCGAGAGGGGGGATTTGAACCCCCACGGGTTGCCCCACTGGATCCTAAGTC
>JAAYYU010000384.1 GCA_012515235.1 Candidatus Anammoximicrobium sp.
AGCGCTGAACATTACGATCGATACCACGCCGCCGGCCGTCACCGTGAATTCCCTGATGACCAACGAAGCGACACCCGCGATCACGGGCACGGTGAGCGACGGAACGCTGCAGGTGGTCGTCAACGGCAAGACGTACATGGCGGGCGACGGCAACCTGACGGTCAACGGCACGGACTGGACGCTGCAGATCCCGGCAGGCGACGCGCTGGGCGAGGGGACGTATCCCGTGACCGCGTCGTCGACGGACATGGCGGGCAACAGCGGCACGGACGGGACGACGAACGAACTGATCGTGGACACGACACCGCCCTCGCTGGCAATCACGGACGACGAACCGGGCGTGGCGAACATCGCGGGCGGGAACGTGACATTCACGTTCACGTTCAGCGAGGCAGTGACGGGTTTTGAGGCGGATGACGTCACGGTGGCGGGTGGGGCGAAGGACGCGTTCACGGCAGTCAGCGGCACGGTCTACACGTTGGTCGTGACGCCGACGGCGAATTCAACGGCGAACATCACGGTGGATGTGGCGGCGGGCGTCGCCACGGACGCGGCGGGGAACCCGAATACGGCGGCGGCACAGGCGGTGCAGGCCGTGGACACGCTGAATCCGACGGTGACCCATGTTACGGCCGATAAGACGAACGGAACGTACGGGGAGGGGGCACTGATCCCCATCACGATCGCCTTCAACGAACCGGTCTACGTCACGGGCACGCCGCAACTGACGCTGGAAACGGGAACCATCGACTGCGTCGTGGATTACACCAGCGGCAGCGGCACGGACACGCTGACCTTCGAGTACACCGTCCAAGCGGGCGACACCAGTCCCGATTTGGATTACGAGAACGCCAGCGCCCTGGCCCTGAACGGCGGCACGATCCGCGACTTGGCCGCCAACCAGGCCACGCTGACCCTGCCCGCCCCCGGCGCCGCCGGCTCGCTGGGCGCGAACAAGAACCTGGTTATCGACACGACGGTGCCCAGCACGACATCCTTCACCCGCAAGACGCCTGCAGGCAGTCCGACCAATGAGAACTCGCTGGTCTTTCTGGCCACGTTCAACGAAGCAGTGGTGGACGTGGACGTCGGAGATTTTCAGGTCGCCGGGACGACGACTGCGACCGTGACCGGCGTGCAGCAGGTCACGTCCAGCACTTATGACGTGACGGTGTCCGGCGGGGACTTGGCGAGCTTTGACGGCGTGGTCGGCATCGACCTCGCCAGCTCGCAGAACATCACCGACTCGGCGGGAAACCCGCTGTCCACGGTTGAACCAACGACGGACGAGACGTACTTGCTCGATAACGCGCCGCCCTGGGTTGACGAAGTCGCCGCTTCGAACGTTTGGGCGGAACAGGCGGGGCAGACAACCTATCAGTTCACGATCGCGTTCGCCGACAACGTGGCGATCGATGCGGCTACCCTGGGTCTGGGCGACGCGACGGTGACCGGTCCGAACAGCTTCACCCAGAATGCGACGTTTGTGTCGGTCACTCCGAGCGGCAACGGCACGCCGCGGACGGCGACGTACCAGATCACGCCTCCCGGCGGCAATTGGGATGACGCGGACAACGGCACCTATACGAGCACGCTGAACGCCGATCAGGTCTTCGACACGGCGGGCAACGCCGCGGAACCGGTTGCCTGGCTGGCTACGTTCACGGTGAACATGAGCAATGAGATTCCGGTGACGACGTTCAGTGACATTATCGATCCCCTCGATGGAGAAATGTCGCTTCGCGAGGCGATTATCGCAGCCAACACCTGCTCCGGCGATGTGACAATCGTGCTGGGCGAGGGTACGTACAGCCTGACGATTGCGGGGGCTGGTGAAGATCAGGCGGTGACCGGCGACCTCGACATCCTGGCGGGCGGTTCCGTGACGATCCTTGGGGCCGGCGCCGGCCAGACGATCATCGACGGGGCCGGCCTCCTCGATGCCGGACTCGGATACGGCGACCGGATCTTCGATGTGCGCAGCAACGCAGCGGTGACGATCCAGGGCGTTACCCTGACCGGCGGCTCGATCGCGCCGTCTGATTCCAGTTCATCGCCCGAGCGGCGAGGAGGTGGAGTGCGGAATATGGGCGGAACTGTCAGCATCCACACCAGTCTGCTATCGGGCAACTGGGCTGATATGGGCGGCAGTGGGATTCACAACGAGACGGGCACGACCAGCGTCATCGACAGCACGATCTCCGGCAACTTGGCCACCACGTACGGAGGCGGGATCAATAATTACTCCGGTACGGTCTACGTGATCAACAGCCTCTTGTCGGAAAACGCAGCCGTTGGTGGGGGCGCGGTCTGTAATTACTCGGGAACGGTCAACATCACCCACAGCACGCTCTCCGAGAATTCTGCGAGCGGCGACGGCGGCGGAATCCTGAATAGCCGGGGTACAGTCAACATCAGCGACAGCACCTTGTCGGGAAACACTGCCAGCGCACGCGGCGGTGCAGTCTACGGTTCGAGTGGCATCGATCTGGTCGGCACCGTCAACGTCCTCAATAGCACCATTTCCGGCAACTGGGCCGACCAAAGCGGCGGGGGGATTTACAACTGGTCGGGCGAAGTCCAAGTCGTCAACAGCACGGTCTCCGGGAACTCTGCCGGGTTCCACGGCGGCGGGCTGTACACGATGGCGGTTGCCGGCGTGGTCACGATCCGCCATAGCACTTTTTCGCAGAACCGCGCGGACTCCGCGGGCAGCGGGAACTACAGCGGCGGAGGGATTTCCAGCTATGCGAGCACAACGACACTGCAACACACCATCGTTGCCGGAAACTTCCGCGGCACGGGGACCGATCCGGACGACATCACCAACGAGGCTCCGCTCGACGCCGCCAGCGCCTACAACTTGATCGGCGACCCGAATTCGGCCGACAACCTCGAACACGGCGTCCACGGCAACATCGTCGGGGACGGGGCCGGGAACCTGCTGGATATCCAGGCGATCCTCAACTCCACGCTGGCCGACAACGGCGGCCCGACCTTGACCTTCGCTCTGATCGCCGGCAGTCCGGCAGTCGACGCGGGCGATCCCGCCTTTGACCCGGACGATTTCGATCCGCCGTTGAGCGGCGATCAACGGGGGCTGGCGCGGGTGGTCGACGGGATCAGCGACGGCACGGCTCGCATTGACATCGGAGCGTTCGAATTGGAGGCGCCGAGCCGGACGCTGGGGGTGACCCTCGTCGACGGCACGCTGGCCATCACGGATACCGACGGCGCGGCCAACCAACTGACCATCGTGCGCGACGGCGCTGATCTGGTGGCTACCGATGCGAACGAGCGGTTTGCCGCAGCGCCCGAAGGCGGGACGCTGAGCAACGGCAGTCAAACGCTGACCATCCCCCTGGCTTTGATTACCGGTTCGCTGGTCTTCGACCTGGGCGGCGGCAACGATGTGCTGACGGTCGGCTTCGCGGGCGGCAATCCGATTCCCACTGCGGGCTTGAGCTACGACGGCGGCGCCGACAGCGATGCATTGGTGCTGGACGGCGGCGCGTTCCACACCAGCACGTTCACCTATGTCAGCGCCAGCGCGGGCAGCATCGCGCTCGACCCGGACGGCCCCGGCGTCACCGCCGCCAGCGTCATCTCCTATACCGGCCTGGAACCGGTCACGTCGAGCATCGCCAGCGACATCGTCGAACTGACTTACACAGGCGGGGACGAAACCATCACCGTCACCGACGCTGGCGGCAGCCAGACGACCGTCGTCAGCACCCTGGGCGAAACGACCACGTTCGATAACCCGACCGTGCGGCTGGAAATTGCCGCCACCAGCGGGACCGACGTGGTGAACGTCAACTCGCTGGCCGCCGGCTACGCCTCGCTGGTGATTGGCGGCGACGACGTCACGGACGTGGTGAACTTCAACGGCCCGCTCACGTTGGCCGCCGACCAGGGCCTGACGGTCGCGGACGCGGGGACGGTCAATCTGCCCAACACGGCCAGCGACATCGCGGCCAGCGGCACGGGCGCGCTGAGCATCACGGCGCTGAAGACCATCGTGCTGGCATCCGGGGCGAGCCTTACGGCGTTGGACGGGAATATCGACCTGTCCGCCAATCAGCAAGCGACGCCGACCACCGGTGGACCGTTCACGGGCATCTCGCTCAGCGGGGCGACCGTCTCCGCGACGGGGGCAGGGAACCTAAGTCTCGCCGGTCGCGGCGGCACTTCGGGCAGCGACAATTACGGCGTCCAGCTGGCAGCCGGAGCCGTGGTCGCGGGAGGCCTCACAGGCAGCGTCACGGTCGAGGGGACCGGCGGCGCGAGCACGGGAAACTCCAATCGCGGTGTTGTGGTCACGGACAGCGGATCGACGATCACGTCTAATGGCGGAGCCGTCTTGGTCGAAGGAACCGGCGGCGGGGCCGCCGAAAGTGCGACCAATTACGGCATCTTCGTCTATTACGGGGCAAGCATCACCAGCGCCGGCACCACCACGGCAGGCACCGTGACCGTTCGGGGCTTTGGCGGCAATACCAGTGGGACCGGCGACGGCAACTACGGCGTCCGCGTCCAGGGAACCAACGCACAGATCAAATCCAGCGGTGGCGCGGTATTGGTCGAAGGAACCGGCGGCGGGGCTGGCAGCAGTGTCTATAATGCCGGTGTGGGTCTCAGGGACGCCGGAACGATCACCAGCGAGGGCACCGGCAGCGATGCCACGGTGACGGTCAAGGGGTTTGGCGGCAACACCACCGGGACCGGCGACAGCAACTGGGGCACGTTCGTCACCGGTTCCAATTCCCAAATCACCTCCAGCGGCGGTGACGTGCTGGTGGAAGGGACAGGGGGCGGTGCCACCAGCAGCGTCACCAATTACGGGGTGTACCTGTTCGACGGCGGAACGGTCACCAGCGCCGATACCGCAGCCGACGTGACGGTCCAGGGGATTGGCGGCAATCCACTCGGCTCCGGGACGAGCCACAATTACGGCGTCTACGTCTCAGCAAGCAGTTCCCAAGTCACCTCCAGTGGCGGCAACATCGAAGTCATCGGTGCAGGGGGCGGTGGAGACTCGAGTTATGGAATCTACGTTGCCAGCGGCAAGGTGACGGGCACGACGGGAAGTCCCACGGTAAGCCTCACTGCCGACTCGATGTACTTCCCGACCGCAACAATCAACGCGGGCGCGAATACGGTCCACTTTCGCCCGCTTACCGCCGGAACCCAGATCAACCTGGGCGGCGCCGACGTGTTGGCCGGCAGCCCGCTGATCCTCGGCCTGACCGATGCGGAACTCGATCGCATCACCGCCGGCACGCTCACGATCGGCGACGCCGCCAGCGGCGCGATGACCGTCAGTGCGGCTATCTCGCGGCCGGCCAGCACCGCGGTGAACCTGGTCAGCGGCGACGGGATCACGTTCAATCCCGGCTCGCTGGACACGGCAGGCGGAGCGCTGGTGCTCGATCCGGGGACCAGCGTCCAGCCCCTGACGGCCGGCACGGAGATTACCGTCGGCAGTGTCTCGTTTGCCGCCGAGGCCGATTTGGCGATCGATATCGACGGCACGACCGTCGACGCGCAGTATTCCCAGTTGAACGTGGCCGGCACGGTGAACCTGACCGGCAGTACGCTGGCATTGACCGGCTCCCACACCCCGGCCATCGGCGACACGTTCACGATCGTCAACAACGACGGCAGCGATGCCGTCATCGGCACGTTTGCCGGACTGCCCGAAGGGGCGGAGATTCCGAACTTGCTCGGCAGCGGGCGGCCGGCGACCATTACCTACGTCGGCGGCGACGGCAACGATGTGATGCTCACGGTGAATGACAACGACTACATCGTCAGTCTGTCTCTGACGCCGTCATCCGTCCTGGAAGATGGCGCCGCAAATCTGCTCTATACGTTCACGTCCAATGCGGCAACGACGGTCGACGTCACGGTTAGTTTCGCCGTCTCGGGCACTGCGGTCTTCGCGGACGATTACACGCAGAGCGGTGCCGCGTCGTTTTCGGCCTCCGCGGGGACCGTCACGATCCCCGCCGGGGCGGACCATGCCGAGGTCACGATCGATCCCTCGGCCGACACCACGCTGGAACTGGCCGAGACGGTGGTGCTGACGCTGACCAGCGGCGCCGGCTATGCCTTGGGGAGCCCCGCTTCGGCCCGTGGGACGATTTGGGATGACGAGCCCGCTCCGGCGGCCGACGGCTGGGCCGCGCAAGAGGGACTGGCGCCGGACGATCGCGGGAATGATGTGGCCGTGGACAGCATGGGGAACGTTTACGTGGCCGGCAAGGCTGGCAAGGTCGACCCGCCCGAAGCGGCCGATTTCTCGGTTGCCAAGTACGCGGCTGACGGCACGCCGCTGTGGCGCCACGTATTCGGCCCCGGCGGCAACGACGACGACGCCACCGGCATAGCCGTCGATGCCTACGGACAGGTGTACGTCACGGGACATTTCCAGGGAACGGTCGATTTCGATCCCGGTGCCGGAGAGGCCAATCGGACGACAGCGGGCAACGCGGCGTATTATGACATTTTCGTGCTCCAATTGGACACCGACGGCAACTTCGGGTGGGTCAAGACGTACGGTCAAGGCGACCTCGGATATGACAAAGGACACAAAATCGCGATTGCCGAGGAGGGCCGAGTATACGTGGTCGGTCTATTCTCCGGAGCCGTCGACTTTGATCCGGGCGTCACGACGCCCGGCGATACGGTGACCACCAACGGCGGCTACGATGCCTTCGTGCTGGCCTTGGACGCGGCGGGGAGCTTCCGCTGGGTGCGCGCGGCGGGAGGCGCCACGTCGGACAACGGCAGCGGGGTCGCGGTCGACGGCACCGGAAACGTTTACGTCGCCGGCAACTTCGAAGGAACGGTGGTCTTTGACGCGAGTCATACCCTCGTCGCAAATGGAAGTATGGATGCCTTTGTCTGGACGCTGGACTCTTCCGGCAACTCGATCTGGGCCGGCGACGTCGGCGACAGCACGGCCGACGCCAATAACTACTCGGCAACGGGCACGGACGTCGCGGTCACGGCCGAGGGCAGCGTTTACCTCTTGGGTTCGTTCCGGGGCGAGGCCGACTTTGATCCGTCCGCGGCGGGTACCGCGAGCCGGACGACACCGAATTCCAGCTGGAACGCTTACGTCCTCCACCTGAGCGACCCTGGGGACGGCACGCTGACGTTCCAGCAGGTGGCCAATCTCGGCAGTTGGGCTCAGGAATCCGGCAACACGGTCGCCATCGATGCGGCTGGCAACGTGTTGGTCGGCGGTTCGTTCCAGGACACGGTCGATTTCAATCCGGATCCCGACGACAACGCCGTCAACGACCTGGTGGGTATCTCCTGGGGAACCCATCAGGATCTGGAGATCCGGGACGGATTCCTGCTGTCGCTCAGCTCCAGCTTGGATTTCCGCTGGGTCCGAGGGGTGATCTCCTCGCACGACGACCGCGTGTGGGGCGTGGCCGTCAGTCCTACGGGTACGGTCGTGGCCACAGGCTACTTCTCGGACACCGTCACGTTCGATCATGGCGACGGCACCACGACGCTGGCCAGCGCGGGCGGAACCGACGCCTTCGTGCTGAGCCTCGTGCCGGACATCAACACCCTGCCGACGATCAGCGACATCGCCGACCAGGCGATTCCCCAGGACGGAAACACGGGCGCTTTGTCGTTCAGCGTGAACGACCTGGAGACGCCGGCGGCGGACCTGACCCTGGCGGGCAGTTCATCGAACACGGCGCTGGTGCCCAACGCGAACGTCGTGTTCGGGGGCAGCGGAGCCAACCGCACGGTGGCGGTGACTCCGCTGGCCGGCCAGTCCGGGACGGCCACGATCACGGTGACGGTCACCGATGCCAGCAGCGGTTCGGCGGCCGATACGTTCCTGTTGACGGTCACAGAGCCGGACCCGCCGCCGGTGGTCACGATCACGGACGACGAACCGTGGGTGGCGAACATTGCGGGCGGCGACGTGATCTTCACATTTACCTTCAGCGAACCCGTGACGGGATTCGAAGCTGACGACATCACGGTCGCCGGCGGCGCGAAGGGCGCGTTCACGCCGCTCAGCGGCACGGTGTACACGTTGGCGGTGACGCCGAATGCCAACTCGACGACGAACATCACGGTGGACGTGGCGGCGAGCGTGGCGGTGGACACGGCCGGCAACCCGAACACCGCGGCCACGCAGGCGGTCCAAGCGGTGGACACGTTGGCCCCCACGGTCAGCGTGGACATCGTCGATGCTGCGCTGAACGACAGCGATGATGTTACGGATGTGACGTTCACGTTCAGCGAGGCGGTGACGGGCTTCACGGCGGACGACGTGACGGCGGTGGGCGGCACGCTGTCGGGCTTCAGCGGCAGCGGAACCAGCTACAGCGCGACGTTCACGGCCAACGACGGGATCCAGATGACGGGTTCGGTGACCGTCGCGGCGGACAGCTACACGGACGTGCCGAGCAACCTGGGCGCGGCCGGGTCCGACACGGTGGCGATCGACACGCTGAACGGGCTCGGCGTCGAATTGGAGTTCTCGTTCGACGTTCCCGGCGTGGGAATCGTGACGCCGGACGCACTGCTGGAACTGCCGCAGAACACGACGGTCACGGTGACGCTGACGGCCGTGATCTCCCCGGCGGCCATCGGCGGGTACCAGTTGAACTTTGGGAGTTCGGACGTGGCGACCGGCCAGTTGCAGCTGCACACCTGGAGCGGCAACACGGCGTTCCTGGGGGTGGACACGACCCTGAACACGCCGACGGACACGTTTGTGTCCGCCGGTGCCCTGACCGCCCAGAATGCTCCCGTCGTGCTGGGCACGTTCGAATTGGTAACGCCGGACGTGGGCCCCGGCACGGAGTTCCTGCTGACGACCCAGTACGTGGTCGGCAACGAGCTGGTTGATACCATCCTGTCCACGTCGGCTGGTGACACCCTGCCGATCGCGGATTTCGGCGATGTCGTCATTCGCATCGGGGAATCGGTCCCGCCCCAGGTGAGTTCGCTGACCTGGAACACCCAGCAGGTGAACCCGGCGGACCTGCCCAAGGGCGCGCAGCCGACCAGTTGGGCGCAACAACGCAGCCGGATTCGCGATTTGACCGTGGTCTTTGACGAACCCGTCCGCCCCGTGACGGCCGCCGATCTGGTGCTGACGAACTTGGGGGTCAACGCACCGGCCGATGCGGACACGGTGATCGCGCTGCAGGACAGCCAACTGGCGATGGCGGACGGGAACACCAGGCTGATTGTCAGTCTGACCGCCGGCCAACTGACGGACGGGGTTTACGAACTTCGCATCCTGCCCACGGTCAAGGATGTGGCGGGCAACGCCTTGGACGGCGACGGGAACGGGACCGGCGGCGATGCCTACGTGCTGTACGGCAACGCGACGAACAAGTTCCTCAGGTTCAGCGCGGACTGGAACGGCAGCGGGGGGGTGAACATCCAGGACTTTGCGACGTTCTCGTATTGGTTCAGCACCGCTGCGCCGCCGGCCCCGTCCTACGTGGACTTGAATAACTCCGGCGGCATCAACATCCAGGATTTCTCCGGTTTCGCCGCGAACTTTGCGAAGGGCGTGACCTATCCGCCGGCGGGCGACTTGGCGACTGGCGACGAGGTGCCGGCCGGCAAGTCCGGGCTCTTGGGCGACGGGTCCGGCGAAAACGAGGGCGTCGAACTGGTGTACACGTTCAATGTCCCCGGCGTGGGCATAATTACTCCGGACACGGAACTCACGCTGCCGGAAAACACGACGGTCGAGGTGACGATCACCGCCCAAGTGTCGCCGCAAGCGGTGAGCGGATTCCAGTTGAACTTTAGCAGCGCCGACGTGACGGCGGGCGAGTTGCAGTTGCACACCTGGTCCGGGAACGCGGCCTTTCTGCCGGTGGACGCGGTCTTGAATACGCCGGCGGATCCGTTCGTGTCCGGCGGCGCGCTGACGGCGCAGAACGTGCCGTTGGTCCTGGGCACGTTCAAGCTGGTGACGCCCGATGTGGCCGCCGCCACCGATTATCTGTTGACGGTCAATTGCCTGACCGGCAATGAATTGAGCGACACGATGATCACCGACGTGAACGGTGTCGCGCAATCGATCACGGATTTTGGCGACATCATCCTTCACGTGACGGCGGACGACACGGAGCCGCCGGTGGTCACGGTCAGCGGGCAAACCACGACGGACACGACGCCCACGATCACGGGCACGGTCAGCGACGGAACGCTGCAGGTGGTCGTCAACGGCGTGACCTACAACCCCGACGACGGCCACCTGTCCGTCACGGGCACGAACTGGAGCCTGACCATTCCCGCGGGCAGCGAGTTGGCCGTCGGCAAGTACGATGTGGCCGCGTCGTCGACGGATACTGCCGGGAACATCGGCGGCGAC
>JAAYYU010000037.1 GCA_012515235.1 Candidatus Anammoximicrobium sp.
AAGTCAGCTCGATCCCGTTGGCATAGCGGGCCCGGAAGGCCGTCTTGACCGCGGTGTCGAACAGGCTCCCCTTCGGCAGGAATTCCGAGCCGTTGTCCTCAAATTCGACCGGCGTCGTGCCGTCCATCCCCAGGGCCCACTGGGCCATGTCGTTGGTGTGCGCGCCGAAATTGGCCGTCTGCCCGTTGGAATAGTCGAGGATATAGCGCCAGCGGTGGAAGCAGCGTTCGATGTGATACGGGGCCTCGGGGGCCGGGCCGAGCCAGAAGTCGTAGTCAAAACCCTCCGGAACGGGCTGCGGTTGCCAGCCCGGACCCGGGCTGGGAAAACTGTTGGGTGCCGCGGTGGTCCACACGCGGCGGACCTCGCCGATCCGCCCGTTGCGCACCAGCTCGCACGCCCGCCGCACACCCGGGCAGGAGCGGAACTGGGCGCCGGTCTGGAACACGCGGTTGTACTTGCGGACCGCCTTGACCATCTCGCGCCCCTGGTGGATGGTCAGCGCCAACGGCTTCTCGCAGTACACATCCTTGCCCGCCTGCATGGCCGCGATGGCGATCAGCGCGTGCCAGTGATCGGGGACCACGATCACCACGGCGTCGATGTCCGACCGCGCGAGCAATTCCCGGAAGTCCTTGTAGGCGTCGCAGCCTTTGCCCCGGCTGACGGAAACCTGCGGCGGGGTGGGCGCGACAGCCCCGGGCTTGGCCGTCCCTGGACCCAGAATCCGGTCGTAGACGGTCGCTTTCGGGTCGCCGCCGGAAGCTCTCTCGGCATAGTACTCGTCGATCCAGCGCTTGGCCGTTTCGCGTCCCAGGACGCGTTCGGGGTAGTAGTAGCCCCGGCCCGCCCGGTTCACGTCGCAAACGGCCACGATCTGGACGTCGTCGTGAACCAGGAACGAGGGGACGATGCGCTGGGCCTGGTGTCCGCAACCGATCTGCCCGACCGTAATCCGGTTGCTGGGGGCCGCGGCACCGAAGACCGAAGCGGGTACGATCTGCGGCAGGGCCATCGCCGAGGCGAGCGCCGCCGCGCTTTGAACGAAACTCCGCCGAGTGCATTTAGCCGATGGATGATGACGTTGGTTCATGATGACTCCTTTGGTTTTCCACCAGGATAGCGATTCCCGAGTTGCCGGGCGACCCCCGGACGTCAACGCTGAGAAGCATTTTTCAGCGTGGAATTGCCACAATTCCCATGGGCAGGCAAGTTCCGCGAATGCCCCCGGCTCGTCCGGTGGATACTTACGTTTCTCGCTACACACGCGTTTCCTAGTCCACCTCCCCTCGCTTCGCCCGCGGCGGCTTCGCCGCCGCGGGCGAAGCGGGGGGAGTAAGGGGACACGGGGCCGCCTCGTGTAGCTGGAAACGTGAGCCTCCGCGGGGCAAGCCCGCGGCATCCAACTCATGCATCCGAGGCCCCAACGCAGAAAAAATGCTTCACGGCGTTGCCTGCCGGGGCTTGGGCGTTCGTCGTCCTTCGGGTTCCCATGCGTCACGACATGGGCCACTGTCTTGCCGCCGCTGCCGCGGCTCACGAGACCTTTCACGGCGTTGCCTTACAGGGCTTTGGCCGGCGCTGCTCTTGCGACCCGGGACGGCGCTCCGCAGCTAGCTGCTGCGCTGTGCTGGGCTGGTCTCTTCCGGCCCCCGCGGGCGAAAAGACCCGACGCTCCGCGAGAGAAGTGGCGCAGTCCCCGTAGGACGGTTCGCGCATCGACAAGCAGCGGTCGCTCGTGGCCGTACGATCCAAGAAAACTCCGGCCTGTTGAACCCGCCTATTGAATCCGGACTCGCGGGGGTGTCAAATACCGGACAGCCGACGAGTTTTCAGCGATTTGATTTCCGGGATGAGTTTTCGGCACTTCGACGCCCAGCCCGGGACCGCGTTGGGCGCCGCCGTGCTGGTACTGCCGAGAAAGGAACGATTACTGCTCTATCCCGATCGGTGCTGTTTCAGTGCCCGGTGAAACGTCTCAGGTGGATCGTTCGAGGCTGAGTGCCGCGATCCAGCGTTCAACAGGCGGCCTAGGAGCGGAGGTCTTCCAGACACGGCGGCCAGCGCGCCGTGCGCAGCGACATTCGCTCGGAGCCGGTCAGCCAGGCAACTCGGATGGAGAATCGGGTAGGCAGTATGCCTTCCAACTCGCGCACCAAGAACAGTTGCTCTGGTTCACCTGGCCACGTTCGGGTAGAGTAACGTTGCCGTCTTTTTCGATGAATTGCCGAACCGACCTAACCCTCCGCACAAGGATGGAATCGCCGTGCTGAAGCGACAGAAGGTGATCTTGGACGTACTGAAAGAGGCTGGTCAGCCACTTGGTCCCATTCGTTTTGTCAAAGTCCTCTTCCTCTTGCGGAACGAACCGTCTTTTTGCGACGACAGGACGTTCTACGAGTTTGTCCCTTACCGATACGGTCCATTCTCCTTTGCGCTCTACCGCGAGCTGAACGCGTTACGGCGCGACGGCTATGTCTCCGATTCTTCGGACACGATTTCTCTCGCCAGCCGAACGCGTGCCGTGGCCAGCCAGAAGGCAAGCGAGCTGTCGCCCTCTGAACGTCGAGCAATTGCCAAGGTGGTGGCGACGAACGTAGGAACGCCGCAGCGCGATCTGCTGCGTTCAGTCTACCAGCGTTTTCCCTGGTACGCCTTGATGACCGAATTCCCGGATCTCGTACCGAAGGACGCTCCCCAACGCCCCCGCGCGGCTGTAGCGGTCTACACTGTTGGCTACGAGGGCAAGTCGGTGGATGGTTTCTTCAATCAGTTGTTGGCTTCTGGAATCGGCGCCATCATCGATGTGAGGGCCAATCCGATATCCCGCAAGTATGGCTTCGCGAAGACGACGATGTCCGAGATCGCCTGCAAGCTCGGTTTCGCCTACTATCATATTCCCGAGTTGGGCATCGACAGCAGGCACCGTGCGACTCTGAGTGATTACCAATCCTATCAGCAACTCCTCGATCGGTACGAGACGGAAATGTTGCCCGGACGTGGCCCTGCGATCGAACGGGCAGCCGATTTGCTCCGCGAGCGTCCCTCGGCGCTCCTCTGTATGGAACGAGACGTCTCCTGTTGCCACCGCGGGCGCCTGGCGAAAGTAGTCGCCAACATTTCAAGCCTTCCCGCCATTCATCTGTGATCGGGCGTGCGATGAAAGAGCGATTGAAGATCTTGATTACGGTGAAGACTTATCCAATTCCATCGGGGAAGTACGGAGAACTTGTTTGTACTGCCGGCCTCACAGAACAGGGCCAGTTCGTTCGCTTGTATCCCATCAACTTCCGAGATCAGCCGTACAGCAAACAGTATCGAAAGTATCAATGGGTCGAAATTGAAGCCGAACGCCATCACGGACGAGATTCCCGCAGGGAGAGCTTCCGTCCGGACTGCGATACATTGGTGATCCTGGGAGAGCCGATTCCGACACTACGCGGCGACTGGTCTGAGCGAGCACGACTTGTTCTGCAGAACGTCGCCTCGTCGGTCGAGCAACTTCGGGAGCAACAAGACAAGAACGGCACGTCTTTGGGGATCGTTCGTCCAAGGATGGTTCACGACCTAGTCGCCGAGCCGACCGATCGGGAGTGGAAGAAGTCCTTCCTCGCCGAACTGCGGCAGTCGCGTATTTGGGACGATCGTCCCGTGAGCAAACAGCCGCCCAGAAAGGTGCCCTACAACTTCAAGTACGTCTTCGACTGCGATGATCCACGGTGCAAGGGTCATCGGATGATGAATGAAGACTGGGAACTGGGCTCGCTCTACTGGAAGATGATCGACAAGGGCTGCGCGGAAGAGGAAGCGATCGCGAAGGTGCGCGAGAAGTTTCTAACGCAGATGTGCGGTCCAGATCGAGATCCCCACTTCTTCCTCGGCACCGTACTGTCCCACCCGAAGAACTGGGTCGTCATTGGTGTCTTCTGGCCGCCCGCTGCGAAGCAGCGCGAAACGGACAGACGACAACTCAATTTGTTCTAACTCAACAAGAAACGGCCGGGGGCGCGAGCATCACTTCAAGATGCTCCGGCACGTCGACTACGACGGGCGGCGTCGGGCCAATACACCAAGAAAGGACCGGTTTTGAGCCACGACTGTGGGCGCTGCAACGGCCGTTGGCGCGACTCCGAGACCTCAAGAAAGCCCCGCTGCCGACGGGGCCATCGACCGTAATTGTACCCAGATTATGTCGCCTTGCGGAGATCGCTTGCCGTGAACCTGAGGGTAGACTCTTGACCTCTTGACCAACAAATGACCGTTATTCGGCACGACCCTGCTTGCGGACTTCCAACGGACGCGAGTCAGTTCCGAAAGCTGAGCGTCCAAACGCTGGTTGCTGGCGCGCCGCGGTCACCTCAACCGGCGCGTGGTCTCGGCAAACGTCTGGCGGAAACGTGAGGTGTGCCAAGGCGGCACAGGGCCTCACTCGGCAACGACACTCGTTGGCCGTCGTGGCGACGGGGCGTTGAACGGCAAAAACGCCGCTAATCTCGCTGGCGAACGCGGGTCCGTACAGCGCCGTCAAGGTCCAGCGGGCTGCCGCTGAAGCATCTGCTGGGCCCAGTCCGTCTTCTCGGGATTGAGCGTCGGGACGAGGCGGGCTGGGTCGTAGACGACTCGGCGGGCGTACGGACCGGTGTCGTAGCAGCGGGTGAACACGGCCTGAAGATCGAGGGAGACTTCGTCATCGCCGGGCAGCAGGGGGATGCCGATGACGGGCAGCGGGGCGGGCAGTTGCCACGGATAGATGAAGAACCGGCCGCGTTGATCGAAACGATGAACCGAGACGTGGTAGTCGAACGGACCGGCCTTTCTGCGCAGCCTGTCCAGGGGCATGGGCGTGGTGTGCTCGCCGCCTCGAAGCAGATCGACTTCCACCAGGTGGACTTCGCTGGCCAGGATTTCTGCCTGCTTTTGCAGGTACAACTCCCGGCCTTTGTCGCCCGGCGTCTTGTTGCTCAGGCTGAGCACTTCGATCGCCGTCACGACGCGCTCGCCGCCATCGGCCAACCGCGTCCGGATTTCCACAAACGATTCGCTCCGCTGGTCGTGGGCCAGTTCGAACACCAGCGGGCGAGTCCGCGTTGGCGTGGCCATCGGGGCCACGGCGCTCGACTCCGCGACGCTCCAATCGCCGTACAGCACGTCCGTATCGGGCTCGATGTACCGGGCCGTTGTCTCGACCCACAGCCGCTCGTTGATCACCGCAAAATACGGCGGCGGCAGCAATCGTTGCAGCGACTCGCGGATGTATACGTGAAGCGCTCCGTGCAGATCTGGAAAGAAGTCGGGATGCTCCAGAAACGGATCCATTCCCGGAAATGGCGCGGGCATCTCGTTACCTCCAAAGCGACGGGACGTTCAGCAGCAGCCACGTGCCGGTCTTGCCGGCCACGACGATGTCCGGCCGGCCGTCGGCGTTCAGATCGGCGACGCAGATTTGCATCCCCATGCCGACGCCCTGGCCGGGAGCGGAAATCGTGTGGCGGGTGAACCTGCGGGCGGCCTTGTCCCAGTGGTAGTAGTAGAGGCATTCGGGCTCCAGGCTGCCCGGATCCTTGTCGACATGCGCGCGCACCCGCTTGCCGGTGATCAACTCGGATTGGCCGTCGCCATCGATGTCGGCCCAGGTCATGCCGTGCGGTTGCGACCACGATTTGTCGATGAGGTGTTCCGTCCAGGTGGTCGTTCCGTCGGGCTTGGGCGGTCCCTGCTCCCACCAGTACAGGCCGTAGTCGTGCGCCTTGCCCCAAATCAGATCGGTGCGTCCGCTGTCGGTCAGCCTCGCCAGGACGCAGGGGATGGACGGATGCGGCAGGGCGGTTTCCGGATGGAACTTCCAGGGTTGTTGGAAGACATCACCTGGAGGCCGCTCGTACCGGCCGCTCTCGCACTGAATATCTTCCCGTCCGTCGCCGTTGACGTCGCCAAAGGCGTAGCCGTGGCCGCCCTGCGGGCCGATCACGACCGGTTGCAGCGCCGGCTGGCCGCGGGCGTCCTTGGTCAAGCGGTGGATGACCTGTGGCTTCTTCTTGTTCCAGGCACTGACGTAGATTTCCGGACGCCCGTCGCCATCGAAATCGTGCAGCGCGATGGCCTCGTTCTCTCCGGCAATCGCGCCCAGCACGTGCCGTTTCCAGGGGTGTTCGTCGTAGCGTCCCGCGGGGTTCTGATACCAACAGATTTCCTTGTCCGTCCAGC
>JAAYYU010000385.1 GCA_012515235.1 Candidatus Anammoximicrobium sp.
ACCGGGACGGGTCCGATCCTCAGTCGCTTCCGTGCTCTCGCCCTCTCACGTGCAGAATTCGGGATGTTGCTGCCAGAACTCGGCGTAAGCGGCCTCCACTTTCGCCCGCAGGTTGCGCGGCTTGGATTCGCCGCCGACTCGCAGGTCCTTGTCCCAGAAGTCGCCGTGCCTGGCCATGAAATCGGAGAGGGCCCCGATCGTGTCGAGCCCGGCCTTCACGACGTAGTCTTCGACGGCGGGGTCGAGTTCCAGTCTGGCGATGCCCCAGCGGCGCCAAGCGTCCTTCTTCTCCCCGCCCTTCCGCCTGGCCTTCTCTTCGGCCTCGTCGAAGGCCCTGAACATCGGTCTGGCCGCCGCTTCTGCGGAGCGGACGATCGCCGCGTTGTGGCCGACCACGCGGTCCACGCCAAACCGGACGATCTCTTCCGGAAAGGCCGCGATCGGATGGCGTCCCAGCCGCCACAGCAGCCGATCCTTGGTGTCCCGCTTCTGGTTGCCGTTGCCGTCCAGGGCGGGGCGAATGTGGCACAGCTCGTGATACAGCCGATGATCGCGTTCGGTCTGGTCCAGGTGCTCCCACTGTTCGCGCGGCAGCTTGACGAAGATGTCCGGCGTTTCGCCTTTGCTGTCTTCGACCAGCAGCCGGTCCAGCTCGTTGGCCTTGCACACCTGGGCCCCGACCGTGACCCCGTCCGCATCGGCCTTCCAGTCCTTGACCCAGTACAGCCGGATTTTGCACTTCTGCAGGTGGCCGAACCGATGCGCGTCCGAGGCCGCCATCTCGTCGATCAGACGGACCATCGTCTCCCAGGGCTCCGTCACCTTGCCGCTGTGCTTGCGCGGAATCGGGGACAACCGCACCGGGGTCTTCTTTTCCTTCTGCTGTCCGGACTTCTTCTGGCGAGCCATGCTTCGTACTCCTTCTGTTGAAACGGGAAAGTCTATCACTAATTGACGATATCTAGTTACCCGAAAATCTCCGAATCCAGACGACCACGCGGCCGGGTGGAAGAATCCCGCGGTCTACGATCCGAACGTCCCTGATCAGCTTGTCGTTCTTGATCACCCCCGCCTTCGCGAGCGCGTCCTGCAGGGGTTTGACTCGGTTGTCGACGTCCCATTCCCATCGGCCGCCCGGCGCGTAGTCCTGGCTCGGCGCCCAGGCCTCGATCAGCACGGCGATCCGAGAGCACCAACGGTCATCAGTGGTTTCCTCGATTGTCGAAACGAGTGGCTCTCCCGTAGTTACTTATGCCGTTGGCGCGTCCCGCTGCGCGCTGTGCGTCAGGATTTCGTCAATCCGGTTTTTTCGAAGTGCTCGCGAATGGCCGCGATCGCCGCCTCGAGTCCGCGACGCGAGATGCCGAGTTCGGCCTCGGTCTCGCTCCGGTTGCGGGTCAGCAGAGAGCGGCAGACGTCCTGCAACTTCGGCGGCAGGCTCGGAAGGACGCTGGCGACGTCGCTGGCAAGGTCGAACAGTTGGGCATCGGACAGCGATGCAACGCCGGTGCGACGTTCCAGATCATTCCGGCTGATGAGCCTCGCCAGCGGCTCGGGTGGCCCGTCCGGTTGCGGCACCATGTCCGCAAGCGACTGCACCTCCGCATCGTCGCCGGGATTCCGCTTGAAACGCTCCCGCTCGCGGACCAGCATCGCCACCGCTGAGTCAACCACGCGGGAAATAAAGGTGTTGAGCGATCCGCGATCCGGATCGAAGTGCTGGGCCTGACAGAGCAGATGAACGACCAGATCCTGTTCGACGTCGGCCTGGTCCGACCGGCTGAAGCCGGGGCGGCGGACGATCTGCTTGGCCTTGACGCGGATCAGCGTTCGGGCGTACTCGGTCACGATTTCCTGGGGATCAAACGACTTGGGCATAACTGCCTCCTGCCGGAGGCAGCTGTCACGGGCGATCCGTCGCCGCGCGAAGATATACTGTGCTGGGCCGTTCGCTGGCCGCAGTTACCACACAGTCGCGCTGCGAGTCCGCCGGGTTGTGTCCTCACGGCGGAAGCGGGGCGCCACAACTCGTGTGGCAATGCCACAAAGCGTGTGGCAT
>JAAYYU010000386.1 GCA_012515235.1 Candidatus Anammoximicrobium sp.
CAGATCGAGCAGTTGTTTCGCCAACCGTGTCTTGGCGACAGGACTCGCTGCTTCTTCCGGATGAAATTGCTCGGTGACGCGGGCCGCGATCGCGTCTTGCAGGCCGCGCGCCGGCGGGGGCAATCGCGGCGCGGGCGGTTCGCGCGGTTCAGGGCGGTGGTCCCCGGCCGCTGGATCGGCGGGGACAGCGGCGGGCGATGCAGGCTGGTTCGGTTCCGGCACGAGGGGCGCGGCGTGCGGGCCGTAAAATTGCACCGGGGGCCATTTCGCATCGGGCTTTTCTTGCTTGACAGCGACAGGTGCCGCATCTCGAATGTTGTCGGCCTCGGCCGCGTCTGGAGCAGCCGTCGGCGACTTGACGGGCTCGCCAGGAGTTGGCTTGCTATTCGTTTCAGATTCAGCTTGTCCCGTGTTCTGGACAGCCGATCCCCTTGCCGTCTCCCGTGATCGCGATGGCTTTGGGTTGGACGGTCCGAGCATGTCGATGTGGAAGACGAACAACAACAGGAAGTACGCAGCCGCGAGCCCGCCGATGCCCCCAAGGACGATCTTCACAAGCTCGACGACTGGCGACTTGGTGGTCCGTCTGCGCGTCGCACGTCCGTGCGTCGGTCGCTGCCCCGGCATCCGCTCAGCGGAGACAGCTGGCGCCACCCAATCCGCTTCGGAGCCCCACGGGACTTGAAATTGGCCGGAGCAAAAGGGACAAGACACCAACTGCCCGGCCAATTCAACGGACGGTTTCACATAGCGACCACAATGCGGACATGCTACAACGTCAGCGAGAGCCGGCCTGAGCAGCGTAGGTGGCGTGGTAAGTCTCGTCCGCAGTTCATCGTCATAGGCTGCCTTCTTGTCGGCGTTCAGCAGGTGGATGCGTGCGACCGCGATTTCGTTTAGGATGCGTTGGGACTCGTTCGAGTGTCTGCCCAATTGAAACGTGCGGACGAGCAAAATCCGTTGCTCAGCCGCATTGGCAATCACATCCAAATTGGCCTCGAACAACTCGATGCCGAGCAACCGGTAGTGATTCGGCGGCCGATCTTTCGGCGGAATACCAAGCCATTCGTAGTACGGGTCGAATTCCTGGCTCATGATGGTCGCCCTCGTTGGATGCGAAGCCGGCTCCCGCGCCTCCCTGCACTAGTCTAGCAACATCTGCGAACAGCCGCCATCGGGTGGAGTCGACGCGGAGCGATCGGGGACGTTCAGCGAGTTTTGAGAGGGTTCGAAGCCCATCGCCCCAGCTCGCGCCCTTTCTCCGGTCGAATTGCGGTCTGGCGCCTGTAACCCCACGCCGATCCAGGCCCGTACCCCGTGCGCATTCCGCGAGTCCGGGCTTGCGTCACCCCGTTGGCGGGGCTAGGCTATTTGCTGCCGGTGGGCACTCGTCGGGGGGCGGATTGAAGCGGCGGATGAGCGATTGCCCCCTGATAGTGGAGGGGCTCGCCCGGCATTTGTGATTGGCGCGCATCTGAACGGACGATCAGAGTACGGCCTGCCACGAATCGGTTTCTGAGCCCAGCGCGGAGGAACCGCGCGAAAACCGCGTGGGTCTGTCGGCCCACAGGGTAGTTGTTTTCCATCGCTGTCTCCACAGTTTTTTCATGCTCATGTCCTGGCCCTTGCTTTCAGATTTTACGAGCATGCTGAAGAATCCCCAGCTGGGATTTCGAGATCCCGAGTTGAAGCGGTGTACGGTGGAGATGAATCAGTTGGGGCAGCCCAAGGCGCGTAGCGGCAACTTCGCGACTGTCTACCGCGGGTTCCGGCCGAATGGTTGCGAATTTGCGATCCGCGTGTTCAACCGACGGCAGGACGAACGATTGCTGCATTATCGCGCGATCAGTCAGTACCTGGAGAGCCACGCGATCTCGAGCATTGTCCGTTTCGAATATGACGACCAGGGAATCCGGTCCTCAGCGGATGGCAAACTGTACCCGTTGTTGACCATGGAGTGGGTGCCGGGAAGTACGATTTTCGAATGGATCGAGGATCATTGCAGAGACGGGCATTGCGAACCCTTGCTGATGGCGGCGGACAGGTGGCGTCATCTCGTTGGGGAATTGTCGGAACATGGCGTGGTGCATGGGGACCTTCAGCACGGCAACGTGATGGTTTCGCCCGACTCGCAGTTCAAGCTGGTGGACTACGACTGCATGGGCGTGCCGTCGCTGCTCGGCCGCCGAAACTTGGAGACCGGCTTGGCTCCCTACCAGCATCCCGGGCGAAACGGAGACACCGTGTTGTTCTCCGGTCTCGACAATTTTTCAGCGCTGGTGATCTACGTGGCGTTGCGGGCCTTGGCCGCCGCGCCGGGGTTATGGAAGACTTATGTCGATCAGCCTGGTTACGATCGGATCCTTTTTCGCGAGGAGGACTTCCGCTCACCGAAATCATCGTCGCTGCATCAGGACCTTCTAAACTCGCCAGACGAACTGGTCCGGGATCTGACGCATCATCTTTTCGAGTTGTCACGCCACGAACTCCGCGACGTGCCACGCCTTGACGAGGTCGTGTCGCGATGCGAGTCGAATCAAGCTGCAGCCGTGCCAGCGCGGCCTCGCAGCTTTCGGAGCACCGCGTTTCCGCGAACCCGTGCCGGCGACGACCGACCGGTTCCTGTGCGTCCCCGGCAGTCAAGTTCTGGGTCGAAGCCGGCGGTGAAGGCAACCGCGAGCCGGGGGCGACGTGCCGCTTCGAGTTCGACGCTTGGTCCAGCGCCTCCATCGGGCGTCTCCGGCGGCGCGTCGCCGGTGCGGGCGGATCAGGACCTCTCGCCGTTCGCAGAAGGACCGTCGCTGCGTTCAACGTCCGCCGCGCCGCCCGCCCAGTCGGCAGCGGAGGCGCGTGGCGAGTGGGTGTGGTGGTTTGTCGGATCTGCGGCAGCAGCGATGGTGCTGGGTATCTTGACGACCCTGGTTTTGCTACTCTGGAAGCGATTGTAGGAACCTTGGGGAAAGGAGCAGCGAGATGGCAGGCCGTGGTCAGAAGATGGGGATTCCGTTGCGTTCCCGCATCACTTGCCCGCACTGCTGGATCGAGTTCCCGCCGCACGACCTGCTTTGGGTCGCCGCTCATTCGGATTTGCGGGGCGATCCTCTGCTGGGTCAGGACGAGCCCCAACGGTTTCTTCCCTCGCGGTTCTCGGCTGACGGCAAGGCGATCGACGTGCGGGGCGAGGTCTGTACGGGCCTGGCTTGCCCCCATTGCCATCTCCCCATCGCGTGGGCGTTGCTGGAGATGAAGCCGCTGTTCCTGTCGATCCTGGGCGCTCCCGGCTCCGGCAAATCGTACTTTTTGGCGTCCATGACTTGGCAACTGCGGCAGACGTTGCGAGACCGTTTCGCCGTTAGCTTTACGGACGCCGATCCGCTCCACAATCAGGTGCTCAGCGAGTACGAAGAGCGGCTGTTCCTGAATCCGCAGGAGGACCAACTCGTCTACCTGCCGAAGACCGAGTTGGAGGGCCAGTTGTACCAGTCGGTGGCCTACGGCGAGCGGCGGGTGTGGTATCCGCGGCCTTTTGTGTTCTCCCTGCAGCCGCTCGAAGGCCACATCGATTACAGAAAACGCCGACTGCTGGCCCGCACGCTCTGCCTGTATGACAACGCGGGCGAGCATTTCTTGCCGGGCGGGGAGACATCGAACACCCCATCCAAGCACCTGGCCTTGTCGGAACTCCTGTTCTTCCTGTTCGATCCGACGCAGCACCCCAAGTTTCGCGCTCGCTGCAAGGACCTGAGCAACGATCCCCAGATGGGAAAACACGGCTGGAGCCATCGCCAGGATCAGGTCTTGCTCGAGGCGGGCAACCGCATTCGGGCGCACAGCGGTGCTTCGCAAAGCGACAAACTGGAACAGCCATTGGTCGTCGTCGTCACCAAGTGCGATGCCTGGCGGACGCTGATCCCCAATCTCGACCTCGATTTGAATCGGCTCGTCCGGCGGGCGGGAGGCGCCATGTCGGCGCTGGACGGTCGGGTGCTCCGCGGCATCTAGGATGCCGTCCGCGAAGTGCTGAACCAGCACGCCCGGGAAATGGTGACGGCCGCCGAGAGCTTTTCCAAGGAGGTGTTCTACATTCCAGTAAGCGCTTTGGGCTGCTCTCCGGAGATCATCGAGGGCAGCGGCATGTTGGGCATTCGTCCCCGGAACATCCAACCCATCTGGTCGGAGGTTCCGGTTCTGTTCGCGCTCCACCGATGCACCCAAGGATTGGTGCGGGTCGGAACGTCACGCGCCAGCGACTCGCCCGCGGACGGTGCCCGTGATGCCGGTCGTCCAGACGCCGGAAAAGACGCAGAGGCGGCTGATGACGGCGACGGGCCGGCCGTGCTGCGCATGACGAGAGGGACAGGCACGTGAGCCACGAAATCCTGTACACATCCGCACCGCAGGGATTGAAGCCGGGCAGTCGCGGCTTTTGCACCGTCGTCAGTACGGCCGGCATCGCCAAGAATCTGGCCGAACGCTTGGAATCCTTCAGCGGATATCGGCATGCTTTCATGGCGCACGAAGCCCAGGCGGATCAGAACCCCGTCAACTATGCGCATTACCACACCACCGTGGGCGGCCGCAAGTACCATGTGCTGTCCCGCATCGCGGACGCCGGGTTGGATTACACGCAGCGCAGCAACAAGCTGGCCCATCACGTGGCGCTGGAGCCGGACGAAGTGGGAAACGCGCCCGGCGGCCCGGCTTGGGTGATGGCCGCCGAGGGGTTCTTTGTGAAACAGTGGGATGGCCAGGTGCGGACCTTGCCGGCTGGCCGTCGGCCAACGGGGAGCGATCGGCCGGCGCAACTCTGCCAGTCCTGGAAAGGGCTGACCGGGGACGCCGGCTGGGGCGGCGTGCTGGCCGAATCCGCGCTTCGCAAGGGCGGAGTGATGTCCGTGATTTTTCCCGCCGGGACTCCGGTGTTGGACTTGGTGCTGGAGTCGCTCGGCCTGCTGCCGCCGGAAAAACGATGGGAGGTGACGTTCAGCACCTACTTCACCAAAGCGCCGGCCGGGGTCGACTGCCAGTGGCGATTCCTGCTGGACGGCACGCCCGAGGCTACGGCGCTACGGCGCGACGTGCGAGCGG
The DNA here is from genome assembly GCA_012515235.1 of Candidatus Anammoximicrobium sp. Classification (GTDB taxonomy): domain Bacteria; phylum Planctomycetota; class Planctomycetia; order Pirellulales; family Pirellulaceae; genus Anammoximicrobium. The sequence goes on from JAAYYU010000386.1 coordinate 5,089, forward strand.
CCGTCATTGATCTGTGCAAGCCTCTGGGACAAGCTCAGGGCGGCGACTTGGTGCAGGCTGCCCGAGCACGCCCGGTTTCGAAGCGCGGTCCGTCCCGCAGCGAGGCTCCATTGCAGCGTTCAATGCCCGACGTGCCGCGCCCCGTGGCAACCACGGCTCAGCCGCGCGCTGAGGAATCGGGCGAGTTGTCCCTGGCTCCTCCCACGCCGCCCTCACCCGCGCGACGCAGCATCCCACCGCCTGCCTGGCTTCCCTCGGCGGCGCCCCGCCGGAGCCGGCGGTGGCTCCTGCCCACGATTGTTGCCGGCCTGCTGCTGATCGTCTTGGGGGCCGTGCTCGGCGTTGTGCTGTCCCGCCCGCGCGATGTCCCGCCCGTCCAGGTCGCGAGTCCCCAGCCAACGCCGCCCCCGAAGCCTGAACCTTCCAAGCCCCCAGACGCACCGGCACCGCCGGAGCAGACGCCCCCCAATAAAACAACGGAGCAGACGCCAGAGTCGAGGCTCAGTGCGGAACGTCCCGCCGATGAACCCAAGGTCTTTGTTAGCGGGAAGAGGCTCAGCAAACGAAGGCCCAGCCCGTTCCAGGCTATCCACAGGCTCAGTAACAAACTACGACTGCCCCCATTTATCACGAAGAACGGGCAAGCGCTCGACAATAAGCCGAATACAGAGCAACATGTACTTGCCAAGTTGTACGTGCCCAACGCGTGCGACTGTGAGCTGCGATTGTTAGGCCGAGAATTCGACCCCCGGGACGGCCAGGAAAGCCGCATCGTCGTCCGTGACGAGAATGGCGTGCGGTACTGGGAAGTCTTGGCGGAACGAAAGACGGCTCTCAATGAACAGATCACGCCGATCGCAACATTCGCGTTAGACAATCAGGAGCTACGATTCAACTGGCATCCGAAGCGTCCGCTGCAGGAGCCTGAGCCGCCCTTAGTCCGATTCGCCCTTTGTTCGCTCGAAATCACTGCCTACGATAAGATCGAGACCTGCGAGTTCGAAACCGACGAATTCGAACCGAGACAGATTCCGTCGCTTCGGCTAAGCGAACCTGGGTCCCGGATCACGCTGGTCAATGGGGGGCAGTTTCCACTACGACCTGACGACGACGTGGTAGTGGATCTGGAAGTCGGGGGTATTGACAAGGTCATATTCCCTGACCCGCACCAGCTAAAACTGCGGAGCGGGAGCCGGAGTACGATGCTCTGGATTCCAGTTGATCCTTCGTGTCCCAATGCTTCAGATACGAAGATCTACTTCATGTTGGATCTGGATGATCTGGGCCGAGCCGGGGAAATGTCGATCAAGAGCAGGTTGGTCGTGGAAGGCAGTCGACCCACGCGGGCAAAACCACCGGAGAAGAAGCGAGTGGAACTGGGGCCAGCCCAACCGAACTGGAAGAAAGAGAAGTTTCCGGCGACGGAACTAACTGACAAGATGATTGGGGAACACCGGGAAGCGTCTGAAAGCAATCGCAAGAGCTTCATGATCGTCCACAAGGATCAAGCGTGGCTCAGAGAATGGAGCAACAAGTCTCGCGTGGAACGAATCGCCTCTGTCGAATCGTGGAGGAAGCAGACGCAGAATCAGCCTTTTTTTGGGCCGCAGGTAGCTACCGACGGTGGATCGAACAAAACAGGCACCGTGCCTCCGAAGCAGGAGACAAAAGAGGGACCGTTAGAAAACCAAGCCCCAACAATGCCGCAGGACTGGCGCCGCTTGATAGAAAGCGTGCGGCTCGCGGAGGAGTACAATCTTCTTGCAGACTTCGTCGACTGGTGTGATGCGATGCAGGAGCTGAAAAACAATTTTGTTGAGAAAGCCAGTTTGGATTACAGGCTATACCTGAAGGTCGAAGATCAGGAGATTGAGTTGGTGGTGACGAAGGAATTCGGTGAGGCCTCTTCGGGCAAACGTAAGCCGAAGTGAGTTGTCTGAGATGGAAGGAGTATCGAAGATGCACGAGTACGAGCAGATTGTCGACGATATTCTGACCATTCTGACGGCCGATGTGGATCCCTCGGAAGCCGCCTTACGCGATGCGGACACGCGCTATACCGATGCCGTCGTCGAACTGAACGAGCGGCTGGTGGCTTGTGACAAGCTGTTGCACAAGGGGCACCGCGCCGAGGCGATTCAGGAGTGCGAGCGGGAACCGAACTTGTTGGATGCCCTGGCAGTTCTGGATTTCCCCGAGGCCGAGCAGTGGGCCGAATATGTCCGCCAGTTTGGACTTCTCGGTCCGCCCATGCTCCGCTCGGACATCGCGATGGACTTGAACGACGCGTACACGACCGATTCGCAGTTAGGGAACCTTCTGCGTCAGCACCGGCTGCTGGCCCTTGCGCGGGCCCCCTTGGGCCCGCGTCTGAAAGTCCTGCGGCAGATCGCCCGGCAGGACGCGGCCAACCCCGTCTGGCTGGAAGACGTGCGCAGCTGGGAACACGTCCGTCACCGCCAGATGCCGCATGAATTGGACGAGGCGGTGGCCGGCGACGACTCGTCCATGATCGCCCAGTTGACGCAAGAGGTCCGCTCGCGGGATTGGCTCATGTCTCCGCCCGAAGCCTTGGCCAAGCGGATCGCTGATGCGCACCAGCAGATGTGCATCAAGCAGGCCCGCCGCGAACTGGAATCGGTGGAGAAAGAGTTAACCGCAGCCTACACAGACTGCGACGTCCAGCGGGCGAGGAAGTGTCGCGAGAAATGGAAAGCCTGTGCTGCCGTCGGCATCACACGGGATGACGATCCGTTGTTGGAACTGGCAACGCCCGCCTTGGAGTGGCTTTCGGAGCAGGACCAACGGGAGCACGAGCAGCGGGAGTACCAGGCGGCTCTGGGCGCATTGGAGTCTGCCTTGGACGCGGGGGCCTCGCAGCCGTCGCTGGAACGCTTGACACACGCCGTGTTGAAATTCGAAGAGGGACTGCCCGAGACGCTGGAACAACGTCTGAAAGTGCGGTTCGCCGATCTTGAAAGAGGCAAGCGGCGAAAGACGGCGATCGTCTTGACCACAATCGTCATGTCCGTTTTGCTGGTCGCCGGGTTGATCGCCTGGGCGATTTACGCCTCCGGCCGAAGCAAGCTGCTCGCCAGCCATGAAAGGAATTTAAGGGAATTGATCGACGCGAGGCGACTGGAGTCGGCACGCTCCTATGCGGACGATTTACGGCAAGGCTCTCCCGCCTTGTACGACACGCCCACCGTCCAGAACCGAATCAAGGAGTTGGAGACGGCCGAACTGACGGAGAAGTCGCGGCGAGACCGGTTCACCCAACTGTTGCACGATGCACGCAACCTGGCACAGACGTGGGATGGTCAGGGCCAGGCCGAGGCAAGACTCGACGATGCCGAGAAGCTGCTCACAACGGCCCCCCAGCATCTCCAACAGGCCGAGGCGAAGGAACTTGACGAGGCCCGTGCGGAAGTGGGAGGCAAACGCAGGAAACAGCAGTCGGACATCAACGAGGCTTGGCTTACTGAGTACCGTGCCTGGAGTCAACTGTACGAGCGGCGGGACCGCAGCAATCCCGATGAAATCCAGCGTCTCCTGCCCGATGGCCAGACATTGGCAAGACGACCGAATGTCGATCCCCAGGTCCGCGCGCAGATTCAGACCCAATTGGAAAGCTTGAAGAAGGAATACGAGACAGGGATGGCAAATCGAACGGAATCCGACCTGCTGCAGCGGGTCGCCGAAGCCGTTGGCGATCGCTTCAAGTATGCGCGCAGTCTGCAGGCCTATGTCGACAGGTTTCCCAATACTCCGCGGGCTGCGGACTTCAAGCAGGTGCTGGAGAAGGAATCAAGTCTCTGGGATGGAATCGAGGCCTGGGACCAGTTGGTCGCACGCTGGACGACGCTCAAGCTGAACGGCATCAGCGCAGCTCAGGCGGGGCCATTGATCGCCGAAGCCGAAAAGTTGCTGCAGGAGCACCCAGGCTTTCCTGCGGCGTCTTCGATCCAGCAGATTGTCGAATTCCTGCGACCGATCCGTGCGCGTCTCAAGGAAAGCGGCACGCGGCTAGAAGCCAGCTTGATCCCGGATTTGAGCGTTCCCCCGGTGAGGGATTTTCGAATCGTCTGGCGCAGACAGTCGGACGGACGGGCGAGACGCTACTATTTCAAAGGCGAGGCCCCTCGGGTTCTCCGAACGGTCAAGGTGGAACAACTGGTCAACAACCTCGGGGAAGTGCGGCAGCTGGACATGCCTCGCGACGAACTCAAGAACGCGCAGCAGGGGGAGGCCTTCGATTGGGCCTCGCCTCAGCAGAAGTTCTACGACTTCCTGGTGGAACAGATCCCAAAGCTGAACGACGCTAATTGGGAGAGCACCTTCTTCACTATCATCCGGGAGCTGTACGTGGAGCCAAACCGGGCGCCGACCTTCGAAATGGAGCCCATCTTGAAGATCGAGTTGCTCGATCGTTTGCTCGCGACGGCCTGTGAGGGAAGCTACGCGGTCCAGAAGGGATTCGGTCCCTGGAGGGAACTGATTGCCGGCGCGCGGCAGGACGGCAGACTGGACTTGGCGGCGAACTGGGTTGACCCCGAGAACGATAACGCGAATCGAGCTCGTGCGGCAGCGCAGCGATTGCTCGACAGCATGGGACCGATTGAGATCGCCAGCTTACGCGCCGGCCAGGCCTGGAAAGAGATGACGTCAAGCCGGACCTGGGAGCGGTATCGTTGGGCCGGCTGCCTGCTTCGGGATGACGCCCAGAAGTGGAGCTGTCCCGTCAATACGATCAGTGCGGACACGACCGGAGAGTTGGCAGTCTTTCAAGGGGCCGCCGGTGCCGCGCCGACGCTGGCGAAGATCGGCCGCCTGACAGGCGGTCGTGCGACGTTGACGCTGGCCGGAGGCCAGGTCGAGGGACGGCCCGTGTTTGTCATCCTTGCCAAGTGAGTGCGTGTTGGCAGGCCCGGAAGTCGGCCAACTGGGCAGGACAGTGCCGGGAAATCGTCCCCCGCTTTAGGCGACACAACATACAAGCCAGGGGAGACCGCGAAGTTGAGCAAACAATACTACATCCGCATCCGCGGTACGGTCCGTGGGCCGTTTGCGCCCGAGAAACTGAAAGAACTGGCCAGACGCGGCCAGTTCAGCCGCGTGCATCACGTGTCGATCGACGGCGTGAATTGGGAGCCGGCGGCAAGTCATCCTGAATTGCTGCCCGAGGCCATCGCCGTCAAAATTCGCAAGCGACCGGTCCCTTCTGAAGCGGAGGACGGCAGCTACGAATTGGAAGCGACGGACGAGCCCGCAGTGGCCGGCAGCGGCCGGAATGAACCGGCGGGAGAGGCGGATCGGCAGGATCGAGTTCCCTGGTACTATGCCAGCGCCGGCCGGCAAGTCGGTCCGGTGTCGTTCGCCCAACTCAAGCAGTTGGCAGCACAGGGCGCACTGCAGCACAACACGCCCGTCTGGTCGGAAGGCATGCCGCAGTGGAGCGAGGCCGCGAGCGTGCCGGGCTTGCTTGCCAGAACCGAGCTGAACATCTGCTGTCCCTACTGCGGGAACCTCCTCAAGGCAACGGAACAGGCTCTGGGCAGGACGGTGCCTTGTCCTGTTTGCCAGCGGCCGATCACGGTGCCGTCAGCGTCCACAACTCCCGCCGGCGGGCAACGGCAAGAGTCCGCGTTTCCCGTGGTGGCGTCGCAGAGTTCGGGATGGAGTCGGGAAGATCAACGGCGCAAGACCAGGATTTGGGCCGCCGTGGCGGGTGGGGTCGTGGGACTGCTGTTCGTCGTCGCCTTCGCAACCTGGGCGGTCACGAGACCGGGCCCGGGCGACGAAAACGCACCAGAGGCGGGCATCGCGGAATTCGAACCGACCGGCACGGGTTCCCCGGAGGCCGGCTGCGCGGCGTGTGGGACTGTAATGGCCGTATTCGTTGCCGGCTTAATCGCGATCGTTGTACTCAACATCGCCCTTCTGGTCTGGGTGGCACGTGACGCCAAGGCGCGAGGTATGGACAGCGCCGTAGTGTGGATGTTGCTGGTCATGTTCACGGGCCTGCTAGGCTTGCTCATTTACATTTTCTCGCGTCCCCAGGGAAATGTGCTGCCATGTCCAACTTGCGGCAACAAACGGCTTCAAGCGAGCGCCCGATGCCCCCATTGCGGCAATCCCTGAAGAAATCCAGTTTTTGGTGTGTCATCCTGTTTGCGTTGGTCGTCGGCGCGGCCGTGGATGCCCGCCGAGTGCCCTCGAATCAGATTGGGGGCAAGTCCTATGTGCGGCTCGTGCGGCTTTACCAAACCACGTGCAGTCCACACCTGACCAACCACGTACGTTGCCGATACGTTCCGACGTGTTCGGAGTATTCCATCCAGGTAGTGCGGGAATTCGGGTTGCTCAAGGGCCTCCGAATGACCGTATCGCGGATACTTCGCTGCCGAGAAAGCGTCCCCCTGGGAACGCACGACCCGCCCCCATTCGCTCGGCCCTTGACAAAGGACAGGGGACAAGTGCATCTGGGAAGCCGCGTAGCTTCATGACGCTCGAGCACGGTCCGGTTCCACACGCTGTCGGATGTCGTCTTTTCCGGTCCCGGGGGAGCCGGCAATTCACTGGGCGGATCGACGGCCTCATTTTGGTGCGACGTCGTTATCGGCATCCCGTTCCGCAGATGTGTCAAACTAATAGATCGGCATGTGCCGGTAGTAGACTTCCAGAATCATGGTGGCCAACGACGTGTTGTAGAGGCGGCCACCGGCCTCGGCGCCGTGGCCCCCGGCAAAGAACCAACTGCCTTGGGACGGGCCTTGCTTGGACTGGCTCGCAACCAAGAAGTCGCGCATCTTAGAATTCCACTTGTCCCAGACCTTGTCTCCGTATTGCCGGCAAACCTGGCTGCCATAGTAGTTGTAGTACATGTTGGCGCCGTTGCCCACCGACGGGCCTTGGTTGCTGAGCCATTGGACGCCGCGCCGGAGGGCTTCATTGTCCTTTTTCCAGCCCATGTACATGCGGCACAGCAGTCCGATTGCTGTGGTGGACGGTCCCTGTCCGGGACTGGTGTATCCGTAGAAGGAACCCCTGTTCGCTTGGACGGTGTCCAGAAATTTATCCGCGAGCCGCATCGTGACGGGGTTAGCGCGCACCTGCGCCGCGTCTCCCGTCTTGATCGCCATCATCTGCCAGCCGAAGACGGAAGTGTCACCGGGCTGTCGAGGGGAATACCTCCAGCCGCCTCCAACGGGGTCTTGCGCCTTGGCGACGAATTTCAGCGAATCCTGAGCGGCTGCCTTTAGCTGAGTGTCGCCTGTCATCGCGAACGCTTCACACAGGGCAATCGAGGCCAGGCCGTGCGCATACATGGTGCCCTGGGACTCGAGCATGCTCCCATCGGGTTTCATGTGACCAACGAGATAGTCAATCGCCCCCTTGACGACGTCCCCGTATTTGCCTTCCTTGTGCGTGTGTCCGGCGCCTAGGAAGGGCAAGACAGCCATCGCCGTGGCACCGTTGCGGGCCTGCGCATAGGTGCCGGGATGATCGGAGATGCGCGGCCGGCCGTTGACAATCGGGCCGGGGCGATGATCGAAACACCAACCGCCGTCCGGCAACTGATGATCGGCAATCCACTGCAGTGCCGCAGCCACTGCCGCCTCGCTCGCGTCGCTGCCTCCGAGTTTTTTAAGCAGTTCCGTCTTGAGCGGCGCTTTCCGGCACGCGAACGCATCGCTTGCAGGCAGGCTCAACGCCGCGGGCATTTCGTCGCTTCGGATCTTCGGGACCAGCTGTATACGGTGGTCGACCTTCATTTTCACCAGTCCACCAGGCAAGTTCCCTTGTGCCTGCCGATACCAGAATCCTGCGCGCAATTGCAGGGCGTTCCGCTCTTGCCCTTGCTTGTTTTCCGCTACGGACCACCATGCGTCTCCCAAGGCCACCTGCTCCTCTGGCGAAGCTCCACCGCGCAGGTCCATCACAGCGGTTGCTTTCAGTCCCGCGTCGCTGCCAAGCGCCAACTTCGGGAGGCCCTTTTCCCAGTTCTCCTGCACAAAGCACAGGTAACAGCCCGCTGTCAGGTTTGCTCCCGGCTCGGTCGGGTTGTTGTCCAGGATCGCTACCGCCTCCCGGTACACTCCGGCTGCCTTCTGCTGCTCCCTGAATCCATCCGCTTTGGTCGTTAAGTCGTTGACCAGAGCAGGCTGCTTGGCCTTTTGGGCGGACGACCGAGCCGCCACACACAACTTGATCGCGGTGTCGTACTCCCCCTCGTCCGCCAAGGCAACTGCGACGCTGACGGCCAGTTCCGCAACCGCCTTGTGTTGGGTGGACTCTGTGGCACGGCTCGCGGCGACCAGCAGCGAGTCCGCTTTCAGCTTCGCCGCCGGCACGTCAAACCGCTTAACCATCTGTTCCGTCGCGTCAGTGGCCGTCACGGCATCGCCTGCGCCAGCTGCTACATCCCCCGCGATCTTGAGCATGACGTACTGGTCCGCAGAACCATCGTCGAACTTCAACGAGCGGCCGATCATCTCCCGGGCCAACGTCGTCTTGTCCGCGGCGCTCGTTGCCTGCTGAAAGCGGATAGCATAGATTTGACGCGCCATCGCCCGGGCCGCTTCCATAGCCTTGACATCGGGTACGGGTGCCCTTTGTTGGGCTACCGGTTCAGCAGCAGCCGCTGCGGCCACGCTCAGCATCAGACTGGTGTGCGCGAAAGTGCGTGCTACTCGACCTCGCATGGCTGACCTCTCATCTTGCGCGAAGTCCTCGAAGGAACGCCAGGCCCCCCTGACACCCGTAGTATCGTACCATCTCACGGCGGCATCCTCAACGGGGACTGAAGAAGGGCCGCGGCAATGTTGCATGTCGGGGTGGCTGGGAATTAGAATGACTTGTGGCGGTTGCATTGGGCGGCAAGAGGCGGTCTTTCCTGTCACTTCGCGATCAGAGCGGCTTATCTGCCTTGGCCAAGTGAGATTCTCGCCCGGCCGGGCCGCGTTGGGAGGCAACATCATGTCACGGGTGTACGTATTCCCTCTGGCTGTCGTGCTGGCGCTCGGCAGTTCTGCAATAGGACAGGATGTGCCGTCCGCCCCAGGGCCGGTATCGGCCGAGGCGGCGTCCCGCGCCGCACAGGGGCCCGTTGCGAAACCGGCGGACGCGAAACCGGCCAGCGCGAAAGGGGCGGACGCGAAACCGGCCAGTGCGAAGGAAAAAGAACCTGCCGCGGGAAAACCCGCTGCCGAACCGGCTTTGGGCCAGGAACACGTCATCTACGTGCCGTTCAAGAACCTGCGCGATGTGTTCGAGAAGGAGGATTCCTCGATCGTGCTGCCGTACGCGCAGTTCCTGGAGATGTGGAATCGGCTGGTCCGGCCCGATCAGCCGCCCGTCGAACCGCCGGTCAACGGGGTCGTCACACGCGCCGACTATGTGGGAGCGGTCAAGGGAGAACTGGTCCAATTGGATGCGACGCTGGATGTCGAAGTACTGAGTGCCGACTGGGCCCAGTTGCAGGTGCAGTTCGGCGATGCGGCGATTGGATCGGCGCGGTCGGAGGACGGCGCCGTGCTGCTGCGCGGGGTGGGCGAGGGGCGGTACGAGTTGCTGGTACGGGGACAAGGCAAACACCAAATCAAGCTGAGTCTGGTGACCGGAGTGAAATCGGCGACCGAAGGCCGGAGCTTCATGGTGCAGTGCCCGGCCGTGGGAGTCAGCAATCTGGAGCTGGAGATACCGGAGAAAGATCTGGCCGTTCAAGTGACTCCGCAACGGACTTCTGAGTTGCAGTCCGAGCCGCAGGGGGCGACTCGCGTCCGCGCCGTGCTGGGATCCACCAACCAGTTCACGGTCAGTTGGCAACCCAAGTCGGGCGGCACCGATCAGGCGGCCGGTCTGGCCAACGTGACCGACACGATTGCCGTCGATATCGGCGACGGCGTGGTTCACACGCACGCCGTTTTCGACTATCAGATCCTCCGCGGGTCGCTGGGCGAACTGACGGTCGAAGTGCCGGCCGACCAGCGTCTGCTGGATGTCCAGGTGCCCGGTTTGCGCGATTGGCAGACGGAGACGGCCGGCGACCACCAGCGTGTGAAGGCACGGTTGCACGCCCCGGCTACGGAGACGGTCCGCCTGGAGTTGCACACGGAGGCGCCCATCTCCGAACAAGCGTTCCAGGTGGGGCACGTGCGTGCGGTCGGCGTCGCGCGGGAGAGCGGGATCCTGGCCGTCCGCAGCGCGGAAGACGTGGGCCTGGAATACACCGTCCGCGAGTCGATCACGCGGATTGACGCGGCCGACGCTCCGGAGTCGTTGCGGAAACCGGGCAGCACGTTCTACAAGTTCTTCACGCCGGACCACCGGCTCGCGGTCGTCGCCTCCCAACTGAAACCCCGCCTGGTCGTCGATAGCCGTCTTTCCGTACTGCTCGACAAAGCCCGGCTGACCACCCGCGGCGAGTTCAAGTACCAGGTCTCGCGGTCGGGGATCTTTACGCTGACCTTCCGTCTGCCGGTCGGGTTTCGAGTCGACGACGTGAGCGCGGAAGCGATGGAACGGTTCGAAGTTGCCCCGGCCGACAACGCGCAGACGCTGACGGCGTACCTTGCGAAGAAGTTGCTCGGCGACGTGACGGTCATCGTCACGGCCAGCCAAACGCGTGAGGAGCCCGCTGGCGAACTGGTGCTGCCGCTGCTGGAACCGCTGAATGTGACGCGGGAAGAGGGCCTCGTGGCGGTGATTGCCCCGGAATCGCTGGAGGTGAAGACCGACGCGGCACAGCTCCAATCTGCCCGCGCCGCGACGCCCGCGGAGCTGACCGCGAAGGGATTCCAGCCGCAGGTCCCCGTCGGTTCGACTCTCTCCGCCGCGTTTTCGTTCGTCACCCGGCCCGTCAACATCGTCCAGACGATTGCCCAACGGCCGCGACGCACGACGGCCGCGGTCGGCACGGTTGCCAATGTCAAAGAAGACGTGGTCCAGGTCACCACCACCTTCCGCTATCAGATCCAGTTTGCCGGCGCCGATACGTTCCGGATCGCCGTGCCCGCCGCCGTGTCCGAGCGGCTGCAAATCGAGGGTGACGGGATCAAAGAACGACGCAAGTCGGAGCAAGCGGCCGAGGACGGCACGGTCGAGTGGACGATTGTGCTGCATTCCGAAGCGATCGGCGAACGCACCTTCACCGCGACGTACGATCAGAGGATCGCCATTCCCGATCAGGGCACGGAGTTTGAACTCCAGCCGATCCGGGTGCTGGATGCCGACCGCGAAACGGGCGAGATCGCCGTCCACAAGGACCGGGCCCTGTCCGTCGATGCGACGCCTACGGGCTTGGAGGAGATCGATCCTCGCGAACTGTCGCAGCCGCTGGGGGCGACCCAGCCCCACCTGACGTACCGCTATTATCAGCATCCGGCGCGGCTGACGCTGAACGTTACCAAACACGAACTTCAAGACGTGGTCAAAACCGTCGTCGGCCGCGCTTACGTCGAGGCCGTGATTACGGAAGACGGCCCCATGACCGTGCGCGCCAGGTACGAGGTGAAGTCCAGCGAGCGCCAGCGGCTGGCGGTGACGCTGCACCATCCGCGCATCTTGGGCATCACCGTGGCGGGCCAGACCGTGGCGCCGGAGAAGGCGCCCGACGCTCCCGGCGGCAATCCTGAGGACAGGACGTACTTCATCAATGTGGCCCGTGCCGCCGACTCGGACGAGCCGTTCCAAATCGTCGCCGTTTTCGAGACACCACGGCCTGACAAGGAGTTGAAAGTCACCGACCTGCTGCGTCTGCCGCTGCCGCGGTTCGAGGACGGCGTCAAGTTCCAGAAAACGTACGTGCGTCTCTGGGTGCCGAAGGACTACCGGCTGGTGGGCACGCCCGACGGATTCACGAGCCACATCGGCGTGGGACTGTGGGACTCGCGGGCCATCACTCAGGCCGCCGACAATCCGGACGGCTGGTTTCCCAAAGACACTTCGTCGTTCGACTTCCAGGTCGACGGCACGACCTACTTGTTCAGCAGCCTGACGGGGCCGACGGAACTGACCATCGGCTACTGGCACATCCCGACGATGACGATCATCGCCAGTCTGATCGCCTTGGTGATCGGTCTCGTGCTGCTGGGGTTCTCGCTGGAGACCAAAGTATTCACGATCCTCGCTCTGGCGCTGGCAGTCTTGTTTGTTGGTCTGTTCCGGCCGTCGCTGGTCAATAGTTGGCTCCTGGCAGCGCGGCTGGGGATCGCGTGCGTCGTGGCTGTCTGGCTGGTGGCCTGGTTGTTGTACGTGCGCCGAAGGGGCTGGTCCCTGCCGTCGTCGGCCAGCCCCGTTGCGGCCATGCCGGGAGTACCGGGTGCGCGTCCGGCCGCAACGGGTTCAGCCGGCAGGACGGTGGTCTCAGTCGATGCTCCCGCCGTTGAGCAGTCTGGGGAAGTGGCAGGCAGAACGGAAAGGGGCAGCGATGAGCAGTAAGCACCGTTCGAGAAGTCAGTGGCGTAAGCTTCCAGCTTGCGAGGCCATGATTCACCGCAAAGTGGAAGCTTACGCCACGGAGAATCCGAACGGTTATTCCGCGAACCGTGCTAACAAGCTCGGCTGCCAAGGCAGCCCTAACGTACTGCGTGCGGCGCTGTGGCCGGTCCCGCGACCGGGCCACACGGCTGACCGGAGGTCTCCTGAGTCCTTGGAGACCTTCGGTCGGGCGTTACGACGGGGTCAGAGCCCCGCGCCGAACCCGAGACCCGCGGCGAACGCGAGATCCGCGCCGAGTGCGAGGGGCATCGCAAGCTGGAAGCTTACGCCACTTGTGCTCACCTGTCTCGGTTTGGCACTGGCCGTATTGTGCCTGCTTGCTTCTCCTGCCGCGGCTCAAGTCACCCACGGGCCGCCGCGAATTCGCAACGTGTACATTCCGGCGGACCAGTTGAAACTGCTGTTTGACAGTTCGTCCAAAGGCGTGTTGATGCCGCGCGACAAGATCCTGGCGCTGTGGCAGGAGGCTCAGCGGCACGCCGCATCACAAGCCGTTCCACCCGCCGATGCGGTGTTGGCGCAGGCCACGTACGAAGCGCAACTCGAGGACCACGAACTGCGCGTGACCGGCCGCATTCAGGTCGCAAAACTGCGGGCGGACTGGCAGGCGGTCGATCTGCCCTTCGGCGGACTGGCCATCGAGTCGGCGCAAGTGGGCGGACGGCCGGCCCGGTTTGGCCTCAAGGACGACGGCACCCTGTTTCTGGTGCTGGAGGGGAAAGGCCGGTTCGAATTGCAGCTGGAGATGTCAGCCCCGCTGGCCAGCCAGGGTGGAGATCTGGCAACCACACTCAAACTGCCCCCGGTGCCGGCATCGGAGATGCTGATTCGGCTTGACGAGGGCAAGCAACTGCAGTTGGGCGAGACGGCGCTGCAAGCGGAGAGCAAGGAAAACGGCCGGCAGACGTTCCGCATCGCCATCGACCGTACGGGCCTGGTGCCGTTGGTCGTGTCCGATCGCCTTGCGGGCGGCAAACGCACGCCCCTTGTCTTTGTCCACAGCCGCTGGCTCGCCCACCTGGAACCGGCCGGGCTTCGCTGGGAAGTCGGCCTCGAACTGGATGTGTACGCTCGCGGCACGGACACCTTTCAGCTTCAGTTGCCCGATGCAGTGGATGTTGCCGAGGTCGAAGCGCCGGAACTGACTCAATGGACGATTCGGGCACAAGACGGCGGTACGACGGCAGTCACGCTGGCGTTCCGCAAACCAGTTCTCGGACGACGTGCTGTCCGGTTGCTCGGCTTGGCCCCGGTGCCCTTGGACATTGAATGGAATGTGCCCACGGTCAAAGTCCTTGAGGCGGCGTCGCACTTCGGGCAAGTGTCGTTGTCTTCCTCGCCGTCGTTGCGAGTCGAGTTGGGCACGCTGGCTGGCATCAGGCCCGATGTAGGTTGGGACTCCGTCCCGACCGGATCGGGACAGAGTCCCAACCTACGTCGACCGCTTTCGTTTGCGTTCTGGGACGAGAACTTCCAATTGCCCGTGCGTGTGACGGCGCGGCGCGGGACCGTGCAAGCGTCCGTGGCGACGTTGGTGGAGGTCCATCGGGGAGGCTTGGTGTTGCGGAGCAGCGTGACGGCCGAACCGCGGCAGGTTCCGTTGTTTGGCGTCCAATTGCAGTTGCCACGCGACTGGGAAGTCGCCTCCGTGTTCTCTGCGGACAAACCTGTCGAGTGGGACTCGGCGCCGGGGTCCGCTTCCGATCCCGCGGCGGATGCGCATTGGCAGACCGTACGATTCGATCTCGAAAAGCCGTTGAGCCCCGGCCAGTCGCTGAGGGTTGCGCTCACAGCCCAGCGGCATCCTGATGACTGGTTGAAGCAAGACGAGCAATTCAGCGAACTGCCGCTGCCGGAGTTGCGATTGGCTGGTGCCGACGAGGTGGAGGGAACGTTGCTGGTCCAGACGCCGCCGGACATCGAGGCGCTGGTGTCGGACTTGTCGGACGATTTGCAGCCCGTGGCCGCCGGCCCGTCGCCCGGTGCGTCCGCTGAAACGCCGGGCACCGCTCTGCAGTACCGTTACCAGGACAACGCGCGCGTCCGCGGCCGGCTGCAGATCCGCACGAAACCGGCCAAGGTGTCGGCGGAAACGCTGGCCTTCGCGCGGTTGGACCGCGGCAAGCTGGACGTACACTATCAACTGGATCTGCACATCCGGCAGGGAACGCTGCGGCAGATCCAATTCACGCTGCCCGCGGCGGTCGGCGAGAAGATCCAGATCGTTCCGGTCGACTCGGCGGCGCGAGTTATCGAACAGCGGCGCAGCCCGTTAACTAACGCCGGTGACGCAGGCGGCGAATTGACCTTGTGGCAGATCGTCCTGGACCGGCCTGTTGCCGGCGACCTGACGCTGGCCCTGGATTTCGGGCAGACGTTTTCCGCGCAGGCGAATGTCGGGGTTCGCTCCGCGAACCAACGCGTCGTTCGCGGAGCGAACAACGACGATACGGCTGGGGAATCCGTCCCGGCCAAGCTCGACGCCCCCGTCGCGGTTCCCGTTCTGGCTTTGCAGAACGTTTCACGGCAAAGCGGCATGGTGGCCGTCGAAGCGGCCGGCGATCAGCAGATCGATTGCCGGCCGGAGAACCTGCGCGACCTGGACCCGGCGGACGTGGTCAGACCGCGGGCCTACGTTCCCACGCAGCGGATCGTGGCCGCCTACCAGTATCCACGGCTACCGTACCGGCTGACGATCTCGGCCACGCGGCACGCGTCCGAGTCCGTCCTCGCGGCGATCTGCGAATCGGCCGGGATCGTCAGCGTCGCCGGGCAACAGGGCCGGATGCGTCACCAGGCTCGTTTCTCGCTGCGGAGCCTCAACCTGCCGCACGTACCGGTTACCTTGCCCGGCCGTGCTGACTTGTGGTCCGTCCTGCTTGACGGCCAACCCGTGGAAGTGCGCCGACAGCAAGGCGCCTACCTGGTCCCCTTGCCAGCCAGACCAGCGGATTCGGCCGGCGAGGTACGCGACCTGACGCTGCTTTACGAAACGGACAGCCCGGACTTGGCCAGCCGAGACTTCTGGGGGCGAATGCGGCCACAAACGATCCGCCAGACGGCTCCCGAAATCGCCATGCCGACGCTGAGCACCACGTGGTCCGTCCACCTGCCTGACGGGACGGATTGGGTATCCACCGGCGGCGACTTCACCCCAGAAACGCCGCCCACGCGGCCGACGCTGGTGACTCGCCTGGCGGAAGCGATTGCCCGTCAGAGCACCTCGTCGCTGCCCTGGAAGTTCGGCGGCCTCGTGGCGGCCGGCCTCGTCGCGGGGTTCGTGGCGCTGATCAGGACCAGCAAGGCGGTTCGCTTCACTTTGGTCGAGTTGCTGGTCGTCATCGCCGTCATCGGCATCCTCGTGGCCCTGATGCTGCCGGCCGTGCAGTCGGCGCGGGAAGCGGCGCGGCCGCTTGCGACGGCGTCGCCCCAGTTGCCGCTGGCGGACTGGCGGCCGGGATGTCCAGGACGGCTTGGCACCGAGGACATCGGCCTTGCTTCCCCGCCCATTCATCGCCCAGGCGGAG
>JAAYYU010000387.1 GCA_012515235.1 Candidatus Anammoximicrobium sp.
ACCTCTCGGCCGCGCTGGTCCACCTGGGCAACATCTCGCACCGCGTCGGCAAAACGATGCCGGACCGCGAGATCCGCGAGCGTATCGCAGGCAATCGAGAATTGTCCGCCGCCTACGACCGGTTCCAAACGCACCTGTCGGCCAACGGCGTGGGCCTCGACAAGACGCCCGTCACGCTGGGCGCGATGCTCACGTTCGATCCCGACACGGAACGTTTCGTCGGCGAGTTCGGCGACGCCGCAAACCAACTCGTCTCCCGCGATTATCGAGCCCCGTTTGTCGTGCCGGAAAAAGTGTAGCGGGGTCCGCCGAAGCGACGATCTTGCGGGGCTGGCAAACCGTCCGGGACTGTGGCACAACATGCCAGGAAACGCGGGCGTTCACCGAGGCCGTCAGTTCCTTGAATTCCCCGTCGTGTCTCAAACGGCAACGGCCAACATCTCTGGAATGTCCGCTCGGCGGCTGCCAATGCGGCCTGCGCCGACTTGCGCACATCGCCGGAGCGTTTCATCGAGGAGCTTGTGGGCGATACGGATGGCAACAACGGCCGGGGCGTGGTGGCTGCGGACGATGGCATCGCGATCGGACAGGCTGAACTGTGCCATATCCGCCCCGACAGTTCCTCCATACCGCCCGCTGCCACTGCGATCCGTACTCGGCGGTCTTGTCGCACCATGAGCGATATCTGGAGTTTCAACTCATTTAACGGGGAATCCATCGTTGCTGAACGAGGCCGGTGACTGAGACGCGAGTCCCGCTATGCTACTTAGGTGTGCGCCTCCTGTGCGCGCAACGCACTTGCCGATTTCATCGAAGAATTCCCATGCGATGCGGGCGGCGGGGATCGACGGGGCGTGTTCGGGCAGCAGTGCGGCGTCCGTCACGGATCGCTCGTACTGCGCAAGGTCCGGGATTACCGTCTCGAAGGTCTTCGGATCCAAGTGCGAACGAAGCTCGGCCAAGTAGCTCTGCTGATCGAAGGAACGAGTTGGTCAAGTTGCCTTGCGGATCGGTGTCGATGGCCAAGAGCCGTTTGCCACGCTCGTGTGACACGGACGCGAGCAGCCAGACCGCGTGCGTCTTGCCGACGCCACCTTTGAGGTTCAGCACGGTGATCACCCTGGCGGAATTCCCAGCTGGAACAGTCATCGTGCAAGAGCGTAGCATCGCTCGGGCGGGATGCGCAAAGCGCGGACGGTGCATGTTCCACGGGCAGATCGTCCGCTTGGGGATCGTTTTTCTTGGGTGGATAGATTGGGGAGGAGACCTTCGGTCGGCGGTTTCGGCGGGGTCGGAGACCCGCGCCGAACAGCGTCGGAGACTCGCGCCGAACAGCAGGATTACGTCCACCTGCAATCGCCGGTGGGTATTCCAGCGGGCAGCGGTTGTCAAGCCGTACCTTGTGTCAAGCCGCCCCTTGGCTTGACTTCCCTCAGCCGCCAACTCAGACTCAGGGCGGAACCGTACGGCACGCTTCAATGCGCAGGGAGAATACCAATGACGCTTGTCCGAATCGCTGGCTGCTTTCAAAGCCTTCTGAGCATCGCGGTGCTGATGGGGCTGGCCATGACGGTTGCCAGCGGAGCTTTCGGAGCCGAGCCCGTCGCGCTGCACGTGGCCACGGACGGCAAGGACGCGTGGTCGGGCTCTCTGGCCGCTCCAAACGAAGCCGGGAGCGATGGGCCGTTCGCCACGATCGAGCGGGCCCGCGACGCAATCCGCCAAATCAAGCAGGCGGGGCCCTTGCCCGAAGGCGGCATGGTCGTGGAACTGGCCGCCGGCGTGTACGAGTTGGCCCGGCCGCTGGAATTGGGCCAGCAGGATTCGGGGACCGAGCAGGCGCCGATTGTGTATCGAGCGCGCAAAGGAGCCGAAGTGCGCTTGGTCGGCGGGCGGGTCGTGTCGGGTTGGCAGCCAGTCACCGATCCGGCGGTGCTGGCACGCTTGGACGAAGCGGCCCGCGGCCACGTGTTGCAGGCGGACCTCAAGGCCCAGGGCGTCGCGGATCTGGGCGAGATGAAGCCCGGCCCGCGATGGGGCCAGTCGGAG
>JAAYYU010000388.1 GCA_012515235.1 Candidatus Anammoximicrobium sp.
CCATCCCCCCCGAAGAATATTGCGGATTTCTTCCGGTTTTAACGGTTATCTAGTTGCATCCGGTTGTACCGCATCTTAGGTTCATCGTCATCCGTCGGACGCGGGAACCGGTCCGGCGGGTTTCTTTGCGGCGGGTCCAGAACGCAGACGCAGCAGCGCTTGCAGTGGCAGGAAGGCGGTCGCATTCCGGCGGCGAGCGTGGGGCGAGTCCCGACTCAGAGAGACGATCGGCTAATCGGAACAGAGGCTCGGATTCATCATCCGGCTCGCGGACAGAGGCACCCGCGAGGCGACCGATGGAGCCAGCGACGCATGATTGACCCGTTTGCCACAGCGGCAGTGGCCCGACGCGGGGCGCACGGCGTCCCGTCTCGCTTGGTACGTTCTGCGCGCGAATTCCCGCGGCCCGTCCACACTCTGCGCCGGCCGCGTTCGTCCGGCGGCACTGCTGCCGCCCGTGTCCCTTTACCTGCAATTCATCCTCGTTCGTGACTCGTGGAGGCACCCGACATGTCCCGCAACCCTTTGACGCCTGAGTTCGCTTTCGGTTCCCAACACGACTCCAAACGCCGCACCGCCAAACGGGGACGCCGTAGACTGATCTTGCGCAGCCTACCGTGATCGCGAGCAAGACACTGACCCCGCCCGAACACCCTCTCCAGGAGAAAATACAATGGCTACCAGGAAGTGGCTTCAGATTCTCGGCATCCACGGGAAATCGCGGAACCGAGAGATGCAACGACAGACGCGGCACCGCCGTCATTTCCGGCAGCTGCACGTCGAATCGCTCGAGGATCGACGGCTGCTTGCGGTCGACCTGCTCCCGGTTATCCCGTCGGGCTGGTTGAACCCGATCGTCATCTCGAACGTCACCGGCACGAACACGGACAACAGCATCACGACCAGCGACACGGTGTATTGCGACTTTGCCTGGGCCAACAACGGGAGCACTGCCGCCGGAGCGTTCCGCGTCGACGTCTATGTCGACGGCGGCCTTTACACCTACGCCAATTCTGGAGGCTTGGCCGCTGGCTACATGCAAAAAGGCGAAGATTGGAACATGGGTCAGTTCGGGCCGGGGGCGCACACCATTCAACTCAGGGTCGACTCGCTCAACAGTGTCAGCGAGAGCAACGAATCAAACAACAACTACACTCGCACCTTCAACGTCACCGGCACGGCCACGGTGAATTTGACGCCGTACCAGCCCAGCGGTTGGTCGGACGAAATCGTCATCTCCAAGACAACCGGCACGCACACCAACGACGCATTGACGACGAATGACACGCTTTACATGGACTGGGCCGTGATCAACAACGGCAACTCAGCCACGACGGCGGCATTCTACACGAACCTGTATCTCGACGGGTCCTACGTCACTCGCTGGCTCCGTGCGTCTGGACTGGGGTCGGGCTACTACACCTATGTAGAGGACGTCGCTTTGGGGACCCTCAAGGCAGGCACCCACACACTGCAGATCGTCGCCGATGCGACCGGGACGATCGCGGAGACCAACGAGTCGGACAACACGTTCACGGTTTCGTTCTCTGTGAGTCAGGCCAACACCACGCCCGTGATTCGCGGGTTGCCGGATGTAACGCTGACTGAGGACAGCGTCTTCCCGGCAGAATTTGGATCTTTGTTAGGGTCCGTGGGCGACGAACCCTCACGGGACCCAGCGCCGTCGAGCGTTAGCGATACAGGCCAGCGGGCCACCGTGCTGGGCGAGGCGACCGGTGGCGACACGGCGGATCGGTCGGGTGTACCAGAGATGCCGATTGACGCTTCGGTGCCGGCCACGTTCGGGGTGCCGTGGTCCGGTGTCGCGACCGCGGGGGGAGACTGGGATGGGACGGCAGATTTTGGTCCTGCGACGCTGCCGGCACCGATCGGGTTTGACGGCCAACTCCAAGCGTTCCGGCCCGAGCGGATCTCCGCGATGGCAAAGGTTGGGGAAGATCCTAGCCCCATCTTCGCCGAGGATTCTTCAGAGTCGGGGACCCGCTACCGGGTCTTCGAGGACTGGGGCGGTACGTGGGTGGACGCCGAGAAGGACACGCAAGCGGGTGACGACCTGATGTGTTGGGCCGGTTCGGCCGCGAACGGGTTGTGGTGGACGCAGTGGGGGTTGACTAGCGGCATGACGACCACCGACCAGATGTTCCAGTACTACCAGGACCACTGGACCGACCTCGGCGGCCTGCAGTGGGCGGGTTGGAGCTGGTGGTTCGACGGGGTCAATCCTTACGCGGGAGTCTCCGGCGCGTCCCAGGTTGACGTCCCCGGCGGCAACTTCTACCCCGCGTACGATCCGGACGTCTACATCCACAGCCGCGGTCAGGGCGCAACCGCCAACCAGTACGCCATGATTGACGTCGATACGTACCTGCGCGCGGGCTACGCCGTTGGGCTGGGTGTTTTCGGCAGCATCAAGCATGCGATCACTGCTTGGGGATTCAATTATGACACGGCTTATGCGCCGAGCAGTCCCTACTACTACAAGGGCTTGTGGATCAGCGATTCCGACGACAACAAGAATTTGTCCGACGGCAACACGGCTCCCGACGTGCTGCACTACTTTGCCGTCACCTGGGACAGCGTCAACCTGCGGTACAACTTCGATTCGTATGCGCCGGGATCGTACATCGGCGAGGTGGACGGCCTGGAGATCATTCCGCCCACGGCCAGCGACCTGTGGGGGTACACGCGGGACGGCGAAACGGCCGACAGCGGACTGACCTATACGATTCTCAGCCAGTCCGATCCGAACGTGAACGCCACGATCACCGGCAGCCGTTATCTGCAGATCGACCCGGTGGACAACTGGAACGGCATCAGCGACGTGACGGTCAAAGTCAGTGACCCCTCCGGGTCCTACACCACCGACACGTTCCGGGTGACCGTCAACGGCGTGAACGACGCGCCGGTGCTGGACAACACGGGTACGATGTTCCTCCTCACGATCGACGAGAACTACGTCACCAACCCCGGAAGCCTTGTTTCAGACATCATTTTGAGCGCCGGCGGCGACCGGATCACGGACGTCGACACGGGCGCCCTCGAAGGGATCGCCGTCACCGCGGCAACCCACACGGGCACGGACACCGGGCACTGGGAGTATTCGACCAACGGCGGTTCCACGTGGGCGGACGTCGGCACGGTCTCCGGGACCCAGTCGCTGCTGCTGCGGGCCACCGACAAGCTCCGGTTCTACCCGGACACGAAGAACGCGGAAACGGCGAGCGTCACGTTCCGGGCCTGGGACCAGTCCAGCGGGACCTACGGCACGAAAGTGAGCACCAGCAGCAACGGCGGCACCACGGCCTTCAGCACGGCCACGGAATCGGCCACCATCACGGTCAACGGCCTGAACGACGCCCCCGTCCTGGCCACCGGGACCTTCACCCTGACGGCGATCAACGAGGACAGCACAACCAGCAGCGGCGACCCGGTCTCCGCGATCATCTCCAGCGCCGGCGGCGACAAGATCACGGATGTGGATACCGGTGCGGTGGAAGGGATCGCGGTAACGGAAGCCACCCACAGCGGGGCAGGCACGGGACATTGGGAATTCTCGATTAACAACGGCTCCAGCTGGTCGGACGTAGGGACCGTCTCGGGCACCGAGTCGCTGCTGCTGCGCGCGATCGACAAGCTGCGGTTCGTCCCGGACGCGATCGACGGCGAGACAGCCACCGTCACGTTCCGGGCCTGGGACCAGACCGTGGGGACTGCCGGCGCCAAGGCCCCCACCAGCGGCAACAACGGCGGGACTTCTCCCTACAGCACGGCGACGGCGATCGCGAGCATCACCGTCAGCGCGGTCAACGATCCCCCAACCTCGGCCGCTAACGCAGTCACGACGGATGAAGACATCCCCTATGCCTTCCTCGCGGCAGACTTCTCCTTCATCGACGTAGATCCGGGCGACACGTGGAGCGCCGTCAAGATCACGACGCTCGAGACCGCCGGAACGCTGGAATGGAACAATGGGACCAGCTGGCAAGACGTGACGCTCGACCAGGAAGTTTCCAAGGCCGACGTGGATGCCGGACGGCTGCGGTTCACGCCGGCGCCGGATGCCAACGGGAGCCCCTACGCCACCTTCGGATTCAAGGTCAAGGACACGGGCGGCCCCGCGCTGAGCTCCGCGGCATACACCATGACGGTTAACGTCACGCCGGTGGATGACGGCACCCTCAACGCCACCCTGGTCGCCGGTACCCTGACCGTTGCGGACGGCGCGGGCGTGCCCAACGCCTTGACGGTCAGCCGCGTCGACGCGAATCTGGTGATCACGGATGCCGCCGAGCAGTTTGCCTCTGCGCCGGCCGGCGGCACGCTCAGCAACAACAATCAGACGCTCACGATCCCTCTGACCTCGATCACCGGTTCGCTGGTCCTCGAACTGGGCGGCGGCGACGATGAGCTGACGGTCGGGTTCGCGGGCGGCAATCCGATTCCCGCCGCGGGCTTGAGCTACGACGGCGGTCTGGGCAGCGATGCATTGGCGCTGGCCGGCGGCACGTTTGATACCAGCACGTACATGTTTGCGAGCGCCAGCGCGGGCAGCATCGCACTGGACCCGGACGGGGCCGGCCCGACCGCCGCCAGCACGATCGCGTACACGGCCCTGGAGCCGGTCAGCGACAACCTGGACGCCGACCACCGCGTGTTTTCGTTCACGGGAGCGGCCGAAACGATTACGCTGACCGACGTCGGCGGGGCGGACGGCAATTCGCAGATCGTTTCGACGCTCGGCGAATCCGTCACCTTTGCCAATCCCACGGCGTCGCTGACCGTCGCGATGACGGCGGGCACGGGCGCCGATGCGATCAACGTAGAAGGCCTGGACGCCGCCTTTGACGCCGATTTCTTCGTCGCGGCGGACACCGACGACACGCTCCGCTTCCAGACGAATCCCACCGGCGTGGGGACCGGCGACCTCGATCTGAAGGCCGGCAACATTCACTTGACCAAGAGCCTGACCACGACGGGATCTGCCCGGATCGAAGCCCTGGCCGGCTCGATTCTGGGCGACTCCGCGAGCAGCCTGCCAGACCTCGTTGCCGCCAAGGCGGCGCTGATCGCCGAGACCGGGATCGACCTGGAGCTGCAGGTCGGCAGTGTCGAGGCGGACAGCGGCAGCGGCGCGACGTTCCTGCAGAACGCCGGCGCCCTGGTCATCGGCGGCGTCACAGGCGACCTGAACGGCATGGTCGCCGATGACGAGATCAACGTCGTGGTGACCGGAAACCTGACGGTTTCGGAGCCAATCGTCGGCACCACGGACGATGCCTACCTTGTGCTGGAAGCAAACGCGGTGCTCGTCAACGCACTCGTTAGTTCGTTGGACGCCGCCGACATCTATGCCCTGGAGGTGGGGGGCGAGGGGATCGTCGTCAATGCTGACATCGAGGTAGCCGGCATCTGGCTGGAGACTTACGGTTCCATCGAGTTCAACGCGAGCGTTCTCACGAACGGCGGACACGCCACAGCCAGAGCATCGGACGACATCACGTTCTCCTCCAGCGGTCGGATCGATGCGGAGATTGACCCGGGCTGGCGACCCTTCATCGAACTGGATGCCGGTCGGGACCTGATCATGGCTGATGGTTCGGCCATCGACGCGCGAGTTGGTGAGATCCAGTTGTTTGCCGATGGCAACCTGCGCGTCGGGACGCTGCGGGGCGACTGGAAGGTAAGTCTTTTTACGGCGGACGGTTGGATTAGCGACGGCACGGCGGGCTTGGGCGGCAACCAGGCTACGGCGGGCGGGTTTTTCATAACCGCCGGTGGGACCGTCGATGTCAGGTTCGATGCCGATTGGCTGGGGACCGACACGGCGAAGAACGACAGTCCCCAGTTCCTCGAGGCCATCGGCACGGTCACCCTCTCCAGTGATGATTTGACGGCTGGTACTGGCACCATCACGCTGGGCGCTGGGACGTTCCTGACGGTCGGGGACCCCGATCCCTACACGGATGCTTCGATCTTCAGCAACACGCAGGTCAATAGCGGCGCTACGCTGGCCGGCACGGGGACTGTCAGCGGCCAGGTTACGGTCCAAGCGGGCGGTAACGTGGCCCCGGGCGCAAGCCCAGGCAGGCTGGCGGTCGACAACAGCATCACGTTCACCGGTGGTGCCACGCCCAGTCGCTTGGCCGTCGAAATCAACGGTTCGGCGGCGAGCACCAATTACGACCAGTTGACGATCACCGGCGCGGGGCGAACCGTCGCCTTGAACAATGCAGCGCTGGACGTGACGGTCGACGTCGGCTATGTGCCGTCGATGGGAACCAGCTTCACGATTATCGACGTTGTGGACAGCAGTTCCGCGGTCGCCGGAGCCTTCGCGGGGCTGGGGGATGGCCGCCTTTTCCTCGCGGGCACAACCCTGTTTCGCATCGACTACAACGGCGGGACCGGCAATGACGTGACGCTAACGGTCGCGCCCCTCGATCCCCCGACCGCGTTGGATCTTGCGGCGGAGGACGACACCGGCTCCGACGGCGCCGACAACGTCACCAAGAACACGACGGATTTGACGATCAGCGGCTTGGCGGAAATCGGAGTCACCGTCGAGTTGTTCGCCGATGCCGACCATGACGGCGTCGTTGATAGCGGCGAGTCACTGGGCACGACGACCGTTGCCGGCGGTTCCTTTACCAAAGATGTCTCGCTGGCCGCGGGAACGCACCAGGTAAAGGCCATCCAAACGGACGTGGCTGGCCACGTCAGCGCCGCATCGGCAGCGCTGAACATTACGATCGATACCACGCCGCCGGCCGTCACCGTGAATTCCCTGATGACCAACGAAGCGACACCCGCGATCACGGGCACGGTGAGCGACGGAACGCTGCAGGTGGTCGTCAACGGC
>JAAYYU010000389.1 GCA_012515235.1 Candidatus Anammoximicrobium sp.
AACATGGCTCCACGCTGGCAAGCAGCGTGGTGGCCGACGAGGTCGCGCGGCGGGACGACGGCTGGTGCTGAACATGGCTCCACGCTGGCAAGCAGCGTGGTGGCCGACGAGGTCGCGCGGCGGGGCGACGGCTGGTTCTGAACATGGTTCCACGCTGGCAAGCAGCGTGGTGGCCGAAGAAAGCGTGGAGCAGGCCGACGGCTCGGGCTGAACATGGCTCCACGCTGGGGCAATAGAAAGTAGAATGTCCCCTATTGTCGAGTCCAGCCGCTGAGCCGTTCCCGCACGCCTCGGCCGAAGCCCAAAGCGGCCGCGATCCGCCAGCGGTGCAGTAGATCCGCGGTCTCCGCAAGTAACGCCTGTCCTTTTCGTTTTCGTTTTTTCGTTTCCTTTTCGCTTGGCTCCGCTTTTCGCTTCGCCTTTTTCACCGCATCTTCTTTTCGCCTTTTCGCTTTTCGTCACTTATCTTCTTCTTTGCGTGCAGTGATTTCTGGTTTCTTCTCGAACAGCAACCATATGCCCTGGCCGACACGCTTATCTTCGGCTGAAATTGCGCCTTTGCCCATCACCTGGAACTTCGGCAGCCCCGCAGCTTCGGCCCACTCTTGCATTTGCTTTGGGCGGCGAAGTTTGACGAACTTCGACCACTTCTCAGCCTCCTCCCCCTCCCCGTCCATCTTCTTCTTTCGCTGTTCGATCACTTCGACGGTCGCTTCCTTCGGATAACCACTGCCATGACCTCCACCGATCATCGCTTTCCCGCCCGGTCGCAGCACCCGGTACACTTCCCGCAAGCCCTTTCCCGGATCATTCCAAAAGAAGATGGAACCACGGCTTGCAACGAAATTCACCGTATTGTCGGGGAACGGCATGTCCTCAGCCACGCCGACGACGGCGAACAGACGATCTTCGAGGCCCTTCGCTCGTGCGGCCTCCAGCCCTTCGGCCATCGCCTCGGCGTTTGGGTCAAGCATGGTCACGGGATTGCCGGTTTTCTCGATCAGCGGGATCGCCACCTGTCCCTTGCCCGCACCCAGGTCGATCCAGAAGCCCTTCTCCGGCTCACAGAGCTTGAGCATATCCTCGACGACACAGACGTAGCGATCCGGTTGGACCGTACGTGCATTGTCTGAGGCGAGCTTTTCCGCACCTCGTGCAGAGGTATGGTTAGTTGCGCCTAGCAAACTGACGAGGATAGCGACGGTTGTGGATGTTCTTTTCATGGGCAGAACCTACGGCCAGAAGGGTGTGAAAAAGGGCCCATTCTACTTTTGCAGCAGCGGCGATCGGGCAATGAAAAGTAGAATGTCGCCCTTTCTACAGGCTGCCGCGGTTCACAGCCGGTACTGCGGGATCTTCATCAGTTCGCCGTTTTTCAGGGCCGACTGGTGGGCGATGATACCGGCCACGGTCATGTTCAGCGCTTGGGCGATATCCACCAGCGGTTTGCGGTCTTCGAGGATGGCGGTGACGAATTCGTTCATCAGGTGCCCGTGCGAGCCGCCGTGGCCGCCGGCTTGCACGCGGGGCGGCAAGGGGGGCCGAGTTGTCGGCGGCAGGTTCTTCTCCAGCCCCTCGTATCGCCCGTAGAACGTGCCCCGTTGGCCCCGGATGCGTCCCATTTCGCCGCTGAAGCCGGGCGTGTCCCAGCTGACGGCCATCCGCGACATGCCGCCCTCGCTGGTGCGGAACAAGGCGATTTCCGTTCCGAAGGGATTTTTGTAGCGGTTGTTCTCCGGCTGCAGCCACTTGGTCAGGCTGGGAATGCCCAGGCACGAGACCTCGGTAAAGCTGCCCGCCGTCACGCCCACGTAGTAGGCATTGGAATGCGTGGGGTACCATTGCGGCGGACCGCCGATGCGCCAGTCCTTGTACGACGCGATCGGCTCGGCCGTGTAGTGATAGTACTCGCCCTCGGAGTAGACCAGTTTGCCAAACCCGCCGGCCTGGTAGATCTGCCGCATCGCGTACAGGTCGTCGTGGAAATACGACGTCTCGAACATCATGTACTTGCAGCCGCTTTTCTGGACCGCCTCAAACAGCGCATCGGCGTCCTCCAGCGAACCGTAGCTGGCCGGCACCGCGCTGGCCACGTGTTTGCCGTGCTTCAGCACTTCGATGCAGTGTCGCGGGTGGCTGGGGGCGTCGGTGGCCACAAAGACGGCCTCGATCTTGTCATCCTTGACGAGTTCTTCCAGCGAGGGATACGTCTTCTCGCAACGGCACGCCTGGGCCAGGCTTGCACAGCGATCCGGGAACAGGTCGCTGACGGCGACGATTTCCACGTTGGGGTGATCTTGAAAACTGAAGGCCGCGCCGAAACGGCAGACGCCGTAGCCGACAATGCCGACGCGGAGCTTGCGGTCGGAGACCGGCTTCCAGCCCTGGGAGACGTTCGGATCGGTCGGGGCTTGCTCGAAGCCCTGGATCGGTTGCTCCGCCGCCGGGGAGGACCCCTGCAGCGTCAGGGCGGCGGCGCTCCAACCAACCGCTTGCAGAAACGAGCGCCGTGAATTCGTGTTGTGCATCGCCGTTCTCCTTCGACTGTTCTGGAACCTTCGGGGGTTGGGACGCGGCCCGCCATCGGCCGGGACCGTCCCAACCGACGGGGGTTTCGGCCGCGGGTCGCGTTAGAGCTGCTGATAATCCCACGTCTGCCACAGGTGCTTCATGGGCGGTCCTTCCGACGGTCTTGTGCGGAATTGCCAATTCCAGGACTGGGACACCAACAGCAGGAACAACATCGTGGACGCGTGGCGCGGGTGCCGGAGCACGAACGGAAGCAGACGCGCCCATTGGCTGGGGGCCAGCAGCGACCGCTTGCCGCGCCGTAGCCATTCTTCGGAGGTCAAGTAGCAATCGTGTGTGGCGTCCCGCTCGTCGATCAACTTGAACCAGGGGCGCGCACACCGCTCAAATTGACCTCGCACGGGGTAGAATCCGCCAAAACCGCGCACGAGCAAGGCGCAGTGGAATCGGGCGGAAAACCAGGGATGGGACCAGGGACTTCGGATCACATCCTGAGGCTCGATGTGGACCCGGTCGAAATGGACCGTGGTGTTGATCACGCGGTGGGACGCGGAATGCGGATCGAGGCAGCGGTGAGCGATCTCGAAAAACCTGGTGTAGATCGCTTCGGCGCGGCCCTCCAGAGCGTCCACAGGCTGGACGAAATGCTCCATCGATCCGTTCGCGACCACGGCATCGAAGCGTCCCCGCCAGTCCTCGCCGATGTCCCGGTAGTCCAACAGATGCACCTCATGCCCCCGCGCCCGGCAGTATTCAAATTGTTGCGGCGAAATCGTCACTCCCACTCCGCTGCCGCCCCGCCGCCGCACCTCGTCCAACAACGTGCCGTTCCCGCAGCCGACTTCCAGGATCCGCGAGCCGCTCCGGCAGCCAACCTGGTCCAGCAGATGACGGATCTGATTCTGCTGCGCCTGTTCGTAGGAGAGGCTGGCATCGCCTTGGTAAAAACCCTCCGTGTAGTCGAGAATCCCGGCCCGCCGAAAAGCGCGATCCCAGAAATCGTAGCAGGTAACCGCCGTCTTGGAGACGACGGTGGAAGCAGGCAAACTGACCGTCGCACTCATCGGACTTCCCCATCACAGGAAACGAGAATCTGACCAACGAGAATCTGACCAGCTAGCCGGCGGGCGTCGCGACGAAGCTTCGGCCTCGACCGGCCGCCAGGCGTGTTCCGCGCCCGTGCAGGGTCGCGGCGGGGGCCGGGCACGCCCCCGGCACGCCCCCGACTGCCGGACCTCACGCCGGCAGCAGCGCTCAGAAAGCCCGCCTAGGCGAACTTCGTGACACCGGGCATGGCGACTTCCGGAATCTTGACGTCGCCCCAGGCGTACTGCTCGGGCGTCAGGTCTTCCTTGGAATTCAGGGCCATGTCCCAGGTGATTTCCTGGCCGGTGTAGCAGGCCATGCGGCCCATGATGGCCAGCAGAGTGCTGTACGACATGTACGTGCCGTTGTTGATCGTGTTGCCGGCGCGGATCGCCGCGAACAACTCCTGGTGCTCGACGTCGTACATGCTGGCCTTCGGCCCGTCGTACTTCCACTGGCCGCTGGGGCCCTGGATCGTGTTCTTGAGGACTTCCGCCCGGCCTTTGCTGCCCAAAATGTAGTCCTCGACGGTGTTCTTGCAGCCTGCCATCTGCCGCGTGTAGGAGTACATCTTGACGCCGTCTTCCCATTCGTAGCAGGTCGCGAAGTGGTCATAGATGTGACCCCATTTCGGATCCGTGCGGACTTGACGCCCGCCCAAGCCCACGCACTTCTTGGGCGGCTTGTCGCCCAGCAGCCACAGCGACTTGTCCAGGCTGTGAATGTGCTGCTCGCAGATGTGATCGCCGGAGAGCCAGGTGAAGTAGTACCAGTTGCGCAGCTGGTATTCCATCTCGCTCCACTGCGGTTCGCGGCCGCGATGCCACAGCACGCCGGTCAGGTAGTCCATCTGCATGGCGACGATGTCGCCGATCGCCCCGTCCCGGAGTCGTTTCACCGTTTCCCGCACGGCATAGTCGTAGCGCCAGCACAGTCCGGAGACGATGTTCAGGTTCTTCTGCTTGGCCATCTCGGTGGTTTCCAGCACGTGCCGCACGCCGGGGCCGTCCACCGCGACCGGCTTTTCACAGAACACGTGCTTGCCCTTCTCGATCGCATAACGCAGGTGCTGCGGCCGGAAGTGGGGCGGTTCGGCCAGTAAGACGACGTCCACGCCGGAGTCGATCACGCCTTTGTAGGCGTCGAAGCCGGAGAACGCGCAATCGTCTGTCACGGCGTACTTGTCTTTGAGCGAAGTTTGGAGGACCTTGCGGGCCTGTTCCAGCCGATCCGGAAACACCTCGCCCATCGCGGTCAGCTTCACATTCGGATCGGCGTTGATGGCGTTCCGGGCCGCGCCGTTGCCGCGGCCGCCGCAACCGATCAGGCCGACTTTCAGGACGCCGTCGCCCGCTGCATGGGCCATCCGGGCCGCGCCCAACGTCGCGGTCAACGAGCTGCCGACGACTGCGGCGGCGGAGCCTTTCAGAAAGTCGCGGCGCGAGGCGCCGGGACACGTTTTGCTCTTGGTGCTTTCCGTCATGGCGAGTTCCTTGTTAACGGAGGTAGGAAATCAGGCAGTATCCAAGGCTGCTATCATACTGTGCAACGTCGGGCATCTGCAAGCGTGCAGCCCGCCTGCGGGTCCCTGTGGTTCCAAAAATCCGGCCGGTTTGCCCGCCGCGGGAGTCCCGGCCGCGCGGAACCAGTCACTCCGGGCCTCGGCCCAACGCCTCTGCGAGGCTAACGCAGGCTGCCGACGTATCGCAGGAAATCTGCATCCAGGGCCGCCAAGTCGTCGCCAAACGCCCAGCGAAAATCGGCCAGCCGTTGTGCGGGCGTGTCGTAGATCAGCAGCGGCTTCTCCTTCAGCTTCTGCAAGTAGCGGACGTAGTCGGGCAGTCGCGTGGTAATCAAAAAGTGCTGCAGCGCCCAGGCCTCGGCGTAGGCATCCAGCGCCGTGCCGGCTTGCCGGAAGCGTGTGTCGTCCTGGACCAGGCTCAGCACCGAATCCGACGGTCTCGCCAGCAGGTAGCGCCGGAACTGGGCTAGTCGGGATGCGGACACGCCGCCGATGTTCCGCCAGCCTTGAGAACTGCGGAGATCCGGCGTCTCGAAAAACACGGCCAAGCCCTCGCTGACCCACAGCGGAATGTCGGCATAGCGCGTGTGCAGGGCACAGTTGTAGGCGATTTGATGCGTGGCTTCGTGGATGATCGTCGCCACCAACCGCTCGGCGCCGGGCTGCATCAACAGGCCGTTGATCTGCGCGGTGGACGTGAAACGGCGGGCCGTGCCTTGCAGGCCCTTCGTGCCCGTCAGGTCGTACATGGTCACGCGGTTGGTGCGAAGGCTGTAGAAGCCGACGACGCTGGCGGCAGCATCGCCCAGTTCGGTGCGCGCGTAGCCTTCGTAAGAGGCCGAGTCCGCAAAGATCAACGCCACCAGCGGCAGTTCGGGTTCCTGAAGTTCCAGTCCCCGGCGCTCCCAGTAGTTGTAGAACGCTTGCAGCAGCCGCTCGTACAGCGCCCCGCACCACTTCGCATAGACGGGCGACGTGTTGTAGAAGATCAGATAGTGAACCGTGGCGTGGACGCGGAACCCCGCCGGCAACTGCTCCAGCAGCCGGGCCTGCAATTCCTCGGCCGACAGGAAGCGGAACGGCGTGTCGTCTTGCGTGCGGCTGACCAGCTGCGCGGGCTGAACCGCGGACAGGACGCCCTCGCGGTCCTGGACCAGCAAGCCGCCGTCCTGGGCCTCTGCCAAGATCTTTCCGGACAGCCGCACGGGCTTGCCGTCCTGCTCGAAGGTGACGTGCTCCAGGGCGCAAACGGCCTTAGACGCGGCAGCGAACAGCAGCCAAACGAGCACGGCTTTGAAGTTCATGGATTGCCTATCAGCCGGTAGAAAAACAGATAACAAAAAAGGACAGTCGCCTCGCGGGGCCGTTGTCCCTCGCGGTTCTCCAACGCAGCTCGGAGCCAGCCCCCTTTCTTTCAACAGGCCGCTGCGCCCAATTGGCGGGCGACGTACAGGCCGGCATAGACCTTGATGGCAATCGCTTTTCCCAACGCTGTCTGCTCGTCCAGCCAGGCGTCCACGGCGGGCAGCGGCACGGCGTGCACCAGGATGTCTTCGCTGGGGTCCGACACGCGGGTTTCCGCGAGTTCGCAGTCCTTCGCGAAAAAGAAGGTGAGCTGCTCGTTCGTCAGTCCGGGCGACGTGGGGCCGCAGAACAGACGCGACGTGGACGAGGCGCGATACCCGGTTTCTTCCAGCAGTTCCCGCTCGGCAGCAGCCTGCAGCGGTTCGCCTTGGGTCGCGGACGTGTCGCCGGCCAGGCCCGCGGGCAACTCGATCACGCGGCAGCCGAGCGGGACACGCAACTGTTCCACCAACAGCAACCGCTGATCGCGGGTCAGCGCCACGACACAGACCACGCCGCTGATCCGCACGCGTTCGGCAAATTCCCAGCGGCCGAGCCGCACCAGGCGAAGGTATCGGGCCTCCGCGATGATTTCGAGTGAAGTGTCCATGTTTTGCGGATCTGAGGGTTGGGCGTGTCCTGCCGATCGTAACGAGGGAGTTCAGGCAATAATCTTGTCGTCCCCTCCCTAGCGGCATTCTCGCTGAAACGCTCAGCGAAGAGAATACCGAGTTAAGGAAAACCGTGATTCGTCAGAGTGCAGGTGGTTCTCACGATCGCAGGATGGGTGATTCCGGCAACTGCCCCGCCGCAGGAACTGGGACACGCGAGTCGATCTCGGCGGGTCGTGGCACGGCAAGAAATGATTGGTATCCGAACCCGGTGGTTGTCTTGAAACAACTCGGTCGCGATCTCTGGTCGATCCGTTTCGTTCTGACCGTCAGCCTGGCGCTGACGGGCGCCACTGCCGGCGCGCAGACCGTGGTCATCCCGCGCGAGCACCATGCCTGGGGACGATTCCCGCCGGGGTCCTGGAGCAAGGTGCGAAAGTGGATGGAGGAACTGGACGAGAAGGGCAACGTCAAGTCGGCCAGCACGACCGAAACGAAGACCACCTTGATCGGAGTCGATGAGGGCGGCTGTACGCTGCAAATGGAGGTCACGGTCGAAGTCGCGGGGAAAAGATTCGTGGCGCAGCCTCGTCAAGTCCGCGTGGAGTTCGATGGCGGCAACGCCAGCCAGCGAGCCGGTCTGCACAAGGTGGGAGAGAAGGCCTGGGATCTCGGCGGCAAGCCCGTGCCCTGCGCGGCGTTGGAATCCGTCGTGACGAACGACGAGACGCGCGTGACGAGCAAGCTGGAGTACTGTGATTCCATGCCGCCTTTTGTCCTCCGCCGGGAGACGGTCACCGCTACGCCCGACGGAAAACAGGTCCTGGAGCAGACCGTGATGGAGGTGATCGCCGTCGAGATGCCTCAGAAGGTCCTGACGGAACTGAAGACAGGGGCCCACATGCGCACGGTGCAGCGACAGAAAAGCGGCTCGACGTTCACGTTGGAGGTCGTCTGTTTCGATGTTCCCGGCGGCGTGGTGTCGCATACGTCGAAGGACCTGAATCCTGCCGGCAAACTTGTCCGCCGCAGCACGCTGGAGTTGATCGACTACGGAGTCGCCGATACGTCCGACGCGACGCGTCGCTCCGGCGGCGTTTTCTATCACGGCCGGATGAGACGCCAGTTGCTGCAGTCGCGTCCCTGAAAGAGGCCGCGGAAGACCGCAGGCCGTTTCCACTGACGCACGGCCGACAAGTGGGCCGTGCCACGCGGACGGACACGGCCGACAAGTGGGCCGTGTTACGCGGATTCTATGGCTCTTCCGCAGGAGCCGCCGGTTCCAGAAACTGACGGTTGAATCGTTCGGGATCAAAGGGATCCCGAAAGTCCAGCGTGGGAAGAGGTTCACCGAGGTGTCCCGCTGGGGATGCCGCCACCGCTTGCCGTGACGATCCGGGGCCGGTGACGCCCTCGCCTGCTGCCGGCGACGGCAGGGGCTGTTGGAGACTGGTTTGGAGCAGAGGGCCGGGGGCAGTGGCGACGGAGAGTGGCGGCGGTGTTGCCTGGACGGCGGACCGCGCCCAGGCTTTCAACGTCTCCAACTGTGGCTGATCGCGATCTCCCAGCACCGGCTCCGCCAGGCCCGCGTGCGACTTGGCCGGCACCGTCAGCAACGGACTCGCGTCCGGCTGGGCGCTGTCCAACTGCTGCATGACGGAGGCCAGGTTTCGCTGTGTGTACTTATGCGTCATGGCCTGTCCCCAGCCGGGGGCGACAAGTCGAAAGGCCGACTCGCTACGGGTCCCGTGACAGGCATTGGCACCGCAACGGTTGAGAAGAAGGGGTTGAATTCGGGATACAAAACCTTCGATCGCCTCGTCCGGCAATTGGCAGGCAACGGTTCTGGTTTCAGGACGCTGGGCCAGCGGCGGAGTGCCGGCCGGCGCGGTGTCGCTTCGCTGGGCAAGTCCAATGGCGGACTGCAGCCGACGTTCCAAGCCTCGCAGACGCGGATGGTGTGGTGCCAACGCCCCCACTGCCAGCAGTTCGTCGGCGGCCCGTGCGTACAGTCCATACCGGAGGCACCAGTCGGCAAGCTGCAGACGGGCGGAAAGGTCCTTGGCAGAAACCCTTTCTCGCTTGCGGAGATAGGCTTCCTCCAAATCGAGGCAATGCATCTCGACCTCGCGTGTCGGAATGCGCAGTTCGCCGCCTTGGTTTTGGGCGACGACATACCGATCACCCACTTTCGAGGTAATTCCCGCCAACACCTCGCCATTGCGCAGCACCAACACGCCCGGAGCAGGCAAACCGTCGACGTCGGTCCCCAGGAGCGGGTTGATGCCAAAAAGCACCGACAGGAGAAAGCACAGACGAGATGCGTAACGCATAGCAGCCTGTTGAAAAAGGGAACTGGCTCCGAGCTGCGTTGGAGAAACCCAAAGAAAAACGACCACTGCGAGGTGCCTGTCCTCATTCTTTCTTTCAACAGGCTGATAGGCGACGGACGGTACCGCAAGAGTCCTGGGCCGTCAAGATCGCTGTTTCAGCCTTGTGACGTCGGGGCGGAGATCGGAGCGGCGAGTTGCTAGCACCAAACGGTAGTAGGCTGTTTTTTTGCGTTGTTGATGAGATCACGGTCTCGGCGCTGGGGTCAGGCTTACAGAATTCAATTTTGGCCGAGCAATCTCGTTCCCTCTGGCGGCCCCACCATCGGCCAAAATCGAATTCTGTAAGCCTGGCCCCCTGCCGTGGACGTCCTTCCCGTGCAAGTGTGCGATGATGAACAGCAACACGACATCTCTGTCTCCTTGGGGTGTACCGGCACACCTCCGAGCCAGTCGCCCTTTTTCTACAGACTGCCAGGGGCTGCTAGGGGTCCAGCTCTCGACAGGCGAACGCCTCGCCGTCTGTCCAATCCCCCGTGGCCCACCACGCAAAGAGTTGCGTGTCTCCGGCCGGGGCGGCGGGACGCAAGACGATCCAAGACGGGACAGTAGGACCGGACGCAGGTTCGGGTAATGAAGGTCGCCAGATGAGCGCGGGACAAACCGTTCGCCAAACAGGGCCGCGTACTGCGATGTCCGGGTTGACACTGCCGATCCGCTGCGCGTCTGCTGTCGGCGGACGGTACAGGCGATCTTCCTGACAGATCGGGCACAGCGGGTTGACTGCAGAGTTGCTTTCGCCTTCCGGCAACTCGACCGTGCGATTCAAGCTGTTGACCACAAGCAGCACGTCGTGGGGCAAAACTCGGCCGTCGCCATCCGTGTCCAGGAAAGGCGGCAGCAGATCGTCCGGAGCGTCGGCACAGGAAAGCGGTCCCGACCCTACGGTGTTCAGGCGGTTGACGATTTGCAGCGCATCCAGCGGGTCCACGATCTGGTTGTCGGACACATCCAAGCGATTGCGAGGGTTGGTCCAGGCCGAAACCGGATCGCGGGCGAAACTCACGTACGCGCCGCTGACGCCGGACACAATGTCCACCTGGACGTTCTCGTTCCCCACCAGGACATTGGCCGTGGCGGGGACGGCCAGTCCGGCGCCGGCAGCGGACAGCCGATACGATCCGTTCGGGATCACCGGCAACGAGAAACCGCCTGCTTCGTTGGTCATGGCCGTGCGGCCGCCTGCTTGGACCGTCACGCCCGGCAGGCCTTCGCCCGCGTCGAAACGTCCGTTGCGGTTGCCATCGTCGAAGACGACGCCCGTGAGGAAGGCGTCGGCGCTTTCCCGGCGGGCCGCGTGAATGGACCAGTAGTGACCGTACGTCGAACTCGAATCCGCCGCGTAACCGACGCCAATCTCCCGGTTCTCGGCGTAGAACTCATCCACGCCCAGCAGGTGGCTGCGATGGGTTGCGGCCGGCAGACCCTGATCGACGATCAGGGCTTCGAGCGGAGTTGCCGCGCGCTCGTACAGACTGCCGGCCGCAATCGACTCGACGTAGTTGTCGTCGTCCGGCCAGTGGGACGGCAGCGCGTAACCCTGATGGCGCGCTATCCGGTTGGGCCAATCACCCGTGACCGGACTGCGGTGAGCGACGTAATCGTGCTCTGCCATCTCGTCCGCACGCAGGCCGGCCGACTGCATCAAACAATCGTTCACTGCCAAGGGAGGCCGCGGGACGATGCCCGACAGGTCGACGGCCAAGCCCGCCTCACGCTGGTAGGCTCCAGGATCGTGCCGTGCCAGATTCAGCAGATAGACGAACTGCTGCTCCTCGGCGGTGACCGACAGCAGCAGGCGATCTTCGAGATTCTCGAATCGCAACGTTCGAGGCCGGGGCGCGGCGGCACCTCGGCCCAAGACAGGCTTTTTGGGTTTCACGGCGATAAATCATCCACCGAAAGACTAGGGTTTTCGTTCGGTGCAGCTATGGGTCTGGGCAATTCTGGGATGGG
Source organism: Candidatus Anammoximicrobium sp. (assembly GCA_012515235.1). Classification (GTDB taxonomy): domain Bacteria; phylum Planctomycetota; class Planctomycetia; order Pirellulales; family Pirellulaceae; genus Anammoximicrobium. The sequence goes on from JAAYYU010000389.1 coordinate 11,439, forward strand.
ACCAGACGACCGTCAACAAAAGGCTTGAGCAGAAACAGGCAGAGACGGCAGGAAAAGAAAAACCCCGGTTGGGATTGTATCGTCTATAATGACGGCGCCGCGCGTCTGCGCTGAGATTGTCGCAATTTCCCCAAACGGAAAGTCTGGAGTCACGGCCATGCGCAACAAGCTGTCCCTGCCGCTGGTGCTGTTGTTGGCCCTGCCCGCCTGGGCCGGTTCCCGAGACGAACAATGGAAGAAGGTTGAAGAAGCCATGAGCACAGGACTGCCGAAAACGGCCGTCGAGGCGCTGGAACCGATCATCGCCGGCGCGATGCAGGACAAGGCGTACGCCGAAGCCATCAAGGCGATCGCCAAGAAGATCGCCTTGGAGGGCAACGTCCAGGGCAACAAGCCGGAGGAGAAGATTGTCCGCATGAAAGCGGAAATCGCCGAAGCGCCTCCGGAAATGGCGCCGGTCATGGAAGCAATCCTGGCCAACTGGTACTGGCACTACTTCCAACAGAACCGCTGGCGGTTCATGCGGCGCACGGCGACCGCCCAAGCGCCCAGCGACGATTTCACTACCTGGGACCTGCCGCGGATTCTGGCCGAGATCGACAAACAGTTCACCAAGGCTCTGGCGGGAGAAGCCGTGCTGAAAGCCACGCCCGTCGCCGCGTACGACGACCTGCTGCAGAAGGGCTCCGTACCCGACAGCTACCGGCCGACGATGTTTGATTTTCTGGCCCACAACGCGCTGGAGTTCTACAGCGCCGGCGAACAGGCGGGGGCCAAAGCCGAGGATGCGTTCGATTTGATGGCCGACAGCCCCATCTTCGCGGCGGTCGAGGAGTTCGTCGCCTGGGACGTTAAGACGGCGGACGAAAACGCGGCGACCCTCAAGGCGATTCGTCTGTACCAGAACCTGCTGAAGTTTCACTTGAAAGACGCCGATCCGACGGCCCTGATCGACGCCGACTTGCTGCGGCTGGATTTCGGCTGGAACAAGGCGTTCGGCGAAGAGAAGAACGCCCGTTACAAAGCCGCCCTGAAACGGTTCACCGACAAGTGGGGCGACCACGAGATCGCGGCGCGGGCCTTGCACGACTGGGCCGGCGTCCTGCAACAGGAAGGCGATCTAGTCGAGGCCCACAAACTGGCCGAGCGGGGCAAGAACGCGTTTCCCAACAGCGTCGGCGGCCGCCGCTGCCACAATCTGCTCCTGCAGATCGAGGCCAAGTCGTCGCAGATCCACATCGAACGCGTCTGGAACCAGCCGCTGAGCAAAATCCAGGTCCACTACCGAAACGTGACGAAGGTCTTCTTCCGCGTCGTCCCGGAATCGTACGAAGCGCGGCTGAAGACCGCCCGCTACCGGCCTGAACAACTGGACGACAACGAGCGCCGGGCGCTGCTGGCCAAGACGCCCGTGCGCCAGTGGTCGGTCGACCTGCCGCCCACCGCAGACTACCAGGAGCGGACGGAGGAGGTCGAACCGCCGGCCGATTTGAAGCCGGGTTTCTACTTCCTGGTCGCCAGCCACGATCCCGGCTTTGGCGAACAGAACAACGTGGTCTCGTTCACCGATTTCTGGGTCAGCGATCTGGCGCTGGTTGTCCGCACCCGTCGCGGCGAGACTCGGGTCGAGGGCTTCGTGCTCAACGCGATCTCCGGCGAACCGCTGGGCAGGGTGGAAGTCCAAGCGTGGTATCACATGCGAAACAACGCCCGTCAGGCCGGCCCGGCGGCGAAGACGGATCGGAACGGCCTGTTCTCGCTGGCCGTCTTGGCGAATCAGCGCTTTCTGCTCGTCGCCCGCCACGCCGGGCAAATGCTGGCCACGGCCAACGACTTCTACGGCCACCAAGGCGATCTGCGGATGCGTCCAATGACGCGCACCGTGTTCTTCACCGATCGCTCGCTGTACCGGCCCGGCCAGACGATCCACTACAAGGGCATCTGCCTGGACGTCGACCAGGAACAGGACAACTACAAGACGATCGCGGGCCGGGCCGTCAACGTGATCTTCGCCGACGGCAACAACAAGGAAATTGCCCGCCAGCGGCACCAGACGAACGACTACGGTTCGTTCAGCGGCAGCTTCACGGCCCCGCGCGACCGCCTGACCGGTCGGATGAGCATCCGCGTCGACGGCGAACCGGCCGGCTCAACGACCTTGAACGTCGAGGAATACAAGCGGCCGAAATTCCAAGTGGCCGTGGAACGTCCAGAGGTCGCCGCCAGGTTGAACGGCGAAGTGGCGGTCAAGGGCCAAGCCACGGCTTACACCGGCGCCGCGGTCACCGGCGCCAAGGTCCGCTATCGGGTCGTCCGCCAGGTCCGCTATCCGATCTGGTGGGGCTGGCGCTACTGGTGGCGGATGCCGCCGGCCAGCGGCGGGCAGGAGATTACGCACGGCCGCGCGGCGACCGGCGCGGACGGTTCGTTCGAGATCAAGTTCGTCGCCAGGCCGGACCTGTCCGTCTTGGAAAAAGACGAACCGGTGTTCGAGTACACGGTGTACGCCGACGTGACCGATACGACCGGCGAAACGCGCTCCGGCCAGCAGATAATCCGCGTCGGCTACACGGCCTTGCAGGCTACGCTGGCCGCCAACGACTGGCAGACTGTGGACAAGCCGGTCCAGCTGACGATCAAGACATCGACGCTGGACGGCGAAGGTCAATTGGCCGAAGGCTCGCTGAAGATCTACCGCCTGCAAACGCCGGACAAAGTCCAACGAGTGGACCTGGGCGGCCAGCCCTATCCGCGATCGGTGTTCGGCGGCGGCGAGCGGGCCGCGCCGGAGCCGAAGCCGAATCCATCGGACCCCCACAGCTGGCCGCTGGGCGAAGTGGTCGCCGAACACGGCTGGACGACGGACGCGGAAGGCAACGCGAGCTTCTCCTGCCAGCTGGCCGCGGGCGCTTACCGCGCGGTGCTGGAAACCCAAGACCGGTTCAACAAAAAGGTCACGGCCCAGCAGCCGATCCGCGTCGCCGATCCGGCGGCGAAGCAATTCGCGGTCAAGATCCCGTATTCGTTGCTTGCCCCGACGTGGACCCTCGAGCCGGGCGAGGAGTTCCTGGCCTTGTGGGGCACGGGCTACGACAAGGCCCGCGCGTATGTGGAAATCGAGCACCGCCGCAAGACGGTGCAGAGCTTCTGGACCGCTCCTGACATTACGCAGGCGGCGGTGAAACAGGAAGTCACCGAAGCCATGCGCGGCGGCTTTACGCTGCACGTCACGATGGTCCGCGAGAACCGGGCGTACACCACGTCCCAAAAGGTGACCGTGCCGTGGACGAACAAGAAGCTGAACGTCGCCTGGGAGCATTTTGTCTCCAAACTCGAGCCGGCGCAGAAGGAGACGTGGACGCTGATCGTCGGCCCGCCGCTCCGCGACGGGAACCCCGGCTCGCGGAGCGAGCCGGCTACGGTGGGCGACGGGAAGCTCGACTCGCGGAGCGAGTCGGCTACGATGAAAACTGCCGCCGAGATGGTCGTGGCCCTGTACGACGCATCGCTGGACGCCTACAAGCCGCACCACTGGCCGCAGGCGTTCGGCGTGTTTCGCGAGGATTACAGTCTGATCTCCAGCCGTTTCGAGAACATGCTCAAAGGCTTGCAGCACATGCGCGGCGGCTGGCCGCAGGACTTCCGGGACGAGTCGATGTCCTACCGCTCGTTCCCGGCGGACATCATCGCCAACTTCTGGGGCTTCGAGTTCCTCGGCCGCAGTCGAGGCGGATTCGGCGGGGGCCTGGGCGGCGTCATGCCGGCGATGGCCGCCCCGCCGGGAGCGCCCGAGGGCGCCCGCCGCGCGATGGCCGTGGACCGACTGGCCAACGGCCAAGCCGAATACGCAGCGGCTGCCGCGGACAAGCCCATGATGGCCCTGGCCAAGGGAACCGCCGATGCCGTGGAAAAACAGCAGGCCGGCGGCGCCGGCGAGGCGCCGCCGCCCGCCCCCGACTTGAGCAAGGTCTCCGCCCGCCAGAACCTGAACGAAACCGCCTTCTTCTTCCCGCACCTGATCGCCGACGCCGAGGGCCGCGCGAAGCTGGAATTCACCATGCCGGAGGCGCTGACCGAGTGGAAGTTCCTCGGCTTTGCCCACGACGCCAACCTGCGCAGCGGGTTCCTGCAGGACAAAGCGGTCACGGCCAAGGACTTGATGGTCGAACCCAATCCGCCGCGTTTCCTGCGCGAAGGCGACGTGCTGGAGTTCACCGTCAAAGTCTCCAACCAGTCGCCCACGCGCCAGACGGGCGCCGTGCGGTTGACCTTGGCCGACGCCCGCACCGGCAAGCCGGCCGACGCGGCCCTGGGCAACACCACGACGGACCAGCCGTTCGACATCCCCTCCAAGGAAACCCGCAGCCTGTCGTGGCGGCTGACGGTGCCCGACGGGTCCGGCTTCCTGACCTATAAGGCCGTGGGTTCGACCGGCAAGTTGTCCGATGGCGAAGAAGGCTTCCTGCCGGTGCTCTCGCGCCGCATCCTGGTCACCGAATCGCTGCCGCTGCCAGTCCGCGGCGCGCAGACCAAGAAGTTCGAGTTCACCAAGCTGCTCCAGTCGGGCAAGTCCGACACGCTGCGGCACCAGAACGTCACGGTCCAGATGGTCTCCAACCCGTCCTGGTACGCCGTGATGGCCCTGCCGTACTTGATGGAGTTCCCGCACGAGTGTACCGAACAGACGTTCAACCGCCTGTACGCCAACGCCTTGGCCCGGCACATCGCCAACTCCGATCCCAAGATCCGCCGCGTGTTCGACCAGTGGAAAGGCACGCCGGCGCTGGACAGCCCGCTGGAAAAGAACCAGGACTTGAAAGCGGTGATGCTCGAAGAAACGCCCTGGCTGCGGCAAGCTCAGGCCGAAAGCCAGGCCCGCCGCAACGTCGGCGTGCTGTTCGACGATAACCGCTTGAACGACGAAACGGCCCGCGGCCTGCACAAGCTCACCGAACAACAACTGCCCGACGGCCGCTGGCCTTGGTTCCCCGGCGGGCCGGCGAACGATTACATCACGCTGTACATCACCACCGGCTTCGGCCGGCTGCGGCACCTGAGCGTCGACCTCGACGTAGCGCCGGCCGTCCAATCGCTGGACCGGCTGGACGCCTGGATGGACGAGCAATATCGCAACATCCTGAAATGGGGCAAAAAGGAAGACAACCACCTCTCCCCCACGATCGCTTTCTACCTGTACGGCCGCAGCTTTTTCCTCGAGGACAAGGCCATCGACGCCAAGTACAAGGAAGCGGTCGATTACTTCCAAGGTCAAGCCCGCAAGTTCTGGCTGCAGCTGGCCAACCGCCAGTCGCAAGCCCATCTGGCCATCGCCCTGAAACGCTTCGGCGACCTGCCGGCGGCCCAGGGCATCATGCGGTCGATCAAGGAGCGTTCGGTCAGCGACGAGGAGCTGGGCATGTTCTGGCGAGAACTGGAGCTGTCCTGGTGGTGGTACCGCGCCCCGATCGAAACGCAGGCCATGATGATCGAGGCGTTTGACGAAGTGATGAACGACGCCGCGGCGGTCGAGGACTGCAAGGTCTGGCTGCTGAAACAGAAGCAGACCCAGGACTGGAAGACCACCAAGGCCACCGCCGACGCGGTGTACGGCTTGCTGCTCCGCGGCACGGACTTGTTGGCGTCCAACGAACTGGTCCAAGTCACCCTGGGCGGCGCGGCGATCGAGCCGGAAAACGTCGAGGCCGGCACCGGCTTCTACGAAAAGCGTTTCGCCACGGCCGAGATCAAGCCGCAGATGGGCCAGATCACGGTCAAGAAAATCGACGCCCCAGTCGCCTGGGGCAGCGTCCACTGGCAGTACCTGGAGGACATGACCAAGGTCACGCCGTACGAAGGCACGCCGCTGAAGCTGCAGAAGCAACTGTTCACCAAGGTCTACACCAACAAAGGCCCCGTCCTGGAACCCGTCGCCGGCCCCGTCAAGGTCGGCGACGAACTGGTGACGCGCATCGTCGTCCGCGTGGACCGCGACATGGAGTACGTCCACTTGAAAGACTACCGCGGCAGCGGCACCGAGCCGGTGAACGTGCTGTCGCAGTACAAGTACCAGGACGGCCTGGGCTACTACGAAGCGACCCGCGACACGGCCAGTCACTTCTTCATCGACTACCTGCCCAAGGGCGTGTACGTCTTCGAATACTCCGTCCGCGTCCAGCACCGCGGCCAATACCAGACCGGCATGGCCCAAATCCAGTGCATGTACGCCCCGGAGTTCAACAGCCATTCGGAGAGTTTGGCGCTGAAGGTCGAATAGTCCGAGCGGCCGTGCCAGCAGGGACGAGGTCTGTCGCCGCAACTCGTTCACGTCGGCGGGCATCGCCCCTTCCGCCCTTGCGGCACCCAGCCAGATAACCAACAAGCCGCGACCTCCAACCCCAGTCCGAAACCGTGATGCGCCAAACCTTTGGCTGAAGCCACATGCTCCCGCGTGTCGTGTTATCTGGCCGAAGTGCCATCGCCGGCCGGACTGGACGCTCCGCCGCCCCCGCCCTCAAGAAGGCTGCTGGAACCCTGTTATCTGGCCCAATCGGGCCAGATAACACCCCCGTAGGGTATTCGCCTAATCGCACACAACACGCTTGGCTGGGCAATCTGCCGGACCCCGAGGGCCACCACGGTGCTTGCCGCCGTGGAGCCGTGTTCAGAACCAGACCGGGTGTCCTTCTCCCGCTTCCCCGCCACCGCCCGGCTCGTCCGGGTGGGGCGATGTTCCCGTGGCACTCGGTCGGCGGCGGCACTCGACGTCGAGATTGGCAGCGGCGCCAACCTCGATTGAACATCGCTCCACGCAGGCAAGCTGCGTGGTGGCGGGGCGGCGGGTTGGGGGACGCGTTTCTGGTGCTAAACATCGCTCGACGGAGGCAAGCTCCGCCGTGGCGGCGATACATCCGCTGGCCAGATCCTTCGGTTCCCGTCGTCGTCGGCTTCGATGGTGTCTGTCGGCTATCGCATTCCCGGAATCGGACAACCTGCGCGTCGTCTCGCGAGACCCGGCCTACCCCGCGATCCATCGGCTTGACGTGAATCGGCTGCGGCACGACGCTCGCCGAAAAAATGCTTGCCGCCACTCCCGCCGATCGGTATGATGATCGCAGGCCGGAGGGGCGCTGGTCGCCCATCCGACCGCAGACCCCAGACGAACGATGCGGACGAACTATCGGATGAACCGAAGCGGCGTTTGGGTTCAGCGGAATGGTCGGCCGTTCCGTCGCCGCTCGGTCATCCGTGTCGGCGAGCGATTCTGTCTGGACTGCTGGTATGTCCCTTGACCGTATTAACGTGAAGCGTTACTATCAAGCTGGATGATCCAGGCATTTGCGGACAAAGAGACCGAGCGACTGTTCAACCGGGAGCCGGTCAAAAGGTTCCCGCCGCCGGTGCAACGTCCGGCGTTGCGGAAACTGCTGATTCTGGATGCTGCGGAATCGCTGGATGACTTGCGAAATCCTCCAGGGAACCGGCCCGAAAAGCTGCATGGCGACCGGAAGGGGCAACACAGCATTCGGATCAACGATCAGTGGCGCGTCTGTTTCCGTTGGGACGCGGGCGACGCCTACGAAGTTGAAGTCACGGACTATCATTAAGGGACACCCATGCCACGGCGAAAACTCGCCCCGATCCATCCAGGGGAAATCCTTCTCGAAGAATTCCTGGTTCCGTTGGGGATCAGCCAGTATCGGCTGGCAAAGGACATCAGCGTTCCGCCGCGTCGGATCAACGAGATCGTTCGAGGCCAACGTTCGATTACGGCGGACACCGCGCTTCGACTAGCACGTTTCTTTCGAACGACGGAGAGATTCTGGCTGAATCTTCAGACACGTCACGATTTGGAAGTGGAAAAGGATCGACTGGGGGACCGACTCGATCGAGAAGTGGCAGCGATGGCGGTAGCGGATTGACAACTTCGGCCAGCCTTGTTGTACTTCGCCGAACCAAAGGATGAACGAGAGCGGCGATTAAGGTCGGTTGCCAGTGGTTGGCGTTGGGCCCGCCGCCTCGTTATCCTAATCGGCATCTGAATCAAGGCATGCCTCAGAAATGAAGATTCTACTCAGTTGGTCCGGCACCCGTAGTCGAGCCGTCGCAACTGCACTGCGCGAATGGCTACCGCTCTTATTCCAGACAAGTGACGATGCCGAACCATCGGTTGAACGCGAGCGGCGGATCGCGTCGAAACGAAGTGGATAGTTGATCGGCCGCCGCCGCGTTAACCGTTCGGTCCCTCAGGCGCGCCGCCGCATCGAGTATCAGCACTCCAGCGCTTGTTGGACAATAGATGGGTTACACTTGCGGTTCCATGTTCCAAGTTGCCTTGACCCAATCCGCTCTGGATGACATCGCGTGGTTTAGCAAACGCGAGCGAACGATCATCTGCGATCGCATTGAGGAGCAATTGACCTACGAGCCCACTGCTCCCACACGGAATCGAAAAAAGGTGCGCCCCAATCAGACCGCTGAGTGGGAAGTGCGCATCGACAACTTCCGCGTGTTTTACGATGTCGACGCGAGCGAGAACGTCGTGGAAGTCAAAGTGGTGGGCCACAAGCCAGGAAACAAACTATTCGTGCGGGGCAAGGAGTTCACCCTATGAAAACAATTACGGTCTCGGCGCGCGCAGGCACGCTTGTGTCGTTGCTCAAGCAGGCGTGCGACGAAAACTTGATCCTCAAGACCGAAGACGGCCGCGAGTTTCTGCTGGCCGAAATCGACGACTTTGACCGCGAGATCGAATTGACGCGGCAAAACGAAGAACTGATGCGGCTACTGGATGAGCGAGGGCGAGAGAAGGCGACGGTTTCCCTTCAGGAAGCTCGCGCGTGCTTCGGTCTGGAAAGAGAAACTGGGACTTGACACCAGGGGAGCCGAACAATCGATCGGGATAGGGGTCCGGGTTGCCCCGGAGCCCCTCCCACACCACCTAGCATGCGGGTCCGCACTAGGCGGTTCGAGTCTTGGCAGTAAGCTTCTTCCAGATCCCTAACAGACTCGGCAAACCTCGTTCTTCCAAGAGTGCCACCGGCAGCGCTTGATGCACTGTGACGACCAGCTTGAGTTTTCGCGTCAAGTATCGCTCGATCGAAGCGAAGACACGCCGGGCCGCCAGCCTCGTCTTGGTGAACACGAGGAAGTCGTCCGCGTAACGCACAAAGCGGAGGCCGCGAGATTCCAACTCTTTGTCGAGATCATCCAGCAGGATGTTCGCCAGCAGTGGCCAAAGAGGACCGCCTTGCATCGTGCCTTCGGTCGATGGCTGCAGTTCGGTGTCGACCATGACGCCCGGTGCGCAGGTAGCGCCCGATCAGCGTCAGCAACCGTTTGTCGCTGACTTTGCGGGACACCCGCACCATCAATACGTTGTGTTGGACGCGGTCGAAAAATTTTGACAGGTCCATGTCGACGCAGTGCCGATAACCGGCACGGATGTGGGCTTGCACCTGCTTCGCTGCTCCCTGGGCCGAGCGGCCTGGTCGAAAGCCGAAACTCGACTCCGAGAATCCGGGGTCGACAATCGGCGTGAGGACTTGCAGGATGGCTTGTTGAATCAGGCGGTCGACCACGTTGGGTATCCCGAGGTGTCGCTGACTGCCATCCGGTTTGGGAATCGACTTGCGCCGGGCCGGACCCGGCTGGTAAGTCCCTTCCAGGAGTTGCCGTCGAATCTCCGGCCATTGCGGGCCGAAGGTCTCGCAGAATTGATCCAGGGTGACGCCATCGGGGCCAGGGGCTCCGCGGTTAGCTGCGCGGCCATACGGTCGAACCTACCAGGACGGAAGCATCGGCGAGAAATAACTGTCGCCTCGTCAAAGTAGCCAACACACTCCGCGGCAACGGACGCCGAAACAACTCTCCCCTGGCATGTCCGCCAGTATCTCACGCAGTGCCGCGGTCCTTCCGGCACCTTGCTGCAGTCGCTGATTCAATCCGCTAAGCCATCGCGGAGCGGACGAAAGACGCCCTGCAACACAAGATCAGCAAGAGCGAGCGGTGCGGTAAGGTGCGGTTCGGCTTCGAACTGGCGGCCGATGGAAAAATGCTGGTTGCGGCGACCTCGGAACAAGAGGCAATCGCGTCGATGAAGGAACTGCGGGCGGCTGCCCACGTTGCGGCGGCGTGGCTCGGTCACTCCACCTTGATCGCTCAGAAACACTACTGGCAGGTGATCGATGCGGATTTCGAAACAGCTATCTCGCCCCCACCGGAGAGCGCGCTGCAATTAGGCAGCAAACAAGGTGCATCAGGGAGGGGTGAGGCGATGCACGAAGCGCAAGAAAACACGGTAAAACATGGGAAAAGTGAAATTAAAAGGCTGCCCCGCTTGGACTCGAACCAAGAAAGCCTGATCCAGAGTCAGGTGGTTTTCCATTAGCCTACGGGGCAGTTTCGGCTCAGTGCGTAATGTACGCGAAGTTTTCCGGGTTGGTCAAGGGCACTTCGCTGGTCAATTCGGCGGGCTCGGACGGACGACGCGAAAAACGCAGCCTTGCTGAGGACACCGCGGGCGGCAGGAAGCGGGCAAAAAGGCCGCGGGCAGAAGGACGAGGGGGGTTACGGCGTCCAGAACGCCGCCGGCGGCGACCGTTGCGGCTTGCCGACGCGACGAGCCTTGATGCGGACGTAGGGCGCGACGTAACCACTGCGGTGGCCAAAGACGCCCACGGCGGCTTGCGGGTCGGCGTGGCAGGGTTCCTCCAAGTCTTCGATCACGAACCCGGCGCGGCACAGTCCGCCGATCAGTTGCTCCCAGCGGTGCAAGTACTCCAGCGCCCCGGCTTCACGGAACAGGCCGTGTGCTGCTTTCGGCAGCGGGCCTTGGCGGTAATACGGTTCAACCAACTCGTACCCGCGCGACGACGGCCGCACGTCGGCCTGCAGGCTGACGGGCGTCTTGTGCTGGCTGATGTAGACGCCTCCTCCGGCCAGCACGCGGGCCACTTCTTCGTACACCCGGCCGATGTCCGGCACGTAGCACGTACTGACCGGCTGGACGACAAAGTCGAAATGGCCCGCGGCGAACATGGGCAGGTCGTCCATCGAAGCCTGGACCGTCTGCACGCAGACGCCGCGGGCTGCCGCCGCATCGCGATCGATCCGCAGCATTTCCGGGCTGATATCGACCACGGTCACCTGCGCGCCGGCCAGGGCGTACAGCACGCCGTGACGCCCGCCGCCGGCCGCCAGGCACAACACGCGCCGCCCGCGGACGTCGCCGCCCAGCCAGTGCAGCGCGGCTTTCCTTCGCAACGGGTCCGACAATTCCTCGTCGGTCAACGGTTCCGTGTACGCCTGCCCTTGACGCGCCCGCTGGTCCCAAACGCGCTGGTTGTGACGCTGAATATCGAGCGGACGATTGTCGTCAGGCATCGGGGAATCTCGCCACGTACTGAGCAACACGGTGCGCGGGTGGAGGACGGCCGGAACCGCTTGTCGGAAGGTTGACGAGGCACTAGAGCCAAACGGGATTTCGTCACTTTTCCGCGTCGTTGATGAAGTCACGGTTTCGATGCTGGGGTCAGGCTTACAGAATTCAGTTTTGGCCGAGCAGAGTCATACGACGTGGCGGGCACCAAACTCGGCCAAAATTGAATTCTGTAAGCCTGACCCCATTTTGCGCGACCGTGCCATCATAGACAGCGACTTTCCGTGGCTGTTTCCCGTTTGGCACTAATCAAACCGCACGCCCGCCTTCGGGGCCACCTCCAACAAGTGCTTTCGCGACTGGTCGTACTCTTCCGCATTCTTCATGTGTTCGATCATCAGCGGCGGCGATTGGGGCAGCGCGGCCAGTCGCTTGAGATAGGTGACGTAGTCCAGTTCGCCCGCGCCCAGCACGACTTCACGGAAATGCACCTGCATCTCGACATCCCACGTGAGGTCCTTGGCATGACAGCTGACGATCCACGGGCCCAGTTTGTCGAAGCACTCGTTCAGCACGTCGCGGTTGCGATAGAAGCGAACCGGCGAATTGATGATATTGCAGGGATCGAGATGGACGCCGAAGCCGTCGCGACCGATGGCTTGGACCAGGGCCACGTACGAGTCAGCGCTGTCGGGCAGCGACCAGCCCATCATCTCGTAGCAGAACTTGGCCCGCTTGGGTTGGACCGCGTCGATAATCTTGCGGGCGTTCTCGACGGCGGCGTCAAAGAAGCGGGGCGACAGGTTGTCCGGGTGCGGACCGTACCAGATTTCGGGATGGAACGAGCCGGCGATGTCCACACAGCAGCGGGCGCCGATTTCGTCCGCCAGGGCCAGCCCGTCGGTCACCCGCTGCAGATTCTCCGCCCGCTTGGCGGGATCCGACTCCAGGAGATTGCACCAGCGGCCGACCTCGGCGATGACCACATCGTGCCTGGCAAAGGCCCGCTCGATGTCGCGAATGCGTTCTTTGTCGTTCAGCCCCACGGTGGGACAGTAGGCGGCGCGATAGCCCAACTGGCGATGGGCCAGGGCGAGTTTCTCCGGATCCTGCGGGGCCTTGAACACCGGAGCCCCCAGCCGGATCCACGGCCAGGAGTCCGTCGGCGTCGCTTCTCCCGCCGACGCCGGGAGCCTGGAACCGGCCCACGCCGCCGCGCCGGCCGCCGCGCGCAAGAACCCTCGACGTGTCGTCTTGTTTGTCCTCATGGCAACCTCCGCATTCACTCTCAGACCCCGTAGTACTCGCGGTACCAGGCCACAAACCGCGCGATGCCTTCCTCGATCGGCGTCGCCGGCTGGAAGCCGACGTCCTGCATCAGATCGTCCACATCGGCGTACGTCGCCGGGACGTCGCCCGCTTGGATCGGCAACAAGTTCTGTTCGGCCTTGCGGCCCAGGCAGTGCTCGAGCTCCTCGATGAAGTGCAGCAGTTCGACCGGCTGATGGTTGCCGATATTGTAAATCTTGTACGGCGCCAGGCTGGTGCCCGGATCCGGGGCCTTGCCGGACCAGGCCGGATTGGGCTCCGGCACCCGGTCCGCGACCCGCACCACGCCCTCGGCAATGTCGTCGATGTAGGTAAAGTCCCGCTGCATCCGCCCGTGGTTGTAGACGTCGATCGGCTGCCCGGCAAGGATCGCCCGAGTGAACTTGAAGAGGGCCATATCGGGCCGTCCCCAAGGCCCGTAGACGGTGAAGAACCGCAAGCCGGTAGTCGGCAAGCGGAACAGATGACTGTAGGTATGCGCCATCAGTTCGTTGGCCTTTTTCGTGGCCGCGTACAGGCTCACCGGATGATCGACGTTATGATGCACGGAGAAGGGCATCGCCGTGTTCGCGCCGTAGACGGAACTGGACGAAGCGTACGCCAGATGGCGGACCCCGTGGCGACGGCAGCCCTCCAGGATGTTCATGAACCCGACCAGGTTGCTGTCCACATAGGCGTGGGGATTCTCCAGCGAGTAGCGCACCCCGGCCTGCGCCGCCAGATGAATCACGACCTCCGGTTGCAGGTCCCCCAACAACGGCTCCACGGTCCCGCGGTCCGCCAGGTCCGCCTTGACGAACCGGTACCGCGGCCGTCCCTCGAGCTGCGCCAGCCGAGCCTGCTTGAGCCGGACGTCGTAGTAATCGCTCAGGTTATCCAGCCCGACGACTTCGTCGCCGCGATCGAGCAACCGCCGGGTGACGTGAAAGCCGATGAACCCGGCGGTTCCGGTTACCAGTAACTTTGCCATCGCTGCAACTCCAGACAGGGAAGGGAAAGGCCGCGGGCGGTTGCCGGCCCAGCGGTCGTTGGCCAGCAGTGTACCCGATTTGCGGCCGGAGGAAGCCGGGTGTCCGCCCCGAAGCCTCGGTTTTGCCACCGAAACGGGCTTCAGTTGCCGCCGTAGGCCGCGTCCAGATCACGCTGCGACTCGACCGCCGCGGCGCGGTCTGCGGCCGCTTGAAACCGGCCCACCACGACCGTGATGTTGTCCTTGCCGCCCCGGTCCAACGCCATTCGCAGCAGCCGCTCGCAGGCCCCTTGAGCGGTAGCGTAAAACTCCAGCACCTGGGCCAACTCGGGGTCGTCGAGCAGATCGGACAAGCCGTCACTGCACAGCAGCAGGGCGTCACCTTCGTCCAGTCGCAGATGATACACGTCCATCTGGACCGCGCGCGCGTCGCCGCCGAGACAGTTGGTCAGGATATGCCGGAAGCGGACCGTGGCCTCGCGAGGCATGCCTGCGTCGAGCAACTCCTGGGCCAAGGTCTGGTCGCGCGTGATTTGCTGGATCTGGCCGCCGTGGAAGTGATACGCTCGCGAGTCGCCGACGTGGGCGATGATGACGTCGTCGCCCAGGACGTGCGCGCAGGTGAGCGTCGTGCCCATGCCCGACAGACGTGGATCCAAATGCCCGTACTCCAACAGCGTCTGGTGGATCACGTCGGCATAGGCTTGAATGCGGTCCTGGGTCTGCCGCGTACCGATCTCGTGCAGTTGCGTGATCCAATAGCCGGCGCTGCCGACCAGTTCGTCGGCGGCCTTCAGCGCCAGGCGGCTGGCCAGTTCCCCGAAGGCCGCGCCGCCCATGCCGTCGGCGACGATCATCACATAGGACTCGTCGTCCCGCAGGGCGAGATCGTCGGGCGGCATGTTCGTCAGCAGCACCTCGCGAGACCGCTTGCGGCGGATCACTGCGAAATGGTCCTCGTTGTTGTGGCGGACATTTCCCCGATGCGAAAGGGCGCCGAACTGGACCCGCCAGGGAACCGGCTGGGGGGCGAAAAAGCGGCTGTCCAACGGTGCCGTTTCCTCAAAGTTCACCGTTTCGTTTTCGCTGATCTTCATGGTGCATCGCTTTCAAGCTTGCATCAATGTCCGGCAAAATCCGCTGGCTGCGGTTCGCGATAAGGTTGCTGCTTCTGGTACATCTCGAACCGTTGACGATACCACACCGCCTCCGCCGGCGCCGACTTGAGAATCCGAGCCAGGATCTGGCAGGCTTTGTCGAACTGGCCGGCGTTGGCATACGCCGCCGCCACTGTATCAAGATATTTGACGTCGCCCTCGCCGTCCAGTTCCAACGCTTTTTCTGCGGCCTGGACGGCCAAATCGGCGTTCCGATAACGGTCCAGCGGGCAAGTCGCCAGGAACCAGGCGGCACGCTGGTGGGCCTGCCCGGAGCGATGGTTCAAGGCCATCGCCCGCCGATACTCCTCCGCTGCTGACTGCCACTGGCCCAGCCGGCGGTAAACGTCTCCCCGGTTCAACAGGGGTTCGACTTGATCGGGAGCCAACCGGGCCGCGCGGTCATAATTGGCCAGCGCGTCCTGGAACTTGCGGAGTTGCCGGTAAGCGTGTCCTCTGCGCAGGTGGGTGTCGTAGTCATCTGCCTTGAGTTTGGCGGCCTGGTCATAATTGGCAATCGCCTGATCGTACTCGCCGCGGTCGGCATGGATTTCGGCGATGTTGAACCAGGCGTTGGCATAGTCGGCGTTCAATTCGACGACGCGGCGAAAATCCGCCAGCGCCTCGTCCGACTGTCCGGCCAAGGCCCGGCTGACGGCCCGGTTGTGGAGCGCTTTCCAGTTCTTGGAATCCAACTTGACCGCCGTCTCGAAGTCGGCCAGGGCCTGGGCGTTCAACTCGGCGGCCTGCTTGGACTGGTCCTGTTTGTCCAGTTCCGCCGCCCGGTCGGTGCGCGCTTCCCCGCGGCGATTGTGGGCCCAAGCCGCCAATTCGTCGGCATACGCGGCCACCTCTGCGGACGGCTCGCCCTGCTGAGCCTGCTGGCACAAGCCGATGACCCGATCGTAATCGGGGGTCCCGGTCGAGGCTTTGGTTTTCTCGTACGCTTCGCGCAGCAAGGACTCCGGCGACGGGGACTCGGACGCCGCCTCCTGGCCCACCGCCGCGTATCCCGTCCCCCACCAAGACGCCACGAGCAAGACGGCCCAACCCGTCCAGCCAGCAAAGTAATCCGTTGCCACAAGCGACTCCTTCCTTGCGAGTTGCCTGATCCCTTCCCGTTTGTCACTCTCGGACTTCCTAGCCCTCTGACGCTTTGTCCTTGCCGCTTTCCCTAACTCTGCGGTTCCGTCATCCGCATTGGATCCAGGGCCGCCTGCAGCGTGGCTTCGGGCAGGATGCCTGTCTCGCGGCACAGCTCCCGAATGGTCTTGCCGGTGGCAAAGGCGTCCTTGGCCAGCTTGGCGGCGGCCTCGTATCCGATGTGAGGATTCAGACTGGTGACCATGGACAGGCTCTTTTCCACCGACGCCTCGCACGCGGTCGGATTCGCCTCCAGTCCTTCCGCACAGAAATCGACGAAGGCTCGCGAGGCGGCAGCCATCAGGCGAATGCTCTCCAAGGCCGCTTGGCCCATGACCGGCATCATGATGTTCAGCTGGAACTGGCCTCCGGCCGCCCCGCTGATTGTCAGCGTCTGATCGTTGCCCATCACGCGCGCCGCAACTTGCATCATGCTCTCGCACATCACCGGATTGACCTTGCCGGGCATGATTGAGCTGCCGGGCTGACGGTCGGGCAGCACGACCTCGAAGAAGCTGCAGCGCGGGCCGGAGCCCAGCCAGCGGATGTTGTTGGCGACATTGAACAAGGTCGTCGCAATGGTCCGCAGCTGGCCGTGGCAGGCCACCAAGGCGTCCCGCTGGGCGTTGGCTTCAAAGTGATTGACCGCCTCGACGAACGGGATCCCCGTCTCCTGGGCCAGCGCCGCGGCGAGGCGGCGGCCAAACTCGGGATGCGTGTTGATCCCCGAACCGACGGCTGTGCCGCCGGCGGGCAACTCCAACACCGCCTGAATCCCCTGCTGGGCGCGCTGGATCGACAGCTCCAATTGACGGGCCAGGCCGCCGATCTCCTGGCCCAGCCTCAACGGCGTGGCGTCCATCAGGTGGGTGCGGCCGATCTTGATGATGCCGTCCCACTCTTTGGCCTTCTGCGCCAGCGTGTCGGCAAACCGCTGCAGCGCCGGAATCAAATTGTTCTTGATCTCCAATGCGACCGCCACGTGGATCGCCGTGGGGAAGATGTCGTTGGTGCTTTGGCCCATGTTCACGTGGTCGTTGGGATGCACGGGCTTTTCCGGCCGAAAGCGGTCGCCGCCCAGGATCTCGATCGCCCGGTTGGCGATCACTTCGTTGACGTTCATGTTGCTGGACGTCCCCGAGCCGGTCTGGAAGACGTCGACCGGGAACTCGCCGTCGTGGATCCCGTCGGCCACCTCGCGACACGCTTGCAGCATGGCCGCCACCTGTTCGTCGCTCAACGGGTTCTTGCCCGAGCCGGTCAGTTTCCCCAGGTCCCGATTGGCGACGCCGCAGCCGTACTTGACCAGGCCCAGGGCACGAATCAACGCCGGCGGCAACGTCCATCCGGAAACCGGGAAGTTCTCCACCGCCCGCTGCGTCTGGGCGCCATAGTACGCCTTGGCGGGAACCTGCACTTCGCCCATCGAATCCCGCTCGATGCGAAAGTCACTCATGATGCCACCCTGCTGCCCCTGCTGCCCCTGCTGCCAAAGAAGAAAAACGCCGGAGAGACGGTCTGTGCGGCACCAGATGATAGCTTCTCCGCTCGTTGCAGCCAAGGTGAACTGTCCGGTGGCTAAAACGACTCCGGTAAGGTATCTTGGTCGCATGCATGGAAACGAGAAGACATCTGCAGAGATATCCGAGACCGGTCTGGGCGACGAGGATTACGTGTTGGCCG
Organism: Candidatus Anammoximicrobium sp.; assembly: GCA_012515235.1. Lineage (GTDB taxonomy): Bacteria > Planctomycetota > Planctomycetia > Pirellulales > Pirellulaceae > Anammoximicrobium. The sequence goes on from JAAYYU010000389.1 coordinate 29,098, forward strand.
AGGTCGTCCAGCGGCCTGGGGCGACAGCTGCTTCCCCACAGGAACCGCGGCAGTCCCGCCCGCCCCCCATTCGCCGCCGCCGCGTGAAACTACCCTTGATCCTGTTTCTGATCACCTGCTTGTCCACTTTCTTTGCCGGAGCGGTGGGCTGGATTCCGACCCTGGAACCGATGCCCATCCGCCGGGCGATCCTCAGCCAGTGGCAGGACGGCTTGATCTATATGGCCTGTATTCTGGCCATCCTGCTGACGCACGAAATGGGCCATTTCCTGGTGACCCTGCGATACCGAATTCCTGCTAGCTTGCCCTACTTCGTGCCGTTTCCCATTTCTCCCGTAGGCACGATGGGCGCCGTGATCGGCATGGACGGCCGCCGGGCTGACCGCAGAGAGATGTTCGACATCGGGCTGGCCGGGCCGCTGGCCGGTCTGTTCGTCGCCGTGCCGATCCTGCTGGTCGGGATTCAGCAGCTGGACCTGAGCGCTCCCGGTCACGGACTGTATCGGCTGGACCTGCCGCTGTACGTCCGCTGGACTCTGCAGGCCAACCCGCCGCCGGGCTATCATCTGGACGGCGTCGCGGCCGATCAGATTTGGTGCAGTCACCTGAATCCCTACTTCATGGCCGGCTGGGTGGGTCTGCTGATTACCGGTCTGAATATGATGCCCGTCAGCCAGTTGGACGGGGGGCATGTGGTCTACGCCCTGTTTGGCCGCCGGTCCCGCTGGATTGCCCGCGGGTTCATGGTCGCCGCCATCGCGTACATGACCGTCACGCAGACCTGGGACCGCTGGGCGCTGATGATGGTGCTCATCTTCCTGATCGGCATCCACCATCCGCCCACCCGTGACGACAGCGTGAAACTGGGCTGGTTGCGGATTGCCGTGGGCCTGGCGTCGTTGGCCATCCCCCTGCTGTGCTTCCCGCCGCAGGTGCTGCACATCGTGGAATAGGCCTCGGATCGAGTTGGACGAGTGGGCTCGCCGGAGCGTCGTTTGACGGACAGCGGTCCGGAGCCGGGCGGACGGCAAGATGCGCCCCGCCGACAGCAGCCGCAATCCTTGATCAACTCGTGGTTTCGCCCCGGTCCGAGCACCGTGTGCGTCGCGAAGACGTGCGGCCAAGCCGGGGCGGTGAGCGGGGGTGGAAAGCCGGCTATTTCAACTCAAAGTCCACCGTGTTGCTGCCGGCCTCGACCTTGGCCGTCAGGTTGCTCGTCTGCGGGCTTTGAAACTTGTCCGGGATGGTCAGGGTCTGCACCTTGGCTCCGGCGGCCACTTCCTCCGGGTTCGGCGCTGCGGGCGGCTGAATGGCCACCTGATAGTCGCCGGTCAGGATCGACTCCACTCGATAGTTCCCCGTACCATCCAACTCGGCACTGGCCCCAACTCCCGTGCCCTGATTGATCAACGTGACCGTGCCGGTCGTCAACGGCGCTCCGTTGTGCGTGACCTTGCCTTGCACGGAACCCGTTGGCGCACCTGCGGGGCCGCAGCCGCCAAGCCAACAGACACTCACCGACAAAACGGCCAGCAGACCCAAACGCAGCGTCGATGCGCAAGATTTCATATTCGCTCAACCTCCCTTGGACCACATCTCCCTTGGACCACATCTCCCTTGGACCACAAAAGTTAACTCGCCCCGTTCCCCGCCCGCCGGACCGAAGGCTCCAACGGGGCGGGGAACCGTACACGGTTTTCGCGTGTCTCGCACCGCAAGCGGATGCTCAATACTGGTCGACGGGCATGCGATCGTCCGAAGATCCCAACCGCCGCAGCATTTCCATGTCGATGTTGTCCGTGATGAAACGGACGCTACCGTCGCCCAGCGTGACATGGATGCCACCGGGGTGGAAGGAATTCAAGACCGTGTTGGTCATGTAACACTGGTCGCTGGAACCGGCGACATAGGTCGGGCTGTTGATCGACCAGCGGATGACGGACAGACCCGTGTGATAGAAGTTGTGGTTGGTGGGCATGGTGAGGACCGTGTAGACCGGGTTGCCCGGATCGGCGGCAGTTCCGCACCAGCCGCCGTTATAGTTCGCCCGGATCGGCTGCAGTTGGACCAGGCCGGACTGTTCGGCAACGACGATGCAGTTGGACAGTCCGTCGACGGCGTGCTGCATGCCGCGGTTTTCGTTGGCCAGCAGCAACCCGTTGCGGCACACCATCCCGCGCAGACTCTGCTTGCAGGCATTGGAACGATTGGCCGGATCGGGATATGCTCCGGCGATTCCCACGTATTCGTGCATCAGGCTGTTCTGCGTGTTAGACGTCCCCCGGTCCGGCTCGAACGGCCCGATCGTGCTGGACGGGCACTTGTAAACCGGCAGCGTCAGATTGCTCAACACTTCGTTGCCGCCCGAGAAGGGCGCCGAACCCGTGCCGGCGAAACCGCCGCTTTCGAAATTGAGCTGCGAGAAGATGGCCGTTTGTTCGAGGTAGGGCAGCAGGGACGCCCGCCAGTTTGTGCCGTACGAATTGCGCGGCACCAGCGTGGGATGAGACCGCGATCCGATCGGAAGTGATTTCAAGGAATCGTTGTAGTTGTGCAACGCCAAGCCGATTTGCTTGAGGTTGTTCGAACACTGGCTGCGGCGGGCCGCCTCGCGAGCCGCTTGAATTGCGGGAAGAAGCAGGGCCACCAAAATGCCGATGATCGCGATGACGACAAGCAGTTCCACGAGCGTGAAACCGCGACACGGTTTTGGCCTCTGAGGCGCTTTGCGTAGCATCTCCATGAATATCTCCTTGGACACTGGGGCGTAAACACGGCAAACGGCACGGCCACCGATCTGCGTCGCGAACCGACCACGCTCAGATGATCGGCCCGCTCTCCCTGTCTTGCTTCGCCCAAATGGCAGGCTGGAGTGGGAGAACTTCCGTGTGGTAGCCCTCAAACAAACCTATCGGCTGCACTAACGGCACGGGGTATGGGGGCGAAAGCAAAACGATCAAACCTTGTCCAGTATTGTACGTGCAACCGGGAACTTGTGTCAACGTGGCCGAGGCAGGGGGCAGGGGACGCATTCCCGTTGCTGCCAAGACGGGGGGCAGACGCTTCCCACTTCAGCCCAGCGTTTGGCTGAAGTGGGAAGTGGCTGACCCCTGGGCGGTTTCGCAAGACGCGCAGAAACGGGAGACGCACGGGCCGGATCGTGATCGGGCAAATCGTGATTGGGCAGATCGTGGCCTGCCCCCAATCGTGACGGGCTCCGATCGAGGCCCCCGCCACAAGACGCTGACCGAAAGACTCGCGACCAAGAAAGGCGATTGCAGAGGCGAGATCGTTTTCGAGGCACGCTTCTTGGCCTTGACCCCGTTTGGTTCTTGTCGCCCTGTTTCCTCGGCGCCCTGTTTTTCTCGATCGCCGCTACAGTACAATAACCCGTAGAGTTGGCGTCCCCGGGGTTGGACCGTTGACGAGGAGGACGATTGATGACGCGAGCAACAACTTTTAAGTCGGGCAGGGCTTGCTGTCCCGCCAGGGATCCTGCGGTGCGACGCTGGCCGAGCGGTGCCTGGTCCGGGGCGCGGCGGATCTGCAGTCTTCTGACCGGGCTCTTGATCCTTTCCGCGGGAATCTGGACGGATGCCTGTGCGGCCGGTGAATCGGCGACGGCGAACGCTGCGCGGACATGCCTGGTCGACGGCAAACCGGCCAGCGGCGACCTGTACCTGGACGTGGCGGGCGTGAGGCTGTACGCGTGCAGCGAAGAGTGCCTGAAAAAACTCCAGGAAAATCGCGCCTACATAGAACTTGTCCAGAAGTCCGGCCGCGAACCGGAGCCGATTCCCCTTCACTGGTCGCGCCAACGGACAAGAGAGGAAATCCTGGAAGGGATGGTGCTGATTCCGGGAGGCGAGTTCGCCAGGAGCGGAAAATACCTTGTCCGCCGCAACCGCAAACCCGAGCCGGAGCAACACGAGGGCTATCGCGTGCAGGTCGGTTCGTTCTACATGGACCGGTACGAAGTGACCATCGAGGAGTACTGCAAGTTTCTGAACGACGGGAACGAGACTTATCTGGCGGGCGGCATCCAGCGCGATCCGGACGGCAAGTTCGTTCCGCCGAAGCCCGAGTTGGCCAAGTATCCGATGGGCGGCGTGACCTTTTTTCAAGCCCGCGGGTATGCTACCTGGGCGGGCAAGCGGTTGCCGACGGAGGCCGAGTGGGAGTTCGCTCACGGCGGGCCCCAGGGCCGGACGTACCCGTGGGGCGATGACGATCCGGGCCGGACGCGGGCGAATTACGGTCCCAGCTTCGGGGGCCGCAGACCGGTCGGCAGCTTTCCCGAAGGACGGACGCCCGAAGGCGTTTTCGATCTGGGCGGAAACATCGGCGAATGGTGTGCGGACTACTTCGACGAAGACTACTATCGCAAGCCGGGACCGGAAAAACTGATCAAAGATCCAACCGGACCGAAGACCGGATTCCTGCGGATCTATCGCCTCGGATGCCCTTGCAAAGATGCAACCGTCACCGACTTGCGCGGCAATCTGCGATGCTTTGCCTCGCCCTTTCGCGCCGCGGGGTGCGTCGGGATTCGCTGCGTTGTGAGCGCCGATCGCTGAGAGAGAAAGGGGGCCTTCGTGGGCTACATGAAATCTGGCGGACGTGCCCGGAGTGGGGTTTCCGTGCAACCGGACGGCGGCCGCGCAGGCATTCCGTCGCCGGTCGGCGCGAATCCGCGTCTCGCGATTCGTTCGTCCGTCTGTTTCTGCCGAAGCCTTGCGGTTGTCTTGGCCATCGGCCTGGCAGTTCCCTTGCCGGTCGCCGCTCAGCGTGAACAGTCGCCGACCGACGGTCAGACCGCGCGCCGGCAGGCGGTCCAGCGGCTCCGCGAAGCCTATCCAGCGGCGGCGCGGGCCCGCCCGGTGCGCACGCTGCCGATCGGCGTGTTCGACTCCGGCACCGGCGGCCTCGCCGTGCTGGAGGAGATCTTGCGCTTGGACCAATTCGACAACGCCGCCGGCGCACCGCGCACCGGCGGCGACGGCCAGCCGGACTTTGCCGACGAGCAGTTCGTGTTTCTCGCCGATCAAGCCAACATGCCGTACGGCAACTATCCCGCGGCCGGCAAGCGATCGCTGCTGGTCGAACTGGTGCTCCAAGACAGCCTGTTTCTGCTGGCCGCCGCACGCTCCGGCGGGCCCCGGCCCGCGTCCCCGGTTCGAGACCAGAGTCCCGTCAAGGCGATCGTCATCGGCTGCAACACGGCGACGGCGTACGGCGAGGCGGAGGTGGAGCAACTGATCCGGGAGGCCGGCCTCGACGTGCCCGTGATCAGCGTCATCGAGGCCGGCGCGGAGGCCACGGTCGAGGCCCTGCCCTTGAGCGGCGAAGGGGCGGTCGGCGTGCTGGCCACCTGCGGCACCGTCGCCTCCGGCGCCTACCCGGCGGCGATCGCGGCGGCGGCGCGGCAGCGCGGACACAAGCCGGCGTGTGTGGTCCAGCAGGGCTCCGTCGGCCTGGCCGGCGCGATCGACGGCTTGCCGGAATTCGTGCTGCCCCAGGCTCGCGCCGGCCAACCGCGGCGCGAGTACCTTGGCCCTTCGCTGGCCCACGAACAAGCGCCCATCGACCCCGCCTTGCTGCCCCGTTACGGCTTCGATTTCTCCCCAGGCCGGATGATCTGGGAAGGCACTCCGACGCGTCCCACCGCCCTGCAGATCAACTCGGTCGAGAACTACGTGGCCTACGAGACGGTCAGTCTGCTGGAGAAGCTGCGCACCCGGCCCGACGCCCAGCCGCTGGTGGCGGTCGTCCTCGGCTGTACGCATTATCCTTATGTGGCTCAGGTGTTCCACGACAAACTGCGTCAGCTCTACCACTACCAGGAACAGGGCCGATACGTTTACCGCAGCGTGCTGGCGCCGGACGTCAGTTGCATCGATCCCGCCCAGCACGTGGCTCGCCGGCTGTATGCGGCGCTGGCGGCCGGCTCCAAACGCAGGCTGGCCGGTGACGCGGTATCGCAACCGACGCGCGGCCAGTTCTACCTCAGCGTGCCGAATCGCGACCACCCCGGCGTGCAACTCACTCCCCAAGGTGGATTCACGCAGGACTACAAGTACGGCCGCACCCGGACGCTGGGCATCGAGGATGTCCAGGTCGTTCCCCTCACGCCCTCGCTGCTGCCTGGGGATGTGGCCGGCCGACTGGAACGCCGACTGCCGGAATGCTGGACGCTGCTGCGGGATTTCAGCGCCGACTGCCGGGGATCAGCCCAGTAGCGGGACCGCCGCCGGAAGCCGCAAGGCCATGTTCCGCAGGGTGCATGCCACTCGTGGGCCGCGTCGCAGGCAGCACGCCGGTCGCGGACCGCGTCCAGACGAGCCCGTCCCGTTCCCGCGGCAGGGCGATCCTCATCTCCGGCGTCCTCTTGGCGGCCTGGATCGGCGAGACGGCCGCTGGTTCACGGCTGTCCTGCCGCCACGCCGAACCGCATCGGCGGTGCGCCGCGCTGGTGGGCGCCCATGTCCGGCGCGGGCCCCGTGCAGGCTTGGCTGAAGTTGGGAATCGGCTGGCCGGCGCCCGCGCCGGGGCTGTCCGGGGCCAGCTGAAACTGGCCCGTCCTGCTGGCCGCATCGAACCCGGCGCCGGCGGCGTAGACCGGTTCGGCCCGGACGCCGTGCGCCTCGTGGTCCGGCGGGACGCGGCCGTTGAACAGGTCGTAGTCGAAGTCGTTGTCGATGTTCTGCGGGGCTTCGCTCGCGCAGCGGCCGTCCGGGCTGCGCACGTGCAGGATGTTGTTCCGCGACACCGTGTGCTTGACGATCCGATTGCCGCCCAGGCCGCCCGTCGGCAGCCATTCGTCCGACCGGAACAGCGTGTTGTGGAAAATGTACTGGTGGCCGGTCATCCAGTGCTCGCCGCCGGCGAACCCCATCTTCAGGAAGTACCCGCCGCTGTGGTCCGGTTGCCACTGGCTGCGGGCACACACATTCCGCCAGATGTACAGCGGTCCGATCGAGGTTGCCGCATTGCCGATCATCATCATCGACTGGCTGATGTAGTTGTCCCAGACGCGGACGTTGCGGTTGCCGCCTTCCACCTCCAAGCCGTCGTCCCAGCAGTGGCTGACCAGGTTGCCGTAGATGTCCGAATCGTGTCCCGGCGATCCGCGGAAGCTCCCGTTGCTGCCGCCGCCGACGGTGTCGTTGTACATGTGCTCCAGATCCGAGTAGCACTCGTTGTAGCGGAGGACGTGGTTCCCGGCCGTGTTGAACAGCGAAATGCACTGCGGCCCCATCGTGTGCGTGGGGTACTTCGGCTCGTACCACGTGCTGCCGTCGAAGGTGGGATGGTGCAGCTTGCAGCGTTGGACGATCAGTCGCTGCAGTGTGGCGCTGTGCGAGAGGATGGCCGAGTCCATGTTGAAGCCGAACCCGGTCGCCGGATTCAGCCGGCCCCAATCCGAAACGTCGCAGTCCTCGATCACGATGTCGTGACCGCCCTCGATCCGGATCGCCCCAATCGCCGATCTGCGGGCATTTTCGGCCGCGCCGGCGCCCCGAAGCGTCAAGCCGCGGACGATCACGTAGGCAGCGTCGATGGTAAGGCAATGGTCGTGCCGATGGCCGACGTCGATCGTCGCCCCGCGGCCGTCATAGACCCGCCAAGCCTGCGGCGTGCCGGAAGCGGTGATCGCCAGCGGAACATCGCCGCCGGACACGCGGACCGTTTCGCCGACAGGGAAAGCCTCGCTCCAGGTCGTGGCCGTCAAGTTGGCGGTCGTCTGCGTGCCGGCGAGGGTCAGTTGGATTTCATACGTCGTGGCCGGCACCAGATGCACGATGCTGCCCCGGTAGTCCGCCAGGTCTTCGTCCGTGCCGGGAATCGGGTTGTACCGCATGGGCAGTCCCTCGCTCCAAGTCGCTGCCCCTTGCCGTCGATAGCGGACCGCGACTTCCTTGTCGGCCGCCCCGCCCGTCGGCGACCAGTACAGCCCCAGACAATGAAACGTCGGCACCGCCAGGGGAGTCTCGCCGGAACCTGACACGTCCGCCCGCGCGGTTTCGCTGTGCATGACGGCAGGCGGCAGCAAGAACAAGACTGCAGCAGCAATCCGCAATCGGTTTGCCGCGGAAGTGGGTCGCATCGTCGGCTCCTTTCACCCTAGGGGACATGCTACTTTTTTCGAGCCCGTCGTGACGATGGTAACGCCGGACAGGGGCCATGCATAGCCAGTGCGTCCAGCGACTCAAGTCGCCGTCGCCGCGGGGCCACGGCAGGCCGTCTTCTTCGTCGGGCGCAACGGCCAGGTGCGACGCCATCGCGGCCAACTCACGCCCGTCTTCTATCGCCGGGCGAGCCCCAGAGAAGGGCAGACCTCAAACCCTTGGAATTCTCGAGGTGCCGCACGTCGGCGGCGGCAAATCCCGGTGCCCCGCCGGACGCAGGAATGATTGACAGGAATGACGTGTGGCGGGAGAATCAGGACTGTGGTTCTTTCTGTACGGTCTGTGTTTCACCATTCGGAGGGCCTGACTATGAGGACTGCAACCCTGTTTCTCGCCGCCTTGGTCGTCTCTGCCATCTGCTGCTCCGCGTCCCTGCTGCAGGCGGACGAGCACGTGTATGCTTACCCGGTCCCATTGAAAGCCGCCGACCGCCTGTGCGATGGCCCTGTGGGAAAACCCCTGCCCTTCAAGGAAGGCACAACGTTCGTCTGGATCGACCTCATGCCCGAAGCCAAGTTTGCCCACCCGACGCTGTACGTCTTGCTGATCGACCGGGAGGCGAAAGTGGTGAAAGGACAATGGTGGCCCGAGCTGAACGGAGAGCGGGTGCTGTCCGGCAAGACCGCCCCCTTGCTCGTCCGAAGCACGCCGAAGGCAACGGCCGGGAAACGAACGGCGGCAGCGGTGAAGCAGAGCGGCCAGGCCCGCCAGGTCGCGCCCGACGCAGGAAAAATCCTGCCTTGCGAAAAGCCCCAAGGCAACGTGATCCGGCCGGAAAAGGTCGACGCCAAAGTGAAGGGATGCTTCGTCTCCAAGCCGGGCCGGTACGAGGCCGAGCCGGGAGACCTGATTGAGTTGGAATACACCTATCCCGTGGTTCCGGTAGCATGGCCAAAGAGCGTTCATCGCGAGACAGATCGGGGTGCGATCTATCCTTCGCAGCTGGGAATTCGGCGTCTGGTCGTGCTGGACCTCATCGGCACGGGAACGTACGTCTTCTACTTCGAGGCCAAACACGCAGGCAAGGGCACCGCCTTCGTGGTGATCGACAACGTGAAGTACGAGTACGTTTTCGACGTCAAGAAGAATCGCAAGTGACCGTTCGAGAGCCGGATGCAAGGTCATCCGGTCCACGATTGACCGTGGCGGAGGTTGGTCCGCGGTGCGTCACGGCCTGCAGGCGAGCCGTGCCGTACCGGCTCGCCTGAGCCAGGCCACTGTTTTAGTTTGTCTCACGTCGGCCGCAAGTCGTGCGGTTGTGTCGGCCAGGATCGCCGCCGCGGCGCGTTCAGGCGTCGCCGGCCGCCAGCAGCGGCCTGGGCGTTTGCCATTGTCCGCGCGTGAAGTCGGGGACTTTCACCGGCACGCTGCCGCCGGCTACGGACGCCACGCTGAGCGGGAGGATGCTGGACCAGGCGGCGGCGTCATACACGGTCATGTCCAGCGGGCAGCCCGAGCGCAGGCAGTGGATCAGCCGCCAGCTCATCAGGTAGTCCATGCCGCCATGTCCGCCGGACTGGAGGGCCTGTTCTTTTTGCTGTTTCCACAGCGGATGGCCGTACTTGGCATGGTACGGGGCCAGATCGGTTTCCCACACGTGGGACTTGCCGTGCAGCGTGAGTCGGGGCGGATAATCGGCGAACGTGCCGCCGGTCCCGCAGATCATGTTGATCCGGGTGTACGGGCGCGGCGTGACGAGGTCGAATTGGACGGTGACGCTCCGGCCCAGGGCTGTCTTGATCAGACTCGTGTTGACGTCGCCACAGGCATAGGTCTCTTGGCGACGGGGGTCGTCGGCGGGCAAGGCGTCGCGGGCCTTGCTGAGCGCCTTCTCGCAGGAACTCATCGACACCAGGTAGTCAAAACGGTCTCCGCCGTGGATGTCCAGGTACAGGGCCACCGGGCCCAGGCCGTGGGTGGGATACAGGTTGCCGTTCAGCTTCATGATGTGCCGCCGCCGCCAAGCGCTGTACTCCGCCGTGCCCAAAAGGCCCGCGGCAAACGGGTGGATGTAGCCCGCCTCGGCGTAGGTCAACTCGCCCAGCAGGCCCTGGCGGACCATGTTCATGACGAGCATCTCGGTTTCGCCGTAGCAGCAGTTCTCCAGCATCATGCAATGCCGCTGCGTCCGCTCCGAAGTGTTCACCAGATCCCAGCACTCCGGGAGCGTCATGGCCGCGGGGACCTCGACCGCCACGTGCTTGCCTCCGTTCATCGCGCACACGGCCATCGGGGCGTGCCACTCCCAAGGCGTGGCGACGTACACCAGGTCCACGTCGTCGCGTTGGCAGAGGTTCTGGAAATCGGTCTCGCCCTGGGTGTAGCCGGCCGGCGCAGGCTGGCCCTTGGCAACCACGCGGGCCTGCGCCGCGGCGACGCGCTCCGGCACGACGTCGCACACGGCCGTCACGGTGGCGCCGTCGATATTCAGCAGGTTGCCCATCAGGCCCGTGCCGCGAGAGCCCACGCCGATCATGCCGACACGGACCTTGTCCAACGGCGCGTGCTTCAGGCCCAGCGAGCTTTTTTGTCCGTTCGGACGCGGCGGCGTCCCGCCGGCGGCGTCTGCCAGGCCGGCGCCCAGGGCCGCTGCGCCACAGGCGCCGATCACTTGCATCATCCCCCGCCGTGACATGGGATGGCTGTTCGTTGTCCACATGAGGGAAACTCCTTTCCAGGGAATTCTCGCCCGCCGAGGAGCAACCGTTGCCTCGACGAACGGCCAAAGAATCGGGAAGCAGGGTGCATTGTGATTCCCCTCCCGCCCGGATGCAACCACTCCCGCATCCGCAAGAGGCGGCGATTACGCCGCGATTGTGGGCCGCAGTGAGGGCCAGCGATGTGGCGACCGGTAAAGGCGTCAGCCCGCCGGTTCCCGGTACGCTTGGCAATTGATTGAAAAACAAAACGGGCGTCTCGCGGTGGGCATCTCGCAGCGGTCTTTCTTCCGCGAGGGCTCCGGCGCGGCTCGCTGCCCGTCCCCTTGCTTCAGCAGGCTGCCAGCGTTCATCCCGGCCCAGAACTGGAGGACATTCGCCCACCGTTCGCTAGCCATGCCTGCTTGACGGCGCTGTACCAGGGCGTAACCTACAGCTATCCGCAGACGCCCATTCGTCCCAGGTCTTCGAGATCGAAAGGCAAAAGGGGGATCGGCCAATGTCAGACATCACCTTTGCACCGTGGAAGACGATGGCCGAGTTGCAGTTGAAGTTTGTGGAGGCCCGCGGCGTCTACCAGAAGAACGCCGCGGAGGCAGAATTGAGGAACGCGCAAGCGGCGTACGAGCTGGCCAGAACCAAGGGCGAACTCGCCAACGTGCGGGCCAAGGAGGCGTTCCTGAAGCAGGTTCAACTGGACCTGGCGAGAATGAATCGCAGGCGGCGGCAAATGGAAAAACGCATCGACCTGATCGCTGACATGGCCAAGAACGCGGCAATGATCCGCAACGGTGAACGGCTCCACAGTTCCTTGCTCGGTCCCCTGTGGCAGGGCTACAACTACTTTACCAAATTCGCGCCGCAGAGCGTCCTGGATGAGATCATGGAGACGGCCATCGACCGCCGGGCCAGGACCAAGACCAATTTCGTCGTGGTGCGGGACAAGAGCACCGCGGACCAGGATGTGGCGGCGGATATCGAAAACGTGCTGGAACTCATCGAATGGGTGCGTACGAACCGCTACATGCCGAAAAAGGGCAAGCCGGCATATCGCCAGATCACGTCAGCCTTTGGGCTGATCGCCGCGGTCGCTGAACCTGAGATCGCCAAACTGCAGGAGGCACTCCAGGAAATCGACAAGGGCGTGCATGACGCTTGGAAGCCTATCGAGCTGCTCGGTTTACAATGGTCGAGTGTTTCCCCGCCTCCCGGCCGGCCGGCGACGACGTAGGCAGGCCACCGGCGGTCAGGCGACAGGTCCAGCTTTCGCTGGAGGTGAAACCGGGAGACTGCAACGAAAGGGACAAGAATCATGAAGGGATGTCAATTCCTCGTGGCCGTGCTGTACGCGGCCGGGGTGGTGAGCGGCGCGGAGTCGGCGGACGATCCGAAGATCCGCTGGCGGCAGGAGGCCCGTTTTCCGGTCGTGGATCTGTCGGGCGAGACGGCGCGGCAGGTGGTCATCGCGGAGGGCACGCCCGAAGTCTATCAGGGCCACCCGACGACCGTGCTGATGGCCGACGGAAAGACGATCTTTGCCGTCTGGTGCATCAACCATGGCGGCAAAGCGGGACCGATGGCGCGCAGCGACGACGGGGGCAAGACCTGGACCCGGCTTGACGACCGGTTGCCTCCGGGCTTTAGAAAACACGAGAATTGTCCCAGCATCTATCGTCTGATCGATCCGCAGGGACGGGAGCGATTGTGGGTCTACTCGGCCTGGATCGGCCGATTTGGCAATCCCATGCCGCGCGTCATGAGCGAGGATGGCGGCCAGACCTGGAAGGAACTGCCGCCCCTGGGCCAGGCGTTCCGTTGCGTGATGACGTTCAGCAGCATCGTCCGGCTGCGGGACGGTTCGTATCTGGGGATGTACCACCGCGGGCCGGAGGGCGCGGATCGCGCTCCGCTGGAGGTGCTGCAGACGGCCACGCAGGACGGCGGATTGAGCTGGTCCCCGCCGCGCGTGGTGGCCCGCGTCGAAGGCAAGAACCCGTGCGAGCCGTTTGTGTTCCGTTCGCCGGACGGCGGCGAACTGTGCTGCCTGATGCGGGAAAACACGCACAAGAGCTACAGCTTGATGATGTTCAGCCGCGACGAGGGCGCGACGTGGAGCCGGCCGGAGGACACGCCGTGGGGGCTGACCGGCGACCGCCACATGGGCGGCTATGCCAAAGACGGACGGCTGGTCATCGCCTTCCGCGACCAGGCCCAGCAATCGCCCACCCGCGGCCATTTCGTCGCCTGGGTCGGCACGTATGACGACATCAAGCAGCGCCAGCCGGGGCAGTACAGGATCAAGCTGCTGCACAGCTTTGCCGGGGGCGATTGCGGCTATCCAGGCGTGGAACTGCTGCCCGACGGCACGATCGTCGCCACGACCTACATCAAGCTGTGGAACGACGCCCGCAAACACTCCGTGGTCGGCACGCGTTTCCGCCTGGAGGAAACCGACGCGCGGCTCAAAACAGCGGCCCGTGCCCGGTAGGAACGCCGGAGCGGCCGCCAGCGGCACGCCGGAGTCCGCCGGTCAATCGGCCCGGCAGCTCTTGGCCCGGCACGCGGCCTCGGGCTTCCAACGTTTTTGGCCTGGAGCGCAAGGCCCCGGCCATCCCCGTGTTGAATTCGCTTTGTTCAAGGAGAAACGACATGCTCTTGCACAACAACTCGATTGCCCGCCCGGTGACACTGGCCGTCCTGGCCGCAGCGGTCCTGGCCAGCGCCGGATTCTGCGGCGCCGCCGAAGATGGGGCACGCTGGGTGAATCCGCTCTGCCAGCCCCTGAACGTCGACGGCGACGGGCCGTTCGTGGAACTGGCCGACGGGAGCCTGATGACCATCGACAATCAGGGGGTCCGTGTGAGTCAGGACGACGGCAAGACGTGGTCCGCGTTGCAGAAAGTCTGCGAGGGCTTGGACGGCCTGCGCGGCGGCGGCGAACCGGCCTCGGCGTCCATCGTGCGCACGTCAGGCGGCGCCCTGGTCATCGTCTACCTGGATTCGACCACCTACAACTTCCGTTGGGACAACGCGACCAATCAGCCGAAGGAGGACTGCCGGCTGGAGGTCTGGGCGATCCGCAGCCTGGACGGCGGCAAGACCTGGATCGACCGGCAGCGGATCCTGGAAGGCTACAATCCCAACTTCTTCGGCTTCATCCAAACCCGCGGCGGCAGACTGGTGGCTACGGTGCCGCACATCGTCACGGATCCGGGCCGCTACGCGGCTTGTTCGCTCACCTCGGACGACGACGGCAAGACGTGGAAGCGGAGCAATCTGGTCGACTTGGGCGGCCATGGACACCATTCCGGCGCCATGGAGCCCACGCTGGCCGAACTGGGCGACGGCCGGCTGTTGATGCTGATTCGCACCCACTGGGGCCGCTTCTGGGAAGCGCTGTCCGACGATGGCGGGCTGTCTTGGCGCACCGTCCGGCCGAGCCCGCTCGAGTCGACCAGCGCGCCGGGATTCTTGCTCAAACTGCGCAGCGGCCGACTGGCCTTCGTGTCCAACGACAAGGCGGGACGCACCAATCTGCTGTTGACCTTCTCTGAAGACGACGGCAAGACCTGGACCAAGCCGGTCCTCCTGGCCCGCCAGAAAGACGGCCAGCTGAGCTATCCGTTCTTCCTGGAGCGGCGGCCCGGCGAGTTGTGGGTGATCGCCGGCTTTGCCTTCCAAAAGGGCTGGCAGGGGCCCGTGCCGCTGAGGCTGAAGGTCCAGGAGGAAGCCGCTCTGCGCGAGGCCAAGAGCGAGGCCAAGAAGGATTCCTAGGAGTTTGTTCAACCTGGATCTTGGGATCAGCCGGAGGCCGCTAGTCCTCTGTCCACCATGAGTTGAATTCAGGGAGCGATCGGCATGCGCGTCGAAGCATTCTTGGGGACACGCGGGTTCGATCGGATTGCCGGCTGGCTTGAACGGATTGCGCGGCGGAATCGGCGGGTCCGGCCCGGTCCGGTTTCCCGCGCGGCCAAGGGCAGGCCCGCGGGTCGCGGTTTCCCGCTCTGCCCGCTTGGAGCGATGTGCGGCTTGTTGTTGGCAGGCGTCCTGTGCCGGGGAGCCGATCCGAGCCAGGCCGATCCGAGCCAATCCGATTCGTCGGTCTCTTTTGAAGCCAAGCAGTCGGAACCCATGAGCGTCACATCGGTAACGCCGCAGCGGGGAGCTGCGTATCCCCCGGGAACTGAGCGGATCACGTACCGGAGCGCGGTCGACGGCGTCGAGGATTGGGCCTTGTTCCTGCCCGGCGATCCGGCCCGGAGCACGATCGTCTATCTGCACGGTTCGTTTTCCTTGGCCGATCAGATTTTCACGCGCCAGGACGTCCGCAGATTCTGGCTGACCCGGATCCAGGCCGGCCGTCACCCGCTGCTCTCGGTCAACCTGCGCGGCACCGCTTACATGAGCCCGGCGGCGACGGCAGACCTGACGGACCTGCTCCGTTACTGCCGAAACGCCTTGGGTTGCCGGCGGTTTGTGCTGCTGGGCGGTTCGGGCGGGGCCTCCAGCGCGATGGCTTACGCGGTGCTCCATCCCGAGGAGATTCACGGCGTCATTGCGATGGGCATGTGCGACATCGTGGCGCGGCTCGATTTCGCGCGGCGGAGCGGCAATCCGGTGCTGCAGAAGCTCGCCACGACCGTGTTCGCCGCTTACGGAGGAACCCTGGAGGAGAAACCCGAACTGTACCAGGCCCGCTCCGTGCTGGCCCACGCCGACCGGTTGACCATGCCGATCATCCTGACGATGGGCGAGAACGACCAACTGATCCCCGTGGCGGAAACGCGAAAAATCGCCGCCGCGATGAAGGGCCGGAGCAACTTCGTCTACCACGAGATCCCTGGGGGCGGCCACGACGCCGCCTTGTGGGTGGATATCGATCTGGAAACGCTCCAGTTGCGTTGAGCGCGGAGCGGACCGCAGGCCGCGGGGGCGTCTTTTGGCACCGGGCTGCACCAGGGCCGGACGGCAGCCTACGCCGTCTCCGGCGGGGGCCGGCGGTGGCGGACGTCGTCGCCCTTGACCACGTAGACCACTTCCTTGCAGACGTTCTTGGCCTGGTCGGCGGTCCGTTCCAGGTAGCGGGCGATCAGGATCTGGGCCACGGCGTCGGCGATGTCGGTCGCGCCGGCCAGGACCTCGCGGAGCACCTGGTCGGTGAGCAGTTCCTTCAGCACCTCGTCGTTCAGCGCGTCCACAAGGTCGTCGCGCTGCCGCGTGACGACCGCCTTTTCGGCGTTTTGTGAGAAGTACGCGTCCAGGGCGTCGTCGACGATCACGCAGACCAGGTCGGCCATCTCCCGCACCTTGGGCAGCAGCGGGCGGGCCGCCGGGTCGGAACGCATCATCTGCAGCGACTGGACCACGTTCACCGCCTGATCGCCCATCCGTTCCAGCTGGGAGGTCACGTGCGTGCAGACGAGCACGAAACGGAGGTCTTTGGCCACGGGGCCGTAGACCGTCAACATGCGGATGGCCTCGTGATCGATCTCCGTCTGCATCTTGTTCAGCCGGCCCTCGGAGGCGTAGATCTCCGCCTGGACGTCACGGGTGCGGTCCTTGACGGCGGCGGCCGACAAGAAGACCATGGACCGCGCCAGGTCGGCCATGTCGCTCAACTGCTTCTGGATGGCCGCCAGTTCGTCGTCGAATCTCTTCATCGCACGCAATCCCCTTGGTAGCTGTCAGGAAACGTCCGTCGCGCGGAACTCGGTCCGCTCCACGAAGGTTACCCGTAACGTCCTTCAATGTACATTTCCGTCTGCTCGCGGCGCGGGTTGAAGAAGATCTGCTCCGTCGAGCCGTGCTCGATCAGCTCGCCCATCAGCATAAAGATGCACTCGTCCGTGGCGCGGCGGGCTTGGGCCATGTTGTGCGTGACGATCACCACGGTGTATTTTTCCCGCAGGCCGTCCAGCAAGTCCTCGATTTTTTCCGTGCCCTCGGCGTCCAGCGCGGAACACGGCTCGTCCATCAGGATGATCCGCGGCTTGAGCGGCAGCAGCCGCGCGATGCACAGCTTTTGCTGCTGTTCCAGCGTCAGCGTCGTGGCCTTGTGGTGCAGCCGGTCTTTGACGTCGTCCCACAGGCCCACTTCGCGGAGCGCGGATTCCGCCAGTTCGCGCCGCCGGCTCTTCGGCAGGCTGCGGCGGGGCGTGTGGATGCGGATTCCGAACAAGACGTTTTCGAAGATCGAGATCGGCAGCGGATTGGGCCGCTGGAAGACCATGCCCACGGTCTTGCGCAGTTCGCTGAGCGACACGCCCGCGTCGTAGATATTGCGTCCCAGGATGGTGATCTCGCCCTTGGTGGTCACGTTGCCGTACCGCTCGTTGATGCGGTTGAAGCAGCGCAGCAGCGTCGTCTTGCCGCAGCCCGACGGCCCGATCAGGCCCGTGATCAGGCCCTGCTTGACATCGACCGTGATTTGCTTCAACGCTTGAAAGCCGCCGTACCAGAGGTTCAGGTCCCGCGTGTGGATGCTGGTCCGGGCCGGCGCGGCGGCGGCTGGGTTGGCCGTCATCAGCCGAAACCTCCTGTGACATAGGCATAGGTCAGGGGATTGTTCGGATGCTCGAACATTTTCTCCGTCTCGCCCACTTCGACCAGTTGCGCCTTGTTCAGAAACGCCGTGTGATCCGCCAGTCGGTGCGCCTGCTGGACCAGGTTGGTCACCAGGACGATGGTCAGCTCTCGTTTCAGTTCCAGCAGCACGTCCTCGATCTTCATCGTCGTCACGGGGTCGATGGCGATGGAGAATTCGTCCAGGCAGAGGATTTCCGGGCGGTGCGACAGGGCGCGGGCCAGCGTCAGCCGCTGCTGCTGGCCGCCGGACAGCTTCGTGCCCAGCGTGTTCAGGCGGTCCTTGACTTCGTCCCACAGCATGGCCTGCCGCAAGCATTTTTCGACCAGCGTTTCCAGCTCGTCGCGGTCCCGCATCCCGGCCCGCCGCGGGGCGTAGGCCACGTTGTCGAACACGGTCAGCGGCAGGCCCACGGGCAAGGGAAAGACCATGCCCACGCGGCGCCGCAAGGCGTACGGATTGCGCATCCGGTTCACGTCTTCGCCGCCCACCAGGACCTGCCCCCGGACGCGCGCGGAGGGGACGAAGTCGATCGTGCGGTTGATGCACTTCAGCAGCGTGGTCTTGCCGGAGTTGGCCGGGCCAATGATGGCAAAGATCTGATTGGCGGCGATGTCCAAGTGGATGTCGCGCAGCGCCGTCTGGGGGCCGTAGGTCACCGAGACACCCTGAAATTGAACCGAAGCCGCCATCACGATCACCACCTCTTCCGCGACCGCAGGTAGGTCCGCACGCCGATCGACACGCTGTTGACCAGCAACACCAGCGCGATCAACACGAAGGCCGTGCCGAATTGGAGTTCGTCCGAAACGCCGCGCACCTGGGTGGCCAGGGTGAACAGGTGCATGGACAGCGCCATGCACCGGTCGCCCAGGCCGTACGGGAGGAACGCCTGCCAGCCGTGGTCGGGCACCGGCGTGAAAAAGACCGCGCCGGTGAACAGGATCGGCGCCGTTTCGCCGGCCGCGCGGGACACCTGCAGGATCACGCCGGTCAGGATTCCGCTGATCGAATTCGGCAAGACGATCGTGCGGATGGTCTGCCAGCGCGAGGCGCCCAGATTCCAGCAGGCTTCGCGGAAGGACATCGGCACCGCGGCCAAAGCCTCGCGGGTGCTGGTGACGATCACGGGCAAAGTCATCACGGCCAGGGTGCAGGAGGCCGCCAGCAGCGAGCGGCCCAGGCCGGCAAACAGCACAAAGGCGCCTACGCCGAACAGCGCATGGACGATGCTGGGCACGCCGGCCAGGTTGACCACCGCTAGATTGACGATCCGCGTCAGCCAGTTGTCGCCGGCGTATTCGTTCAGGTAGACGCCGGCCAGAATGCCCACCGGGGCCGCCACCAGCAGCGAGATCAGGACCAGGAAAAACGTCCCGACCAGCGGCGCCCAGAGGCCGCCGGCAGTCATGAAATCCCGCGGGTTTTCCCAGATGAAACGCGGCGTCAGCACAGGCCAGGCGTGGACGAGGATATAGCCCAGGATGGCAAACACCGGAATCACCAGGCTGAGCGTCATCGCCAGGAAGACGTACTGGGCCACGGTCTCCTTGACCTTCTTCCGCCGTTCCAGCGGAGAGGGGGAGAAGACGTCCCGATCGGAAAGGGGCTCGCCCCAGCCGGTCTCAGCCACGCTTGTCATTGCGAATTCCCTTGACTGCCAGATCCGCCGTCAGGTTCACCACGAACGACACGGCAAACAGCGCTAACCCAATCACAAACAGCACGCGGTAGTGCGTCCCGCCGGCGACCACTTCCCCCAACTCCGCCGCCACCGTCGCGGTCAACGTGCGAATGGGATCCAACAAACTGGTCGGGATCTGCACGGCGTGCCCGGTAGCCATCAACACGGCCATCGTCTCGCCGACGGCCCGGCCGACGCCCAGCAACACGGCCGCCAGCAGCCCGTTCTTGGCCGCCGGAAAGAGAACCCGGTGGACGATTTCCCAGCGACTGGCGCCCAGCGCCAGGGCCGCTTCCCGGTACGAGTCGGGGACGGCCTTCAACGCGTCCTCGCCCACGGACACGATCACGGGGACGCTCATCAACGCCAGGATGATGCCGCCGTTCAGCAGGTTGATGCCCACGTCCGCTCCCGTCACCTGAATGATGACCGGACCGATCACCATGTATCCCACGAAGCCCCACACGATCGAGGGAATGGCCGCCAACAGCTCGATCACCACCTTGAGGATTTCCCGCACCCGGCCGCTGCAGAACTCGGAGACGTAGACGGCCGCCCCCAGGCCCAGCGGCACCGCCAGCAGCATGGCCAGCCCCGTCACCGACAGGGTGCCCAGCAACAGCGCCAGAATGCCGTACTGGGGACGGACCTCCGAGGACGGAATCCAGTTCTGGCTGGTGAAAAACTCCCTCAGATTCAGCTCGCCGACCAGCACCGGCGCGGCTTCCCGAAACACGAAGAAGAAGATGGCGGCCACGAACAGGATCGCACTCCAGCCACAGAGCCGGATCGTCCACTCGACCAGGGGCTCGGTCAGCGCCAGAACCGCATCCACCAGCCGCGCCCGGCGGCGCGGGCCGGCCGCGGGGGAACGGGGGCGGGACGTTGAGTCATTCATGTTCGTCCAGGGACACGTAGCCCAGCTCCCGCACCACGGTTTGGCCTTCTGCCGAGAGGATCCAGTCCAGGTAATCTTTCATCGGGCCCGCCGGTTCCCCCGCCGTGTAGATCAGCAGGGGACGCGTGATCGGATAGGAACCGTTCTTGGCGTTGCCGGGCGTCGGCGCCACGGCCGGCTCCCCCGCACGCGGGGCGACCTTCAGCATCTTGACCTCGGGGGTCTGATAGCCCATGCCGCTGTAACCGATCGCGTTGGGCGTCTTGGACACCAGCGCGACCACGGCCTTGGAGCCGCTCTGGTCCACGGAGCCCAGCTTGAAATCTCGTTTTTTGCCCAGCACGGCTTCGCGAAAATAGGCGTGCGTCCCGCAGCCGGCCTGGCGGCTGACGCGGACAATGGTGTCGCGATTGTCGCGGCGATGCTGCGCATCGACTTGCGACCAGCGGGTAAGCGTCCCGTCCCAGCCGTAGATCTCGGCGAGTTGATCCAGCGAAACCGTCTCGGCGGGGTTGGCCGGGTGGACGTAAATGGCCAGCGCATCGTAGCCCACGACGAACTCCCGAGGCTTGGCGCCGCGCGCTGCCTCGACCTTCTGGATTTCGTCCGGCTTGATGGTGCGGCTGCTGTTGGCCATGTCGCAATTGCCGTCGATCAAGCTGGCGAGGCCCACGCCGGAGCCGCCGCCGAGGACCTGGACGCTGATCTCCGGATGTTTCAAGTTATAGGTTTCCGCCCAAGCCTGAGCGACGTTGACCATCGTATCCGAGCCTTCGACCCGGATCACGACGGTGCCGCTCGCGCCGCTCCCGGAGCAGCCCGCCAAGGACGTCCAGAGGCCCCAGACGAACGCTACGGCCAGCATCCCGGCGTTCGGCCGCCGTCCCACTGGCCCCGTCCGCCCC
>JAAYYU010000390.1 GCA_012515235.1 Candidatus Anammoximicrobium sp.
CGGCTGCTCTCGCTGGCGGTCGCCGGACTGGAGCGACTGCCGGAACTCGCGCGGCAGGTGCAGCAATACACGGGCACGCGCGACTTGACCAAGTGGCTCAACGGCGTCCGCGAGACGCTGGACGCGGAGGGCGCGGATGAGCGGATTGAGCAGGCCAACCGTTTGGTCGAGGTCTTCCTCGCGGCGGTACGCGAGGACCTGACCGGGCCAGGGCCCGCCAGCCAACGCTCGTAGTGCCGGCTTTAGCTGGTTCCAACCGCCTGAGAGCGGCACTTGCAACAACCGGAAAATGGAAGCGCTGTGCTGCCGTTCCTGACGGCACGTTCGCGAGACGAGGGGTCAGGCTTACAGAATTCAATTTTGGCCGAGCAGGGTCGTTCCACATGGCTGGACAAGCAGCGGCCAAAATTGAATTCTGTAAGCCTGACCCCAAACGACGGAACTGGAAGGTGGCGTTCCAAGCAGTTAACCGCCTGAAGGCGGCACTACGAACCTCCGGAGCAAACGCATGACGAAGGACACGTTCCTCAATCCGTTTCATTTCGTGCCGCCGGCCAAGCCCGTGGCACCGTCCTCCGTGGCGGACGTCCAGCAGTCGCTGGCGGGCAACCCGGAGCCCGGCGCGTCCTACATCCCGGCCTTGCCGCACCTGTTGCACGACCGCTACGAATCCGGCACGCCCGGCGCGGACCCGTCCGGTTGCTACAGCGGCCGCATCCTCTGCCGCTTGACCACACGCAGTCCCTGCGTGTTCGGCAACGAACATCAACCTGTCACGCTGGACGACGGTACCACGACCGCGCGCATCGACAACTTCAGCATCAACGGCTTGGCGGCGATCGCCGGAACGACGCTGAAAGGCATGCTTAGCACCGTGGCCGAGGTCGCCAGCGGTTCCGCCCTGCGCGTGCTGAACAACCGGGTTCTGTCGCTCCGCAGTTCCATGAAACAGGCAAAATCGGCGCTGGGCATGGTGTTCGGCCAGAAGGGCAACCGCAAGATCCTGCCGTTGACGTTTCCCACGTTCCGGTTCGAGAGGAACCAGTACGTGCCCACCGACGGAACCGACAATGCGGTCTGGGAGGCGTTTCGGGCGGCACGCATCCGCCTGGGACTCCCCGCCGACTTGACGCCGATCTACCTCCAGCGATCCCCTGCCAATCGTGCCTTTTGTTTCCATCGCGGCTTTGCCGTCGCCGCGGTTCCCGCGGCAAGCTACGATGAAATCAGATGGCACGGTGGGCAACCGGCGCAGAAGCAAACCCCGAAAAAAATCGTCAATCGCCACGGAGTGTTGCGCCCCTATCGGCATGCCGACGATGATCGCCACTTTCCCCAAGTCGAGTCTCTCGATCCGGCCAGGAGACAATACTGCGGGATCGTGCGTTACTTGCAGGACAAACGCGAGCCGGGCCACAAGTCGTCCGACTTTGCGCTGTTCATCCGCATTCCCGACCAGTGGCATGCGAGCGGCCGATTTGCTTTCGACCGGGTGAACCCGGCGCTGCTCGTTCCCGCCGAAGCGGCCTGTGCGCGCTTCGACGCCATCGTCGCGGACAAGTTCTCCAGTGCTCCGGGCGGCAAAGACAAGTTCTCCTGTACGGAGTTGGTCGGCCAAGCGCCGTTCAAGCTGCCGCGCAAGAAAGGCGAACAGCCGGGGAATCCGGGACTGCAGCAAGGCGATTTGGTCTACTTCCGTCCCGCCTCGGCGACGGAAGTGGAATCGGTGTCCATTTCCGGCATCTGGCGCGAGGGCGTACGGTGGATGTGGAACCCGGAGACGGGCAAGCCGGACTTGCTGGACAGCCCCGAGCGGCGGCCCATGAACGCCCAGCGCCAGATCGTCACGCTGGCCGAAAAGCTGTTCGGCTGGGTGGACGACGTGTCCCGCGAGCAGGACGACGCCAAGGACAGCGAACCGCCGCTGCCCGCGTACAAAGGCCGCGTGCGGATTTCCGATGGGCTGTCCACCGTGATGTTGGAAGACAGTTCGCCGGGGGCGAACGACGGGGCGCAGTTGAAGAACACCGCGGCGCAGCGCGGTGTGTCGGCAGCCGTCCGGCAGTATTTCCCTTTGAAGATTCTGGCTTCGCCCAAGCCGCCTTGCCCCGAGTTCTACCTGGTGGATACGGCTGCGCCGGGGAGCAAGAAGATCCGCCCCGATTTCATCAACAGCGGCGCCGTCCAGATTCAGGGAACGAAGTACTATCTCGTGCACCGGCAAACGTGGGACGAGGATGCAGTCGCTCACTGGCAAACAAGCTTCGACGGCCAGGAATTGAACCAGAAGTGCTTTGTGCGTCCACTCAAGCGGCAAACGAGTTTCTGGTTCCACATCGACTTTGAGAACTTGACGGCGGACGAGCTGGAGTTGCTGTGCTACTGCCTGCACCCCAGCGACAACTTCGTCCATCGTTGCGGCTTCGCGAAACCGCTGGGCTTGGGCGCGGTGACCCTGACGTCCATCGCCATCGCCTACGTGGACCGTCAGGCTCGCTATCGACGGGAGCCAATCCTGCTGGGCCGGGCGAAACGATTTGCGCACACCGTGGGCAGCAGGAACGAACTGGACGCAATCCCCCCGACGATCCGCGACTACGCCGGCTGGCAGGCCGCTGCCGCCGAGTTCCGCAGCGCCGACGACGGCTCTGACGATGCCTGTCCCGGCGGGGTCGTGGATCTGGCCCGGCGGTTCCAGGCCAAGATCCCCGAACAACACCAGATTCTGATGCTGGTCGGCGGTCAGCCTGACGGCGACGCCGAGGTCGATTATCCGCCCGGACGCGGGCCGGAAGACAAGATCTACGAGTGGTTTGTCCAGAACCGTCAGGATGCGCATGGCAAAGAGAAGAAAGGCGATCAGGAGGGCGAAGTGAACCAAGTGCTGACTCCCCTCAACTCGCACATGACCCGTATTCCGCGGCTGAACCGCTGACGAAAGGCAACCGCTCTCATGGCCAATCTCGAACCGCTGGCGTCCGAAGAGCTCTGCGACTCGCATCAGATTCCGGTGGCGCGGCTGGAAATTGCGCTGGTCGTGCCGATCTTGATTCAGGCCAAGAAGTGCGACGACGAGTCGTTCGTCGATCCGGGCTGCGATCCGAACTCGAAGCACGATTTCCTGGACTGCTGGGTGAAGCGCATCGAGCAAGAGA
>JAAYYU010000391.1 GCA_012515235.1 Candidatus Anammoximicrobium sp.
GAGTGCCCAGGGCCAGCCCTTTTTGGTGCAAGTCGGTCGTCAGGGATTGCACATCGGTCAGGGATACAGGAATCGTCGGGAACTCGCGTTGGACTTCGTCGCGAATGTCTTCCAGACTCCGGTGCCCATCTAGCAGATCGAGCACCAAGTACTGCTCAGGCTGCAGGTGGAAGTACTTCAGGCCGATCGGGTCTTTGACGGCGCGGAACCGGACTCCTCGGAAGAAGAGGGATGTCGTTACGAGGTCTCGCCGCGCGATCAACGGGACGGATCGTTTGGAAATAGCGCGGAATCCCGCCGATTCCGAAGTCATCAGGAGCCCTCTCATCGGCGGCATGGTTCTACATGCCGCTTGCCGAAACCGCTGCCGCCGGGCCGGGATCTTGGCCCACGTGCGAGGCGCCGGGCTTCGGTTGGCTCTTTGGAAAGATGGTCATCTCCGCAGTCAAACCGTCCCGCAGGCTGCCGTCCTCGTTGTCGACTTCCGCCCACACCCGGATCACGGAACGCAGGGTCTGCACGCTGACGTCCACGAACCGCAACTTGCCGGAAATCGGTTGCCGGGCCAGAGAAAGTCCCTGCTCGGCAGCGATCCGCACCTCCACACGATCGCCCGGACGCACTCGCCAGGCATCGGCGAGGTCGATATAGCCGTCCACGCGAACACGACGGGTGCTGACCAGTTCCGCCACCGCTTCGCCCTGCGTGACAGCCTCGCCTGCCGATTTGAGCGTCCTAGTCACCAGGGCGGCAAAGGGAGCGTGAACCGCGTACGTGGTCAGTTCAGCCTCCGCCTGATCACGGGTTAGTTGGGCGATCCGGTACTCGTGTTCTTTCAGTTCGACCAGCAGTTCCGTCCGCTGAGCCTCCAGGCGCAGCCGGAGCACGTCGGGTTCGGGAAACGTGCCCGGAGTCAACTTGTTCGCATTCAGCACGGCTTGGTACTCCGCCTGGGCCGTCTCCGCCTCTTTCTGCGCCACGCGCACCTGGATGTCGGTGGCCGCTTCGGCTTTGGCGATCTCCAGATCTGCTCGCGCCACGGCGTCGTTCAGTTTGGCGACCAGAGCATCGGCAGTGACCGTGTCGCCTTCGCGGATGGGCAGATGCGCGATCACGCCGGGGCGCTGAAAAGCAAGCGTCACCCGGTCCACAAACCGAATATATGCCTCACTGACAACGATGTGGGGCGGAGGAGGACTGCCGGACGATTCGCTGCTGCCTGGCTGCCCGTGTGCCGCTCGATACGCCAATGCGACAAGAATAACAGACACGATCGAATAAGCCGATCGGGCGAGTGGCGGAATTGCGATCATGGTGACTAGCCTCCTCAGTGGTTCACACCTCGCGGCGTCGGGCTGCGGTCGATTATGTTGGCGGTGACTCAGCCGGGGGCAGCGTCTTCGGGACCCCACTAATCATAACCGAACTGTAATTGGCACCTCAAGGATCCGTGTTCCTGTTCCTGCAATTCTGCCAGGCACTAGTTGTGAGCTGTGAGCACGCAACCCGCTACACCGGCAACGTGTTAGACGTCGGCGATGGAGGCATGAAACGACTCATTGACTTTCGGTATTCGACGGCTGCTGCTCGTCTTTCAAGAACGCGTCTATCAGTGGCTGGTTGAATGGTTTGCGCCAAGTCGGCTCTGACGGGTAAGCATAACGAAAGTCGAACATCCATCTTCTTCCATCTAAGTCTACGGCGTCCACATCAAGCTTTAGGACCGCGTCGACTTGGGGAAACACTCTTGCGTCGAGAAACACGGAGTAGAACTCTGCCTGCGCCAGGAGGTCGCATCCTCTTAGTGCCCTCTCAGACCTCAAGTCGGGCCAGCGATTGGGCCATGCAACACCTTCCTTCGGCGCGTTTTTGCCCCAAGGCCAGAGCATCACCTCGATGTAGTCCGGCGTCCATTCAGTAGTTCCCTGCACATCAAGTCCCCCAAGAAACTTATGGACTTCGAGAAGTTGTGGCGGCAGTTCATCCGGATCGTTCTCGCCCGGAACGCGAGTGAAGGTATCCAGATCAGTTCCAGGCAGTGTCAGCCCGTAGACCTGGGTAATAATCTCGGCCTCGTTCAGACGGAAGTAGAAGCATGATCGGGGCTGATTCGTCGTGTTGGGAGCGATGTTGTAGAAAGCCTTAATGCCCTTCACTTTGCTGATCGGTGAGACTCGTATGAGAAACTCCTGGAGCTCTGTGCAGGAGAGCTTCTTGACGCGGTACACAGATCCGTTGTGGGTACGTCTATTAAGAATCAAATTTCCATTCTCATACAAGACAAGTCGCGGAGTTTCCGATCCCAACACAAGTCGGCGTGGTTCGGTCTGCAGAAAGACGACGAGCGGCTTGGGGCCTTTGTACGGGTTAAATCCACCATCTTTCAGTCGCAGATAATTGTCCGGCAAGGCAATTTGAAAGACGCGTTGGCCATAAACATTGGGGCTGCTAAGGAGGAGAAGCATGGCCATCGGCAGAAGGGAGATCGTAGATCGCTTCCGGATGCAACTGTTACGGACGAAGACGCGCAGGGCACGTGTCCACTGGGTCGGCTGGTTCCACAGTCTTATCATGTCAACGTTCCAAGACGCGGGATCTGGCATCGAAATGTTCAGCGGCGCGAATCGTTTTTGCCTCCGTGCCGATTCAAGACAGGCACCGGTTCATGGCATTTCGGCTCGTCGAAGCCCAAGTTCAGCGCGCAGCTCGTTCTCCCACTGGCGGCTCCATCGTTCCTCTGCCAAGTTTATTCCCAATGGTCCGCCACCCCTTATAGGCTGAAACTCGCCCCTCAACGCACGTGCGGCGGTGAAAAGCTCTTTACCGAGTCCGACGAATGGAGGTCGTTCCCGGCTGCCCCCCTCGACTTGATCACCTTGTGTGTCGTCGGGGTTGTATTTAATAGTCACGCTCTTGGCCTTACCACCTGGGCCGAGAACGACGGTCGTCTTGTTGTCCCCACCGGCGCGCGGCACAATCGTGATGGGTGTCGTGTTCTCAGGTAAACCAGCTAAGCCACCTATCGTCGGATCGCCTTCCCCAATCTTCTTGATACTCTCCAGCAGTTCCTTGCCTTTCTTGGTTTCACTTAGGCGGGCAAAATCGCGTATTACCTTTTCTTTCCAATTTGGCGGTCCGTCGAGCACCACGTTCGACGGCATAGCCTTGAGCCCTCGTATTAGCTGCTGATCAGACTCACTCAGTTTATCAATCGGAACAGGAACTACTGTGCCGTCGGGTTTTCTAAGCCGGATATTGTTACCGTCAATCCCAATCAGTTCTGCTTCGGTCTTGAATTTCCCCGTGCCATCCGTCCAAGTCCGATTTCCAAGACCACCGAATCGATTCTTTTCTTTCTCAGCTTGTTCCTTCTTGCCGCCCCCAAGCGCTTTGAGTATATCCTGAACGTCTTCCTCGCTCTGGTTATGGACGAGCACAAACGAGCTCTGCTCGCATCCGACGAAGTACGTCCGGAACTCTGCCACTCGCAAGTTGAAGACGGGCTCAATGTCACCATTGTCGAAGAGGTCGGTCACGGCGAGCCATCGGCCGTCTTGGCCGCGGAGTTCGTCACCGACGCGAAGTCGGGCCGCCGGCACCCAGCCTCGGCTGCGCACGTAAATCGGGTGATTGAGTGTCACACGGACGACCGCATCGCCTAAGTGCAAACTGATCAGGTGGTTAGGTCGATTGTAGTAGACCTCAAGGACCGACTTGGGCTCCGTTGGACCCTCCGGGCCGTGTTCGCTGGCTGACAGGATCAAGTCACCCTGTTGGATCTCTTCAATCGGCTTGCAACGGCCGTCTGCCAGGAGCACGGGCGTGCCAGCGGCGAAACAGGCGTTATAGTGATCGGGTTGAGCATCTTCGCTCGAAGGCGTAGATGCTCCGGGCGGACTCCCGCTGGGCGGTGTTGGGCTCGGAGCGTGAGCCCCTTGCGCCGGCTGCTGGCCGGAGACCGGGCCTTGGGGGTTGCTGGCAGGCTGTGAGGGAGCCGCGGGACTGCCTCCACTGCTGCTTGCACCGCCGCTGCCACTGGCGGCGGGTTGATCGGTGCTGCCCTCGGCCGCGGCCGCGTTGCGGTTGAGCGTAGGCGAGAGAGTTTGCCCGCCGTCCTGCTCGCCGCCCGTGGGCAGGTAGTTGGGCACGTACCCGCCGCCATCGCTGCCGCTACTGCCGCCCGCAGTCCCGCCGCCCGTCTCGCTGTAGCGCACGCCGAAGTAGCTGGCCAGCGATTCCGTCCCGCCGTAACCGGCCACCGCGCCCGCGCCACCCAAGGACTCGGCTCCGTACAGGCTGCGCGGCGAAGGGCCGCCTCCGCCTCCCGGACCGCCGCCCAGGTTCGGGATCGCGACCGGGCTGGGCACGCTGCCACCGCCCGGACCGCCCCCGGCGCTGGGCCGCTGGCCTTCCACCGGGCCGCTGCCGTTGCCCGGCGTGCCTAACGTCGGCATGCTCCCCCGGCTGGCTCCCCCGCCGCCCGGCGAGCCGCCTCCGCCCACCGCTCCGCCGCCCTGGTAAAAGTACCCGCCTCCCAGGTACGCGCCCCAGTAGTACCCCGGATAATTCACCGTCTCCGCATACGAACTCCCGCTCGACGAACCGCTGCTGCTGGTCGAGCCCGACGTGTA